>NZ_JAMKCQ010000001.1:2030175-2706900 GCF_024169515.1 Erwinia aphidicola | reverse complement strand
ACCGCCCGGTCGCCGTTAAACACCCGGAACACGATGCTCGACATAATCACCCCGATAAACACCGCCTTAATCGAGATCAGGCTATAGCGAAACTGCAGGCGCATCTCTTCGATAATAAACAGGATACCGGCCAGCGGTGCGTTAAACGCCGCCGACAGCCCCGCCGCCGCCCCCGTCGCCAGCAGCGAGTGCCGCGCTTCGGTACTCTTCATGCGGAAGATATCCAGCAGCATACGGCCGATATTGCCACCCAACTGCACCGTCGGGCCTTCCCGGCCCAGCACCATCCCGGCGCCGAGCGTCCCCATCCCGCCGATAAACTTCACTGGAATGACCCGCCACCAGCGCACCGGGCGCAGCTCCTCCAGCGCACCTTCGATTTCCGGGATCCCGGAACCTGCGGCTTCAGGGGCGAACGCGCGCACCAGACCATAGCCAACCGCCGCCAGCAGGGCGGAAATGATAAACGCCAGCGGGTACATCACCAGCGGATGCTGGCTGAATGACGCCAGCAGCCCGACGCGCTGGCCGATAATCCAGTTCACCGCGTGTTCAAAACCAACGCCGACCAGGCCGGTCAGGGTTCCGGCAATTCCGGCCATCACCAGCACCGCCAGCGGCGTTTTATCGCGCCGCAGCAGCAGGCGCAGAAAGTCGCCGCGCCGGGCAGGCACCACGTGCAAATCATCAGTTGAGGTGGAGTGCTGAGTCATAGGCCATTCATTTTATTGTAAAGATTGGTCAATATCTTACCTGTTCTCGCCAGTAAAGCCCGCGCTTAATTTCTCTCTAATCGTGTCAGAATCAGCAACAGCCTTTGGCTGACTCGCGAAGTTACCTTAGAATAGACGGGTTTTTTAATGAATGATCAGGAGCGGTTCCATGAGTAAGTCTGAAAACCTGTACGCTCAGGCGCAGCAGTTAATTCCCGGCGGCGTCAACTCGCCAGTGCGAGCCTTTAACGGCGTGGGTGGCGTACCGCTGTTTATCGAACGCGCTGACGGGGCTTATCTGTTCGATGCAGACGGTAAAGCCTATATCGACTATGTCGGCTCCTGGGGCCCGATGGTACTGGGGCACAACCACCCCGCCATCCGCAACGCGGTGATTGAAGCGGCTGAACGCGGCCTGAGCTTCGGCGCTCCCACCGAGATGGAAGTGAAAATGGCGGCGCTGGTCACCGAGCTGGTGCCGACCATGGATATGGTGCGCATGGTGAACTCCGGGACTGAAGCCACCATGAGTGCGATTCGTCTGGCGCGCGGCTTTACCCATCGCGATAAAATCATCAAGTTCGAAGGCTGCTACCACGGCCACGCTGACTGCCTGCTGGTAAAGGCGGGTTCCGGCGCCCTGACTCTCGGCCAGCCTAACTCCCCTGGCGTGCCGGCGGACTTTGCCAAACATACGCTGACCTGCACTTACAACGACCTCGACTCCGTACGCGCGGCCTTTGAGCAGTATCCGCAGGAAGTGGCCTGCATCATCGTTGAGCCGGTCGCCGGCAACATGAACTGCATTCCGCCGCTGCCGGAGTTCCTGCCGGGCCTGCGTGCGCTGTGCGATGAGTTTGGTGCGCTGCTGATCATCGATGAAGTCATGACCGGCTTCCGCGTAGCGCTGGCGGGGGCGCAGGCTTATTACGGCGTGGAGCCGGACCTGACCTGCCTCGGCAAAATCATCGGCGGCGGCATGCCGGTAGGTGCCTTTGGCGGCCGTCGTGAAGTGATGGAAGCGCTGGCGCCTACAGGCCCGGTTTACCAGGCGGGTACGCTGTCCGGCAACCCGATCGCCATGGCCGCAGGCTTCGCCTGTCTGACCGAAGTGGCGCGCACCGGTACGCATCAAACCCTGACCGAGCTGACCACCCGGTTGGCTGACGGCCTGCTGGCGGCAGCGAAAGAGGAGAATGTCCCGCTGGTGATTAACCACGTTGGCGGCATGTTCGGCCTGTTCTTCACCGACGCCGACAGCGTGACTCATTATGCCGACGTGCAGCAGTGCGACGTTGAGCGCTTTAAGCGTTTCTTCCATCTGATGCTGGAGGAGGGAGTTTATCTGGCCCCGTCCGCATTTGAGGCCGGCTTTATGTCGCTGGCGCACAGCCCGGAAGATATTCAGCGCACCATCGACGCGGCACGTCGTAGCTTCGCGAAACTGTAAACCACCATGCCATGGGCCGCGGGGCTCAAACGGTAATCTCCGGGCGGGGCATGCCCCGCCCGGACAACATCCGAGAAGGTCAGGCATGCCTGACCTTTTTTTATACCTTGCGCAACAGATAGATAAAGTACGGTGCGCCAATAAAGGTCGCCAGCAATCCGGCCGGGATCTGATCCGGGAAGGAGAGCATCCTGCCGCACCAGTCTGCCGCCACCATCAGTCCACCTCCCAACAGCGCCGCCATCACCTGCTGCGGCAGCGCCCGGCGGAAGCCGAGCATGCGCGCAATATGCGGGGCCATCAGGCCGACAAAACTCAGCGGGCCGATAGTCAGCGTGGCCGCCGCCGTCAGGCAGGCCGCCAGCAGCAGCAGCGCCAGGCGCGATGGCGTCAGCGCCACGCCGACGGCACGTGCCGTCGCGCCCCCCAGCGGCAGAATGGTCAGCCAGCGGCGGCACAGCGGCACCAGCGCCAGCAGGATGGCGGCAATGATCAGCGTTCGCTTCGCCTGCAGCGCATCGATTTGATAGGTCGAACCGGAAATCCACGTCAGCAGGCCAGCCATCCGCGGGTCGCCGCTCGCCAGCAGCAGCATCAGCAGCGTGGCAAACGCCGTGCTCAACGCCATCCCGGCCAGCAGCATGCGCTCGGGGGAGAAACCGCCGCGTCCGGCGGCAATCGAGATAATCAGCAGCGTCACCGCCGCGCCGAGGCTACCGGCCGGCAGCAGCCAGCCAAAGGCATCACCCGGCACGATAAACAGCATAATCACCACGCCAAACGCCGCGCCGGAGCTGATGCCCAGCACTTCCGGGCTGGCCATTGGATTACCGGTCAGGCGCTGCACCACGCAGCCCGCCACGCCCAGCATCATCCCGGTGGCCAGCGCCGCCAGCATACGCGGCGCGCGCCACGGCAGCAGCTGATGCCACAGATCCCCGCTCGCCCACACCCAGCCGTGCGCGTCGCGGCCAAAGCTCAGCGCCACCGCACTCAGCAGCAGCAGTACGCCGCCGCCCAGCAGCGCCCACCACAGCACGCGGTGGCGCTCGGCAGGAACGTTATCACCCTGATTCATCGCCGGCGGCAGCGAACCGGTGCGCAGGCGCGGCAATAGCCACAGCAGCAGCGGCGCCCCGATCACCGCCGTCACCGTGCCGGTGGAGATCTCGCCCATTTTATCCGCCAGCCACAGCACGCTCTGGTCCGCCAGCCACAGCAGCAGCGCACCAATCAGCGGCGCCACCAGCAGGCGACCAAACAGACGGCGGAAGCCGAGCATTTTCGCCAGCAGCGGCGAGAAAAGGCCGATAAAGCCGATAATCCCGGTGGCATTAACCAGCGAGGCACTGATCAGAATAGCCAGCGCCAGCACCGCAAAGCGCGCCAGCGAAATCCCCAGGCCAAGATTTTTCGCCACGCCGTCGTCCAGCCCCATCAGGGTCATCGGGCGCAGCAGCAGCAGCGTCAGCAGGACACCGCCCAGCAGGCGCGGCCAGAGGAACTCGACGTTGCTCCAGTCCATCTGGTTCAGCGATCCGGTGCTCCACAGAAACATGTTTTGCAGCTGGTCATGATTGAAGATAGCGAAGATCTGATTCACCGCGCCGCAGTAGAGCGACAGCACCAGCCCGGCGAGGATCAGCGTTACCGGCGACATCCGTTTGCCCCACGCCACGCCAAACACCACCACGCCAACCGCGATGGCACCAAAGGTCGCCGCCAGCTGCTGCGTCAGCATGCCGCCCGGCACGCTCCACAGCGTCACCACGGTAATGCCCAATTGCGCCCCGCTCGCCACGCCCAGCGTCGCCGGTTCCGCCAGCGGATTGCGCAGCACCTGCTGGAACAGCAGCCCCACCAGCCCCAGCCCGGCGCCGGCCAGCAGCGACAGCGACAGGCGCGGCAGCAGGCTGTAGTGGAATACCATCTGCTCGATATTGTTCATATCCGGCGCGCGCAGCGCCGTCAGCCACTGTTCGGCAGGCAGCTGGTGTTGCAGGTTGGTGAGCGTTAGCGCCAGCGCGGCGATAAACAGCAGCAGCAGCAGCGCGATCGGTAAACGGTACTGGCGCATCACTCCCCTCCCAGCACGCGGTCAAGCGTGTAGAGCAGCTGCATCGCCGAGAGCGTCGCCCCATAGAACCAGACGCGCGGCACTTCGGTGAAGCGCTGCGCGCGCACAAAGGGCATCGAACGCCACAGGTCGGAGGCAGTGACCTGTTTCATCAAATTTGCATTGCCGTGCTCGAAGCAGATCGCCTCAACATCGTGCCGATCTGCCAGTCGTTCAATTCCAATCACCGCACTTCCCCAAAAGGTGGTCTCCCCCTGCCATGCATTCACCAGCCCCAGCGCATCCATCACCTGCTGGAACAGGCCGTTGGCGGTGAAGACAATCGCATGACGCGGGTCGAGAATAGACATCAGCAGCAGAGGCCGCTGCTGGCGGCGGGCCAGGCGGGCCTTCACGCGCGCGATCAGTGCATCCAGTTCGGCCAGATGGGCTTCAGCCTGCGGCACGCGGTTGATGCGCTGCGCCAGCGCCATCAGCGACTGACGGGCGCTGGTCAGCGGCTTGCCGTTACCGTCGTTAAAGGTGAAGCCCATGCCCGGCGCGATGCGCTGAAAACGTGTCGGGTCCGGGCCATAACCTTGTGAAAAGAGGATCAGCGAGGGCTTCAGCTGGGTGATGAGTTCAAGGTTCGGTTCGCTACGCAGCCCCACATCCACCACCGACGGCGGCAGGACCGGCTCCCCCACCCAGTTGCGATAACCGTGCAGTTCAGACGCGCCAGTGGGCGTCACGCCAAGCGCCATCAGCAGTTCGAGCGGGAGCCACTCCAGCGCAATAATGCGCTGCTCATCAGCAGCATATGCAGAGCGGGGAAGCTGGGCCAGCAGCGGGGAACAGGCCAGTGCCGTCAGCAGACGGCGACGCGAAATATCCGGCATCACAACATCCAACCCTTAGTAAACAAAACTCACCGGCGCGCCGCCATTCGGGTGCGGTAAAATACCCATCGGGATACCATAAATTTCCCCCAGCACGTCACCCTGCATGATCGCCTGCGGCTCGCCCTGGGCGATCATCTCACCGTGGCGCAGCGCCACCATATGATCGCAGTAGCGGGCCGCCATATTGAGATCGTGCAGCACCGCGATCACCGTCAGGCCCCGTTCACGGCTGAGACGCTGGATCAGCGCCAGCACGTCAACCTGATGGGCGATGTCCAGAGCCGAGGTCGGTTCATCCAGCAGCAGACAGCGGCTGTTCTGTGCAACCAGCATGGCAATCCATGCGCGCTGACGCTCGCCGCCGGAGAGGCTGTCGACCAGACGGCTGGCCAACGGTTTCAGGCCGACCAGCGCAATCGCTTCATCAACACGCTGACGATCCTCCGCGCCATAGCGCCCTAGCGCGCCGTGCCACGGATAACGTCCAATCGCCACCAGCTCGCGTACCGTCATCCCTTCCGCAGCGGGAAGCTGCTGCGGCAGATACGCCACTTCGCGGGCAAAGGCTTTGCTGCTCCAGCTGTCGAGCGGCTGCTGGTTAAGTCGCACCTGCCCTGCTGATGCCGCATGGTGGCGACCGAGCATTTTCAACAGCGTCGATTTTCCGGAGCCGTTATGGCCGATCAGGCCACACACTTTTCCGGCGGGAAAGGCCAGCGACAAGGGCTGTAACAGGGTTCTGCCCGGTACGGCAAAGCTGACGTTATCCAGGGTGAAGGTGGTTTCTGTAGCAGACTGATGTGGCATGGTTTTCTTCTGATTGGCGGGCGCAGCGTACCGCGCCCGATAAGAGAGTTAGAAACGGAAGGTGGCGGTACCCACAATCTGACGTTCCGCGCCCCAGTAGCAGGCGTGCTCGCGGTAGCAGCTGGCCACATACTCGCGGTCAAACAGGTTATTGACGTTAACCCCCACCGATGAACCCGGCAGGCCAAAGCGTGCCAGATCGTATTTCACGACCGCATCCACCAGCGTATAGCCCGCGACGTCGAAGTTCTGATCCTGGTTAGCACCGTTGCTGTCCTGGTGGCGATACAGACCTTTGCTCTCACCGACGTAACGCAGACCGGTACCCAGCGTCAGGCCGGAGAGCGCCGTTTCGTGGAAGGTGTAATCCCCCCACAGTGAAGCCATATGCTTCGGCACCTGCACCGGGGTTTTACCACGCAGATAGTTGTCTTCGGTGTATTGCGCATCGGTATAGCTGTAAGAAGCCGTCACGTTGACGTTGGCATTGACGGCGGCCTTGGCTTCAAATTCAAAGCCGCGTGAGCGGATTTCGCCGCCCTGCACGCTGAACAGCGGTGCCGTCGGGTCACCCATCAGATTGTTGTTTTTGGTCAGCTGGTAGATTGCCCCGGTCAGCACGATGGGACGATCTTTCGGTACGTATTTCACCCCGGCTTCATACTGTTTGGCGCGCGATGGCTGGAAAGTTTCGCCGCCGAGCGTGGTGCCGGTATTCGGGATAAACGACTCGCTGTAGCTGAAGTAAGGGGCGATACCGTTATCGAAGACGTAGTTAACGCCGCCGCGCCAGGTGAAGGCCTGGTCGTGGGTTTTATTCTCGCTGCCGTTACGGTCAAAGGCAGACATGGTGAGGTAATCGTAGCGCCCGCCCAGCGTCAGCACCCAGCGGTCCCACTCCATCTGATCCTGCGCGTACAGACCGGTCTGTTCCTGCTTATTCAGATACTGGTACGGGTTATACAGCGCCGTTGGCTGGTCGTTACCATACACCGGATTGAGTGCATCCAGCGGAGCAGCAGCGCCAAAGATGGCATCGATATCGTTACGCGAACGCTGGTAATCCACGCCCATCAGCAGCGTATGGTCCAGCTGCGCGGTAGCAAACTTCGCCTGTGCCTGAGTATCCACGGCAAACTGGTTCAGCTTTTCCTGCGAATGTGCGTAACCGCGATCGATAGTGTTGTTTGCCGTATTCAGGCCGTTGCCATAGATGCTGAGGTAATCAGTACGCATCTGTGCGTAACGCAGGTTCTGGCGCACGGTCCAGGTATCGTTGAACGCGTGGTCAAAGCTGTAGCCCACCATTTTAGTGTTGCGCGAGATTTTATTGCTCGCTTCACCCTCATCAAAATCGGTTGGCAGCTTATGCTGATTGCCGTTGGCATCGGTAATGGGCACTACCGTGCCTTCACGCGGCAGCCAGCCGTAGTAGCCGGTTTCCGGCTCGTTCTGGAAATAGCTCAGGAAGGTGAAATGGGTGTTTTCATCCGGCTGCCAGCTGAACGATGGCGCAATGGTGTAGCGCTTCTCTTTGTTCATCTGCTGCTGCGCATCGGCGCTGCGCGCCAGGCCGGTCAGGCGGTAAGAAAACGCTTCGTTATCATCCAGCGCACCGCCGAAGTCAAAGCCGGTGGAAAACAGGTTATCGCTACCCATCTGGAACTGCACTTCACGCAGGGTCTCCGTGGTTGGCCGCTTGCTGACCATTGCCACGATACCGCCCGGGTTACTTTTTCCGTACAGCACCGAGGTCGGTCCGCGCATCAGCTCGACGCGCTCAAGGAAGTAAGGGTCAATGGCAAATTCAGAGTAGTTATCACCCTGCAATTTCAGGCCGTTAAGATACTGGTTGGTATTGGTTTCGCTAAAGCCGCGAATAGAGAGCGCATCAATCACGTTGGAGGCACCGCGGTTGCCCACCATTACGCCGGTGGTGTAGCCCAGCGCTTCTTTCACCGACAGCGGCTGATGCGTCTGCATCTCCTGGCTGGTGACCACGGAAACCGACTGTGGGTTTTTCTCAATTGGCGTCGCAGTTTTGGTAGCGGTGGCGCTGGTTTTAGCGGCGATGGTTGGCGCTGGCCCCCACGGACTCTCCTGCGGCGCGCTGCTGGCATTAGCGTTTACGGTAATGGTGTCGTCAGCGGCAAAGGCAGCGCCGCTGGTCAGGGACAAGGCAACCAAGACTGCCAGCTGGCGTTTCGCCGTCTTTACGGTATTGAAATCAGTGGAAAAATTGCGCGTGTTGGCCATTGAGCTTTCTCTGAACAAGGATTGTTGAATGTGAAACGAAACGATAATTATTATTATAACGCTCGGATAATATGCGAAACGAAGCAGCTTTCGCAAGGGAAAAGCCACGCCCGGCGCGGCTGCGGGCAGAGTTTACCCGTCAGCGGCACGCGGAATTTTGCGCAAGGTCAGGAATTATTTAATAGCGGAAGGTCATGGTGGCGATGATACGGCGGTCTCGCCCCCAGTAGCAGGCATAGCCGGACATGCAGCTCGCCACATAATGACGATCGAGTAAGTTATTAATATTTAACGCTACATTTGAACCGGGTAAGCCAACACGCGCCAGATCGTAACGCATTACCGCATCCACCAGCGTATAGGGTTTAACCTTGAAGCTGTTGGCCGTATCGCCCCAGCTGCTGCCGACATAGCGCACGCCGCTGCCCAGCGTCAGGCCGCTCAACGCCGTCTGGTGGAAGGTATAGTCAGCCCATAAAGAGGCCATATTGGCGGGTATCTGATACGGGCGGCGGTCTGACTGCTCGCTGCCGTCTCGCGCGTAGCGCACGTCAGTAAAGGTATAGGAGGCGCTCAAATTGAGGTTGAGGTTTACCGCCGCTTTAGCCTCAAGCTCCAGGCCGCGCGATCGCGTTTTACCCGCCTGCTTGCTGAAAGACCCCATCCCCATTCCGGCACCGACGCTGGTATCCACCACCAGATTTTTATTTTTCACCAGCTGAAACAGCGCCGCCGTCAGCACAATCGGGCGATCCTGCGGCACAAACTTCAGGCCGAGCTCATACTGCTTGCCGCGTGAAGGTGAAAAGGTCTGATGATGGACATCGCTGCCGGATGTCGGTTGAAAAGATTCGCTGAAGCTAAAGTAAGGTGCAATACCGTTATCAAACGGATAATTTACCCCGCCGCGCCAGCTAAACTGCCGATCGTGACGACGGTTGGTGCTGTGCGCAACCCGGTCAAAGGCGGAGGTCATCGCCCAGTCATAACGTCCGCCTAACGTCACCACCCACCGCCGCCACTGCGCCTGATCCTGCGCGTAGATCCCGGTTTGCTGCTGGCGATCCAGCATTTTTTGCGGCATCCGCCCCAATTCCGGGATGCTGTCATTGCCATAATGCGGGTCGAGCAGATCCAGCGGATCGGCGAAACCATAAAAGCCGTTTATATCATCGCGCATGTGCATATAGTCGACGCCAAACAGCAGGCGGTGATCCAGCGGACCGCTGGCGACTTTCCCTTCCATCTGGGTATCGACATCGATATTGCTCAGCCGCTCGTCAAAATGCGCTGAAGAGCGCATCAGGGTTTGCGGCGCAATATACCCGATGCCGTTGAAGCCGGTGCTGTGCGAGTCAAGATGCATATAGCGCACATTCTGCCGCACCTGCCAGTTATCGCTGAGATCGTGTATCAGGCGATAGCCAGCCAGGTTCTGCGTATGCTGATAGCGCCCGCTGCGCTCGCCATCGCTAAACCGGGTCGACAGTTTATGCTGCTTACCATCCGCAGTGACAAACGGGTCCACCGTGCCCTGACGGGGCAGCCAGCCGTTATAGCCTGATTCGGGTTCGTGCTGAAATTGGGTTAACAGCGTCAGGCTGGTGTGCGCATTTGGCTGCCAGCGAAAGGAAGGCGCAACCGCATAGCGCTTCTCGCGCGCATTCACCTGCTGCGCATCGTTACTGCGGGCCAGCCCGGTCAACCGCCAGCTATAGCGCGGGTCATCATCGACAGTATCGCTAAAATCGAAGCCGGTCTCATACAGATTCTGGTTACCCATCTGAAACTGGATCTCGCGCAGGCGCTCTCCCAGCGGCTGTTTGCTGACCAGCGAAATTAGCCCGCCGGGGCTGCTCTTGCCATACAGCACTGAGGCAGGCCCGTGCAGGACTTCGACGCGCTCCAGCATGTAAGGGTCAATGGCGGCCAGTGAATAACTGTCGCCCTGCAATTTGATGCCGTCCAGATACTCGTTGATATTTTGCTGCCCACCAAAGCCGCGGATCGCGACATTATCAAACAGATTGGCACTGCCGCTGGCGTTCACCGTCACACCGGGGGTGTAGCTGAGGGCTTCTTTGACCGACTGTGGCTGCATGCGCTGCAGCTCTGCAGCGGTCACCACCGAAACCGACTGAGGAATTTTTTCTAGCGCCGTATCGGTTTTACTGCCGCTGGCACTGCGTTTTGCGGCGATGGTTGCGGCAGGGCCCCACGCATCCTCCTGTGGCGGCGCATCATGCGCATTGACGGTAAGCGTGGTGGTGGTGGCAAAGCAGTTTGCGGCCAGCAACAGAGGAAAATAACGGCTGATCGTTCTGGAAACCGCATAAACATTCATTGTCGTTTCGCTCATCCTTTATCCATGGCAAGTTCCATGTCGGGCAGATAATGCAGGATGAAGCAAAAGAAAAGTTGATCTAAAAAGCGGCTACCCTGAGCCGCTTTGCCTGTTTTACTGCGTGCAGTTTACTGGCCGGAGCCCGCGTTCAGCTCAGCTTTGACCAGTTTTTCCTGCTGGAGAAAAGCAGGAATCGTTTGCAGACGAGCATACTCGATCGCCCCGACGTAACGCCCGGCATTGACATCGCTTTGCCAGTGCGCGCCACAAATCACCCGGCTCTGCCCGAATTCCCAGGCGCGCTCCGCCAGCTCCTTCGCCCGCTCGGGTTTTGCCTGCGACAGCACCAGCGCCAGCAGCGTGCCGTAGGTGGTGTGGCCGGAGGGGTATGAGCCATTTTTACGCAGCGCCGGTTCATCGGCGGGCTGGCAGGTGTGATGGTTGAACACCACAAAAGGACGGGTGCGCATATAGTAGTTTTTCGCCCCGTCCGGCGCGTAAGCACCGCCGAGGATCAGCAGCTTCTGCAGCATGCTCCAGGTCGCAGGGGTTTCATCTGGACTGATAGTGACCCCAAGCACTGGCGAGAAGATTTTGGCAATATTCTCGACGTGCAGGTTGGCATCCTGAGTGGCTTGCTGCCAGCGCGGCGAGCCCTTCATCGCGTAGCCTTTTTCATAAGCCGCCTTGTCATAGGAATACGCGGAGCTGCCCTCTTTTGGCGGTGGTGGCAGGTAGTACTGGCTGTCGACAGCCTGAGCTGCGGTGTGGAAAGGAGTAACGCTGGTGTTGTCAGCCTGTGCGGAGAGTGCGGTGAGTAAAGCACCGCCTAACATCAGGCTGGAATATAACGCATTAAGTTTCATTGAAATTCCTTTTTATGAGTAAAAGCAGGCTTATCCTCACTGAAAGGCAATGCAAAAAAAGATATGCAGATCTCATTTTATTTTTTATTAGATCTATTTGGACTCTTTTGGCACTCAAAATCAAAAACAGTAACGTAATCAATTAACTAAAATAGCCGCTATTCGACACAAATTCTGAATAACAGAGATAAAAAAAGCCGGTTTCCCGGCTTTTTTTACAATCAACAATCGCTGTTACTTGCCGAACATATCTTTAATCCAGCCCGCTACGCCATCGCTGTCCTTCTGCTCATTTTGCTGCTGTGGCTGACCCTGCTGCGGTTGCTGCTGGCTATTCTGCTGCTGCAACATCTGCTGCTGCTGCTGAATCTGCTGCTGCTGTTGCTGACACAGCGCCTCAGCATCGGTGGTCCAGACCGGCAGGGTACGCCAGCTGCTGCTGGCACTGCCGCAGACAAAGTTGCCGGCAGAATCAACGCTCATCGGCGCGATATCTTCCGGCGGCGTCAGCTGCAGCGGCATCGGCGCCTGGTTAGCCAGATAGCGCTGGTAGAGCTGCATGGCACCGCTTGAGCCATAGACCTTGGTCGGCTGGTTGTTATCACGGCCAATCCAGGTGATCGCCACCTCTTTGCCATCAATACCGGCAAACCAGCTGTCCACCAGGTTATTGGTGGTACCGGTTTTACCCGCCAGGCTGGCGCGAGGATATTTGGCACCCAGCGCGCGCGCGGTACCGTGATCGACCACCTGCTGCATGGTGTAAAGCGTCAGGTAGGCGGCCTGAGCAGGTACTGCACGTTCCGCCTGTGGGAAACTCTGATACAGCACGCTACCATCTTCAGCAATCACCGAGCGCACCGCAGAGAGCGGGGCACGGCTGCCGCCGCTGGCAATGGTCTGGAACGCCTGCGCCACTTCAATCGGGGTCAGGTTAAGCGCCCCCAGCAGCATCGCGGGTACCGGGTTGAGCTGATCTTTCGGCACGCCCAGTTTAGTCCAGGTATCCACCACCTGCGGCAGCCCCAGCGTCATGCCAAGGTTAACCGTCGGCACGTTCATTGAGCGGGTCAGCGCATCCACCAGCATCACCTGGCCGCTGAATCGACGATCGTCGTTCTGCGGTTTCCATACCTGGCCATTCGGCTGCTTCAGCGCAATCGGGTTATCGGCAATCCAGGTATTCAGGCGATAGGTATCCGGCTGGCTGAGGGCGGTCAGATAAGTCGCTGGTTTTGCCAGAGAACCAATCGAACGGCGCGCCTGCAGCGCACGGTTGTAACCGGCAAACTGCGGATCGGCACCGCCCACCATGGCACGCACTTCACCGCTGAAGCGGTCAACGATCACCATGGCCGTTTCCAGATCGTTCAGGCCACGCTGTTTGCGCAGCGCCGGCATCCCCTCTTCCACCGACTTCTCGGCCGCATCCTGCGACACCGGGTCAAGGGTGGTGAAGATTTTCACCCCGGAGAGATCTTTGATTTTATCGCCGAGCTTCGCCTGCAGTTCGTTACGCACCATCTGCATAAACGCCGGCTGCGGCGTGATCACCCCCCCTTTCGGCTGCACCCCCAGCGGGCGGGCGCTCAGCATGTCGTACAGCTCCTGGTCGATTACCTTCTGCTGCTGCAGCAGGCGCAGCACCAGGTTGCGGCGCTCCAGCGCCAGCTTCGGATTACGCCATGGGTTATAGAGCGACGCGCCTTTCACCATCCCCACCAAAAGCGCCTGCTGGTCGAGGCTCAGCTCGTCCACCGGGCGGCCAAAGTAGTAGAGGCTGGCCAGCGGGAAGCCGCGGATCTGATCGTTACCGGCCTGTCCGAGGTACACCTCATTCAGATACAGCTCGAGGATGCGGTCCTTGCTGTAGCGCGCATCCATGATCAGCGCCATATAGGCTTCGTTGGCTTTACGCCACAGCGAGCGCTCGTTGGTCAGGAACAGGTTCTTCACCAGCTGCTGGGTCAGCGTACTGCCGCCCTGCACCGCACGCCCGGCGGTAATGTTGGCGAGGAAAGCACGGCCAATCGAGTAGAAGCTGATGCCGTCATGCTGATAGAAGTGGCGGTCTTCGGTTGCCACCAGCGTATCCACCAGCAGGTCAGGGAAGCCGGCACGCGGCACAAACAGGCGCTGTTCGCCGTTCGGCGACTGCAGCATAGTGATCAGGCGCGGATCGAGGCGGAAGAAGCCAAAGCTGCGGCCGCTGTCGAGGTTTTTGATGTCGCTCAGCTGGTCGCCGCTAAAGCTCAGGCGCGCGCGGATCTGCCCCTCTTTGCTGTCGGGGAAATCAAACGGGCGGCGGATCATCTCAATGCTATTACCCTGCACGGTAAATTCACCGGGCCGCGTCATACGCGTCACTTCGCGGTACTGCGTGCCTTCCAGCAGGGCGATCATCTCTTTCTTGTTGTACGACATACCCGGCTCAAGGCTGACCATGCGGCCATAAACCGTCGCCGGCAGCTGCCAGACTTTGCCGTCAATGCGGCTGCGGATCTGGGAATCCAGATAGACACCATAGATGGCCATCACCACGGCAAACAGCAGGAACAGCTTAATCAGTAAGCCAATCCAGCCTCTTTTCTTACGCGGTGAGCGTCCTTTTCCTTTACGTGGCACCGGGGTTACCTCCTCGTCATCCAGGTCTTCATCCTGATCGTCATACTCATCATATTCTTCCTCTTCCCTGCGGCGACCTCGCCCCGCTTTGTTACGCGGCGGCTTGGGCTGCTTTCCTTTACGCCCGATAGGTTCGCGATCGTCAGACATGTGTTTCATTTCTCCAGGGGCACGCGTCGGCCAGGCCGACTACTCTCGTCGCACAGGGGCCGTTACGGAAGTGGAACCTTCCGAATATTCGGGCCACGATTCAGTACAGAAAAATCACGTCGCGGAAAACTTTTTCACGCGCCGCGTCGGTAATGTATTTGCCGGGTCATCCGGCCACAGATGTTTGGGGTAGCGCCCTTTCATCTCTTTTTGCACTTCCCGGTAAGCCCCGTTCCAGAACGCCGCCAGATCGCGGGTGATCTGCAGCGGGCGCTGCGCCGGGGATAGCAGCTCCAGAACCAGCGGAATGCGCCCTGCGGCAACGCTGGGATTGTGCGCTTCGCCGTACATCTCCTGCAGACGCACCGCCAGGGCGGGCGGTTTATCAGCAGAGTACTGGATCGGCAGGCGGCTTCCGGTCGGCACAGTGTAATGAGTTGGCAATGCAGTATCCAGTTGCTGTCGCTGTGACCATGTGAGCAATTGTAATAACGCAGCGGCACAGTCGAGCTGGCGCAGGCCACGCGCATCGCGCACGCCATTCATCGCGGGCAGCAGCCAGCGCTCCAGGCGCTCCAGCAGCGCGGGCTCATCGGCGGCGGGCCACTCCTCTTCCGGCAGCCACTGCGCGGCACAGACCAGCCGCAATCTTAGCTGCTCTGCCTGTGGCGTCCAGTTCAGCACCGATAAACCTTTGCTGCGCACCCAGCGCAGCATCGCCGCGTGCAGCTCCTGCTCGTCCGGTTTCGCCAGCGGCTGCGACTTCAGCACCAGCTGGCCGACCTGCTCACGGCGCCAGGCGCGCAGCGTGCCTTTCTCTTCATCCCACTCCACTTCAGTTTGCTGCGTCAGCAGAACAGGAAGCTGGCGCACCAGCTGGTCGATATCCAGCGGCAGCGCCTGCAAAATACGCGCGTCGGGTTGGCTATGGCTCTGCAGCAGCTGTGGCGCAATCAGCCACTCGTAGCGGGTTAAGCCCTCTTCACGATCGAGCGCGGCCCCGCTGCCGTTCGCCAGCTGATAGCGCCCCTCGGCACCGCGCCGCCGCGCGATGCGGTCCGGGAAGGCTACCGCCAGCAGCGCCGGAAGGCGATCTTCATCCAGCGTTCCACCACTGACCTTCAGCCGCTGCTGCAGCTGACGGGCGCGGCGCTGCCACTGCGGCAGGCGGCGCTGGAAGCTGTCGCGCAGGTCGGGGCTGCCGCGCTGCGGATCCTCCAGCATCGCCACCAGCTGAGCGGCGGTGGCGACCGCATCGGCATCGCTGCCGGCGGCAATCAGCATCGCGGCAAAGCGCGGTTCGCTGCCGAGCGCGGCCATTTTGCGCCCCTGCGCATTCAAACGCCCGTCACCGTCGGTCGCCCCCAGCTTTTGCAGCAGCTGACGCGCCGCCTCGATACCCGCGGCGGGCGGCACGTCCAGCCAGTTAAGCTGGTTGATATCGTGGCAGCCCCACTGCAGCAGATCGAGCCACAGCGCCGCGAGATCGCTGGTGAGTATTTCCGGGTCGCTGTGGGCGGCAGCGCGCTCCGCCTGCTCCTTTGCTATCAGATGCAGGCAGATGCCGGGTTCGAGGCGCCCGGCGCGCCCGGCACGCTGGGTCATCGAGGCCTGGCTGACGCGCCGGGTTTGCAGGCTGGTCAGCCCGCTGCGCAGGTCGAAAAACGCGCTGCGCTCCAGCGCGCAGTCCACCACCAGACGGATGCCCTCGATGGTTAAGCTGGTTTCGGCGATGTTGGTTGCCAGCACCACTTTGCGCCGCCCGGCCGCGGCAGGCAGGATAGCCCGGCGCTGATCCGCCAGCGACAGCGCACCGTACAGCGGGCAGAGGTCAACATCGCTGGCGACAAGGTCGCTAAGCGCACTCTGCACACGCTGGATCTCCGCCACGCCGGGCAGAAACAGTAGCAGCGAGCCGCTCTCCTCGCGTAATAGCTGGCTCACCTGCCGTGCCACCGCATCGTCAAAGCGCAGCGTGGGGGAGAGCGGCTGGTAGCGGCGATCTACCGGGAAGGATCGCCCCTCGGAGGCGATCAGCGGTGCATCCGGCAGCCACTCGCGCAGCCGCGAGTTGTCCAGCGTTGCCGACATGATCAGCACTTTCAGATCGTCACGCAGCCCGCCCTGCACGTCCAGCAGCAGCGCCAGCGCCAGATCGCCCTGTAAACTACGCTCGTGAAACTCATCAAGGATCACCAGCGACACGCCCTCCAGCATCGGATCCTGCTGCAGCATGCGCGTCAGGATCCCTTCCGTCACCACCTCTAAGCGTGTGTCAGGCCCGCAGCGCGACTCGCCACGCATGCGGTAGCCCACGATCTCGCCCGGCGGCTGGCCCAGCAGCTCGGCCAGCCGCTGTGCAACGTTGCGCGCCGCCAGCCTGCGCGGTTCCAGCAGCAGGATGCGCCCGCTGAATCCCGCCTGCTGCAGGATCTGGAGCGGCAGCCAGGTGGATTTTCCGGCGCCGGTCGGGGCAGCCAGCAGCACCTGCGGGGCGGATTGCAGTGCCGCCAGCAGTTCGGGTAGGACGGCACTGACCGGTAATGAACTCACGTATTTACTCCAGAACGCCATGGTCATAATCTGCGGCGCATTGTAGCATTCCCGGGTTTGATTTACCGGAGGACGCGATGAGCGCACAAAAACGGCTGTTTTTCGGCCTCGAACTGCCGGATGAGTGTAAGCAGAGCCTGATCCAGTGGCGCGCCGCGACCTTCCCGGCGGAAGCGGGCCGCCCGGTAGCCGCCGACAGCCTGCACCTGACGCTGGCGTTCCTCGGCGAAATCAGTGCGCAGAAGCAGCGGGCGCTGATGCAGCTCGCCGGCCGCATTACGCAGCCCGCTTTTACGCTGACGCTGGATGATGCCGGGCACTGGCCGCGCTCCGGCGTGGTGTGGCTGGGGCCGCGCCAGGCGCCGCGCGGGCTGCTGCAGCTGGCAGAGCTGCTGCGATCGCAGGCGGCACGCAGCGGCTGTATGCAACCTGCTCTGCCTTTTCATCCGCATGTCACATTACTGCGCCACGCTCTGCACCCGGTGTCGTTGCCGCCGCGCAATTTTCACTGGTCAGTGCCGGTCGAGCGCTTTGTCCTGTTTCAGTCACATTTTACGCGCGGTCGCACCCGCTATGAAGAAGTGGCGGAATGGAAATTACGATAAGGAATTCCTATGGAATTTAGCCCGGACCTGCAACCCGCGCGGCTGGTTAAACGCTATAAACGCTTTCTGGCTGATGTGGTCACCCCGCAGGGTGAAGAGCTGACAATCCACTGTGCTAATACCGGGGCAATGACGGGCTGCGCCACGCCGGGCGACACGGTGTGGTATTCGACATCGGCCAGCCTGACGCGAAAATATCCGCACAGCTGGGAGCTAACCGAAACGCAGCAGGGCGACTGGATTTGCGTCAATACCTTACGCGCCAATGGGTTAGTGCGCGAGGCACTTAATGCAGGCCAGATTGCGGAATTATCCGGTTACGATACGCTGCTGCCTGAAGTTAAATATGGCGCAGAAAACAGCCGGATAGACTTCCTGTTACAGGCAAGCGATCGCCGTAACTGCTATATTGAAGTCAAATCCGTGACGCTATTACAGCAGGGTAAAGGGTATTTTCCGGATGCGGTGACCGTGCGTGGCCAGAAACACCTGCGCGAGCTTAGTCAGATTGCGCAATCGGGCCAGCGGGCGGTACTGTTCTTCGCCGTTCTGCACTCGGGGATTGAGGACGTTGCCCCGGCGCGACACATTGATGCTCGCTACGCAGAACTCCTGTCGCAGGCCCGGCAGAATGGTGTAGAGGTGCTATGTTATAAGGCGCAGTTATCACCGGAGGGGATGGTTCTCAGAAAAGCCCTGAAAGTGGAGTTGTAAAATTTAGCGCAATTTGCTTTTATACTGCCGATCGCGCAAATACGCTTTTCCTCACATGCTTGTCAAGGCGTGATCAGGAATAATTGCTTACCTTAACCGCTTCTGGTATTTATAGCGGCCTGTTTTTTTCCCCATGTGGGATCGATACCCGAAGATTTCGGGTTGCGGGATAGCGACCAACGCCCCTGCAGCTTAAAGATGAAGGGTGTAGTGCGTGTTATCCAGGAGAAGCAACATGCAAGAAGGGCAAAACCGTAAAACATCGTCCCTGAGTATTCTCGCCATCGCTGGGGTGGAGCCATACCAAGAGAAGCCGGGCGAAGAGTATATGAATGAAGCCCAGCTGGAGCACTTCAAGAAAATTCTTGGGGCGTGGCGTAATCAACTCCGGGATGAAGTCGATCGTACGGTCACACACATGCAGGACGAAGCCGCTAACTTCCCGGACCCGGTCGATCGTGCCGCTCAGGAAGAAGAGTTCAGTCTTGAATTGCGTAACCGCGATCGCGAGCGCAAGCTGATTAAAAAGATCGAAAAGACGCTGAAGAAAGTTGAAGACGATGATTTCGGCTACTGTGACTCCTGTGGCGTTGAAATCGGTATCCGTCGTCTGGAAGCGCGTCCTACCGCCGATCTTTGCATCGACTGTAAAACGCTGGCAGAAATCCGCGAAAAACAAATGGCCGGTTAACGGCATATGATTGTGCAGTGAAGCGGGGAATCTCTCCCGCAGTCGCTTCACTGCCCATCTTCAAGATGATGACCTCAGACTATATCGGGCGCTTCGCCCCCTCCCCCTCCGGTGAACTTCACTTTGGCTCTCTGATTGCTGCTTTAGGCAGTTATCTCCAGGCTCGCGCACAGCATGGCGCGTGGTACGTACGCATTGAAGATATTGACCCGCCGCGTGAAGTCCCCGGTGCGGCAACGCGTATCCTGCAGCAGCTGGAGCAGTACGGACTGGAGTGGGATGGAGAAGTCCTGTGGCAGTCGCAGCGCCATGAAGTCTACCGCGCCGCGCTCGATCGACTGCAGCGTGACGGGCACAGCTACTACTGCACCTGCACGCGCAGCCGTATTCAGCAGGTTGGCGGGCTGTACGACGGCCACTGCCGGGCGCTGGGGCTCGGGCCGGAAAACGCCGCGCTGCGCCTTAAGGTTGATCGTCCGCTGAGCGAATTTCACGACCAGCTGCGTGGCAGCGTCAAGGCCGATGCCAGGCTGGCGCAGGAAGACTTTATTATTCATCGCCGCGATGGGCTGTTTGCCTATAACCTTGCGGTGGTGGTGGATGACCATTTCCAGGGCGTGACGGAAGTGGTGCGCGGCGCGGATCTGATTGAGCCGACCGTGCGTCAAATCACGCTCTACCATCAGTTTGGCTGGCCTGCGCCGCGCTATCTGCACCTGCCGCTGGTGTTAAACCATGACGGCAATAAGCTCTCCAAGCAGAATCATGCGCCGCCGCTGCCGGAAGGCGATCCGCGCCCGGCGCTGGCAGCAGCGCTGCGTTTTCTCGGTCAGCCGGTGGCAGAAAGCTGGCGCGATCTGAGCGTTGCCGCGCTGTTACAGCACGCAATCGGTGACTGGAAGTGCAAAAATATCCCAATAAACGACGCGCAGCAGTAGCATACACCGACTTCGGCATTCTCAAACGCTTCACTCTGAGCTATGATTAGCCGCTGTTTTTACCGACCAAATTTCATTGTCACTATCGAGGTGTCCCATTTTTACCCGAGTTGCTAATTTTTGCCGGAAAGTCCTCAGTCGCGATGACGTGGCGCCAGCCGAGGTCGAGGAAGTGCGTCAGATGACCGTCATTCCGCGCGATAGTCATAACATCTCGCGCAAGGACATCAGTGAAAATGCCCTCAAGGTACTGTATCGCCTGAACAAAGCCGGATTCGAAGCCTACCTGGTAGGCGGCGGCGTGCGCGATTTGCTGCTGGGTAAAAAACCGAAAGACTTCGATGTGACCACCAACGCCACGCCGGATCAGATGCGTAAACTGTTCCGCAACTGCCGTCTGGTCGGTCGTCGCTTCCGCCTCGCGCACGTGATGTTTGGCCCGGAAATTATCGAGGTCGCCACCTTCCGTGGTCACCATGAAGCGGAGCAGCCGGTTGCTGATGACCGCAACAGCTCGCAGCGCGGCCAGAATGGTATGCTGCTGCGCGATAATATTTTCGGTTCGATTGAAGATGACGCCCAGCGCCGCGATCTGACGATTAACAGCCTCTATTACAGCGTGGCCGACTTCACCGTGCGTGATTACGTGGGTGGCCTGAGCGACCTGCAGCAGGGCATCATCCGGATGATCGGTGACCCGGAAACCCGCTACCGTGAAGACCCGGTGCGTATGCTGCGCGTGGTGCGCTTCGCCGCCAAGCTGGACATGAGCATCGCGCCCGAAACCGGTGAGCCCATCCCGCGTCTCGCTACGCTACTGAACGATATCCCACCGGCACGCCTGTTCGAAGAGACGCTGAAGCTGCTGCAGGCGGGTTACGGTCATCAAACTTATCTGAAACTGCGTGAATATCAGCTGTTCCAGCCGCTGTTCCCGATCATCACCCGCTACTTCACCGAACAGGGTGACAGTAATATGGAGAAGATGATCCTGCAGGTGCTGAAAAATACCGATAACCGCATCCACAACCAGATGCGTGTTAACCCGGCGTTCCTGTTTGCGGCGATGTTCTGGTATCCACAGCTGGAAGCCGCGCAGAAAATTGCCCAGGAGAGCGGGCTGGTCTATTACGATGCCTTCGCGCTGTCGATGAATGACGTGCTGGATGAGGCGTGCCGCTCGCTGGCTATTCCAAAACGCATTACCACGCTGGTGCGGGATATCTGGCAGCTGCAGCTGCGCCTGTCGCGCCGCCACGGTAAGCGTGCGTGGAAGCTGATGGAGCATCCGAAATTCCGCGCCGCTTACGACCTGCTGGCACTGCGTGCCGAAGTGGAAAACAACCACGAACTGCAGCGTCTGACCACCTGGTGGGGCGAGTTCCAGGTTTCTGCGCCACCGCAGCAGAAAACCATGCTCAACACCCTGGGCGATGATCCGGTGCCACGCCGCCGCACCCGCCGCCCGCGCAAGCGCGTTCCCGGCGGCCAGCGCCGCGACCATAACAACGACGCATGATCCGCGTTTATCTGGCGCTGGGCAGTAATCTGGCCGACCCGCTGCATCAGGTGCAATCTGCCCTGAATGCGCTGGCGGCCCTGCCTGATACCACGCTGGTTGCCACCTCTTCTCTTTACCGCACCCCACCTTACGGCCCGCCGGACCAGCCTGATTTTCTCAATGCTGCCGTGGCGCTGGATACGGCACTTGCGGCCGAAACCCTGCTCGACCATACCCAGCGCATTGAGCTGGAGCAGGGGCGCGTGCGCAAAGCGCATCGCTGGGGGCCGCGCACGCTTGACCTCGACATCATGCTGTTTGGTGAGCAGACGCTGAGCACGCCACGCCTGACGGTCCCCCACTACGATATGCACAATCGCGCCTTTATGCTGCTGCCACTGCTGGAGATCGCCCCCGACCTGACCTTGCCTAACGGCACCCGCATCGCGGATTTGCTGGCGACGCTCGACAGCAGCAGCATCCGGCACTGGTAATCGGCAAACCGCGGGCCGGGCATGCCCGGCCCCTACGTAGGGGCGAAGCATGCCTCGCCCGCGACCTCACCCGCGACCTGTCTCGTGACCTGCTCCGTGACAATGCTGACATCCCTCTCCCCTTCCATTAAGATACGCCCAACAGAAAATGCCTAACGGGGATCTGATGAAACCGACTACCGTCTCGACCTTACGCCAGTGGAAGCAGCAGGGGCACAAATTCGCCACCATCACCGCCTATGATTACAGCTTTGCCCGCCTGTTTGCCGATGAGGGTATTCAGGTCATGCTGGTGGGTGATTCTCTTGGCATGGTGGTTCAGGGCCACGACTCCACGCTGCCGGTCACGGTTGCCGATATCGCATACCACACGCAAACCGTGCGCCGTGGCGCCCCCGCTGCGCTGCTGCTCGCTGACCTGCCGTTTATGAGCTACGCCACGCCACAGCAGACCTTTGACAGCGCCGCGACGCTGATGCGCGCCGGGGCCAACATGGTGAAGCTGGAGGGCGGCAAGTGGCTGGCGGAAACGGTGCAACAGTTAACCGAACGCGCGGTGCCGGTGTGTGGCCACCTCGGGCTGACGCCGCAGTCGGTGAATGTTTTTGGCGGGTACAAAGTGCAGGGTCGTGAAAGCGCCGATGCCGAGCGCCTGCTGGAAGATGCACTGGCGCTGGAAGCAGCAGGCATACAGCTGCTGGTGCTGGAGTGCGTGCCGGTTTCGCTGGCAAAACGCGTGACCGAGGCGCTGGCCATCCCGGTGATTGGCATTGGCGCGGGCAGCGTCACCGACGGTCAGATACTGGTGATGCACGACGCCTTTGGCATTACCGGCGGTCACATTCCTAAATTTGCCAAAAACTTCCTCGCTGAGGCCGGAGAGATCCGCGCCGCAGTGCGTCAGTATGTGGCAGAAGTTGAAGCCGGAAGCTATCCGGCCGCTGAACACAGTTTCCAGTAAACCAGGAGAAACACCGTGCTGATTATTGAAACCCTGCCGATGCTGCGCCGCGAAATTCGCCGCTGGCGCCAGGACGGCAAGCGCATTGCGCTGGTGCCAACCATGGGCAACCTGCATGACGGGCATATGACCCTGGTGGATGAAGCGCGCGCGCGTGCCGATATCGTGGTGGTGTCGATCTTCGTTAACCCGATGCAGTTTGAGCGCGCGGACGATCTGGCGCGCTATCCGCGCACGCTGCAGCAGGATTGTGAAAAGCTGAACCGCCGTGGCGTTGATCTGGTGTTCTCCCCGGCACCGGGCGATGTCTATCCCAAAGGGCTGAGCGAGCAGACGTTTGTTGACGTCCCCGGCCTTTCCACCCTGCTGGAAGGCGCCAGCCGCCCGGGGCACTTCCGCGGCGTTTCCACCATCGTCAGCAAGCTGTTTAACCTGGTGCAGCCCGACCTCGCCTGCTTTGGCGAAAAGGATTACCAGCAGCTGGCGCTGATCCGCAAAATGGTGGCGGATATGGGCTACGATATTGATATCGTCGGCGTGCCCACCGTGCGTGCCAAAGATGGCCTGGCACTCAGCTCACGTAACGGCTATCTGAGCAGCGATGAGCGTAAAATCGCCCCGGTGCTGAGCCAGGTGATGCACAGCATCGCTGCAAAACTGGCAAGCGGCGAGCGCCACGTGGAAGAGATGATTGCGGCGGCGGAAAGTGAGCTGGCAGCGCAGGGCTTACAGGCCGATGGGCTGGCGATTGTGGATGCCGATACGCTGCTGCCGCTCAATGTCGACAGCCAGCGTGCGGTGATCCTGATGGCGGCCTGGCTCGGCAAGGCTCGCCTGATTGATAACCAACAGGTTGATCTGACCCAGTAGACAGACGTGCGGCGCCGGGTAATACTGGCGTCCGTTTTTTGCATTGACTGTAGAGTGATGAGTTATGAATCGTACTATGTTGCAGGGCAAACTCCACCGGGTCACCGTGACCCAGGCTGACCTGAATTACGAAGGTTCCTGCGCCATCGATCAGGATTTCCTCGATGCTTCCGGCATTCTGCAATACGAAGCGATCGATATCTATAACATCAACAACGGCCAGCGTTTCTCAACCTACGCTATCGCCGCCGAACGCGGTTCGAAAATCATCTCGGTCAACGGTGCGGCAGCGCGCTGTGCCTGCGAAGGGGACCTGCTGATTATCTGTTCGTACGTGCAGATGTCGGACGCAGAGGCCCGCGAGTGGCAGCCGAAGGTGGCCTATTTCGAAGGTAAAAACCAGATGAAGCGCGTGGCGAAAGCGGTGCCGGTTCAGGTGGCGTAAAAGCCAAACATGTAGGGGCCGATCGGAAAATGATCGGCCCCTATCCATCAGGTACGTAATCCGCGACCGCGCTGGATCAGCACCCACACCAGAATATAAAACACCGCGATAAACGCCACCAGCACGCCCAGCGTAAACGCCAGCGGCACATCGTTAATCCCGAGGAAACCGTAGCGGAATCCGCTGATCATGTAGACGATCGGGTTCAGCTTCGACACCATCTGCCACACCGGCGGCAGCAGCGTCAGCGAATAGAACACCCCGCCAAGGTAGGTCAGCGGCGTCAGCACGAAGGTCGGGATCAGGCTGATATCATCGAAAGTCCGGGCAAATACCGCATTCAACAGGCCCGCCAGCGAGAACAGCACCGCCGTCAGCAGCAGCGTCACCGCCACCATCAGCCACGAATGCACCTGGAACGGCACGAAGAACAGCGAAATCGCCGTCACCAGCACGCCCACGCAGATCCCGCGCGCCACGCCGCCGCCGACATAACCGGCGATAATCACGTGCGTCGGTACCGGTGCCACCAGCAGCTCTTCGATATTGCGCTGGAACTTGGCGCTGAAGAACGACGAGGCCACGTTGGCATAGGCATTGGTGATCACCGCCATCATAATCAGGCCCGGCACAATAAACTGCATATAGCTGAAGCCGTGCATCTCACCGATGCGCGAGCCAATCAGGTTGCCGAAAATAATAAAGTAGAGCGTCATGGTGATCACCGGCGGCACCAGCGTCTGGATCCAGATGCGGGCGAAACGGTTAATCTCTTTACCCCAGATGCTCTTCAGGGCGACCCAGTATAAATGTGTCATGCTTTTTCTCCTGTGCGCCCGTTAACCAGGTCGACAAACAGCTCCTCAAGGCGGTTGGCCTTGTTGCGCATACTCAATACCTGCACGCCCTGATGGCTGAGCTGGCTAAACACGCTGTTCAGCCCCTGCTCACGCAGCACTTCCACTTCCAGCGTCGAGGTATCAATCAGCCGGTACTGGAAGCCTTCCAGCTTCGGCAGCGGGCTTTTAGCCGCGAGGTCGAGAATAAAGGTTTCCGATTTCAGCTTAGAAAGCAGGCCCTTCATTGAGGTGTTTTCCACCAGCTCACCGCGCTGGATAATGCCGATATTGCGGCACAGCATTTCGGCTTCTTCCAGATAGTGGGTGGTCAGGATAATGGTGGTGCCCTGCGCATTCAGCTCCTGCAGGAAGGTCCACATTGAGCGGCGCAGTTCGATATCCACCCCGGCGGTTGGCTCATCGAGGATCAGCAGCTTTGGCTCGTGCATCAGCGCGCGGGCGATCATCAGGCGGCGCTTCATCCCGCCGGAAAGCATGCGCGCACGTTCGTTGCGTTTATCCCATAAATCCAGCTGCTTCAGGTATTTTTCCGCACGCTTTAACGCGTCTGGTTTCTCCACGCCGTACAGTCCGGCCTGGCTGACCACAATCTGCATCACGGTTTCAAACTGGTTAAAGTTGAACTCCTGCGGCACCAGCCCGAGCTGACGCTTGGCGTTGACCACGTCCTGCTGCAGGTCATAGCCAAACACCCGGACTTTGCCGCCGGTTTTGTTAACCAGCGAGCTGATAATGCCGATGGTGGTAGATTTACCGGCGCCGTTAGGGCCGAGCAGCGCATAGAAATCACCGGCCTCGACAGCGAGATCGATGCCCTTGAGCGCCTGAACCCCGCCTGCGTAGGTTTTGGTCAGCTTTTCAAGTTCCAGTGCATATGTCATAGGTAAGAGAGAGCCCTGTATTTGTATAGGTTTCTTGTTTGTCATTTCCAATCACGGAGCGTTGCCCTATATTACGGTACGCATTTCGAGGTAGTGGCAGACATCATTATGAAAGACATTAACACCCTTATCAGCAACAATCGCCAGTGGTCCAAATTACTGAAAGAGGAAGATCCCGGTTTCTTTGAACGCCTGTCTCTGGCGCAGAAGCCGCGCTTCCTGTGGATTGGCTGTTCTGACAGCCGGGTACCTGCCGAGCGCCTGACCGGGCTGGAGCCGGGTGAACTGTTTGTTCACCGCAACGTCGCCAACCTGGTGGTGCACACCGATCTCAACTGCCTGTCGGTGGTGCAGTACGCGGTTGAAGTGCTGGAAGTGGAACACATTATTATCTGTGGTCACTACGGCTGCGGCGGCGTTCAGGCGGCGGTGGATAACCCGGAACTCGGCCTGATTGACAACTGGCTGCTGCATATCCGTGATTTGTGGTACAAGCATAGCGCGTTACTCGGTGAACTGCCGCCGGAAAAGCGCTTTGATAAACTTTGTGAAATCAACGTGATTGAGCAAGTTTACAACCTCGGCCACTCCACCATCATGCAGTCAGCGTGGAAACGCGGGCAGAAGGTCAACATTCACGGTTGGGTTTACGGTATTCAGGACGGTTACCTGCGCGATCTGGAAGTCTCCGCAACCAGTCGTGAAATCCTCGAACAGCGCTATCGCCACGGTATCGCCAACCTGCTGAACGACCCGGATCTCAATCCGTAATCCACATTTATAACCTTGCTCTAAATAATTCACGCTGGATGACAAAAACGCCATGCGTTTTTGAACAGCACCAGTGCTGGCCCCGTAAGGGGCGAGGCCCAAACTTGGGCCGAGTAACGCGGCAAGCCTGCGAATCCCCAGGAGCATAGGTAACTATGTGACTGGGGTGAACAGGAGAAGCCAACGCACAGCCAGCTTGAAGAATGACGAGCAAGCGCAGTATGGTATTACAGGCCGGAAACTCCGGCCTTAGTCGATTGTGCTGTGGATAAACCTGCGATTACTCGTCCAGCATCACCACTTTGCCCACGTACGGCAGGTGGCGATAGCGCTGGGCATAGTCAATGCCGTAGCCCACCACAAACTCGTCAGGAATGGCGAAACCGACATACTCTACCGGCACGTCCACTTCGCGGCGGGAAGGCTTATCCAGCAGGGTGCAGATCGCCACGGATTTCGGGCCGCGCAGGTTGAAAAGCTCACGCACTTTGCTCAGCGTATTACCTGAATCGATAATATCTTCGACGATCAGCACGTCTTTACCGCGAATATCCTCATCCAGATCTTTAAGGATTTTCACATCACGGGTGCTCGAGGTGCCATTTCCGTAGCTCGACGCCGTCATAAAGTCGACTTCGTGGGGGACATCAATGGCGCGACACAGATCGGCCATAAACATAAATGAACCGCGCAGCAGGCCAACCAGCACCATTTCACTACCGCTGTCACGGTAATGTTCAGTGATTTGCTGGCCGAGTGCGGCAACGCGGGATTTGATCTCCGCTTCGGAGATCATAACTTCAACGGTGTGTTTCATAGCTCTTCGTCGATTGCTCAGGGAAAGCGCCGCAGTTTATCACACTTCTCACGCCCGACGCTCGCTGTTGCGCAACGTGGTTTTCATTCGCGCGTGACAGACATATAGACTGCTGTACGTTCAGATAGCCACATTTCATATCGCATAATGATTTAACCATAGAGCGTTTATTCATTTATCAGCACAACCTGCCACATGCTAGCTTAGCGTCCACAATGATAAAACATCATGCCAACGGGCAGGAGAGCACATGGCTTCATCACATTCCAAAAAGACGCATATCGGCACGCGCGAGCTGCAGCCCGAAACGCAGATGCTGAACTACGGTTATGACCCGGCGCTCTCTGAAGGCGCGGTTAAACCCCCGGTGTTTCTCACCTCGACCTTCGTGTTTAACAGCGCGGAAGAGGGGCGGGATTTTTTTGATTACGTCTCGGGCCGCCGTGAACCCCCTGCGGGCGAAGGCAACGGGCTGGTCTATTCCCGCTTCAACCACCCCAACAGTGAAATCGTCGAGGATCGGCTGGCGATCTACGAGCGTACCGACAGCGCGGCGCTTTTCTCGTCGGGGATGTCGGCGATCTCCACCACCCTACTGACCTTTGTGAAACCGGGTGATGTTATCCTGCACTCACAGCCGCTGTATGGCGGCACCGAAACGCTGCTAAGCAAAACCTTCCACAATCTTGGCGTGACCTCGGTGGGCTTTAGCGATGGTGTTAATGAAGCATCGGTACAGGCGGCGGCGGATGCCGCGATGGCGCAGGGGCGGGTATCGGTGATCCTGATTGAATCCCCGGCGAACCCGACTAACAGCCTGGTGGATATCGCGCTGATTAAGCGCGTGGCCGACAAAATTGAACAGCAGCAGCAGCACCGCCCGGTGATTGCCTGCGATAACACCCTGCTCGGCCCGGTGTTTTCCCGCCCGACGGAGCACGGGGCGGATATTTCGCTCTATTCCCTGACCAAATATGTCGGCGGCCACTCGGATCTGATCGCCGGGGCAGCGATGGGCAATAAGACCCTCATCCGCCAGGTGAAGGCGCTGCGCAGCGCAATCGGCACGCAGCTCGATCCGCACTCCAGCTGGATGATTGGCCGCTCGCTGGAGACGCTGGCACTGCGCATGGAGCGGGCGAACGATAATGCCGCCGCCGTGGCGGAGTTTCTGCGTAGTCATCCGGCGGTCGAGCAGATTCACTATCTGCCATTCCTGGCGGCGGACTCTGCGGCTGGGAAAACCTGGCGCGCCCAGTGCAGCGGTGCCGGTTCGACCTTCTCGTTCGATATTCGGGGCGGTCAGGAGGCGGCATTTAAGTTCCTCAATGCGGTGCAGCTGTTCAAGCTGGCGGTCAGCCTCGGCGGCACCGAATCTCTCGCCAGCCATCCGGCCAGCACCACCCACTCCGGCGTGCCGCTGGAGGTGCGCGACCGCATTGGCATAAAATCCTCTACCATCCGTTTATCGATCGGTATTGAGAACAAAGATGATTTGATCGAGGATTTGCGCCTGGCACTGGGATAGAGGCGGGCGAGGCATGCCTCGCCTGGCACTGGGATAGAGGCGGGCGAGGCATGCCTCGCCCCTACAAAGGCAAGGAGATGTTTTCGTAGGGGACGACCTTTTTTCCGGTCGTCCCGTTTAGCTGGCACCCTCGGGCTTATGCCACGGTAAACCCGAGCATCATCCCGGTGTCTTCGTGCTCCAGCAGATGGCAGTGCGCCATATAGGCCTGGTCTGGCGTGGCCTGATGGTTAAACCGGACCAGCACTTCGCTGCGCCAGCCCTCAACGCGCACCGTGTCCTTCCAGCCGCTGCGGTGCGGTGCGGGCGGTTTACCGTTTTCTGACAAAATGCGAAACTGGGTACCGTGAATGTGGAACGGATGCAGCATCTCATCGCCTTCGCCCGAGATAGTCCACTTCTCATACGCGCCCTGCTTCACTTCGAACGCGGGTTTATCCATGTTGAACGCCACGCCGTTGATCTGATTTCCCTGGTGGAAGTCCCAAGCTTTCGGCGCTTTGGCATGATCCATTCCCGCCATCTCGCCGTGATCCATCCCCGACATCGCCATCTGCGGCTTAGCGTCCGCCTTGCCGCTGTCGTGCGCATCCATACTCATGCCTGCCATCGACGCATGGCCGTACTTCTCCATCAGCGCCTGCATGCCGCGACGGTCCAGCTCAGGGTCCATCATCAGCTGTAGCCAGCGCGTATTGGCGCCCTGCGCCGCGGGCACGGCAGGCATCTCAACCAGCCTATCCGGCAGCGTGCCGCTGGCCTGCACCTGCAGCGGCGCAATCGACAGTACCGGCAGCGGCTGGTTAAACGGCGGTAGCGTCATCCCCATCTGGCGCACCGGCAGCGTTTGCAGGTCGAACGGCTTGCCATCGGTGGTATCGACCAGCACTTCGAAGCGCTCGCCCGGCATCATCGGCAGCTCGCTAACCTGCACGGGTTCACCCAGCAGCCCGCCATCGCTGGCAATGACATACATCGGGCGCTTATCGCTGGTGGTGATATTCAGCGAGCGGGCGTTACAGCCGTTGAGCAGGCGCAGGCGCAACCAGCCGCGCGGCACGCCCGCCTGCGGGTAAATCGCCCCGTTAGTCAGCATGGTGTCGCCAAACCAGCCGACGGCGGCACTCATGATATCCAGCTGATAGTCGATCTGGCTGCCGTCAGCGGTTAGCCGCTTGTCCTGCAGGATCACCGGAATATCATCAATGCCCCACTGCTTTGGCAGCAGCAGCTTGCCGCTCTCCGGGTCGTTAATCAGCACCAGCCCGGCCAGCCCTTGCGCCACCTGATAACCGGTACGGCCATGCTGGTGCGGGTGGAACCAGCAGGTCGCGGCAGGTTGGTCCGGGGTAAAGGTCACGCGGCGGCTCTGGTTAGGCGCAATGCGCGCCTGGGGTCCGCCATCGACCTGGCCGGGCAGCTCCAGACCGTGCCAGTGCACCGTCGTCGCTTCCGGCAGGCGGTTATACACGGTGATGTTGACCTCTTTGCCACGCTCCAGCTGGATTGCCGGGCCAAGCAGAGCGCCGTTATAGCCCCAGGTAGGGACATTTTTTCCGCGCCAGCTGCTGCTGCCCGCCTGCGCGATCAGGCTAATTTCACTGCGTGCATCGGCAGTGAGTAATGAGGGGATCGGCAACAGCGGCCGCTGTTCCGCCGCCATCAGCGAGCAGCTCCACAGCGGCAGTGCGCTGGCAGCGCCCAGCGCGGCGCTTAATTTGAGAAAATCACGGCGTTGCATCGTCCATTCCTTGCGTCAAACGTGAATAATGCGGGCAGCATAAACCCTGCCCCAGCGGTAAGGTCAAGCCCGTTTACTTTGTGCGGATTGGGCGCTTCAGGAATTTTCTACGCTAATTTTGGCTGGCACCTGGCCTGAACTGTGCTAACGTCAGGTTATTGCACACGTATGAGAATAACTATGAAGAAAAGCATCAAGGCTCTGTTGCTGTTAGGGCTGTTTGGCTTCTCCTCCACCAGTTTCGCCCTGAGCGAATCGGAAGCAGAAGATTTGGCAGATTTAACCGCCGTATTTGTTTATTTGAAGAACGACTGTGGCTATCAGGATTTACCGGACGGGCAAATTCGCCGGGCACTGGTCTTTTTTGCACAGCAAAACCGTTGGGATTTAACCAATTACAACAGTTTCAACATGAAAGCGCTGGGTGAAGACAGCTATCGCGATCTGAGCGGTATTGCCGTTCCTAATGATACCAAGTGCAAATCTCTCGCACGGGACTCGCTGAGCCTGCTCGCCTACGTGAAATAAACCTCTGATATCCTTCCTGCTGCCGATCATTTGACCGTGCAACCACGGTCATAAATGGCTATGATATTGGCCCATTTTTCGTCAGGAGGAGTCCCCACCATGACCGATAAAGAAATGTGGTATGAAACGCTTCATGCCGGATTCGGACAGTATTTTTCTGTCGATAAAGTACTGTATCGCGAACCAACCGGGCATCAGGATCTGGTCATTTTTGAAAACTCCGCGTTAGGTCGCGTCATGGCGCTGGACGGTGTGGTACAAACCACCGAGCGCGATGAGTTTATCTATCATGAGATGATGACCCACGTTCCGCTGCTGGCTCACGGCGCGGCAAAACACGTGCTGATTATCGGCGGTGGCGATGGTGCCATGCTGCGTGAAGTCAGCCGTCATCAGAACATCGAAAAAATCACCATGGTCGAAATTGATGCGGGCGTGGTGACGTTCTGCAAACAGTACCTGCCGAACCACAGCCAGGGCGCTTATGACGATCCGCGCTTTACGCTGGTGATCGACGATGGCGTGAACTTCGTGAGCCAGACCGGTGAAAAGTTTGATGTCATTATCTCTGACTGTACCGATCCGATTGGACCGGGGGAAAGCCTGTTTACCTCAGACTTCTATCAGGGATGCCACCGCTGCCTTAATCCTGGCGGCATCTTCGTGGCGCAGAATGGCGTCTGTTTCCTGCAGCAGGACGAAGCCGTCAACAGCCACCGCAAGCTCGGCCACTACTTTGCGGATGTCAGCTTCTATCAGGCGGCGGTGCCGACCTATTACGGCGGCATCATGACCTTTGCCTGGGCCAGCGACAACCCGGCGCTACGCCAGCTGGATGCGGCCACTATCGCATCGCGCTTTGACGCAGCAGGACTGACCTGCCGTTACTATAATCCGGCAATCCATACGGGCAGTTTTGCCCTGCCGCAATATCTGTTGAATGCGCTGGCTGACTAGCCGGGCATTCTTAGGGGGTGAGTGAAATTGCAAAAGCTGAAACTACATGGCTTCAACAACCTGACGAAAAGCCTGAGTTTTTGTATCTACGATATCTGTTACGCGAACACTGAGGCTGAACGCGACGGATACATTGCGTACATTGATGAGCAGTATAATGCTAACCGCCTGACCGAAATTCTGAGCGAAACCTGCTCGATTATCGGGGCGAACGTGCTGAATATCGCACGCCAGGACTATGAACCACAGGGTGCCAGCGTGACGATTCTGGTGAGCGAAGAGCCTGTCGATCCGCGCGATATCGATACCTCCGAGCACCCCGGCCCGCTGCCAAACTCCGTGGTTGCGCACCTTGATAAGAGCCATATCTGCGTGCATACCTACCCGGAAAGCCATCCCGAAGGCGGGCTCTGTACTTTCCGTGCCGATATTGAAGTATCAACCTGCGGCGTGATTTCGCCCCTGAAAGCGCTGAACTACTTAATTCACCAGCTGGAGTCCGATATTGTCACCATCGACTATCGCGTGCGCGGCTTTACGCGCGACGTCAACGGGGTGAAACACTTTATCGACCACGAGATCAATTCGATCCAGAACTTTATGTCGGACGATATGAAGTCGATGTATGACATGATGGATGTGAATGTCTATCAGGAAAATATGTTCCATAGCAAAATGCTGCTGAAGGAGTTCGATCTTAAACATTATCTGTTTAATACCGACCCTGCCGACCTCAGCCCGCAGGAACATAAGCGCATCACCGATCTGCTGTGGAAAGAGATGCGTGAAATTTACTATGGCCGCAACATTCCAGCCATTGGATTAAAAGCGCCTTAACCGCTTAACTTATCGCTTTAAGTTATTCGTATAAATAAACGGCCTGCGGGCCGTTTTTTATTTCTGCCATTTTCATTTAATTACATCCTAATTTGCGTAACGCTACGCAATAAATCCGCTGCCAGCCTGTTGCTCTCCCCTTGCTGCATGAGGCACGATAGCTGCACTGGCATAAGGATAAATGCGATGAATGATTTCAAGGTGATTAATATTGAAAATACACTACATATTGGTTTTTTTTCATTAGGGGACAAACCCTATGAGGTTTATTTTTCAGAGATCAGAGAACAACAAAACACTGCATTAACCTTACCCGATGATTTTACTTTTCCAACTAACGGTATGTTCGAAATTGCGTTCGACTGCATCGAAAACCAGATTAATAATACCCATTTGGCCAGACAAAATATCGGAAGTAAAGCAGTTATTGTATTTAGAAGGGTTATTGAAACCATCTTATCCCACTATGAGGAACATCATCCTGAGATATACTGTTTTATCGCCAGCGATGAAAAACTGAATCAAGTTTATCACTCAATTTCGAGTATACTGCTCAGGCAACATAAGGGATTTTCTTTGCAACGAGCTACAGGAGATAAGGAATATGTCATTAGAACACCAAACAGCTTCCCTGAAGAATTATGACCGAGCGCGTGCAACTCAGGTTAAATTAATTGAACGGGCCCAGGCTGCTCTGGCAGAGGCACGTAAAAATGGCACCGTAGAAGTGATTACCACCAAAGACGGCACGCAGTTTCTCAGCGTGAAAATGAAGCCCGAGTCTTAACAGCGCAGGGCCATGACCAGCCCCTACGGGATGAGGTTGCCCCCATCCCAGGGGCGATCTTTTGTTTTGATCGGCCCGCATCCGCTGCTCATCGCCCCTGCAAAAACGCGCGATAGGCGGCGATCACCGCGAGAAAATCCTCCACGCCGCAGAACGCCAGGCTCTCTTCGTCGTAATAGCTCATGCCGTCTTCCATCTCGTCGCCGTCAAAACCGAGCTGATTGGCGCGGATCATCACCTCTTCTTCATCCAGCAGCAGCGTGTACTCTTTCCCCACCCGCTGCCACTGGCGCACGCTGCCTTTCACTTCAGCCACTGCCGCTTCCACTTCATCCAGCAACGCGAGGTTTTCATTCACCTCATCATTAAACCAGTGGCCGACGGCCTCGTGGCCCATCGTCATGCGGACTTTCACCACGCCGGTGATGTCCCTTAAAAATTCGTATTCCATGATACTTTCCTCCAGCACAGACGGCTTACTGTTGCGCGTCTGCCCCGACAAATCTGAGCTTGAGCGCGCATTATCGCAGCCCGCCTGCACAAAAGCAGCGCTTTTACGTCAGGCATAAAAAAACCGGGCACGAGGCCCGGTTTGTCAGCGCTGACTGGGGGTTAAACCGCAGTCTGGAAAATCACGCCGTCAGCTTTGTCGGTGTACTGGCTCAGCTGGTCAAAGTTCAGGTAACGGTAGGTATCCACCGCGGTTTTGTCCACCTGGTCCATGAACTTCAGGTACTCTTCCGGCGTTGGCAGTTTGCCCAGCAGAGACGCTACCGCAGACAGCTCGGCAGACGCCAGGAAGACGTTGGCACCGGTACCCAGACGGTTCGGGAAGTTACGCGTGGAGGTCGACACCACCGTTGCGCCATCTGCCACACGCGCCTGGTTACCCATGCACAGGGAACAGCCGGGGATCTCGATGCGCGCACCGCTCTTACCGAACACGCTGTAGTAGCCCTCTTCAGTCAGCTGCGCCGCGTCCATCTTGGTTGGCGGAGCCACCCACAGACGGGTTGGCAGCTGGCCTTTGTGCGCATCCAGCAGCTTACCAGCCGCACGGAAGTGACCGATGTTGGTCATGCAGGAGCCAATAAACACTTCGTCAATCTTGGTGCCCTGCACGTCGGACAGCAGGCGGGCATCGTCCGGGTCGTTTGGCGCACAGAGAATTGGCTCTTTGATGTCGGCCAGATCGATTTCGATGACTGCCGCGTATTCCGCGTCAGCATCGCCTTCCATCAGCTGAGGATCCGCAAGCCATTTCTCCATGCCCTGGATACGGCGCTCGATGGTACGACGGTCGCCGTAACCTTCAGAGATCATCCACTTCAGCAGCACGATGTTCGAGTTGAGATACTCGATGATCGGGTCTTTGCCCAGCTTGATGCTACAGCCCGCTGCAGAGCGCTCTGCCGAAGCATCGGACAGTTCGAATGCCTGCTCAACTTTCAGGTCAGGCAGACCTTCAATTTCGAGGATGCGGCCAGAGAAGATGTTTTTCTTACCTTTCTTCTCAACGGTCAGCAGGCCAGCTTTGATCGCATACAGCGGGATCGCGTGTACCAGATCGCGCAGGGTGATGCCAGGCTGCATTTTGCCTTTGAAGCGCACCAGCACCGACTCTGGCATATCCAGCGGCATAACGCCGGTTGCCGCAGCAAACGCCACCAGGCCAGAACCCGCCGGGAAGGAGATGCCGATCGGGAAACGGGTGTGCGAGTCACCGCCAGTACCGACGGTATCCGGCAGCAGCATACGGTTCAGCCAGCTGTGGATAATGCCGTCGCCAGGGCGCAGCGATACGCCACCACGGTTCATAATGAAGTCAGGCAGAGTATGGTGCGTGGTCACGTCCACCGGCTTCGGATAGGCCGCGGTGTGGCAGAAGGACTGCATCACCAGGTCCGCAGAGAAGCCCAGGCAGGCAAGATCTTTCAGCTCATCACGGGTCATTGGACCGGTGGTATCCTGCGAGCCAACCGAGGTCATTTTCGGTTCGCAGTAAGCACCAGGGCGCACGCCGTCAACGCCACAGGCGCGGCCAACCATTTTCTGCGCCAGGGAGAAGCCACGGGTGCTGGCCGCCACGTCTTTCGCCTGCTCAAACACGTCGCTGTGCGGCAGACCGAGAGATTCACGCGCTTTGGTGGTCAGGCCACGGCCGATAATCAGTGGAATACGGCCACCCGCACGCACTTCATCCAGCAGCACGTTGGTTTTCAGTTCGAAATTAGCCAGCACTTCACCGGTTTCGTGATGACGCACTTCGCCTTTGTAGGGATAGATGTCGATCACATCGCCCATATTCAGACGGTCAACGTCCACTTCGATCGGCAGTGCGCCGGCATCTTCCATGGTGTTGAAGAAGATCGGCGCGATTTTACCGCCGAGGCAGACACCGCCGCCCTTCTTGTTTGGCACGTAAGGGATATCGTCGCCCATAAACCACAGCACCGAGTTGGTGGCGGATTTACGTGAAGAACCGGTACCGACCACGTCACCTACGTAAGTCAGCGGGAAGCCTTTTTGCTGCAGGGCTTCAATCTGTTTGATCGGGCCAACGTTACCGGCATCATCGGGTTCGATGCCTTCGCGGGCGTTTTTCAACATCGCTAACGCGTGCAGTGGAATATCCGGGCGCGACCAGGCATCCGGCGCCGGAGAGAGGTCGTCGGTATTGGTTTCGCCGGTCACTTTGAACACGGTTACGGTGATTTTTTCTGCCAGTTTCGGACGCTTCAGGAACCACTCGGCGTCAGCCCAGGACTGAATAATTTTCTTCGCGTGAGGGTTGCCCGCTTTGGATTTTTCTTCAACGTCATAGAAGTTGTCGAACATCAGCAGCGTGTGGGACAGGGCTTCAGCGGCAATTGGCGCCAGCTTTTCATCGTCAAGCGCTTCGATCAGCGCATGGATGTTATAACCGCCCTGCATGGTGCCCAGCAGCTCAACGGCTTTTTCAGGAGTAACCAGAGGAGAAGTCGCTTCGCCTTTCGCGACAGCAGCCAGGAAACCGGCTTTGACATACGCCGCTTCATCTACGCCCGGCGGCACTCGGTTAATTAACAGGTCTAACAGAAACTCTTCTTCACCCGCTGGAGGGGCTTTTAGCAGTTCAACCAGCGCGGCCATTTGGGAAGCATCTAACGGTTTAGGAACAATCCCCTGGGCAGCACGCTCGGCAACGTGCTTACGGTATTCTTCTAGCACGACGTTCTCCTCACTCTCATTGTATTTGGCATCCCGGGCTACCTAAGTCACCGCGAAGTGAAAACAATCCGTGTGTAGGGTAAGGTGCCCGGTTTCGCGAGTGGCAGCATAGCAGGATTCGGCCTGCATGTTAATCTGTTTACAAAAAAGCAACATCAGCTTGCTGCTGATTCACGCGGCAGTAAACGGCCTTTTGCAGCGCTTTTCACTACCTTTTCAGGCTTGTTTTGGCAATCACACTGCGACAGCGATTAAAAAACCGCATATCTCCCGCACAGTCATCTCCCATCAGAGCCTGTGGAAATAATTTCAGCTTATTTATCAGATGGGTTTGATAACTTATGGGGTGGGATTAATGGGTTAGTCAGGGGCGATCAGGCTGAAGGTGCACTTTTAAACGTTCCTTTCAATCACGCCTTATATCAATATATCAATGAATTTTTTAAGCTACCTGCGCGGCAATAAATGAGAACTTTCTAGCGGAATTTTCTAAGCTGCATGCCGGGCAGTGAACCTTTAGCAAACTACTCTAACCCGTTATAAACATGATTCAATTGCTGAATGCGCGCGGTGGGCAGCATTTCGCCGCCCCGTGAATTTACTCAGCTGGCTATATCGTCAAAAAAGGTTCTATCGGTGGTGATATGTGTAGGCGGGCACAAAAAGATAAATTCCATGTCGGTGAGCGCTATCAGCTGATGCGCAGTATCTGGATATATGCAAAATACCGAACCTGACTTTATCGGATCCGAACGGGTATTTTTCACCGTATCATTGTCACTGTCCCCCGTCCAAATCGTCCCCCTGCCTGACAGGATAATATACCACTCTTCCCCTTCGCCATGACTGTGGCACGTCACCCGTTTTCCTTTGGCCAGCGAGGTGCCGTAGGCACATAGCCCGTTCTTAATGACCATCTCAGTGATTGAAATCCCTGCCAGCTGATCCTTTTCTGCACGTTCAATATTAAAATCTGATATTGAAATCACGTTTGGCTCCTTTGTTTACAATTTAGAGTAACTTTTACCCTATAAAATCGGCACTACAAACAATCTAATTACCTACACTCATAATACAAACATGTAAAAGAAAATAATTACGCTTCATTAAAATGGATGCATTACTACAAGGAAAACAGAATGAAAGACATGTTCAAACTGAGAACCAGCATCAATAATATGATTAGATTCTGGGAGGTTAGCCAGGAACCATGGGGAGCGAAAGATGCCACATCAACGTTTATCTATGCAAATGGTGCTTATTGCAGATTACTGGGGCTGCCTGCAGGCTACGACGTGTCTGGAAGACTGGATGGCGAATTGCCGGCATCAACAGCGCGCTTTCAGGAACAATTCCAGGCGCATGACCGTAAAGTTGAAGCAATGCAGGATCGCGTCACATCGATAGAAATTCATCCATTTGAAAAACATGACTGGCTGCAACCCTGGTATTTTGACAAATATCCCTTGTTTGATGATGTGGGATTGTGCTGTGGGACTATTTTTCATGGCCGCCCCGTAGATGCACTGGTGTTAACCAGTCTTGAAAGCATTCAAATCCCAACATCGCTCGTATTTACTCCCCCATCAGAGCTGTTTACAACCAGTGAATGGGATTTGATTTTTTATGTCATCCATGGTTTTACAGGTAAAGAGATATCAAACAAACTATGTCTGTCCAAAAGAACCATAGAAAACAGAATGCGGGTCATCCATAGCAAAGCCAATGTAAATAATAAGCGCGCATTCCTGGACTACTGCTTTCAGCATAATTTCAACAGTTACATCCCACAGAATTTCTTTCAAAAGCCTGAATCAAAAGTGGGGAAATGAACCAAAAAACCTTCTAACACATGATTACATGAAAAACATAAAATCTAATAAACCCAAAGAAAAAAGGTTGAGATCATGAATCGAAATAAAACCAAAACTAGCATTAACGCTCCAGACTGGCACAGGGCGCAGATCCAGTGCGCACTCAGAATGAAAGGCTATTCTTTAGCACAGTTATCTCGCGAGTACGGTTTATCATCCGGAACGCTGGCAAATGCTTTATCAAAACCATGGCTGAAGGGTGAGTTAATTATTGCTATGAAAATCGGGATTCCGCCAGAAAAAATCTGGCCATCGCGGTATTATGATGACGAAAAACCAGTCAAAAGAATATTAAGAAAAGTATATTAGCAGTGTTTTCAGCATACGTTTTTCCATCAATGCGCAAAGCTCATTATTGCTAAAATTATTTTTATCAGTCCTCCAACTTAATGCCTGGCACTCGCTTAAACTCCCGCATGTTATTAGTCACCAGAATAGCACCGACGGCAATGGCCGTATCGTTAGGATCAATCGGCGTACCGGCGGTACTCACTAGCATCTTAATATCTGTGGTGACATCAACCGCCCTTCGATGCCAGTGCAGTATGCATCCAGGCGGGAGCAACTCTGTTTTCTAAGCTGCCTGTACGGCAGTGAACTGCAGACTCTACGACAGAATTTTCTAAGCTGCCTGCTCGGCAGTGAACGTCCAGCCACAGCTGCTGGCTACGTTTTAACTTTTCTAAGCTGCCTGTACGGCAGTGAACTAAGCCTGGCGACTACTGTGCTGCGTTGTGGTTTTCTAAGCTGCCTGCTCGGCAGTGAACGGTTAACAAACCACTCTAACTCGTTATAAACATTATTCAATTGCTGCACGCTTGGTAAAAACCCTTTTTTAAAGCCGTTCGATTAGGTCGTTTAAAATCAAAAAGTTATCGAGGTGACAAAAAAGAGGTTCGCGCGGTTTTCAATAACGTACAGAACATTAAGAGTGACAGTGGATGAGATAAGCATCTAAACACCAGGTCGAGGCATGCCTCGACCCTACACTGGACGGTAAATACTTTAAGCTTTTTTTTCAGCGGATTTCGGAACAAGCTCTATGACATTAAACACCGCCATCAACCCGGCTGACTTTACATACATGCCTAATTTGACTGTCGGGAATAACTGGTTAGCGCTGTCTGCGGCTCCAGGCAGGAACTTCTATCCCACGCTAGCGCGGGAATAAAATTCTATGCGGGATATGAAGCTGTATTAATACGGATTTTTATTTATTTTTCTTCGATTCATGAAAGAGCTGCCCCCAATCCTTCGGCGGTTTCCCTTTTCTAAGCATTTTTTCGAAAACCCTGTAAGAATCGGTTTTGCTGTCATAGGTGCGAAGGGTACTACTGTCGTTCATCCACGCCAGGATTATCACCTTTTCCGCTGAGCTGTAGCGAAAAAATAATCGATAACGTGCATTACCAAACTTCGCCCTGGACCAATCCTTAAAATTGCTCCCCAGGGTAGTCCCCTGACGATACGCTGCAGCAGAAGGGTCGACAGCAATTCCTTCCTCAATAACTTTATGGACAACGGCCAGGAGCTTTGCTGATGCTTTCTTCTGGTATCCTTGAGGATCTTTTTGCTTTAAAACCTCAACCTCGCTAACTAGCGCGTCGTAGGCTTGCTTAAAACATGGATGCGCATAAATTTTCCACCCATTAACTTCTTCCGGCAATCCTTTGTCCATTAGCCCATCAGTCCTCGTCGCAGATATCATCGTCAATGTTAACGTTCATGCCAGCAACCAGTTCGCGGCCTCGCGACATGTCGAAAGGTTGAACATTCTGAGGAGCACTTTTGATGTCAGCAGCGAGAAAATGTAGGAATGCGTCCATGACATCATCTTCTTGCGCTATTTCTTGACGGCTCAGTAGTACTTTCCCACCGGAAAGGATCTCATACTGAATATGGTCTTTGCCCGGCCGAAGCTTCAGCGCTTCACGTACCGGTGCTGGTATTGTCGTTTGACAGCGGGCCGTCACTTTTGAATCGACAGTCAGAGCAGTATCGGGACGCGCGTTAGCACTCATATTTCTCACCTTAAAAATCTGATTAACTTCTGAGCAAATTATACGACGCGGGTTAAATTAATGCAATTGCATTATTTAATGATTACTGGTGTGAAGGGGATACTTTGACAACGTTTCATCCAGCAGTTGATCCCCCCTGCACAGCTGAAAATTCACGTGCATGATTTTCTAAGCTGCCTGCTCGGCAGTGAACGGCTAACAAACCACTCTAACTCGTTATAAACATTATTCAATTGCCGCACTCCTGGTAAAAAACCCTTTTTTAAAGCTGTTCGATTAGATCGTTTAAATCAAAAGGTTATCGAGGTGACAAAAAAGAGGGGCGTGCGGTTTTCAATAACGTACAGATCATTAAGAGTGACAGTGGATGAGATAAGCCTCTAAACACCAGGTCGAGGCATGCCTCGACCCTACCCTCGACTGTAAATACTTAGCTTTTTTCAGCAGAAGGATCTTTTTGCTTTAAAACTTTAACCTCACGAACTCGCGCGTCGTAAGCTTGCTAAATAAATGGATAGGCATAAAGCTACACTCTTCGCCCTCAGACAGTCACGGTAAGCCATGATGAATAGCCAACAACCGAACACGCAGCTGGTGCGCTGCGACCGCCCGATTGCCCACGTGGCGCGCCTGACGCTTAACCGCCCCGCCGCCAGCAATGCCTACAACGCGGTGATGGTCGCCGAGCTGGAAGAGTGCCTGAGCTGGTGCGAGCAGCAGCCGGATATCCGCACGGTGATCCTCACCGGCAGCGGTACGGTATTCTGCGGGGGTGCCGATTTGCAGGAGGCATTCACCGATGGCGGCAAAGGGCTGATGAACTCTCACGGTGGCTATAACCCGTTGCAGCACCTGCCGCGGCGCAAAATCTGGATTGCCGCGCTTAACGGTCATGCCTTCGGCGGCGGGCTGGAGCTGGCGCTGGAGTGCGATTTTATTATCGCGGCGCCGCAGGTGAAAATCGCACTGCCGGAAGTGAAGCACGGGCTGCTGCCGCTCGGGGGCGCGATCGGCCAGCTGGCCACGCGGCTGCCTGCCAGCGTGGCGCGTGAGATGCTGCTGATCGGCGAACCGATGGACGCACAGCGGGCGCTGGCGCTGGGGCTGTTTTATCAGCTGGCGGAGGCGGAAGAGCTGATGGAGAGCGCGCTGGCGCTAGCGGCCCGCCTAAACCGCAACGCGCCGCTGGCGGTTCAGGCCTGCAACGCGCTATTGAGAGAGACTCTCGCTGAGGATCTGCGCCAGCGCAGCGCTGAAGAGTTACAGCAGCTGCAAAGCAGCCTCGACTATCAGGAAGGCCTGCACGCCTTTGCTGAGCGGCGCGCCCCGCAGTGGCGCGGAAAGTAGGATTACAGCCGCACCGCCTGAAACAGCGCGCTTAGCCCTAATCCTCCGGCGATGCCGAGCATCGCCAGCCCGTAGCCACTCCCCTGCTGTTTGCCGACCAGCTGGTTGAACAGGCGCGTCACCATAATGGCACCGGAAGCGCCGTAAGGGTGGCCGAGAGCGATCGCCCCGCCCTGCAAATTAATGCGCTGCTCATCAATGCCCAGCGCGTCCACCGAACCCAGCACCTGCGCGGCGAAAGCCTCGTTAAACTCAATCACGGGTATAGCATCCAGCGTCAGCTGCGGCTGGCGCGCCAGTAGCTTTTGCGTGGCGGGCACCGGGCCGAGGCCCAGCAGGTTCGGGTCAACGCCCGCACTACAGGCATCGGCAAATAGCAGCCCCTCGCTAAAACCGCACTCGCGCGCTTTGCGGCGGCTCATCACCAGCAGCAGCGAAGCGCCGTCATTTAGCGGGCAGCAGTTGCCTGCGGTCACCGTGCCGTTGGCGGCGAAAACCGGAGGAAGTGCCGCCAGTCGTTCAAGGGAGGTACCGGGGCGCGGGCACTCATCGCTGGCAATCTGCTGGCCGTTCACGCTGAGCGCCACGATTTCGGCGGCAAACGCGCCCTGCTGCTGCGCGGCGATGGCGCGCTGATGGCTGCGCAGGGCAAACTGGTCCTGGCGCTGGCGGCCGATGCCGCAGTGCTGCGCGACATTTTCGGCGGCGATGCCCATTTCAGGGTCTCCCACCTCCTCCGGCGAGAAGCGCGCACGGCCATAAAAGCGCGGCATCTGCTTCAGAGAGCCGGGTTTCTCCACCCGCCACGGCGCGCTGCTGACGCTCTCAACGCCACCGGCCAGGTAGCACTCCCCGGCCTGCGCCTGCACCAGACGGCAGGCGTTGATCACCGCCTCCAGCCCCGAGCCGCACTGGCGGTCAACCGTTACCGCCGGAACCGCCAGCGGAAGCCCTGCCGCCAGCGCCGCCAGGCGGGCAATGTTGCCACCGCCGCCGGTAGCATTGCCGATAATCACCTCGTCGATGGCGCTGAAATTTTCCGGCAGCGTCGCCAGAAGATGGGTAAACAGCGGTGCCAGCAGCGCTTCCATTGGCAGGCTGGCCAGTGCGCCATAAGCTCTGCCTACCGGCGTGCGGCAGGCGGCGACAATCACCGGCTGGCTGTCACTCGGCGGCTGATAGTTCAGTAAGCTCTGCGGCATGGCCTGCAATCCTCTTTTCCAGCTCGTTACGTTTTATCTTGCCGCTTGGCGTCAGCGGCCAGCGGCTAATGCGGTAATAGTGGCGCGGGCGCTTATATTTTGCCAGAAGCTCGCGGCACTTGACTGCCAGCTGGCGGCAGGCGTCGTCATCGGCTTCAACAACCGCTACCAGCTTTTTGCCGAGGTAGTCATCATCAACGGCGATCACCACCGCTTCAATCATTCCCGGCAGCGATTTAATCACCGACTCGATTTCGGAGAGATAGATGTTATTGCCGCCGCTGAGGATCATATTTCCCCGGCGGCCAATCACCGTTAAGCGCTGACGCTGGTCGAGATAACCGATATCGGCCACCGTCGCCATATGACCCTGCTTTACAAAAGCAGTGCCGTCATCGCCCCATAAATACCCTTCGATCAGCTGCTCGCTGCTGAGCCAGATGGTGCCGGGCTGGCCGGCGGGCAGTAATTTACCGTCGTCATCACGGATGGTGATTTCGGTGCCGGGAAAAGCAGACCCGACGTTGGCCAGCGAGTCGCTGATGTTGTCGTCATCCAGCGTCGAGACCGCAATAAATCCCAGCTCGGAAGCGCCGTAATACTCCTGCATGCGCGCCGCCGGAAACAGCGCGCGCGCCTGGCGATAGTGGTTTAGCTCCAGCTTGGCCCCGGCGCTCAGCAGGCTGCGCAGCTCGGGGAATTCTGCCCCGGCGCTGACGCGGGCGAAACCGGCGATCATCGTCGGCACCAGCACGATGCGCGCAATTTTTTCCGCAGCGATCAGGGCCAGCGCCGCCGCAGGCTGCCACTGCCCGAGGCTGTAAAAGGTGCCCCCGGCATACAGCGTCTCGTTCAGGCAGTAGAGGCCAATGCCGTGCGATAGCGGGCCGGGAAAAAGGGTTGACGGCGCTGCGGCCAGCTGGAAAATCGCCTCGCCGTTTTCAAAGCTGCAGCGCCACGAGCGGCGCGAGCGGATAAAGGCTTTTGGCAGGCTGGTGGTGCCGGAGGTGAAGTTGATCAGAAACGGCGTTGGCGCCTGCATCTGGGCACAAAACTCTCCCTCCTCCCGCAGTGGGTCGGCTGGCTGCCAGCCGTCCACCGCCAGCCAGCGGATCGCAAGCTGCTCCGCCACGGCGATCAGCTGATGGTCCTGCTGTTTCAGCAGCAGCAGGCCGGGCGCCAGGCGGCTCAGCATATCGCGCAGCTGCTCAAGCGGAGCCTGCGGGTCGATAATCGCGGCGGTGTAGGGATGCGCGGTGGCGGCAAGCCAGGCGACGGGAAAAGCAAGGTGGTTACCGGTGGCAATCGCCACAGTGCCGGATGCATTCGGCTGCTGGCGCAGATGCTGATACAGTGCGAGGCCGCGCTGCCACAGCTGCTGCCAGCTCAGCGTCTGGCCGTCGATGCTGACGGCGGTTTTATTCGGGGTGTTGTTCGCGTGCAGCTTAACCCTGTCGTGGACCGGCATCTGCCTCAGGCCTCGCTGACGGGGAAATAGCGGGTTAACGCCTGGCGCGTTTCATCGGGAATGCGGCAGGGTTTATGGTCGGTGAGATCGACGCAGACCCAGACTAACTTGCCGAGCGCGGCGGGAATGTTTTTCCCCTGCAGCATCAGCTGGATGCTAAACGTCAGGCTGCTGTTGCCGAGCTGCTCAATCGCCACCTGCGGCGCTACCACATCATCCACCGACAGCGGATGCAGAAAAGTGGCTTCGCATTTTTTAACGTGATACACCACGCCCGCACTGTCGGGGCGAAACAGCGGCAGAATATCCGCACGGCGAAAAGCATTCACTACCGCGTCTTCGCAGTAGTCCAGATAGACGGAATTATGCACGTGGCCGTTGAAATCAATGTCGCGCATTGATACGCGAAATGTTTCGCTATTATACTGATCCTGCATAAAAATCATTAACCTGTAAACCGGACAACACTGAAGAAAATATACCATGAAAGAGACTTTATTCACCAGAGCGGTGGTCCGGGAGTTCGGCAACATCAGCGACGTTGTGCAGCTGGAGCAGTGCGCATTAGCCCCGTTAGCGGCGGGCAGCGTGCGGGTCAGAATGCGCTACGCCACGATTAATCCCTCCGATATTATTACCATTTCCGGTGCATACCGTTCACGCATCGCCCTGCCGTTCGTGCCGGGGTTTGAAGGCACCGGCACTGTCTGTGAGAGCCATGACGACGGGCTGGTCGTCGGTCAGCGCGTGCTGCCGGTCGGCAGTATGGGCGCGTGGCAGACCTTTAAAGAGAGCGAGCCGCAGTGGTGCTTCACCCTGCCGGACTACGTCACTGACCAGCAGGCGGCGACCAGCTACGTCAACCCGATGACCGCGCTGCTGATGCTGACCGAGGAGCTGCAGTTTACCCCGGGGATGCGCATCATCATTAACGCCGCCAACTCCGCGATTGGCAAAATGCTGATCCGCATCGCCAACCATATGGGGCTGGAGCCGATTGTTATCGTACGCCGGGCGCAGAACCTCGGGCTGTTCGCGGGCTGTGCCACTGAGCAGGCGATCAACAGCAGCGCGGCGGATTATGCGCAGAGGCTGGCGGCCATTGCCCGCAGCGGCGGCGCGGCGGCGATCCTCGACTGCATTGGCGGCGACGAGTCGCTGACGCTGGCGCAGGCGCTGGCACCCGGCGGGCAGTTTATCCATTACGGCCTGCTCTCCGGCCAGCCCATTCCCCCTGCGTTCTGGCGCAGTCGCCCGGACATTCGCTTTTCCAATTTCCATCTGCGCCTGTGGGTGCATAACCATGAGAAAGCGCTGGTGCAGCGCCGGATCAACGAGGTGATGGCGTTTATCCGCGACGGGGTGATCGCCACCGACATTGTGGCGGAGTTCGCGCTGGAAGAGATTGATCAAGCGGTAAAAGCGGTGCAGTCGGGGGAGTTGCAGGGCAAGATTTTATTGCGCATGTAGCGTCAGAAACGGGCCGACCGAACAAGAGGGTCGGCCCCTACGCAGGTGTCGGGCTTATTCCAGGGTCGGATAGGCCCGGCGCACGGCGCGCACAATCAGCACCGCCAGCACCACTTTAACGATATCCCCCGGCAGGAAGCCGAGAGAACCCAGCGCCGCCTGCTTAAGCGGCAGCCCCGCCACCAGCGCTATCCACGGAATACCCGCCGAGTAGATCAGCACCACGCCGCCCAGCGTCAGGAACAGCAGCTCTTTCACCAGCGTTAGCGATCGCAAATTACGCTGATACAGCCAGCCAATCAGCAGTGCCGCCAGCGGCCACGCGAGGATAAATCCACCGCTGGGGCCAAGGAAAATCCCCAAGCCCCCCCGCCCGCCGGCCAGCAGCGGCAGGCCAATTGCCACCAGCAGCACAAACAGCACCAGCGCCAGCGCACCGCGTTTCGCCCCGGCAATCGCTCCGGCCAGCATCGGGCCTAGCGTCTGGGCGGTGATCGGTACCGCAATCACCGGCAGGCTGAAGGCCGGGAACAGGCCCAGCGCGGCGGTGATCGCGGCAAACAGCGCGATATACACAATATCTCGGGTCGACATTACTCTCTCACTTTTTCAGCATCGCTGCGCTCACGGCGCAGCTGGGGGTCCCAGGCGCGGGCTTCCAGCGCGGCGGCAATATCATCGGCCATCTTCAGGGTACGCACAATCACCGGGATCGCCACCGCCAGCACGCTGCGATCCAGCCCGCGCGCCTTTTGCGCTTCGCGCACTTCGGCGGTGATCCCCGCCAGCACCGGAATAAAACGCAGCGCCAGCGACAGCGCCAGGCTGACTTTGGCCGGGTTGATGCGCAGGAAGCGCAGCCAGAACAGCCCTTTCTCCAGCGCGTCGATCATCTCTGAAGTGCGGGTGGTGAGCGTCACCAGCGCCGCCATCAGCATCAGCGCCGCCAGGCGGGCAATCACCAGCACCCCGGACTGCCAGCTGACCATCCACCACTGGACGGAAAACAGCAGCACCAGCACCCACAGCAGCGGCTTCAGCTGCAGCAGCATAATACGCAGGCTGATGCGTGCCAGCGGATAGAGCAGCATCACCACCAGCAGCGCGCCAAGCGTCGCATCCAGGCGCGGGAAGACAAACAGCAGCGTGCCGAGGATCGCCAGCGTGAGGATCTTGATGCCCGGCGGCAAACGGTGCAGCGGGGAATGACCCGGAATATAGTCGCTCAGCGTCATGACATCATCCTGACGTACTCTTTCAGCGCCACGGCGGGCACATCGTCAATCACCACTTTGCCGTGATCGAACACCAGCACGCGCTCGAAATCCTGCAAAAACTCCAGATCGTGCGAGACCACAATAGCGGTCTGCTCGAGGTCGGCAATCGCCTGGGCAATCCGGCGCTTGTTGCGTAGATCCAGCAGCGTGGTCGGCTCATCAAACACGATGTACTCCGGCGCCATCACCAGCACGCCGGAGATCGCCAGCAGCTGTTTCTGACCGCCGCTCAGCAGGTGCGCCGGATGCTGGCGAAACGCCTGCATATCGTAGCGCGCCAGTGCGGCATCGCTGCGCTCGCGGATCACCGCCTTCGACAGGCCAAGATTTTTCATCCCGAAGGCGAGATCTTCCTCCACCACCGGAAAAACAATCTGATTATCCGGGTTCTGGAAAACAAAGCCGACTTTGCGCCGCACCGCTTTACCGTGCTGACGGGTGTTGAGGCCGTCGACCAGCACTTCGCCCTGCTTCGGCAGCAGCAGGCCATTCAGCAGGCGGACAAAGGTGCTTTTACCGCAGCCGTTGCTGCCGACGATGCCGATGCGTTTTTCCGTCAGCTGCAGATTGATATTGTCGAGTACCGTGCGCTCACCGTAAGCGTGCGATACCCCTTTCAGTTCCAGCATGAAGTCTCCTGGCTCAGGCGGGTTTGCGCGGGCGATACTGGCGGCCAATGGTCAGCTGCTCGACCACCGCGGCAGGCGACAGCGACACAACGAAATCGACGGCGCGGCAGATATCTTCGCTGCTCAGCATCTCGTCCGGTGTCAGTCCTGAACCCTGCGCCATATCGGTATCCACCACGTCCGGGCACAGGGTGGTGACTTTAATCCCCTGTGCGCCCAGCTCGCGGGCAATCGAGCGGCTGTAGCCGACCAGTGCATGTTTGCTGGCGGCATAGCTGGCGACGCTGCCGTAAGGCTGCACGCCGCTGACCGAAGCCAGATTAAAGATGCGCGCGTCCGGCGCACGCAGCAGCCACGGCGTACAGAGCTGGCACAGGTGATGAATGGCGGTGACGTTGGTGGCCAGCATCGCGCTGAAGTCATCGACCGGGGTGCAGGTCGACCCGGCGCGGAAAATCCCGGCGGCGTTGATCAGCACGTCCAGCTGCGGATGCTGGCTGAGTGCCTGCTGCACCTGCTGTGCAACGGCAGGATAGTCACAGACGTCGAGCGCCAGCGTCTGTAAACGTGCGGGGTCGCGCGTAGCGGCAAAGCTTGCCAGCGCCTGCGCATCACGCGCCAGTAGAATCAGATGATAGCCCTGCTCATAGAAATGGCGGGCAAGATGGTGACCGATACCGCGGGAGGCACCGGTAATCAGTGCGACTTTGTTTAGCACAACACGCCTTTTAGCTGGGCAGAAATTGCCTGCAAAGATACGCGAATTTTCGTCGCCCTGCGCGGATTTTTAGCGGGGTACAGTAAGCAAAACGGCTCCCGCAGGAGCCGTTTCTAACGCGTCAGCGAATTATTTCTTTTTCGCTTTCGGGTTTGGCAGGTCGGTGATGCTGCCTTCGAAGATTTCCGCCGCCAGACCAACCGATTCGTGCAGGGTTGGGTGAGCGTGGATGGTCAGCGCCAGATCTTCAGCGTCACAACCCATCTCGATAGCCAGACCGATTTCACCCAGCAGCTCGCCGCCGTTGGTGCCGACAATCGCACCACCGATCACGCGGTGAGTCTCTTTGTCGAAGATCAGTTTGGTCATGCCGTCTGCACAATCGGAAGCGATAGCACGGCCTGAAGCTGCCCACGGGAAGGTGGCGGTTTCATAGCTGATGCCTTTCTCTTTCGCTTCTTTCTCGGTCAGACCGACCCAGGCAACTTCTGGCTCAGTGTAAGCAATCGATGGGATCACTTTCGGGTCGAAGTAGTGTTTCTTACCAGAAATCACTTCTGCCGCCACGTGGCCTTCATGCACGCCTTTGTGTGCCAGCATTGGCTGACCGACGATGTCGCCGATAGCAAAGATGTGCGGCACGTTGGTACGCATCTGCTTGTCGACGCGGATGAAACCACGGTCGTCCACTTCCACGCCCGCTTTGCCAGCATCCAGACCTTTACCGTTCGGTACGCGGCCAATCGCCACCAGCACCGCGTCGTAACGCTGTGGTTCTGCAGGGGCTTTTTTGCCTTCCATGGTCACGTAGATGCCGTCTTCTTTCGCTTCTACCGCGGTGACTTTGGTTTCCAGCATCAGGTTGAACTGCTTACCGATACGCTTAGTGAAGACTTTCACCACGTCTTTGTCGGCAGCCGGGATCACCTGATCAAACATTTCTACCACGTCAATCTGTGAGCCGAGCGCGTGATACACGGTGCCCATCTCCAGACCGATGATACCGCCGCCCATGACCAGCAGACGCTCTGGCACTTCTTTCAGCTCCAGCGCATCGGTAGAGTCCCAAACGCGTGGGTCTTCGTGCGGAATGAATGGCAGCTGAATGGGACGGGAACCCGCCGCGATAATTGCGTTGTCGAAAGTGATCGTGGTGGTTTCACCCTTCTCATTTTCCACAACCAGAGTATTTGCACCGGTAAATTTACCCAGGCCGTTGACCACGTTCACTTTACGGCCTTTTGCCATGCCGGCCAGGCCACCGGTCAGCTGACCGATCACTTTCTCTTTCCAGCTGCGGATTTTATCAACATCGGTCTGCGGCTTGCCGAAGACGATACCGTGAGCTTCCAGCGCTTTGGCTTCTTCAATCACCTTCGCCACGTGCAGCAGGGCTTTAGAAGGGATACAGCCGACATTCAGACAGACACCACCCAAGGTGCTGTAACGCTCAACGATCACGGTCTCCAGACCTAAATCCGCTGCACGGAAGGCTGCAGAGTAGCCTGCAGGACCTGCCCCAAGTACCACGACCTGAGTTTTAATTTCTGTACTCATCATGACCTCTTAATTGATTGTCCGGCGGGTCAGGGCTTTGAATTTGAACGTCCTTCTTCCACCGGGACGCGTTCACCGCAAGAGTTTACAGAATTGTTAATAAACTGCAAACCGCGGTGCCACGAATCACTACAACATCTTACGACAAGGCCGGCTTTCGCCGGCCTTGTTAAGGGTTACATCACCAGACGGCGAATGTCGGCCAGTGCATTGTTGATGATGGTGATGAAACGCGCACCGTCAGCACCGTCGATGACGCGGTGGTCGAAGGAGAGCGACATCGGCATCATCAGACGCGGCGTGAACTCTTTACCGTTCCAGACCGGCTCCATCGCAGACTTGGAAACGCCCAGGATAGCCACTTCCGGCGCGTTAACGATTGGCGCGAAGTGAGTTGTCCCGATACCGCCCAGGCTGGAGATGGTGAAGCAACCGCCCTGCATTTCGCCCGCGGTCAGCTTGCCATCACGCGCTTTTTTGGAGATAGCCATCAGTTCACGCGAAAGCTCGGTAATGCCTTTCTTGTTCACGTCTTTGAACACCGGAACCACCAGACCGTTTGGCGTATCAACCGCCACACCGATGTTGATGTATTTTTTCAGCGTCAGTTTCTGACCATCTTCAGACAGCGAGCTGTTGAAGCGAGGCATCTGCTCAAGCGCAGCCGCGACTGCTTTCATGATGAACACCACCGGGGTGAACTTCACGTCCAGCTTGCGCTTCTCGGCTTCGGCGTTCTGCTGCTTGCGGAACGCTTCCAGTTCGGTGATGTCGGTTTTATCGAAGTGAGTCACGTGTGGGATCATCACCCAGTTGCGGCTCAGGTTAGCACCAGAAATTTTCTGGATGCGGCCCAGCTCGACTTCTTCGATTTCGCCGAACTTGCTGAAGTCCACTTTCGGCCATGGCAGCATGCCAGGCAGACCGCCGCCAGCGGCAGCAGGAGCTTCAGCGCGTTTCACCGCGTCTTTCACGTAGCTCTGCACGTCTTCTTTCAGAATACGGCCTTTACGTCCGGTGCCTTTGACTTTCGCCAGGTTTACACCGAATTCGCGTGCCAGACGGCGGATCACCGGGGTGGCGTGCACGTAGGCATCGTTTTCTGCGAAATCAGACTTCGCTTCCGCTTTAGCAGGCGCCGCAGCCGGGGCCGCTTTCTCTTCCTGCTTAGGCGCAGCTGGGGCATCTTCTGTTTTGGCAGCCGGAGCGGCGGCGGCTGGAGCAGCGCCTTCCACTTCGAACACCATCACCAGAGAGCCGGTGCTGACTTTGTCGCCGGTGGCAATTTTGATCTCTTTCACGGTACCCGCGAACGGCGCCGGAACTTCCATTGAGGCTTTGTCGCCTTCAACGGTGAGGATCGACTGCTCAGCTTCAACCTTGTCGCCAACTTTAACCATGATCTCGGTGACTTCAACTTCGTCGCCGCCGATGTCCGGTACGTTAACGTCTTTTGCACCGCTGGCCGCAGCAGGCGCAGCCGCCGGGGCCGCTTCTTCTTTCTTCTCTTCGGCCGGAGCCGGTGCCGCAGCACCGCCTTCCGCTTCGAAGATCATGATCAGTTTGCCAGTCTCAACTTTGTCGCCGGTAGAGATTTTGATCTCTTTTACCACGCCAGCCTGCGGAGATGGGACTTCCATAGAGGCTTTATCGCCTTCTACGACAATCAGCGACTGCTCAACTTCAACCTTGTCGCCAACCTTGACCAGGATCTCGGTGACTTCAACTTCGTCCGCGCCGATGTCCGGTACATTAATTTCGATAGCCATTACTCTCTTACCTCTTATGCCAGACGCGGGTTAACTTTATCTGCATCGATCTCGAACTTGGCGATGGCATCTGCCACCACTTTCTTGTCGATTTCGCCACGTTTAGCCAGTTCACCCAGGGCCGCTACGACCACGTAAGACGCGTCCACTTCGAAGTGGTGACGCAGGTTCTCACGGCTGTCTGAACGACCAAAGCCGTCCGTACCCAGCACGCGGTAATCGCTGGCAGGCACATAGCTGCGCACCTGCTCGGCGAACAGTTTCATGTAGTCAGTTGACGCCACGGCCGGTGCATCGTTCATCACCTGAGCGATGTACGGTACGCGTGCTTCTTCTGTTGGGTGCAGCATGTTCCAGCGCTCACAGTCCTGACCGTCACGGGCCAGTTCGGTGAAGGAGGTCACGCTGTAGACGTCAGAACCCACACCGTAGTCTTTCGCCAGGATCTCAGCCGCTTCACGCACGTGACGCAGGATAGAGCCTGAACCCAGCAGCTGAACTTTACCTTTGCTACCCGCGATGGTGTCGAGTTTGTAGATACCTTTACGGATACCCTCTTCGGCACCGGCCGGCATGGCTGGCATGTGGTAGTTTTCGTTCAGCGTGGTGATGTAGTAGTAGACGTTTTCCTGCGCGTCACCGTACATGCGTACCAGACCGTCATGCATGATGACCGCGACTTCATAGGCGTACGCTGGATCGTAAGAGATACAGTTCGGGATAGTCAGCGACTGAATGTGGCTGTGACCATCTTCGTGCTGCAGACCTTCGCCGTTCAGCGTGGTACGACCGGAAGTACCGCCCACCAGGAAGCCACGCGCCTGCTGGTCACCTGCTGCCCAGCACAGGTCGCCGATACGCTGGAAACCGAACATGGAGTAGTAGATGTAGAACGGGATCATTGGCAGGTTGTTGGTGCTGTAAGACGTTGCCGCCGCCAGCCACGATGCGCCTGCACCCAGTTCGTTAATGCCTTCCTGCAGGATCTGACCTTTCTCGTCTTCTTTATAGTATGCAACCTGCTCACGGTCCTGCGGGGTGTACTGCTGGCCGTTCGGGCTGTAGATACCGATCTGACGGAACAGACCTTCCATACCGAAGGTACGCGCTTCATCGGCGATGATTGGCACCAGGCGATCTTTGATCGACGGGTTCTTCAGCATCACGTTCAGGGCACGCACGAAGGCGATAGTGGTGGAGATCTCTTTGTTCTGCTCATCCAGCAGCTGACGGAAATCTTCCAGCGCAGGCATTTCCAGCTTCTCGCTGAATTTTGCTTCGCGGGTTGGCAGGTAGCCACCCAGCTTCTGACGCTGGCCGTGCAGGTAAGTGTGCTCTTCCGAGCCTTCAGCGAAGGTCACGTAAGGCAGGTTTTCGATCTCTTCATCGCTGACTGGCACGTTGAAGCGGTCGCGGATGTAACGCACGCCTTCGTGGTTCATCTTCTTAACCTGGTGCGCGATGTTTTTGCCTTCCGCAGTCTCACCCATACCGTAACCTTTAACGGTATGAGCCAGGATCACCACAGGTTTGCCTTTGGTATCCTGCGCTTTTTTCAGCGCGGCATAGACTTTCTTCGGATCGTGGCCGCCACGGTTCAGTGACCAGATCTCGTCGTCGGTCATATCTTTCACCAGCTCTGCGGTTTCCGGATATTTACCGAAGAAGTGCTCACGCACGTAAGCGCCGTTTTTCGATTTGAAGGTCTGGTAGTCACCGTCAACGGTTTCGTTCATCAGCTGGACCAGTTTACCGCTGGTATCTTTACGCAGCAGCGCATCCCAACGATCGCCCCAGATCACTTTGATCACTTCCCAGCCGGCGCCACCGAAGATGCCGTCCAGTTCGTTGATGATCTTGCCGTTACCGGTGACCGGGCCATCCAGGCGCTGCAGGTTACAGTTGATGATGAAGACCAGGTTATCCAGTTTTTCACGGGTGGCGATGGTGATCGCACCTTTGGATTCCGGCTCATCCATCTCACCGTCACCGAGGAAGGCGTAAACGGTCTGCTGAGAGGTATCTTTCAGGCCGCGGTGTTCCAGATATTTCAGGAACTTCGCCTGGTAGATCGCACCCAGTGGACCCAGGCCCATGGAAACGGTCGGGAACTGCCAGAAGTCAGGCATCAGTTTCGGGTGCGGGTAAGAGGAGAGGCCTTTACCATGCACTTCCTGACGGAAGTTGTTCATCTGCTCTTCGGTCAGGCGACCTTCAAGGAACGCACGTGCGTAAACGCCTGGAGAGATGTGGCCCTGGAAGTAAACCAGATCGCCGCCGTCTTTTTCGGTACGCGCGCGGAAGAAGTGGTTAAAGCACACTTCATACACGGTTGCGGAAGACTGGAAGGAGGACATATGGCCACCCAGTTCCAGATCTTTCTTGGAAGCACGCAGCACGGTCATGATGGCGTTCCAGCGAATCGCGGAACGGATACGGCGCTCTAAAGAGGTGTTGCCCGGGTATTCCGGCTCATCTTCAACAGCAATAGAGTTGACGTAGTTATTGGCTCCAGCACCGGCTGCCACTTTAACGCCGCCTTTACGTGCTTCGCTCAGGACCTGGTCGATAAGGTACTGTGCGCGCTCAACACCTTCTTCACGGATGACCGATTCGATCGCTTCTAGCCAGTCGCGAGTTTCGATCGGATCCACGTCATTGTTTAAACGTTCTGACATGGGGGGTATTCCTTATCTGTGTCTAATTACGTTGAATTGTCTGGAGCCTGTCTCTCTGTCCTCTGACTCATTGCAAAACACAGAGAGACAGGCCCGTCGTTTATACCTTTATCGGTATCTGCCGCGTTATTTTTACGCGTTAGTCCTTACGTTGCTGTAAACGTCGCAAGGAGCGCTCTCTACGACTTTGCTCCCGACTCCTGTCCAGCAATATTTCCTCGATAAACGCCAGATGGCGGTGTGAAGCTTCGCGCGCCTGTTCCGGCTCGCGTGCCACAATCGCCTCAAAAATACTGGCGCGGTGTTCACTCACCTGCGCCAGTATTTCACGGCGCAAGTAAAGCATTTCGAAGTTCTGTCTGACGTTCTGTTGCAGCATCGGCCCCATGCTGCGTAATAGATGCAAAAGCACGACATTATGGGCGGCTTCTGTGACAGCAATCTGATATTGCATCACCGCATTGGCTTCAGCGTCCAGGTCGCCGCTCTGCTGGGCGGTCTGGATCTGCACGTGGCAGTCGCGGATGCGCACCAGGTCTTCGTCAGTGCCGCGCAGTGCGGCGTAATAGGCGGCAATCCCTTCCAGCGCGTGACGCGTTTCCAGCAGGTCGAACTGGGATTCAGGATGGCCGGCAAGTAATTCAACGAGCGGGTCGCTCAGGCTTTTCCACAGGCTGTTCTGGACGAAGGTGCCCCCGCCCTGACGGCGCAGCAGCAACCCTTTGGCTTCCAGACGCTGGATAGCTTCACGCAGGGAGGGACGGGAGACATCAAACTGCACGGCCAGCTCACGCTCGGGCAGCAGTTTCTCTCCGGGACGCAGTGTCCCTTCCATAATCAGGGACTCGAGCTGTTGCTCGATGGCATCAGAGAGCTTTGGTTGGCGGATCTTACTGTATGCCATTATCCCTTCTTCTACGATTTGCCAAAGTAAATTGGTAATACCAATTTCCAAAAGGAGCCCGTAAAGTAACAAAGTATTCACCTGATGTCCATATGGCAACCGACTGAAAGCAGACCGTCGTCTCGTTCCTCATCAGGCAACAGGCCCCCGTATTCCCCACCTGAAGCAGCGCGGCAAATGTTAAATTTGGTCACTTTTTCGAAAGGCGGCAGCGGCTTAGTAGATAAAATCTGAAAGCACTATAAGAGAATGTTATTCGTCATTCGCTCCGGTTTATGCCAAATAATGGAATGTGAAAAGTGAGAGCGAACGTTGATTTTTTGGGCATTCTTTCGCACGGAAAGCAAAAGCGAGTGCATTAGGGGGCACTTAACACTATTCTCTTCGCCAGGATAGGTTTTGCCCTATTTTCGCTTACACCACAGCGTAAAGATTTTAATACATTTTCAAGAATTATAAGAACGAGGTCTCTATGGAACAACAGCAGGGCGAAACGCTGAAGCGCGGGTTAAAAAACCGTCACATTCAGCTGATTGCATTAGGCGGCGCCGTCGGCACCGGCCTGTTTCTGGGTAGTGCATCGGTTATTCAATCTGCGGGTCCGGGGGTTATTCTCGGCTACGCTATCGCGGGTTTTATCGCCTTCCTGATTATGCGCCAGTTGGGCGAAATGGTAGTGGAAGAACCTGTTGCAGGTAGCTTCAGCCACTTCGCTTATAAATACTGGGGTAATTTCGCCGGTTTCGCCTCTGGCTGGAACTACTGGGTGCTGTATGTGCTGGTGGCGATGGCGGAACTGACCGCCGTCGGCAAATACATCCAGTTCTGGTATCCGGATATCCCGACGTGGATGTCGGCTGCAGTGTTCTTTATCCTTATCAACGCCATCAACCTGACGAACGTCAAAGTGTTCGGTGAGATGGAGTTCTGGTTCGCGATTGTCAAAGTGGTGGCCGTTGTCGCCATGATCCTGTTCGGCGCATGGCTGCTGTTCAGCGACACCGCCGGTCCGCAAGCCACGGTGCGCAACCTGTGGCAACAGGGTGGCTTCCTGCCGCACGGTTTCACCGGGCTGATTATGATGATGGCGATTATCATGTTCTCCTTCGGCGGTCTGGAACTGGTTGGCATTACGGCAGCAGAAGCTGATAACCCGGAAACCAGCATTCCAAAAGCCACCAATCAGGTGATCTACCGCATTTTGATCTTCTATATCGGCTCGCTGGCGGTGCTGCTTTCTCTGCTGCCCTGGACCCGCGTCACCGCTGACACCAGCCCGTTTGTACTGATCTTCCACGAGCTGGGCGATGCGCTGGTAGCCAATGCGCTCAATGTGGTGATCCTCACCGCTGCCCTGTCGGTGTACAACAGCTGCGTTTACTGTAACAGCCGCATGCTGTTCGGCCTGGCGCAGCAGGGCAATGCCCCGAAAGCGCTGCTGAAAGTCGACAGCCGTGGCGTGCCGGTGATCTCAATCCTGTTCTCTGCGCTAGCCACCGGCCTGTGCGTACTGCTCAACTATCTGATGCCGGGCGAGGCCTTTGGCCTGCTGATGGCGCTGGTGGTTTCTGCACTGGTGATTAACTGGGCGATGATCAGCCTGGCGCACATGAAGTTTCGCCGTAAGAAAGACCAGCAGGGGGTAAAAACCCGCTTCCCGGCGCTGCTTTACCCACTGGGCAACTGGATCTGCCTGCTGTTCCTTGCCGGTATTCTGGTGCTGATGGCCATGACCCCGGGTATGGCGATCTCGGTGTGGCTGATCCCGGTCTGGGTGGCTATCCTCGGCGTCGGCTACTGGGTGAAGAACCGCGCACAGCGCGCGTAAACATTACTCGCGCTTTTGATTCGGCCAGCACCCGCTGGCCGAATTGTTATCTGCCTCACACTTTCCCCCTCCCAGGCGTTTTGTCCATCTCTGCAACGTTTTACACCTGCGCACGCCGTACGTTAAGCGTGAATACTCTCGAGCACTAACGACAAGCGGGAGAATTATCCATGAAGGGCACAGCACTCTCTGTCAGAGAGAAGATTGGCTACGGAATGGGCGATGCCGGGTGCAATATGATCGGCGGCGCCATTATGCTTTTTCTTAACTATTTCTACACCGATGTCTTTGGCCTGGCTCCGGCGCTGGTGGGCATTTTACTGCTGTCGGTCAGGGTGCTGGATGCGGTAACCGACCCGATTATGGGCGCGATTGCCGACCGTACTCAGAGCCGCTGGGGGCGCTTTCGCCCGTGGCTGCTGTGGATCTCCCTGCCCTATGTCCTGTTTAGCGTGCTGATGTTCACCACCCCGGACTGGAGCTACCAGAGCAAAGTCATCTGGGCGTTTGTCACCTATTTCCTGATGTCGCTCACCTATACCGCCATCAATATTCCCTACTGCTCGCTCGGTGGAGTGATCACCAATGACCCGGGGGAACGCGTCTCCTGCCAGTCTTACCGCTTTGTCATGGTGGGGATTGCCACCCTGATCCTGTCACTGACGCTGCTGCCGCTGGCGGAGTGGTTCGGCGGCGCAGATAAAGCGCGCGGCTACCAGATGGCGATGGGCGTGATGGCCCTGGTGGCGCTGCTGATGTTCCTGTTCTGCTTCGCTACGGTGCGCGAACGTATCCGACCGGCGGTGCCGAGCAATGACGATCTGAAAGCCGACCTGCGCGACGTGTGGAAAAACGATCAGTGGGTGCGCATCCTGCTGCTGACGCTGTGCAACGTCTGCCCTGGCTTTATCCGCATGGCGGCCACCATGTATTACGTCACCTGGGTGATGCAGCAGTCGACCCACTTCGCCACGCTGTTTATCAGCCTTGGCGTAGTGGGCATGATGCTCGGCAGTACGCTGGCGAAAGTGCTGACCGACCGCTGGTGCAAACTGAAGGTGTTTTTCTGGACCAACATCGCGCTGGCGATCTTCTCCAGCGGCTTTTACTTCCTTAACCCGCAGGCCACCGTACTGGTGCTGGTGATGTACTTCCTGCTGAATATTCTGCATCAGATCCCATCACCGCTGCACTGGTCGCTGATGGCAGACGTGGATGACTACGGCGAGTGGAAAACCGGCAAGCGCATAACCGGGATTAGCTTCTCCGGCAACCTGTTCTTCCTCAAAGTCGGGCTGGCGGTTGCCGGAGCGATGGTCGGTTTCCTGCTGTCATGGTACGGCTACGACGCGGGTGCTAAGCAGCAAAGCCCGGCGGCGCTGAACGGTATTGTGCTGCTGTTCACCGTGATCCCCGGCGTGGGCTATCTGATTACTGCGGGCGTAGTGCGCCTGCTGAAGGTGGACCGCACGCTGATGCAGCAGATCCAGCGGGAGCTGGAACAGCGCCGGGTCAATTACCAGGAACTCAATGACTATCACCACAGCAAACCGCTGAAAACCAAACTTAAAGGAGCCGCCGATGAGCCACTGGCCTAATCCATTAATTGAACAACGCGCCGACCCGTTCATCCTGCGCCATCAGGACAGCTACTGGTTTATTGCCTCCGTACCCGAATATGATCGGCTGGAGATCCGCCGTGCTGAGACGCTGGCCCAACTGGCAGATGCCCCGGCGACCGTCGTGTGGCGTAAACCCGATCGCGGCCCGCTGAGCGCACTGATCTGGGCGCCGGAGCTGCACCATATTGACGGGCAGTGGGTGATCTATTTTGCCGCCGCGCCGTCAAAGGAGATTAAAAACGGCCTGTTCCAGCACCGCATGTTTGCCCTTACCTGCGATGATGCCGATCCCCAGAGTGGAAGCTGGCAGGAGCGCGGCCAGGTCGTTACCCCCATCGACAGCTTCGCGCTGGATGCCACCCACTTCATACATCAGGGCAAACACTGGTATTTGTGGGCGCAGAAAGATCCGGCGATCCCCGGCAACTCCAACCTCTATCTCAGTGAGCTGGCGACGCCGTGGCAGCTCAGCGGCCCGACGGTGATGATCAGCCGCCCGCAGTATGAGTGGGAGTGCGCGGGGTTCAGCGTCAATGAGGGGCCCGCGGCTATTCGCCATGGCCAGCGGCTGTTTGTCAGCTACTCTTCCAGCGCTACCGATGAGAACTACTGCATGGGGCTGCTGTGGATTGACGCGGATGCCGATCCGCTGGAAGCGGCTAACTGGCAAAAATCCGCCGCACCGGTGTTCACCACCAGCTGGGAGAACCGTCAGTATGGCCCGGGGCATAACAGCTTTACGCAGGGGGAAAATGGCGAGGATGTGCTGGTTTATCACGCGCGCAATTACACGGAAATTGAGGGGGACCCGCTGTATGACCCTAACCGCCATACGCGCATCAAAACCTTCAGCTGGGGCGCCGATGGCATGCCGCAGTTTGGCACACCACCGGCCGACACGGTGTTACACCAGCGTGCCGTAAATAGTCAGTAACGCAACTACTACCACCAGCACCAGCGACACCTTTTTCGCCAGTGCCACCGCCACGCGCGGGGTCTCTACCTTATCAAGGTGCGGATCGCGCGCCAGCGAATACTGCGCCAGGCGGGTCAGCACCTGATACTGCGGCGTATGACGGTCGCCCAGGGAGGCGAACCAGGCGGGCAGTGCGCGCTCACCGTGACCCAGCAGCGCATAGGCCACGCCCACCAGCCGAACCGGGATCCAGTCCACCCAGTGCAGAATGGCATCCACGCCCGACTGCGCACGCGCCAGCGCATCCTGCCTGCGCGCCAGCCAACTCTGCCAGGCGCGCAGGAAAGCGTAACCCACCAGCAGCGCCGGCCCCCACGGGCCACCCACCACAAACCAGAACAGCGGCGCGAGGTAGAAGCGGTAGTTGATCCACAGCAGCGCATTTTGCAGTTCGCAGAGGAATTCGCGTTCGTTACATTCGCCCGGCACGCCGTGGATCAGCGTCAGCTCCTCCACCATCGCATTATGCGCGTCGGCATCGTTATGGCTGGCCGCCTGCAAATAGGCGTGATAGTGCAGGCGCACCGACCCCGCCCCGATGCACAGCAGCCCGACTAAAATCCAGAACAGCAGCTTCGGTACGCCAAAAAATAGCCCGTTCAGCGCCAGCAGGCACAGGGCAACCACCGCCATTGCCAGCAGCATCATCAGCAGCGTGCGCATTAGCGAAAAACGCTGACGACCGCGGAACAGCGGCATCAGGTGGTGGTCAAGCTGCCAGTGCTCCCCCATTTTAAACAAGCGTTCCCATCCGAGAACCAGCAACAGGCTAAATAACGTCATGCCTTACTCCCATTAACAGTAGTCTGGGTGAGGTGCGCCAGCCCGGCGCGAAAACGAGGCCAGTCGAAGGACGGGCCAGGGTCGGTCTTACGCTGCGGGGCAATATCACTGTGCCCGGTAATATTTTGCGCAATCAGGGGATAGTGCTGCACCAGCAGTTCGGTAATGGCCTGCAGCGCAGCGTACTGGGCATCGGTGTAGGGCAGCGTATCGGTCCCCTCCAGCTCAATGCCGATAGAGAAATCGTTGCAGGCTTCCCGCCCCTGATAAAGAGAGATGCCCGCGTGCCAGGCGCGCAGATGAAACGGAACATACTGCACAATTTCTCCGTCACGACGGATCAGGCAGTGGGCTGACACCCGCAGATGGTGGATATCAGCAAAATAGGGATGGGCTTCAGGATCGAGCTGGCCGGTAAACAGCGCGTCAATCCACGGGCCACCAAACTCACCCGGGGGCAGACTGATATTGTGGACCACCAGCAGCGAAGGCGTTTCATCATCCGGCCGCGGGTTAAAATGGGGGGACGGCACGCGCCGGACGCCAGCTATCCAACCCTCTTGCAACTGCATACCCTGCTCTCCTGTGTTCAATTCCCTTCAGATTAACATGATTTTTTTTCGCTTTTTCAAACTTCTCTGCCCGCTGTTTAGCGCCGAAGAAAAATATTTTTCTGATTCTGCATCCAATTTATCTCCTCAACCGTAGATAGCAGTGTGAGGCAAAAACGCCTTCTCTTACCCTGAGGAATTCATCATGAAAACATTCATCCGCTCTGCTCTGTGTGCATCACTGCTGTTTAGCGCCGCGTCAATGGCTGAGATGGCGCAGAATACCGTGATGGTAGGCGGGGCTGCTATGTACCCTTCCCATAATATCGTTGAGAATGCCCTTAATTCTAAAGATCACACCACGCTGGTGGCTGCGGTTAAAGCGGCTGGACTGGCAGACACGCTACAGGGCCCGGGCCCGTTCACCGTCTTTGCCCCGACCAATGCGGCCTTTGCCAAACTGCCTGCCGGCACCGTTGATAATCTGCTAAAACCGGAAAATAAAGCCATGCTCACCAGCGTGCTGACCTACCATGTGGTTGCCGGGAAATATGATATGCAGGCGCTGATGAAAAAAATCAAACAGGGCCACGGCAGCACAGAGCTGAAGACCGTAAACGGCGCACCGCTGTGGCTGATGATGAACGGCCCGCACAATATTCAGCTGAAAGATGACAAAGGCAATGTCGCCAATATCAGTACCTATGATGTGCAGCAGAAAAATGGCGTGATTGACGTGATTGATACCGTCCTGATGCCATAAAGATTTACCCGGTAACACCAGGGAAAATATTAAAAATACCCGCAGAGGTTAAAAATAAGGGTATACACTTGGTGCAGCAGGATTTTTAACCCCTCTGCACCTTTTTTCAGGATGGTTCATGACGGACGACGTAATTGATAGCCAGGTTGTGCTGATGCAGGCAATAGCCGCAGGGGACAAGCGCGCTTTCGAAGCGCTTTACCGCCGTTATTCCCCTTACCTTTTCGCCATTGCACTGCGCATGCTGCGTCGACGTGGCTGGGCTGAAGAGGTGTTGCACGACAGCTTTCTCACCGTCTGGCAGCGTGCCGCCAGCTTCGATCCGGCGCTCAGCGCCCCTAAAACCTGGTTAACGAACATCGTGCGCAACCGCGCAATCGATTATTTACGCCTGCAGGATAACCGCGTTATCGAACTGGAAGAGGAAGCGTTGTCAGACGCTGACGACCCCACTCAGGATTCGCCGTTCCGCTCGGAATCGCGCAGGCTGGCTGACTGTATGGACCAGCTGCAGCCGGAACAGCGGCAAAGCATCCGTCTGGCTTATTATCAGGGGCTGTCGCACCGTGAAATAGCGCAGCACCTACAGCAACCGGACGGCACGGTAAAAAGCTGGATCCGCCGGGCATTAGCGCAATTGAAAGAGTGTGTGGGCCTATGAACAGCAGACGCGATTACGACTCAGCCCTGGCCGCAGAATATGCCCTTGGCACGCTGCGCGGCGCGGCGCGCCAGCGTTTCGCCCGCCGCCTGCTGCAGGAGCCTGAACTGGCGGCCGAAGTCGGCCGCTGGCAGCACGCGCTGGCGGAGCTGGACCACAACGTTAAGCCGGTTACGCCTCCGCAAGCGGTTTGGCAACGGCTGGCACACAGCCTGCCAGCGGACAAAACGCCAGCCCGCAGCGTGCGCTGGCCGTGGCTGGGCTGGGCGCTGGCGGCCTCTTTTGCCGGTGCGCTAATCTACACGCAGCTTACGCCCCCGCCTGCTGCTCCACAGGCCGTGGCTGTTCTCAACGGCAGCGCACAGCAGGGGTCGTGGGTGGTCAGCCTTAATGCGGCCAAAGACCGGCTGACAGTGCAGGCTATCAATGCTGCAGCCATTCAGCCAGACCGCAGCCTGCAACTCTGGCTGATCCCGCCGGGTGAAAAACCGCAGTCGCTGGGGCTGATTGCCACCTCCGCCAGCCAGCAGGTGAGCATCAGGCCCGTTCAGCTTGCCAGCCTGCCAACGCTGGCGATCAGCCTGGAGCCTCGCGGTGGCTCCCCCACCGGGCAACCCACCGGACCAGTCCTGTTTAGCGGCAAGGTCATTCAGCTTTAACCACCCGTTCAGGGTAGGCGCAGTGTAAGGTGCTGACAGCTTCATCGTTCAACGCCAGCAGCCGTCGGCCATAGGCAATCATCACCTCCCCGCCTGCGGTTAATGTCAGCTGTTCGCCGGACGCCTGTAACAGCGGCAGCCCGCACTGCCGCTCCAGCCTCTTCAGCTGAGCATTGACCGCAGAGGCCGATTGCTGCAGCTGGCCTGCTGTTTGCACAAAACTGCCCAACTCCACTGCCCGCACGAAGGTTCGCACGGCTTCCAGGTCGAAGGTTATCGGTTTCAACGGCGCCATCATGACACGCCTTTCGTGCGCTGAGGTGGCTGGCAAGGCCGGATTAAACACGCTAGCATGTCAGCCTCTGTTACCCGACCTTTCGGAGTTTGATCATGACATCTCGCCGTTACGATCCCGACAGCCGCCGTGCTGAACTGATGGACCGTATTGAGGACGATATTCCCCCTGCCGTCGCGCAGGCGCTGCGTGAAGATCTGGGTGGCGAAGTGGACCCCTGCCGGGACATCACCGCCAGCCTGCTCTCTGACGATACGGCCTCGCACGCTGTTGTCATTACCCGTGAACCCGGTATTTTTTGCGGTAAACGTTGGGTGGAGGAAGTGTTTATCCAGCTGGGTGACAAAGTACAGCTTACCTGGCATGTGGATGACGGCGATAAGATCGCTGCCGACCAGACGCTGTTCGAAGCTATCGGTCCGGCGAAGCTTATTCTTACCGCAGAGCGCACCGCGCTGAATTTTGTGCAGACGTTGTCCGGCGTAGCGACTGAAGTCAGCCGCTATGTGGCTATTCTGGAAGGTACCCGCACCCAGCTGCTGGATACGCGTAAAACCCTGCCCGGGTTGCGTACCGCGCTGAAGTACGCCGTGCTGTGCGGCGGTGGCGCCAACCATCGTCTCGGCCTGTCGGATGCCTTTTTGATCAAAGAGAACCACATTATTGCCTGCGGTTCGATCACCAAAGCGGTGGAGAAAGCCTTCTGGATGCACCCTGATGTGCCGGTAGAGGTCGAAGTCGAAACCATGGAAGAGCTTGAGCAAGCGCTGCAGGCTGGCGCAGATATCGTGATGCTCGATAACTTTACCGTCGAGCAGATGCGCGATGCCGTCAAGCTGAGTGACAACCGCGCCCTGCTGGAAGTCTCCGGGAATGTCACCGACGAGACCCTGCGAACCTTTGCCGAAACCGGCGTGGACTATATCTCCGTTGGTGCATTGACCAAACATGTGCGTGCCCTCGATTTGTCGATGCGCTTTCGCTAAGCGCTAATCATCCCTGCTCTTCACCTGTTTGTACCTCAGGCCAGCTACATGTGCTGGCCTTTTTTCTGCCCAGGTTTTGTTTTTGCGAGCCGCCTTCCGCCACATTAATCCGCTGATGTAACAGACAAAAATTGTTTACGGCCCCGCTCTGAAAAATCATGGCTACCGCTGGCAACAGAGGGAGGGTTAATGAGATTAACAGCGGAATGTGTTACACAGCACCAGCCCACACAGGGATTAGATAATTAGTAAAGTCATTGTATAAGCCAAATTTTAGACCTATTATCTAATCAACCTCGTGTGGCTATGCCAGGGAAATGGGGGAGCAATGGTTGAAGTTATGTGGACAAGGCGGGCGTTAAAGCAGCTCAGCAAAATTGACAGCCGCTATCGCAGAGCCATCGCTGAAAAGAGTCGACAGCTGGTCGCTTTTCCGGTGGTGCCGCTGGACGTGAAAAAAATAGAGGGAAATGACACTCTTTTCCGGCTGCGAGTAGGGAACTACAGAGTCATTTTTCAACTGATTAACGGCGAGCCTGTGGTTGTGGTTATTCAGGAAGTAAAGCGTCGGGCAACCCACACTTGCTAACGCAACCAGATACGGAACATGGCTCTCAGACTGGAGGATACCCAGTGCCAAAACAGGTTATTTATGATGAAAACGGCACGGCGCAGTTTGTAGTACTGCCTGTGGCCGAGTATGAAAAGCTGCTGTCCAATGCCAGCAGTGAATGGGCCAGCCTGCCCTATGAGGCTGACGAACATGATAATGAAACCGTTCCGCAGGAAATTGTCGGGATCATGGTCGGGCAGGAGGTCAGCCTGCAGGCAGCCTGGCGCATTCATCGCGGCCTGTCGCAATATGACGTGGCGGAAAAGCTGGGTACCACCCAGTCCGCCGTTTCGCAGTGGGAGCGCGTTGACAGTAAACCGCATAAGAAAACCCGTGAGAAACTTGCCAGACTTTACCAATGCCGCCCCGAACAACTTATCCTCTGACGATTCAGGCCACTTCATACAGTGGCCTTTTTTCTGCCCAGGTTTTATTTTTGCGAGCCGCCTTCCGCCACATTAATCCGCTGATGTAACAGACAAAAATTGTTTACGGCCCCGCTCTGAAAACTCGGGATCGCTGCTGGCGCCAGCCTGCAGTGGCGAATTATGTTGCTCACCTCTTAACCACAAGGAGGTTTGCCATGAACCAGCAGGGATTCACCCTGATCGAACTGATGATCGTTATCGCCATTATTGCCATTCTCAGCGCTATCGGGCTGCCCGCTTACCAGGGCTATCTGCAAAAAGCCGCGCTGACCGATATGCTGCAAACGGCGATGCCGTTCAAAACCGCCGTTGAGCTCTGCGCTATCGAGCACGGCGGTAGCGGCAACTGCAGCGCAGGCAGCAACGGTGTGCCGATGGAGCGCACTTCTCGCTATGTGTCGGCACTCAGCGTTAAAGCCGGCGTGATTGCCCTAAGCGGCAAGGAGAGCCTTAAAGGGCTGGACGTCAAACTGACACCGCAATGGAACAGCGATAACGGACAGATGGACTGGCAGCGCAGCTGTAAAAGCGAGTCTTCCGGATTGCAAGAGGCTTGTCAGGATGTGTTCCGCTTTGATGAGGAGCAGGCGCCATGAACCCAGAGACGCAGCGCGCGGTAGAGGCCATCTGCCAGCGCTATCAGGCGGTGATTGTCGGATTCAATGCCCAGCGGCTGCACATTGCACTGGCCGCTACTCCGGGTCACGAAATGATGACAGAACTGCGCTTTGCCACACAAAGTGCCATCGAAGTGGAGTGCTGGCCTCAGGCCAGGCTTGAACAATTTATTCAGCGCGAGGGAAATAGCGCCACCGCATCAGCACAGGAGAGCGCCGAAGAGTACAGCGGTGCGGCCGTTGTGAAGATTAACGAACTGCTGACCCAGGCTTTGCAGAAGCGCGCGTCGGATATTCACCTTGAACCCCAGGAAAAGGGGCTGCGCGTCCGCTTACGCGTCGATGGCGTACTACAGCAATTGCCGGGCAGCTGGGCGGAGAACAGCGCCCCGCTGATTGCGCGCCTGAAAATCCTCGCCAGCCTCGATATCGCTGAGCGCCGGGTGCCGCAGGATGGGCAGTTTTCCCTGCAGCTTGGCCAGCAAACCCACTCATTCCGCCTGTCGACGCTGCCGGTGCGCGGCGGTGAGAAAGCCGTGGTGCGCCTGCTGCAGAGTGATTCCCAGTCGGTGGCACTGGAGAATCTCAAGATGCCCGCCCCCCAACTTAAGCGTTACCGCGAAGCCCTCTCACGCCCGCAGGGCATGATTCTGGTGACAGGCCCGACCGGCAGTGGCAAAACGTTCACGCTTTACAGCGGGCTGAGCTGGCTGAATATCGCCACGCGTAATCTGTGCAGCGTGGAGGACCCGGTGGAGATCCCGCTGGCGGGGATCAACCAAACCCAGATCCACCCCCGCTCGGGGCTCGATTTCCATCGGGTGCTGCGCGCGCTGCTACGCCAGGATCCCGACGTGATTATGATCGGCGAGATCCGCGATGGTGAAACGGCTGAAATTGCGGTGAAAGCGGCGCAGACTGGTCACCTGGTGCTGTCGACGCTGCACACTAACTCAACTACCGAAACGCTGGTCAGGCTGGGACAGATGGGCGTACCCGGTTATCTGCTGGCTTCAGCATTGAAACTGGTGATTGCCCAGCGTCTGGTGCGAAGACTGTGCCCGCACTGCCGTCAGCCCGCCGAGGCTACCGCTCACCTGCCATCACATATCTGGCCGGGAACCATTCAGAACTGGCACGCCGTAGGGTGCGATCGCTGCTTTTCCGGTTTTTACGGCCGCCTGGCGCTGTTCGAAATGCTGCCGATATCTGCACGGCTGCAAAATGCGCTGGCCAGCTCGGCCATGCCTGAAGAGCTGGAGAAAATCGCGCGTGAGCAGGGGCTGAATTCACTGTTTGTTGAGGGACTTCACTGCGTGAATCGGGGCGATACCACCCTCGAGGAGCTGACACGCGTTGCCGGAGGCTGTGATGAGTAAGCGCTACCTCTTTCGCTGGCAGGCCATGGACGATAGCGGCAACCTGCATCACGGCTGCAGTTTTGCCCCCAGCGCCGGGCAGATTGCGGCCGACCTTGCCGCGCATCACCAGCTGCCCCTGAAGATATCCCCGCGCCAGCGCTGTGGGCAACGTCAGTGGAAGGGGGCGCAAAAAACCGCGCTGGTGCGCCAGCTGGCAACCTTACTCAAGGCGGGAATGCCGCTGGCATCCAGCCTGCAGCTGCTGGGTGAGGGGCATCCTGAACCCTGCTGGCAGGCCCTGCTGCTGGAACTCCAGCAGCGGATTACATCAGGTATCCCTTTTTCAGACGCGCTGGCGGCCTGGCCTGATGTATTTCCGCCGCTGTACGCCGCACTGATCCACATCGGTGAACTGACCGGAGAGCTGGATGAGTGCTGCCTGCAGCTGGCGTTGCAACAGGAACAGCAGCAGCAGCTGCAGCAGAAGGTGAAAAAGGCGCTGCGCTATCCGCTGTTTATCCTCGCGGTGGCGCTACTGATTAGCATCGGTATGCTGGTCTTTGTTCTGCCGGAGTTTGTCGCGATTTATCAGACATTTAATGCCCCACTGCCGGCGTTTACCGCCGCGGTGATCGCCTTTTCGCAGCTCATCCAGCAGCAGGCCTTGCCGGGCATTACGCTGGTTATCGCGGTTGTTCTGCTCTGGCGCAGGCTGCATAAAAAGTCCCCTGGCTGGCAGCGCCGCGAGCAGCGGCTGCTGATGCGGCTGCCGCTGATCGCCGCCCTGTATCGTGGCAGCCTGCTGAGCCAGATCTTTACCACCCTGTCGCTCACCCAGCGCGCCGGGCTGACGCTGCTGCAAAGTTTGCAGGCGGTAGAGAAGACGCTGTCCCCGCTACTGTGGCGCGAAGCTATTGCTGCGCTGCAGCGGCATATCGAAAACGGCAATCCGCTGCACCAGGCGTTAAAGACGCATCAGCTGTTTACGCCGCTGTGCTATCAGCTGGTGAAAGTGGGGGAAGAGTCAGGTTCACTGGATGCGCTGCTGGCAAGGCTGGCGGGCTGGCATGAACAGCGAACTCATCAGCTGGCGGATGCGCTGGCAGCCGCGCTGGAGCCGCTAATGATGGTGGTGATTGGCGCGATTGTCGGCACGCTGGTGGTTGCCATGTATCTGCCGGTGTTCCGCCTCGGTGATGCGCTGGGTTAGGCCGTCGCGCTGGATGCACGACGGCCCCCTGGTCAACAGCAATCTTTAACGATTAAAGACGCGGTTTTCCTGCTCGTTAACGCGGATAAACGTGGTGCGCTTGGTCAGCTCTTTTAAACGCTCTGCGCCTACATAGGTACAGGCTGAGCGCAGCCCGCCAAGGATGTCACGCGCGGTCTGATCAACCGGCCCACGCAGCGGCAGCTTAACGGTTTTTCCCTCGGCAGCACGGTACTGCGCCACTCCGCCGACGTGGCGTTTCATGGCGGATTCGGAGCTCATGCCGTAGAACAGCATAAACTGTTCGCCGTTCTCCTCAACCAGCGTGCCTTCGCATTCGTCGTGGGCGGCGAGCATGCCGCCCAGCATGACGAAATCAGCGCCGCCGCCAAAGGCCTTCGCCACATCACCCGGCACGGAACAACCGCCATCGCTGACGATCTGCCCACCCAGGCCGTGTGCCGCATCGGCGCACTCAATCACGGCGGAAAGCTGCGGATAGCCGACGCCGGTTTTCACCCGCGTGGTGCAGACGGAACCCGGACCAATGCCCACCTTAACAATATCGGCCCCGGAGAGGATCAGCTCCTCCACCATCTCACCCGTCACCACATTCCCGGCGCAGATCGTTTTCCCCGGGCAGGCCTCACGCGCACGCTGCAGGAACTGCACGAAGTGTTCGGAATAGCCGTTTGCCACGTCGATACAGATAAAATTTAGCGCCGGAGACAAGGCCAGGATCTGCTGCAGCTTGGTAAAGTCTGCATCTGACGTCCCGGTTGAGACCATAACATGGCGCAATACCTCGGGGGTGCTACGGATGACAAACTCACGCCACTGCTCAACGCTGTAATGCTTGTGGACGGCAGTAAGAATATTGAAGGAAGCCAGCGCAGTCGCCATGCTGAACGTGCCCACCGTATCCATATTGGCGGCAATGACAGGAACGCCGGACCAGCTGATAGCGGAGTGTTTGAAGGTGAACTGACGTTCCAGCTCAACCTGAGAACGGCTTTGCAGGGTGGAACGCTTTGGACGGATTAAAACATCCTTAAAGCCTAACTTAATATCTTCTTCGATACGCATAACGATTATCCTGGTTGATGGCGGTGATCCGGGCGCGCTCCCTTCAGGGTTACGCGACGCGGATAAAGCTGAATGCCTGTTCCAGTGACGCTATCATACGCGCTAAAAACGCGCCGACAAGACTGCGAAATTTGCTTTATTTACGCTACAATCCGTTAAATTTACCTGTAAAACTGCTTTGTGATCTGCGCCTCAAAATTGAGCTGGGCGGTGTAAAATCAGGTCAACAAAGCAGCGAGAACTTGAAAGCATGCCTTATATCGTTGCGCTAACCGGCGGCATCGGCAGTGGAAAAAGTACCATTGCTAACGCTTTTGCCGCACTGGACATTGATATTGTTGATGCCGACGTGATTGCGCGCCAGGTGGTAGCGCCTGGGCAGCCGGCACTGGCGGCCATTTCTCAACGCTTTGGTGATGAGATTCTGCACCCGGACGGTTCGCTGAACCGGGGCGTGCTGCGGCAGAAAATCTTTAGTTCGCCGCAGGATAAAAGCTGGATTAACAAACTGTTACATCCTCTTATCCATGCAGAGACGCGTAAGCAGTTAGCATTGACCCGCTCGGCCTGGTGCCTGTGGGTGGTTCCGCTGCTGGTAGAGAACCATTTGCAACACCTCGCTGACCGGGTGCTGGTGGTCGACGTAGACCGTGAAACCCAGCTGGCGCGCACCCTACGCCGCGACGGTATCAGCCGTGAACAGGCGGAAAATATTCTTGCTGCTCAGGCCTCGCGTGAAGCGCGTCTGGCAGTGGCGGATGACATTATTGATAACAGCGGATCGCCCGAGACGGCGATCGCGCGCGTTGCTGAACTCCATCAGCGCTATCTGGCGCTGGCAGCAGCAACCGATCGGGATTAACAGCATGAGCACAACGGTTCTTTTTGAACATCCACTGAACGAAAAAATGCGTACCTGGCTGCGTATCGAATTTTTACTCAAGCAACTTAGCGCCAGCCAGAACATTGTTGATCACCTGGGCGCGCTGACATTTTTCCGCAATGCCGCCGAGCTGCTGGACGTGTTTGAGCGTGGTGAACTGCGCACCGAAATCCTTAAAGAGCTGGAGCGTCAGCAGCAAAAACTGCAGTCATGGTCTGAAGTTCCCGGCGTCGATACCGCCACGATTGATGCCCTGCGTGCCGACCTGAAAACCCGCGGTGCGGCGCTGATGGCCGCCCCGCGCATGGGCCAGCAGCTGCGCGAAGACCGTTTAATTGCTCTGGTGCGTCAGCGTTTAAGCATTCCGGGTGGCTGCTGTAGCTTTGATCTGCCGACGCTGCATATCTGGCTTCATATTGAACAACCGCTACGTGACCAGCAGGTGGCCATCTGGGTGAACTCCCTGGCGCCAATGCGCGATGCACTGACGATGATCCTCGACCTGATCCGTCAGTCCGGGATTTTCCGCAACCACACCAGCCTGAATGGTTTCTTCCAGGATAACGCCGAGGGTGCTGACCTGTTGCGCCTGCAGTTAAAGCTGGACGACTCTCTTTATCCGCAGGTTTCCGGTCATAAAAGCCGTTATGCCATCCGTTTTCTGCCGCTGGATAGCGAACGGGGTGAAGTTCCCGCCCGTCTCGATTTTGAGCTGGCCTGTTGTTGAGGTAATTGTATGAGTGATGTAACCATGGTGAACTGCCCGACCTGCGGCAAGCAGGTCATTTGGGATGAACTTAGCAGCTGGCGTCCGTTTTGTAGCAAGCGCTGCCAGCTGATCGATCTTGGCGAATGGGCCGCTGAAGAGAAGCGTATTCCCAGCAGCGACGGTCTGAATGACAACGAAAGCTGGAGTGAGCAACTGCTCGATCGCGACTAGCTGTTAAGGTTACGGCGTGGCCTGATGCGCTTCAGCTTTCAGGCGCACCACCAGCTCCGCATTGGCCGGTGGAAACTCATCGGCCTGCAACTCTGCCTGATCCACCCAGCGTGACGGCTGCCCTTCCCGCCCATACGGCTCGCCATTCCACTGTTCAACCAGAAAGAAGTGCAGCGTCACGCGCAGGTCAGCGTAAGTATGGTCGGCAATCCCGTATGCGCTGGCGCTCAGCACCTCAATGCCGGTCTCTTCCTGCAGCTCACGTTTCAACGCCAGCTCTGGCGTTTCACCGCTCTCGATTTTACCGCCCGGAAATTCCCACATGTTTGCCATATGCGAACTGGCGGCGCGCTGAGCCAGAAAAATCTGCCGAGCGCCGTTACGGATAATGCCTACTGCTACCTGTAAATGTTTCATGCTTATTCACTCTGCCAGGGTTTAATTCGAACCGCGCCACTTTATCATCGATTGACAGTACTGTCCTGCCGCCGCACATACACATCTTTACAGGATGCAGGTGTAAACAGCCCGGACAATAAGTTGAATAAGAGAGTTTAATTTTATCCCGCAGCGAGTATTTGCTTAGTGTATTCCACTATAAATCATCCTGGCATCAGTAAAATGAATGGTGCTGAACACCATAGCAGAAGGAAAAACAATGACTAAGTACTCACCGGTGCAAGTGTTATTACACTGGATTTCCGCCATCGTTATTATATGGGCGATGGCAAGTGGCTTTTATATTTTCTTGGGAAATACTTCAGATCATGTAAAAGAGTTCGTAGGGTTTATCAATGTATCCGTGACAACACTGTTTATTCCTTTCTTTGCTGTTCGTATATTTTACGCAATCAAATCAGGAAAATCAGCCAATATTAAAAGAAAATCCGGCAACCATGCTTTAGCCAATGCAGTGCATATCATTATCTACATCAATACCGCTTTGGTGCTTTTTACCGGTGTGATGATGATGGAACGGGATATCAACATATTTAATTTCATCCAGCTTCCCCATCCGCTGCAGGGCGGAGCTCTGACCAGCGCATTTCATCAGCTGCATATTATCTCCTGCGTGACGCTGTCTATACTGATTGTCATGCATGTGCTGGCTGTTTTTTTTCACCACCTTGCAGGAAACCCTATCCTGAAGAAAATGAGTTGGTAGCGTACTCTCTGGCACCCTCATAAACTTCACAGGAAAACATAATGAAAAAAAAGTCCTTTGCGCAAGGTAATAATGAGTTTTAAACTTTAATTAATTCATTAATAAAACATACAAAAATCATATAAATCATATATATAGATAACTTTACAAATTAACCTCTACAGCTTGTATTGCAGGGTGATGAGAGTTATCTATATCCTTCAAATCAGATGGCGATTCAGGTCAATTGCATTTCAACATCAAAGTGTCCGTTAATCAGAACATTTTGCATGAACATTTGCCCTGGTCAGATCTACTAAAAAAATCAGGTGACGTGGAAATTACCAAGGAATATCTACAATGCTAAGTGTTCAGCAATGCGAAAAGATTCTCGATATTGATCACATTCATTTCGATAACGTTTTAACGGTGGATTGCCAGCTCAATATGCTTAATATTCCCAGCAAAAAGCTCAGCATCCCGTTAAGTGAAACGCAAAAGCGGTTGTTAATCTGCATGTTGACCAACATCAATAACAAAAGAGAAATTATCAATATCGTCTGGTACGAGAACCATCAATACATTCGGGATAATAACTATCACCAGTTAGTTTTTCAACTACGGGCGCTGCTACAACGCCATCAACTGCCGGGAGATATTTTGATCACCGTCCCTTACTATGGATTAAAGCTTAACAAACCTTTATTGATGAAGATCGCAGCAGAATCCAGGCACAATGACTTTTGCGAAAGCAGTGCTGTAAAAGCCGTAGAAAAGAAAGATAAGCTTAATCGACCTTCCCTAAGGCAGTGGTTTTTAAATGCTATTCGCTAATTTAATCTTTAAGGTTTTACACTATTAATCATGATATTACCGGTTGGTCAGGATCTTCTTTTTTTGGGTCGTCGGGTGTTAACACCAGGCAGGATCATTATTTTCAGTCTGCTATTACCGCTAACCTCTTTCACCGCTGCGCTTCACTACGAAGGCAAACCTTCACCGGTGGCGCAGCGTCATGCGCCGGCCCCACCGCCGCCGCCAGCACAACCTTATGCGACGCTGCAGGCGCTGGCGTGGTTCGCCACCCAGGCCAGCACGGCTGCCGCGCCGGCGGGGGATGAAGAGCAGCAAATAGTGCACGCCGTGCCAAGTTCCCTGCCGTTCAGGTTAAGCGGATTGCTTAGCAACAGCGATGCCCGGCTCTCGATGGCCGTCTTCCAGCACGGCAATCAGCAGCTGGTCGTGAGCATCGCAGAGCAGTTGCCGGGCACGCCAGCCTCTGTGGTACGCATTTTTCCCGACCGCGTGGTGATTCGCCATAACGGTCGCTATGAAGCCTTTTATATCAAATGAGTCGCTTTACTCTGGAACATTTATGCCGATGATTTTCTCCCCATGTCGTCCGGCGGGCCGTGGCATGCTGCTGTTACTGGCCAGCTTTCTGTTTTCCCTCAGCGCTCATGCAGAGGGCTACCAGGCTAATTTCAAAAATACCGATATTGACGAGTTTATTACCACGGTCAGTAAGGCTTTGAACAAAACCATCATCATCGACCCGACGGTAAAAGGGAAAATCAGCGTGCGCAGTTACGAAACGCTGAATGACCAGCAGTATTACCAGTTTTTCCTCAGCGTGCTCGACGTGCATGGCTTTGCCGCCATCAGCATGGACAATGGGGTGGTCAAGGTTATCCCGGCTAAAAATGCCAAAGGTGCTGCGCTCCCGCTGGTTTCCGCTGACGGTCAGGCCAGCGGGGATGAAATGATTAGCCGCGTGCTCCCGCTGCATTATATTACCGCCAAAGAGCTGGCCCCGCTGCTGCGCCAGCTCAATGACGCTGCGGCTGGCAGCGTCGTGCATTACGACCCTTCAAACGTGCTGCTGATGACCGGCCGAGCCGCAGTTATCCAGCAGCTGTCAGCCATAGTCGAGAGTATCGACCAGCCGGAAGACAACAGCGTTGACAGTGTCAAACTGCGCTGGGCTTCCGCCGCGCAGGTTGCCGAAATCCTTAATCAGTTAAATAGCGGCACTCAGCCCGGTAGCAGCAGCAAACTGCGCGCCAAAGCGGTGGCAGACACCCGGACCAACGCCGTGTTAATTACCGGCGAGGAGCAGGCGCGTCAGCAGATGATTGACGCGGCGCACGATCTGGATACGAAGAATGACAGCCACAGCAACTCGCGCGTGTTTTACCTGCAGCATGCCAAGGCTGACAATCTGCTGGAGGTTCTGACCGGCGTCAGCGGTTCGCTGCAGGACAAAGCCGAAGGTAAGGCCGCCAGCGGCGTCACCATGATGAAAGATATCGTGGTGAAAGCCGATGCGCACACTAACTCGCTGATTATTAACGCGCCGCCTGACGTGATGGACGACCTTGAAGAGATTATCAAACGGCTGGATATCAGTCGCCCGCAGGTTCAGGTGGAGGCGATTATCGTGGAGGTTCAGGACGCCGATGGCCTGGCGCTGGGCGTACAGTGGTTTAACCGTCACGCTGGCGGCACGCAGTTCCCGGGCACTGATGCCCCTATTACCACGCTGCCGGATAAAGGGTTTGCCAGTGCGCTGAGCAAGACCAGCGGGCTGGCCGCCGGGTTTTATCGTGGTAACTGGGCCGGGCTGTTCAGCGCCCTGCAAACCAATGGACAGAATAATATTCTCGCCACCCCCAGCATCGTGACGCTGGATAATATGGAAGCAGAATTCACCGTCGGTCAGGATGTCCCCATTCTCACCGGTTCACAAACCACCAGCGGCGACGGGGTATTCAACTCGGTGGCGCGCAAAAGTGTCGGCATCAAGCTGAAGGTGAAGCCGCAGATTAACAAAGGCGATTCGGTGCTGATGGAGATCGAGCAGGAGGTTTCCAGCGTGGCCGATCAAAGCAGCGGTGACCCGCTTGGCATGACGTTTAATACGCGCATGGTCAAAAACGCGGTGCTGGTGGACAGCGGTAATACCGTCGTGGTCGGCGGCCTGCTCGATACTGCGCACAACCGTAGCGAAAGTCGCGTACCGTTACTGGGTGATATCCCACTGATTGGCCACCTGTTTCGCTACAGCTCCGACAAGCAGAGCAAGCGTAATCTGATGCTGTTTATTCGCCCCACCATCATTCGTCAGCAGCACGCCTTTGACCGCACCAGCTCAGATAAGCTGAACACCTTTCGTCAGCAGCTTGATGAGGGAAATGAAGACCTGCCGCTCAAGAAAGCGCTGAAGCAGCAGCTTAACGTGCGCCAGAGTAACCACGCGCTCCAGCAGCTGCAGCAGGATGTCGCGACCTTCTGGCGGGCGGATGCATCATGACTCAGCCGCTGTTGCCGTTTAACTGGGTACAGCAGTACCAGGTGCTGCTGCTGCCTGACGCGACCCTGTGCTTTCATCCCAAAAGCAGCACATCCGCGCTGTTCGAAGCACGGCGCTATCTGCCGCAAAGCTCGCTGATGCCGCTTGATGAGGCCGCCTTCCGTGAGAAAGTGGCGGAGGTTTACCAGCAGAACAGCCGCTCTGCCGAGCTGTTTGAATCACTGGGCAGTGAGTTTGACCTCGATCAGGCGGTCCAGCACCTGCCGGAGGATAACGATCTGCTGGACAGCGATGACGGTGCGCCGGTGATCCGCCTGATCAATGCCATTCTCACCGAGGCGATCAAGCAGGGGGCTTCCGATATTCATATTGAGCCGTTTGAAAAAGTATTGTCGGTACGCTTTCGCATTGATGGCATGCTGCGCCCGGTTTTATCGCCACCGGTGCAGCTCAGCCGCTATCTGCTGTCGCGCATTAAAGTGATGGCCCGGCTGGATATTGCCGAAAAGCGGGTGCCGCAGGATGGCCGTATTTCGCTGCGCCTCGGCGGGCGAAATATTGATGTCCGCGTCTCAACCCTGCCCGCCCAGCATGGCGAACGTATTGTACTGCGCGTGCTGGATAAAAATGGGCTGACGCTGAGTCTGGCGGCGATTGGCATGACGGCTGCAGCGCAGCGGGAAATGGCCCGTCTGCTGCACAGCCCGCACGGCATTTTACTGGTTACCGGACCTACGGGTTCAGGTAAAAGCACCACGCTGTACGCCGGACTGAAGCTGATCCACGGCGATGATAAAAATATTATGACCATTGAGGATCCGGTCGAGTACGAGCTGGAAGGGATCGGGCAGACTCAGGTTAATAGCAAAATCGATATGACCTTTGCGCGCGGGCTGCGGGCGATCCTGCGCCAGGACCCCGACGTGGTGATGATCGGTGAGATCCGCGATAGCGAAACCGCGCAGATTGCCGTGCAGGCCTCGCTGACCGGCCATCTGGTGCTGTCAACGCTACACACCAACAGCGCGCTTGGCGCCATTGAACGCCTGCGAGATATGGGCGTTGAACCCTTTCTCCTGGCCAGCTCGCTGCTGGGTGTGCTTTCTCAGCGCCTGGTACGCCGGCTCTGCCAGGCCTGTCGCCAGCCGGTGGCGGCGACGGCGGCCCAGCTCAGCTACTTCCCCTCCGCCTCCAGCGGGCTGACGCTCTGGCAGGCGGTGGGCTGCGAACGCTGCCATCACAGCGGCTATCGTGGCCGTATCGGCATTCACGAACTGTTAATCATTGATGACAGCCTGCGTCGGGCGATAAGCCACCCGCATAGCGAGCAGCCGCTGCATCAACTGGTCAGCGCTGACTATCAGAGCCTGCAGCAGGATGGACTGCAAAAAGCGCAGGAGGGGGTCACCACGCTGGAAGAGATCCTGCGCGTGACAAGGAATGAAAGCTAAGATGCGTTTTCGTTATCAGGCCGTTAACCGCCAGGGACAGCGCGTGCGCGGGGTGCTGGAAGCCGACACTGCGCAGCTGGCACGCCAGCGGCTGCGCGAACAGCAGCTGCAGCCGTTGCAGTTGCGTGTACAGCGGGCAGGCCTGAGCCTCCAACGCAGCGCGCTCTCCGCCGGGGAACGCGTGCTGCTGATACGCCAGCTGGCCACGCTGATCGCTGCCGCACTGCCGCTGGAACAGGCGCTGCTGGCCCTGGAAAATCAGACCACCCGCCCTGCGGGCCGCGCCATGCTGCATACCCTGCGCCAGAAGGTGCTGGAGGGGGCGACGCTGGCGTACGCGGTCGCGCTCTACCCCGCCATCTTTCCCCCACTCTATCAGGCGATGATCGCTGCCGGCGAAGCCTCGGGCAAGCTCGATAGCGTGCTGGAGCAGCTGGCAGACTACAGCGAAAAGAGTGCGCAGCTCAAAAGTAAGCTGACTCAGGCACTGATCTATCCCCTGCTGCTGACGCTGGTGGCTATTGGCGTGATCTCTGTGCTGCTGGCCGCCGTGGTTCCTACCGTGGTGGAACAGTTTGTGCACATGAAGCAGGCGCTCCCGCTGTCGACCCGCCTGCTGATGGCGCTCAGCGATCTGGTGCGTCGCACTGGATTTCCACTGCTGGTGCTGCTTCTGCTGGCGGCTGGCGCTGCCCATCTGCTGCTGCGCCAGCCACGACACCGCCTGCGCTGGCATCAGGCGACACTGCGGCTGCCGATAGTGGGACGTATTGTTCTCAATCTCAACCTCGCCCGCTATGCGCGCACCCTCAGCATTCTCAGCAACAGCGCCGTGCCGCTGCTGGAGGGGATGAGCATCGGTGCCACGGTGCTGACCAATCAGTTTATTCGCCAGCAGCTTGAACAGGCCGCCACGCAGGTACGCGAAGGCAGCAGCCTGACGCTGGCGCTTGATCAGACGCAGCTACTGTCACCAATGATGCGTCATATGGTCGCCAGTGGAGAGAGCAGCGGCGAGCTGGACAGCATGCTGGCGCGCTGCGCAGATATGCAGGATAGCGCGTTTCTCAGCCAGATGACGCTGGCGGTCAGCCTGTTCGAACCGCTGCTGGTGGTGGTGATGGCCGCCGTGGTGCTGTTTATCGTGCTGGCGATCCTGCAACCCATTTTACAACTCAACAACCTGGTAGGATAAATCATTATGGAACAAGGCGTTAATCAACAGAGGCAGCGGGGCTTCACCCTGCTCGAAATGATGGTGGTGATCGTGATACTCGGCATTCTTGCCAGCCTGGTGATCCCCAGTCTGATGGGCAATAAAGATCGTGCCGATCGTCAGAAAGCCATCAGCGATATCGTGACGCTGGAAAATGCGCTGGATATGTACCGGCTGGACAACAGCCGCTATCCCAGCAGCGAGCAGGGGCTGAAAGCGCTGGTGAGTAAACCGGCCCTGCCGCCCGTACCGCATAATTACCGCAGCGATGGCTATATTCGCCGCCTGCCGCAGGACCCGTGGGGAAATGATTATCAGTTGGTCAGCCCCGGGAAACAGAGCAGCGTGGATATTTTCTCTGCGGGGGCGGATGGTATCGCCGGCACTGAGGACGATATAACTAACTGGCAGACCGAAAGCGACTGATGCCGCGCCAGAACGGATTTACGCTGCTGGAAATGATGATGGTGCTGCTGCTGTTAAGCATCATTGCCCTGGGAACTATCGCCACCCTGCCTGCGGCCAGCACCAGACCCCAGGCGGAGAAACTGCTGGTGATGATTCGCCAGGCGATCGGCCAGCCGCAGCTCGATGGTGGCGTGATACGGCTTCAGGTGAGCCAGCAGCAGGCCACGCTTTTCCGCCTGGCGGCTGGCCACTCTGAGGGCGAAACGCCGTTTCCTGGACACCACTGGCAGCCACTTGGCACGCGCCTGGGGCAGCTCGACCTGCCTGAGCCCGGGCAGCTGAGTTTAATCGTGGAGGGCAAAATGGTGGCACTGCCAGCATCACTGCTGTTTCTGGCGGACGGCAGTCAACCCGCTTTTACTTTGCGGATTAGCAGCCCTGGGCTGCGCGCCACCCGCATCACCGCGCGCAGCGGTGAGGCTGTGTTATCGGAGTCACCATGAAGCAACGGGGGATGACGCTGCTGGAGGTGATGGTCGCGCTGGCGCTGCTGGCGATTGCCGGTCTGGCACTGATGAAAACCAGCGGTGAGCAGGTACGTAATCTGTCGCGGCTGGAGGAGAAACAGTTCGCTTATCTGGTGGCGGATAATCAACTCGCACAGCTACAGCTGCAGCAGGTCTGGCCGCCGCAAAGCCGGCAGTATGGCAACACGTCGATGGCGCAGCGGCGCTGGTACTGGCGCTGGCGCGGCGTCAGCACCCGTCATGCGCAAATCAGGGCGCTGGAAATTGAGGTGCGTCTCGACCCTTCTCAGCAGGCCGCACTGGCTACGCTGCACGGCTGGCAGGGCAAATCATGATGCGCAGTCAGCAAGGGTTTACCCTGATTGAAATGATGCTGGCGCTGGCAATTTTTGCCGTTCTCAGCCTGACGGGCTATCAGATCCTGCAGGCGGTTATGCGCAGCGACGAACAGATCCGCCAGAACGTCACCAGGCGGGAAGAGATTGGCCGCCTGTTTGCACTGCTCGATCGCGATCTCTCACAGGCAATGATCCCGTCACAGGATGAAAAGCGCTCTCACGCGCACCCGGCATTTATCAGTAATACGCCGGCTGCGCTGCTGCAGTTTACCCGGCGTAACAGTACCCTTCCCGTCAGCATCGCACCACGATCCTCATTACAGAGGGTGCGCTGGCGGCTGGCTGATAGCGGCCTGCTGCGTGAAAATCTTGAGTCGAATGAGATCACAGCCCGCTTTCAGAGGATCGATCGGGTGCAGCTACGCTTCTGGTCGGCGGGGAGCTGGCAGGCTGGCTGGCCCGCAGCGTTTAACCTGCCCGAGGCGATAGAGGTCACGCTGCACACCCCGGATTACGGCCTGCTTTCCACCATCATTCTGCTGAGCGGCGGGCAATAATGCAGCGGCAACAGCGCGGAATGGCGCTGCTGGTGGTTCTGCTAATGATCGCCATGATGACGCTGCTGGCAACCACCAGCAATCAGTATGGCAACCTGGCTGTGGCCCAGGCGGGCAACCGGCAGGCTATGCTGCAGGCGAAATGGGACCTGCTGGGTGCAGAGCAGTGGTTTCTCACCACTCAGCCGCTGCAGCAGCCGTTTAATGCGGTGCGCCAGCAGCAGTTTGGTGAACAGCTGCTGCACTTCAGGCTGCGCGATCGTCAGGCCTGTTTCAATTTGAATGCGCTGCTGATGCAGAGGGTGGCGGAAGACCAGCAGCCTGCTTTACCCTCCCTCGCGCGCCAGCTTTTTCTGCGCATGCTGGGCCAGCTTGGCCTGAAGAAAGAAGAAGCCGACCGCCTGATGCAGCAGCTTATTGCCTCGGTTAAACCCGACCCGCAGGTCAACAAATGGCGGCTGTTTGATGAAGTCAGCCAGCTGAGAACGCTGCCTGCGGTCACCCCCACCCTATGGCAAAAACTGCAGCCGCTGCTGTGCGTGACGCCGGAAACCCGCCTCAACATCAACGTGAATGGCCTGACTGCACGCCAGATGCCGTTATTCAGCGCGCTGTTTGCCGGGCAGCTCTCCTCCACGCAGCTGCAATCGCTGCTTGATGCCCGTCCACCTGAGGGGTGGAAAGACATTCATGCTCTGGTTAGCGGGATAAGCAGCCGGACGCTCGAACCTGCTATCGCCACCCTGCAAAGCGTGGTGGTAACCGAGAGCCGCTACTTTGAACTGCTGATTTGGGGCGATCATCCGACAATTTTTAGTGCATTACGTAGCCGGGTTGAACAGCAGGATGAAAGCTATCGGGTCACTGCCCGGCTTTATGGATTAAGTGAGTGAACGACATGATCACATTTGCACGCAGGCAAAGCGGATTACTTTGTCTTTATTTCAGCGGTGCCGGGCGAAACCAGCGGCACTGGCACTATCGCTCCGCCTCTGGCGAATGCAGCACGGGCGTGGAGGATGCCCCTTGCCCGGCGCTTGAGGGCGACCAGGTGTGGCTTGCGGTCCCCTCGGAACGCTGTCTGTTTTATACCGCCAGCGGCGGCGGCGGCAGGATCTCGCCGCAGGCCCTGCGCTGGCAGCTGGAGGGGTTTGCGCTGGGCGATATCGAAGCCTTGCATATCACCGTGCTGGCAAAAGAGGCCGGGCAGCAGCATCTGGTGGCCATTGACGCAGAGTGGTTACGTACCACGCTGGCGCACATCGCACAAAGTGGCCTCAGGGTAAGTTACGCGCTGCCGGACGTCATGTGCCTGCCACAGGGGCATGCCAGCCAGGCTGGCGAACAGTGGCTGGCACATCATGCGCCCTTTGCTGGCGTCAGCCTGCCCTCTGGCGATGTTGCGCATTTGCAGACGCTTGACCCTACGCTGGCGGGTTTACCCCAGGTGGCGTGGCCAGCGCTGCCCGCTAAACCACCCTGCTTCTCTCTACTGCATGGCGCATTTTCTCCGGCCATCCGCTGGGGTAAAAGCCTGCACTGCCTGGCTGCCGCGCTGCTGCTTTCGCTTGCGGCCCTGCCTGCCGTACCGCTGTGGCAGGGCTGGCAGTTAAACCGCGCCGCCGGGCAGATAAACCAGCAGGCGCTGCAGCGTTACCAGCACTATTTTAACGGACAGTCGCCGACCGATGCGGGCGCAGCATTTCGCCACCAGCTGCAGCGGCTGGAAACCGCCCCTTCCACCTCAGGGCTGTTGTCGCTGATGACGGCATCTCAGGCACTGCTCGCAAATCTGGATACAACTGCCCTGCAGCGGCTGGAATGGGATGCAGCACGCCAGCAGTTGCACTTACACTTCGCCACACCGCTGGCAGCGACAGCCCTGCAGGCTGCACCCGCGGGCATCACTGTCAATCTGCAGGAACGTAATGAGCTGATTATAGGAAGGAAACCATGAAGCAACGCGTACACCATTTCTGGCAGTCTCGACAGCCGCGCGAGCAGGCTCTGCTGCTGCTGTGCCTGGTCGTGGCCTGCGTTACCCTGCTTTACAGCGCCCGGCAGGGTGCCGTTGCGTGGCAGCAGCAGGCGGCAGCACGCCTGCAACAGCAGCAGCGGGCATGGCAGCAGATGCAGCAGCTTGAGGCGCGTATGCAGGCGGTATTACCCGCGCGGCCCGACATTGCCACCCTTAATCAGCTCACCGGCCTGTCGCTGCAGCCGGCGGCAAATGGCGGACTGATTGCCAGTGCCGATTCCGTGGAGTTTAAGCCGCTGATCAATGTGTTGATATCGCTGGAGCAGCAGCAGCGCCTGCAGGCTACCCGCCTGCGGCTGGAACGGCAGGAAACACGGCTGCGCCTGACGCTGCTGGAGCTGAACGATGTTCGCTGATGCCGCTTACTGGCTGCTGCTGGCCGCGCTGGGTCTGACGGTAGGTAGCCTGCTGAATGTCGTCTGCTGGCGACTGCCGCTGATGATCACCGCGCAGGCGCCCGCAGGTTTCAGCCTGTGGCTACCCGCTTCACACTGCCCACAGTGTCAAACGCCGCTGAAGTGGCGCGACAATATTCCGCTCATCAGCTGGTTGCGGTTACAGGGCCGCTGCCGTCATTGCCGGCAGCGGATTGCCGTGCGCTATCCGCTGATGGAGGGGGTCACCCTGCTACTGACGCTGGCGGTCAGCGCCATCTTCCCCTGTGGCCCGCTGCTGCTGGCGGCGCTGCTGCTGAGCTGGCTGCTGCTGCCGCTAATGGTAATTGATGCCGAACATCAGCTACTGCCCGATCTGCTGACGCTGGGATTGCTGTGGCTTGGTCTGCTGGCTAACCTGCTGGCGTGGCTGCCCGCCGTTACGCTCCATGCCAGCGTTGCCGGGGCCATTACGGGCTATGGCGTGCTGGCGCTGCTGGCACATGGCTGGTACTGGCTGCGCGGGAAAGAGGCGTTGGGTTTGGGGGATGCCAAGCTGCTGGCGGCGCTGGGTGCGTGGCTGGGATGGCAACCGTTGCCCCAGCTGCTGCTGCTGGCTTCGATTGGCGGGATTGGCTGGGCGCTGATGGCGCGCCTGCTGTGGCAGCGCCCCCTCAGCGCCGCTTTGCCCTTTGGCCCTTTTCTGGCCGTTGCCGGCTGGTTACTGTGGCTGAGCGGCAACCGCTGACTCTTTTTTCTGAGTAAAGTGAATAAAGGGCGCGCTGGACTGGTTCAGCGCCGCACATTTGTCGGCCAGCGTGGGAGCATCCGCATCCAGCGCGCTCATGCGGCTGGCAACCTGCGCCGCCAGCTGCTGACGAAAGTCTGGCGGCGTCGCCCATCCCCGCTCTGCGGCCAGCAAGAGTGCGCTGGCGGCCAGGCGATCGTCCGCCGCAATATCGCTACGGTTGCAGTTTTGGCGCAGCCAGCTGGCGGAAGCCACAACGGCAGAGAGCTGAGAGAGCTGGCTGGCAACCGGCACGGCTGCCGCAGGCTGGTGATGCTGGCAGGCGCTGAGCGCCAGCGTGCTGAGCAGCAGAGCGGGAAACACTATCTTCATCATTAAGGTCATCTTTTGGGAGACATAAAGAGGGGAAATTATACATCCCCTGTTTCACCTCTCCGTTTTGCTAAGGTCATTTAAGCCGTTTTCAGCCCTGAGCCATTCCCCGCCAGCGGCGTTAACGCTGTTTAAGTTTCAATAAGTAACCCCACCTGCATTTTTTCCCTAGGCTACGAGCACCTGACCTGTGGCAGGTATCCACTTTATATCTGGAATTATGGAATAGAAAATGATGAAACTGAACAAAGTCGCCCTGGCATTATCTTCACTGTTAGTCAGCGGTGGCGCTTTGGCCCACGGTTATGTCACCGAGCCGCCTTCACGCGACCTGCTGTGCCAGAAAGGGGTGAACACCGACTGCGGCAATGCCGCCTACGAGCCGCAGAGCGTGGGTGAGTCTCACAAAGGCTTCCCGGGTGCGGGCACCCCGCCGGATGGCAAACTGGCTAGCGGTAATAACGACAATAGCGAGAGTTTGGCTGCAAGGCTGAATGAGCAGACCAGCGAACGCTGGGCAAAAAATAAGATTCAGGCCGGTGAACATAACTTCTCATGGCACTTTACCGCGGTACATGCCACGCAAAACTGGAAATACTTCATCACCAAGCCAGGCTGGAACCCAAATAAAGTCCTGACGCGCGACTCGTTTGAATTAACGCCATTCTGCGTGCATGACGGTAAAGAGATTGTTCCGCCGAACGATATCACCCACAGCTGTACTATCCCGGAGCGCAGCGGTTACCACGTGATTTACGCTAACTGGGAAGTATCTAACACCGCGAACACCTTCTATAAGATGATCGACGTCGAGTTTGAAGATACCGTCCCTTCCGAGTGGAAAAAAACCATCGGTACCATCTCGCCAAAAGTGGCGCTGAAAGCGGGCGACAGCGTGAAAACCCGCGTATTTGGTCCTGATGAGCGCCCTGAGCTGAGCACCACCCTCACCATTAACAGCGACGCCGAAGGCGATATCAACATCTGGTCAAAAGCACTGGCTGCACGTATCAATGCGCAACAGCCTGACCTGCGCGCCGGCCAGAAAAATAACCAGGGCGAAGTTAACCCGGTTGAGGGGATGAATACCATTTATACCCGCGATGGCAGCGGCCTGACGCGCGTGGAAATTGAGCTGGACACGCACGAAGAAGTTAAACCGGTGATGGAGATCGGCGGGGTAAAAAATCAGTACACCATTACCGATGGCCACGCACCTATTGAGCTGACCGCTACCGTAACCGGTGAGATGGTGATTAACGCCAAGCTGTTCGATAAACATAACACCCTGCTCGGCTTTGGCAGCGAAACGGTGAAAGACGGTAGCGTTAACGTGGCGCTGCAAAATAAGAACCTGAAGCCAGGCAACTACACCCTGACCGTAGTGGGTATCACCCGCGATCAGCAGATGCTGCAGCAGAGCTTCGATCTGACCCTGAGCGAAGCGGCTGGCGGCGGTGATTATCAGTTCACCTACCCGGAAAACATCAAGCAGTACGTAGGCGGCACCAAAGTTCTGCAGCCAAAAGATGGCAAAGTGTATGAGTGTAATAAAGGCCAGACCAGCGGCTGGTGCACCATCTACGCTGCCAGCGCTAACCACTACGAGCCGGGCGTAGGCGGCTACTGGAAAGATGCGTGGAGCGAAGTGGGCACTGCGGCTAAGTCTCATAAGCACTAATACCTGAATCCATGTAGCGGAAAGCAGGTCTTTAATACCCTGACGCCCCCGGCCTGAATGGCCGGGGGCGTTTTTTTATTTCTTCCTGCCGCCGCAATAGCGCGGGGGCAGAGGGGGCGGAGCCCTGCCTCAGTCGCGGCAAAAAAAAAGCCGCAGCGTTATCCGCTGCGGCAATTTTATTCGCTTCACTGGCTGACATCAGGTCGGCATCGCCGCCTCTCGATGTTACCGTGCTGCTGGGTTAAGCCAGACGGCCGTGACACTGCTTATATTTCTTACCGGAACCGCATGGGCACAGGTCATTGCGCCCCACTTTACGCTCGCCAGTCTGCTCAGAGAGTGACTGCGCGGCTTCCGTGTCGGCATCAGCGTGGCTCAGCTGCTGCTGCTGCGCCAGATGTTCAGCTTCCTGACGGCGCTGCTCTTCCATCTGCTCAATCTCTTCCGGCATGCGCACCTGAACCTTGCTCAGGGTGCTAATCACTTCGTATTTCAGTGACTCCAGCATTGCGGCAAACATCGCGAAGGACTCTCGCTTGTACTCCTGCTTCGGATCTTTCTGCGCGTAGCCACGCAAATGGATGCCCTGACGCAGGTAATCCATCGCCGCCAGGTGCTCTTTCCACAGCGAGTCCAGCGTTTGCAGCATCACGCCTTTTTCGAAGTTGCGCATCATTTCCACGCCAACCACTTCTTCTTTGCGCTGATACTGGGCTTTTGCCTCTTCCATGATGCGCTCACGCAGCGTTTCTTCATGCAGATCCGGCTCTTTATCCAGCCACTCGGCAATCGGCAGATTGAGGTCGAAGTCGTTGCTCAGGCGCTCCTGCAGGCCAGCAACATCCCACATCTCTTCCAGAGACTGCGGTGGGATATAGCCATCAATGGTGGCTTTGAACACGTCTTCACGAATGCTGGCGATAGTTTCTGACACGTCAGAGACGTCGAGCAGTTCGTTACGCTGGGTATAGATGGCACGGCGCTGGTCGCTGGCAACGTCATCGTACTCCAGCAGCTGCTTACGGATATCAAAGTTGCGGCTTTCCACTTTGCGCTGGGCGTTAGCAATCGCTTTGGTCACCCACGGGTGCTCAATCGCTTCGCCCGGTTTCATCCCCAGTTTACGCATCATGTTGGTGACGCGGTCCGAGGCGAAAATACGCATCAGGGCATCTTCCATCGACAGGTAGAAACGGGATGAACCGTTATCGCCCTGACGACCTGAACGGCCGCGCAGCTGGTTATCGATACGGCGTGATTCATGGCGTTCCGTACCAATGATATGCAGACCGCCTGACGCCAGCACCGCGTCGTGGCGAACTTTCCACGCGCTCTTGATCGCTTCGATCTGCTCTTCGGTTGGATTTTCAAGCGCCGCAATCTCTGCCTGCCAGCTGCCGCCCAGCACGATGTCGGTACCGCGACCGGCCATGTTGGTGGCGATGGTCACGGCTGAAGGCTGACCCGCCTGCGCCACGATATCCGCTTCGCGGGCGTGGAATTTGGCGTTAAGCACTTCGTGTTTAATGCCCGCTTTGTTTAGCTCATGGGACACCACTTCGGATTTTTCAATCGAAATAGTACCGACCAGCACCGGCTGACCGTTAGCGGTACGCTCGCGGATATCTTCGATGATCGCGCCGATCTTCTCCATTTCGGTCATGTAGACCAGATCCGGCAGATCCTTACGCACCATTGGGCGGTTAGTCGGTACGACAATGGTATCCAGCTTGTAGATTGAACTGAATTCAAACGCTTCGGTATCGGCGGTACCGGTCATCCCGGCCAGTTTGTTATACAGACGGAAGTAGTTCTGGAAGGTAATCGAGGCCAGCGTCTGGTTCTCGTTCTGAATTTCCACACCCTCTTTGGCTTCCACCGCCTGATGCAGGCCGTCAGACCAGCGACGCCCCTGCATGGTACGACCGGTGTGCTCATCAACGATAATCACTTCGCCATCTTTAACGATGTAGTCAACGTCGCGGGTAAACAGCACGTGCGCGCGCAGTGCGGCGGTGACGTGGTGCATCATCATGATGTTGCCCGGCGAGTAGAGGGATTCACCCTCCTGCATAATGCCTTCGCTGACCATCAGCTCTTCAACGGCGACCAGACCACGTTCGGTCAGGTGAACCTGGCGCGCTTTCTCATCAACGGAGAAGTGGCCTTCGCCCTGGAAGGTATCGGAATCCTCTTTCTCCTGACGGATCAGGCGCGGAATGATTTTGTTCACCTGGATGTAAAGTTCAGAGCTGTCTTCCGCCGGGCCGGAGATGATCAGCGGCGTACGCGCTTCATCAATCAGAATGGAGTCAACCTCATCCACCAGCGCATAGTTCAGTTTGCGCTGCACGCGGTCTTCCGGGCTGAAGGCCATGTTGTCGCGCAGGTAGTCAAAACCGTATTCGTTGTTGGTGCCGTAGGTGATATCGGCGGCATAGGCGGCACGCTTGGCCGGAGCCGGCATGCCCGGCAGGTTGATACCAATGCTCAGGCCGAGGAATTCAAACAGCGCACGGTTGTTTTCGGCGTCACGCTGGGCCAGGTAGTCATTCACGGTAACCACGTGGACGCCCTTGCCGCTCAGCGCATTAAGGTAGGCTGGCAGCGTTGCCGTCAGGGTTTTACCTTCACCGGTACGCATCTCGGCGATGCAGCGATCGTTCAGCACCATACCGCCCAGCAGCTGCACGTCAAAGTGGCGCATGCCGAATACGCGTTTACTCGCTTCACGAACGGTGGCGAACGCTTCCGGGATCAGGTTTTCCAGCTCTTCGCCTTTCTCCAGGCGTGCGCGGAACTCAACGGTTTTCGCTTTCAGCTCGTCGTCAGACAGCTTAACGAAATCGGGTTCCATCTTGTTGATCAGGTCTACCGCTTTGCGCATACGACGCAGCGTGCGGTCGTTACTGCTACCAAAAACTTTGGTTAATAATTTGATTAACATAGTAAATAATTCTCTCAGCCACCGCGTTTACGATGGACACTTAACGTTTAATTTTAAACAGATTGGTTGTTATGAATTAAGTGCAGATAGCGGTCCGGCGCGAATGCCGTGAACCTGTGCCAGCCACAGGCCGGTTTGATGGCGGGGAACGGCTTCAACCTGACGTTGGGCCGTCGTGCGAATGATGACCGGCGGTTTCGCTTCATGGGTCAGCAGCGCGTTAAGGGTGTCGAGCAGCGCCAGCTTATGGGCTTCAAGCGGCTGGGTCTCTTCCGCCACCGGGGAAACCGATGGCGTAAGCGTAAATGACAGGTGGCGGATAACCGTGCGGATCGCGTGCTGATGCCAGTAATCTACGCTGAATGAAGGGCGACGCGCACTCTCCAGCAGCGCCAGGCTCTCAAAACGCACCGCCGTGCCAATATTCAGGCTTCGCGACGAGGTTTCTGCTAAGGTAGGGCGATCGTGCGCTGACGCGTGCGGCAGGCCAAGACTCGCCGCGACCATCCCCAACAGGAGATGCGGCCAGAAATAACGTCTGCCAAATTGTCGCCAACGATTAAGAATACCGATCACTGTGTTCCGCCGGAGCTTGCTATGCGCGATAGTCGCCCACAATCAATTGAGAGTTTTTTCGACCATGCTCAGGAGAAGAGCGCGCTGCAAAACGTGCAGCAGCGAGCTATTGCTCTGAACAAACTGAACCGCGCAGTGCAGGGCATTCTTCCTGCCCAACTGCATCCCTGGTGCCGCGTGGCAAACTTTCGTCAGGGCGTTCTGGTGATCGAAACGGCTAATGCTAACTGGCTGATGCGCTTACGCTACGAACAGTCCAGCTTGCTGTCAGCTTTACGTGCGCAAATATTACCATCATTGACGTCAATCGACATCAGGATAAATCCATCGCTGGCGGCAAAAGGCCAGGAATCTGTGCAAGAAAACAGCACTCGAGCGAAAGACGCGGAGAAACCGCCTTTGAGGCAGCTGAGTGAGCATAGCGCGGAGATTTTACGGAGTGTCGCGAGCCAAAGCCCGGAAAAGCTGAAGAAAATATTAGAACGACTGGCCTCACTGGCCGGAGAGGGTACCAGCTCAACCAGTCGTAATAAGTAGGTTCAGGCTTACGCCAGAACCAGATTGGGTGCCTTGAATGTCACCGGGAGTGTTGCTTCGTCTTCAAACGTTGCCCATTCCCATGCTTCCTGCTTAGCCAGAACAGCCTGCAACAGCTTATTGTTCAGGGCATGGCCAGATTTGAATGCGGTAAACGCACCAATGATGTTATGGCCACACATGTACAGGTCACCGATAGCATCGAGCATTTTATGACGCACAAATTCATCTTCGAAACGCAGGCCATCTTCGTTCAATACACGGTAGTCATCTACCACGATTGCGCAGTCAAAGCTGCCGCCGAGGCACAGGCCACGGGACTGCAGTGCTTCGATGTCACGCATGAAGCCGAAAGTACGAGCACGACTGATCTGACGCGCGAAGGCTTCCGCAGAGAATTCCATGCGGTAGCGCTGGGAGCTGGAGTCAATCGCCGGATGGTTAAAATCAATGGTGAAATCCAGTGAGAAACCATTGTACGGCGTAAACTCAGCCCATTTGTCGCCATCTTCAACCCGGACAGGCTGTTTGATGCGCACAAACTTCTTAGCGCTATTCAGCTCTTCAATACCTGCGTCCATCAGCAGATAGATAAAGGGTGCGGCGCTGCCATCCATAATTGGAATTTCAGGCGCGTTCACTTCCACCACAATATTATCAATGCCAAGGCCTGCAAGGGCTGCATTCAGGTGTTCGACTGTCGAAATACGTACGTCATGCTCATTAACCAGGCAAGTACAGAGCATGGTATCACGCACGGATTTGGCATCAGCCGGGAAATCAACCGGTGGATTCAAGTCAGTGCGACGATAGATGACCCCGGTATTAGCCGGCGCAGGGCGTAACGTCAGCGTGACTTTCTTGCCGGTATGTAACCCGACGCCAGTCGTCTGAACAATACGTTTTAATGTCCGTTGTTTGATCATCGCATTATCTCGCAAAAATTAGCCATCCGACCGCCAGTTTACTTCACTGGCGGGCGAACAGTTTAACACAAAGAGCGAAGAATCCCAATTTCTCGGGTTATTCCTAGTCTGCCTGCTTGCGCAGGAAGGCTGGAATGTCCAGATAGTCAGGCTCTTTGTTAGTCTGTGTGCCCGGATCGTTGACCACTTTCGCCGCAGGTTTCTGCTCCTGTGGCAGCGGGGCCATACCGTGCTGCTGGTAACGGTGATCCATCACTGGCTGAGTGGTCTGCTTATTGGTCACCAGCGTAATTTCTGGACGTTTGTCCATGCCGATACCGGTAGCCACCACGGTCACACGCAGTTCGTCGTTCATTTCCGGGTCAAGGGAAGTACCGATAACCACGGTTGCGTTGTCAGAAGCGAAGGCGCGGATGGTGTTACCCACGGTTTCGAACTCATCCAGACGCAGGTCGAAGCCAGCGGTGATGTTAACCAGCACGCCGCGTGCGCCAGACAGGTCGATATCTTCCAACAGTGGGCTGGAGATCGCCATTTCTGCCGCTTCTTCCGCACGGTCTTCGCCACAGGCCACGCCAGAACCCATCATCGCGTAGCCCATTTCGGACATTACGGTGCGCACGTCGGCAAAGTCGACGTTCATCAGTCCCGGACGGGTGATCAGCTCTGCGATACCCTGTACCGCGCCTTTCAGCACGTCATTAGCCGCGCCGAACGCGTCCAGCAGAGAGATACCGCGACCCAGCACCTTCAGCAGCTTGTCGTTTGGAATGGTGATCAGTGAGTCGACGTGCTTAGACAGCTCGGCAATCCCCTGCTCGGCAAAAGCCATGCGCTTTTTGCCTTCAAAGTTAAATGGCTTAGTCACCACTGCAACGGTCAGAATACCGAGGTCTTTGGCCACTTCAGCCACGACTGGCGCAGCGCCCGTACCGGTACCACCGCCCATACCCGCAGCGATAAATACCATGTCTGCACCTTCCAGTGCCTGACGCAGTGCTTCGCGATCTTCTTCGGCGGAGTTACGGCCGACTTCCGGGTTTGCCCCAGCGCCCAGACCTTTAGTAATTCCGTTACCGATCTGAATCGTCTGGCCTACCGCAGTTTTACGCAATGCCTGAGCATCGGTATTCACCGCGAAGAACTCAACGCCTTCGATACGCTCACGCACCATATGCTCTACGGCGTTACCGCCGCCGCCGCCGACGCCGATGACTTTAATCACCGCGTCATTGGTTAATTCCATTGGTTCAAACATAATTTCTCTCCGTTATGTGCCTGTTCGCCTGGAGATCACTAAATAAGTCTAGCATGATCCCCTATGGTAAAAATTAAAACTCTTTTCTCAGCCAGCTGTTGATTTTCTTGAACCAGTTACCCACTGAGGCTCTTTTTTCTACTTCTGCTTCACCGTTAAGGTGAGACTCTTTTCCGTAGTGCAGTAAGCCCACCGCCGTTGAGTAGTAAGGCTCCTGCGCGTAATCCGTTAATCCTGTAATGTTCAGCGGCTGTCCGATACGCACCTGCGTGTGGAAGACACGCTGGGCGCAAGCCGCCAATCCTTCAATCTGTGCCGCGCCGCCGGTCAACACAATTCCGGCCGCGAGGTGATGTTTCACGCCCTGCTGGCGAAGCTGCTCCTGCAGCTGCAGGATTTCGTCATTCACCAGGTTCAGCAGCTCGGTGTAACGCGGTTCAATCACTTCAGCCAGCGTCTGGCGCTGCAGGCTGCGCGGTGGACGCCCACCTACGCTTGGCACTTCGACGTTTTCGTCTTTGCCAACAATCGAACCCAGCGCACAACCGTGACGCACTTTGATCGCTTCCGCGTCGGTTGGCGGAGTGCCGAAGGCGTAAGCGATATCGCTGGTCACCACGTTGCCCGCGTACGGGATAACCTTGGTGTGGCGCAGTGCGCCGCCGGTGTAAACCGCGATATCCATGGTACCGCCGCCGACATCGACTACGCAGACGCCCAGCTCGCGCTCATCTTCGGTCAGCACGGCAAAGCTCGATGCCAGACCGGCGAAAATCAGTTGGTCAACTTTCAGGCCGCAACGTTCAACCGCTTTGACGATGTTTTTCGCCATATCGTTGTGGCAGGTGATCAGGTGCACTTTCGCCTGCATGCGCACGCCCGATAATCCGACCGGGTTTTTGATCCCTTCCTGATAGTCGATCGCATATTCTTGCGGAATAACATGGAGGATGCGGTGTTCATCGCGAACACGGACGGATTTAGCGGTATGTACCACATTCTCCACATCTTCCTGCGTCACTTCCTCTTCGGAAATAGGAACCATCCCTATTTCGTTCTGGCAGCTGATATGTTTGCCCGATAATGCAAGGTAAACCGACGAAATCTGACAGTCCGCCATCAGTTCGGCCTGATCGATAGCGCGCTGAACGCATTTCACTACCGACTCCAGGTCGTTAACGCCGCCTTTATCCATCCCGCGAGACGGGCAGCTGCCCACCCCGATAATATTAACCATGCCATCAGGCAGAACTTCCCCTACCAGGGCGGCAACCTTCGCGGTGCCTATCTCGAGTCCAACTACCAGTTTTCTGTCCGTCGACTTGATCATTGTTGTTTAGCCTGTGCCTGATTCTGTTGCTGTTGCTGATTACTGTCAGCGGCCGCCATCGGCGCCGGTGCCCATCCTACTGCCGCGCCAGAGTCGTAACGCAGGTCTACGTAGCTGATACGTTTGTTCTCCGCCTGGCCCTGACGTTGCAGGGTAGGCAGTAACTCGATGAAACGCTGCAGACGTTTCATATCCTCGTTACGCCCTAACTCCAGACGGGTGTCATCTTCTAACACCAGCTGCCATGAACGCCTTGCGGTCATGGACGCCGCCTTCAATTTCAATTTGCTGGCCGCCAGCGCGTTACTCATCTGGTGGTAGCCGGCTAACACTTCAGATTCGCTGCCTTCCGGGCCATACAGCATCGGCATATTTTCTTTACCGAGATGACTGGCCGGGACGCTGAACGATTTGCCTTCTGCATCAACCATATGCACATCATTCCAGCGTGCAACCGGAACGTACTCAACCAGATGAATCTTTAATTCGTCCGGCCACTGCTTGCGCACGCTCACCTGCTGGATCCACGGCAAGCGCTCAATCTGCTGCTGAATAACATCCACATCCTGCGACATAAAAGTGCCAGGTTCGCCAAGCGACAAAATCGCCTGGCGGATGTCATCATTGGTGGTGTAGTGCGTCTGCCCGGTCACTACCAGCTTTGACAGCGGCAGCTGCGAGGCATCGTTCATCCATTTCAGCACCACAAACCCACCGGCCAGCATCACGCCCAGTACCATCGCCAGAAAGATCATCCCGGCAAGGCGTGAACCGTTACTGCGCCCGGTGCGCGCTTTTTCCTGCGCTTCGCGGTTACGGACATTCAGAGCAGCCTGGGACATATCAGTCCGCCAGCTCCAGAATGCGCGCCACCAGCTGCGAGAAGGTCATCCCGGCCTGTTTTGCCGCCATTGGCACCAGGCTATGGCTGGTCATACCCGGTGACGTGTTGACTTCCAGCAGATAGAAACGGCCATCACCGCCCATCATCACGTCTACGCGGCCCCAGCCGCTGCAACCCAGCGCGCGCCAGGCGGCGAGGGTCAGTTCGCTCAGTTCCGCTTCCTGTTCGGCACTCAATCCTGACGGGCAGAAGTATTGAGTATCGTCAGAAATGTATTTAGCTTCATAGTCATAGAACTCGCTGGCGGTTTTTATTCTGATTGACGGCAGAATTTGATCGCCAATCACGCCAACGGTGTACTCAGGGCCGCTTAAAAAGGCTTCCACCAGCACTTCATCGTCGTGGCGGAAGGCTTCATCCAGCGCAGCAGGGAACTGATACGCCTCGTTCACCCGCGAGATCCCCACGCTTGAACCTTCACGGCTCGGCTTGACGAACAGCGGCAGGCCAAGGGCATCAATGCTGGCCAGCTCATCCGCCGTCAGGCCTTCATCCATCTGGGCGCGCGTCAGCGCGACAAATGGCGCCACCGGCAGCCCACAGCCCTGCCACAGATACTTACTGCGCAGTTTGTCCATCGTGATGGCCGAGGCCATTACGCCGCTGCCGGTGTAAGGGATCTGCAGAAATTCCAGCACGCCCTGTAAGGTGCCATCTTCACCGCCGCGACCGTGCAGGGCAATAAAGGCTTTGGCAAACCCTTCCTCTTTCAGTCGCATCACCGGGAAATCACGGATGTCGACCGGATGTGCATCAATGCCTGCATCCTGCAGGCCTTGCAGAACGGCAGCGCCCGATAACAGCGATACGTCACGTTCTGCGGAGGTTCCACCCAGCAATACCGCTACTTTCTCAGCCATGATGTTCCTCTTTAATCGTCTGCGGTTGTAACTTAAGCTCAGCCAGCGTGCGGGCGATACGGCCAACGTTGCCGGCGCCCTGCACTAAAATAAGGTCGTTACCGGTCAGCTTCGGTAACAGCATTTCCAGCACGGCATCATGGTCAGACACCAGAATCGGGTCGACTTTGCCACGACCACGAATGGTGCGGCACAGAGAGCGGCTGTCGGCGCCGGGGATCGGTGCCTCACCGGCGGCGTAAACATCCAGCATCAGCAGCACATCGACCTGTGACAGCACGTTGGCAAAATCGTCATACAGATCGCGGGTGCGCGTGTAGCGGTGTGGCTGGAAGATCATCACCAGATTTTTATCCGGCCAGCCGGCACGCGCGGCTTTAATCGTCACGTCAACTTCGGTCGGATGATGGCCGTAATCGTCCACCAGCATCGCGCTGCCTGCCTGGCCGTTCACTTCTGCCAGCGGATATTCACCGAGGAAGTCGAAGCGGCGCCCGGTGCCCTGGAAACTCAGTAGCGCGCTGAGGATTTCATCATCCTCAATGCCCTCTTCCGTCGCCACGGCAACCGCAGCGGCGGCGTTAAGCGCGTTATGGCGGCCCGGGGCGTTCAATGTTACGTGCATCAGCGGTTTGTCGTGGCGTACCAGGGTAAAGAAGCCCTGTGCGCCGCGCTGTTGGTAATTTTCCACCCGCACATCGGCGTCATCGCTAAAGCCATAGGTGGTGATCTGGCGCCCGACGCGCGGGATCAAATCGCGGATCACCGCGTCATCCACGCACATCACCGCACGGCCATAAAACGGCAGGTTGTGCAGGAAGTTGATAAACGTCTGCTTCAGATTTTCGAAGTCGCCCTGGTAGGTATCCATGTGGTCGGCTTCGATATTGGTGACAATCGCCACCATCGGCTGCAGATGCAGGAATGAGGCATCGCTCTCGTCCGCTTCCGCAATCAGGTAACGGCTGCTGCCAAGGCGCGCGTGGGTTCCCGCCGCTTTCACCAGCCCACCGTTAACGAAAGTCGGGTCGAGGCCGCCTTCGGCATAAATGCTGGAGACCATCGCCGTGGTGGTGGTTTTGCCGTGCGTACCAGCAACGGCAATACCGTGGCGGAAGCGCATCAGTTCAGCCAGCATCTCAGCACGGCGGATCACCGGGATACGCGCTTCGCGTGCGGCAACCACTTCCGGGTTGTCCTGCGAGACAGCGGTAGAGACCACCACCACGCTGGCATCGCTGACGTTCTCCGGGCGATGGTTAAAATAGATCGTTGCGCCCAACGCGCTCAGATGCTGAGTCACCGCATTCGGCGCCAGGTCTGAACCGCTAATTTCATAGCCTTCATTCGCTAACACTTCGGCAATACCGCCCATGCCGGCACCACCGATGCCAACAAAGTGGATGTGCCGGACGCGACGCATCTCGGGCACGATAGAACGCAGTTTTGCCAGTTGCTGTGTATTCATCTGTTACCTGTGTTGCTGCGGGTCAGACCTGCCTGCCCCTACAAAAATCATTTGGCCGCTTTACTGACTTCAGCTGCGACACGTTCGGTTGCATCCGGGATCGCCACCGCGCGGGCTTTTTCTGCCATGTTCAGCAGCGTTGCGCGATCCCATCCTGCCAGCGTTGCCGCCACCACCTCACTGGTGAACTGCGGCTGCTCGTAAATTTTGGCGGCACCGGCCTGCTCCAGCGGCAGGGCATTCCAGTACTGCTGACGATCTTTATGCTGAAACGGCACAAATATCGCCGGTAATCCTGCCGCAGCCACTTCGCTGACGGTCAGCGCGCCGGAACGGCACACCACCACATCAGCCCAGGCGTAGGCGGCGGCTATATCGTCGATGAACTCGGACACCTTATGCTGCGTCTGGTTCACCTGAATGTAGCCCTGATTCACTTCATCCAGCGCGCCTTTACCCACCTGGTGCCACAGCGTAATGCTGTCACCCAGCCTGGCCGCCACCTGCGGCATGGTCTGGTTCAGTACGCGGGCGCCCTGACTGCCACCGATCACCAGCACGCGCGTCGGGCCTTCACGCCCGGCTAAGCGTACCGCCGGCAGAGGCAGTGCCAACACGTCGGTTCGCACCGGGTTCCCCACCACTTCCGCCTTAGGGAAGGCACCTGGGAAGGCCTGCATCACTTTGCTGGCAATCTTCGCCAGCCATTTGTTAGTCAGACCCGCAATGCCGTTCTGCTCATGCAGCACCACCGGAATACCGCAGCTCCACGCGGCCAGACCGCCGGGGCCGGAAACGTAACCGCCCATTCCCAGTACCACATCCGGCTGCCAGGCTTTCATAATCGCCCGCGCCTGACGCCAGGCGTTGAAGATGCGCAGTGGCGCCGCCAGTAATGCTTTGATGCCTTTGCCACGCAGCCCGCTGATGCGAATAAAATCAATTTCGATGCCGTGCTTCGGCACCAGGTCCGCTTCCATACGGTCAGCGGTTCCAAGCCAGCGTACCTGCCAGCCCTGCGCCATCAGATGGTGTGCCACCGCCAGCCCGGGGAAAACATGCCCACCGGTTCCGCCAGCCATCACCATCAGTCGCTTTCCAGTCATCAACTACCCTCTGGTGAACGCCTGGGCTTTCGCCAGACGCGTCTCATAATCTATGCGTAACAGGAACACGATGGCGGTCGACATAATAATCAGACTCGAACCACCGTAACTGATCAGCGGCAGCGTCAGACCTTTGGTCGGTAACATGCCCGCTGCGGCCCCGACGTTAACCAGTGCCTGGAAGCTAAACCAGACGCCAATTGAACAGGCGAGGAAGCCGGAAAAGCGCTGATCGATCTCTAAAGCTTTTCGCCCGATGGACATCGCGCGAAAAGCGACGAAGAATACCATTAACAGGGCTAAAACCACACCGATATAACCCAGTTCTTCTCCGATAATCGAGAAGATAAAGTCGGTGTGAGCTTCCGGTAAATATTCCAGTTTTTGCACGGAGTTACCTAAGCCCTGGCCCCAGAATTCCCCACGGCCAAACGCCATCAGGGACTGGGTCAGCTGGTAGCCACTGCCAAACGGATCTTCCCACGGGTTCCAGAAGGAGGTGACGCGACGCATACGATAGGGTTCGGCCACAATCAGCAGGCAGACGGCGAAAATCCCGGAGCCGATAATCGCAAGGAACTGCCACAGTTTTGCCCCGGCAAGGAACAGCATCGCCAGCGTGGTGACAAACAGCACTACCACCGTACCGAGGTCCGGCTGCGCCAGCAGCAGTACCGCCAGCACCACCATCACGCCCATCGGCTTGCAGAAGCCCCAAAAGTTGTTACGAACCTCTTCGACCTTACGCACCAGATAGCTGGCGAGATAGCAGAACAGCGACAGTTTTGACAGCTCGGCAGGCTGGATACGCAACGGGCCGAGGGCGATCCAGCGCGATGCCCCGTTAACCGAGCTACCCACCACCAGCACCACCAGCAGCATGGCAACGGTGCCCAGCAGCATGATATTGCTGTAGCGCTGCCAGAAATCCATCGGCACGCGCAGGGTCACCAGCGCCATCCCCATCGCCAGCAGGATGTAAAACGCATCGCGCTTGGCAAAGTAGAACGGGTCATCGTTAAGACGCTGGCCAACCGGCATCGACGCCGATGTCACCATCACAAAACCTATAATCGCCAGGCCAAACGTCAGCCATAGCAGGGTGCGGTCATACAGCACCATCGAGTTGGTATCGCTTTCACGCGATCCCATGACCCAGTTTCTCAGCAGGTCAGAAATACCGCTGGCAAGGCTCAGACCAGGAACGCGCATCAGTCAGCCTCCCGCGCCAGTTGGGCAAACACGTCGCCGCGCTGCTCAAAGTTTTTAAACTGATCGAGGCTGGCGCAGGCCGGAGACAGCAGCACCAGATCGCCAGGCTGCAGTACGGTTTTAATCTGCTGCACCGCTTCAGCCAGGGTTTCCGTCTGCACGGCAATTTCCGGGCGCAGCTCAGCCAGCTCCGCACCGTCACGGCCAAAGCACCAGATGCGGATACGCTCCCCCTGCAGGTAGGGTGCCAGCGCGCTGAAGTCGGCGGATTTACCGTCACCGCCGAGCAGCAGATGCAGCGTTCCCTTAACCTGTAACCCCTTCAGCGCCGCTTCGGTGCTGCCGACGTTGGTGGCTTTGGAATCATTTATCCAGCGCACGCCGTTGCGCTCATGCACCAGTTGGAAACGGTGCGGCAGACCGGCGAAGGTGGTTAACGCTTTCAGGCTGCTGGCACGCGGCAGGCCGACGGCGTCCGCCAGCGCCAGCGCGGCCAGCGCGTTGGTGTAGTTGTGCTTACCGACCAGATGCATCTCATCGGTGTTCAGCACTTTCTCGCCTTTCACCCGCAGCCAGATACTGCCCTGCTGGTGATTGAGATGATAATCGCCGACGTCGGCGCCAAAACTGACGCAGCGCGTGTCGGCACCACGCACCGGCATGGTCATCGCATCATCGGCATTGACCACGCAGACGGCGGCATTCTCATAAATGCGCAGCTTGGCCGCACGGTACTGCTGCATCCCCAGCGGATAGCGATCCATATGATCTTCTGTCACGTTAAGGATGGTGGCAGCTGCGGCGCGCAGGCTGGTGGTGGTTTCCAGCTGGAAGCTGGAGAGTTCCAGCACGTAAAGCTGCGCCGGTTGCTCCAGCAGCATCAGTGCTGGCAGGCCGATATTGCCGCCCACGCCAACCTGCCAGCCTGCGGCTTTCGCCATCTCGCCCACCAGCGTGGTGACGGTGCTTTTGCCGTTAGAGCCGGTGATCGCTACGATGGGCGCCTGCGCTTCGCGGCAGAACAGCTCGATATCGCCAACGATCTCTACTCCGGCATCCGCCGCCGCCATCAGCGACGGATGAGCCAGCGCCATTCCCGGGCTGGCCACGATCAGGTCGGCAGCCAGCAGCCAGTCTTCGTTTAACGAACCTAACCAGCGCTCAACCTCTTTCGGCAGCTTTTCCAGCCCCGGCGGCACGACACGGGTATCCATCACGCGCGGCGTCACGCCACGTGCGACAAAGAAATCAACACAGGAGAGGCCGGTCAGCCCCAACCCGATGATGACGACTTTTTTACCCTGATAGTCAGCCATGATTACCGCACCTTCAGCGTGGCCAGGCCAATCAGCACCAGCATCAGTGAAATAATCCAGAAGCGCACAATCACGCGCGGTTCCGGCCAGCCTTTCAATTCATAGTGGTGGTGAATGGGTGCCATGCGGAAAATACGCTGCCCGCGCAGTTTGAAGGAACCGACCTGCAGGATCACCGACAGCGTCTCCACCACGAATACGCCGCCCATAATCACCAGCAGGAACTCCTGACGCAGCAGCACGGCGATAGTGCCGAGCGCGCCGCCCAGCGCCAGGGAACCGACATCCCCCATAAAGACCTGCGCCGGGTAAGTGTTGAACCACAGGAAGCCAAGGCCCGCACCGACAATGGCGGTACAGACGATCACCAGCTCACCCGCGTGACGCAGATAAGGGATATGCAGATACTCGGCAAACTTCACGTTACCGGTCGCCCACGCCACCAGCGCGAAACCGGCGGCGACAAACACGGTTGGCATAATCGCCAGGCCATCCAGTCCGTCGGTCAGGTTGACCGCATTACTGGTGCCGACAATCACGAAGTAAGCCAGCAGCAGATACAGCAGGCCAAGCTGCGGCATCACGTCTTTAAAGAACGGCACTACCAGCTCGGTCGCCGGGGTGTCTTTGCCAATCATATACATGACAAAAGCGGCACCGAGGGCGATCACCGACTGCCAGAAATATTTCCAGCGGGCGATCAGGCCTTTAGTGTCCTTGCGCACCACTTTGCGGTAGTCATCGACGAAGCCGACAATGCCATAACCGACCAGCACGAACAGTACGCACCAGACGTAAGGGTTTGATGGATAAGCCCACAGCAGCACCGAAATGGTGATGGAGGTGAGGATCATAATCCCGCCCATGGTCGGCGTACCGCGCTTGCTGAAGTGCGACTCAGGACCGTCGTTACGTACCACCTGGCCAAACGACATTTCCTGCAGGCGGGCGATCATGCGCGGGCCCATCCACAATGAAATAAACAGCGCGGTCAGCAGGCTGACAATGGCGCGAAACGTCAGGTAGGAGAAGACGTTAAAGCCAGAATATAAAGAGACCAGATGCTCGGCCAGCCAGACTAACATGTGCCTTTCTCCTGTAAGGTTTGCACTACCTGCTCCATCGCGGCACTACGTGAACCTTTAACCAATACGGTAATGTGTGAATGCTGTGACAGCAGCGCCAGCGCACGCGCGCTCAGGGCTGCCTTCTCCGTGAAGTGCTCACCCACGCCGCTGGCATCAGAGATACCCTGGCTGAGCGTGCCCACGCTTAAAACTTTATCGATGCCGGCCAGACGAGCCGCTTCGCCGACCTGACGATGACACTCGGCGGCTTCTGCCCCCAGTTCGCCCATGTCGCCGACGATCATTACGCGGTAGCCCGGCATTTCAGCCAGCACCTGCGCGGCGGCGGTCATTGAACCGACGTTGGCGTTGTAGCTGTCATCCAGCAGCAGCTTGTTTTCACCCAGTGCGATCGGGAACAGGCGCCCCGGCACGGCTTTAAGCTGGCTCAGCCCCTGCTGCACCGCCGCGAGCGGCGCTCCGACAGAGAGGGCCAGCGCCGTCGCGGCCAGCGCGTTAGCAATGTTGTGACGGCCCGGCAGCGGCAGGGTAATCGCGATGTCGCCCTGCGGGCTGTGCAGCGTGAAATGGGTACCCTTAGCGCTGAACTTCACCTCAGAGGCGCTGAAATCACAGTCAGCCTGCGGCTCCGGTGAGAAGCGCCAGACGGTTTTGCCGTGCAGCGTCTGCTGCCAGTGCGGCCAGTCGTTGCTGTCGCTGTTGATAATGGCGGTGCCGTGCAGCGGCAGACCGTTGAAAATCTCACCTTTGGCTTTCGCCACGCCCGCCAGCGACCCGAACCCTTCCAGGTGCGCTGCGGCCAGGTTATTGACCAGCGCCGTCTCCGGGCGCGTCAGTTCGGTGGTATAGGCGATCTCACCCTGGTGGTTAGCCCCCAGTTCGATCACCGCATACTGGTGAGCTTCGGTCAGGCGCAGCAGCGTCAGCGGCACGCCGATGTCGTTATTCAGGTTACCCGCGGTGTACAGCGTCTCGCCACATTCACGCAGAATGGCGGCGGTCATCTCTTTAACCGAGGTTTTGCCGGAGGAACCGGTGAGCGCGACGACGCGGGCAGTGGACTGCTGACGCACCCAGCCTGCGATCTGGCCGAGGGCAATGCGGGTGTCTGCGACCACAACCTGCGCTACCGCGACAGGTAAGTGCTTACTCACAAGCAGCGCTAAACAGCCAGCGCTGATAGCGTCACCGACGAAGTCGTGGGCATCGAAGCGTTCGCCTTTCAGGGCGATAAACAGGCAGCCTGCGCTCACCTTACGCGTGTCAGTGGTCACTTCGGTGATGCTGCGGTCAGCGCCGTACAGCGTGCCGCCGGTGATCTCAGCCAGCTGCTGCAGAGTGAAGGCGATCATGCTATCACCCCCAGCAGACGCGCCACGGTCACGCGGTCAGAGTAATCAAGGCGCTGGCTGCCGATAATCTGGTAATCTTCGTGGCCTTTGCCGGCCACCACTACAATGTCGCCTTCCTGCGCCTGCATCACCGCGTTAGTGACCGCTTGCGCACGCCCCATTACCACGCGGGCGCGGCCGGGGTCCAGCAGGCCAGTCAGCACATCGGCCACAATCGCCGCCGGATCTTCACTGCGCGGGTTATCATCGGTGATCACCACCACATCGGCGAACTGCTCGGCAATCGCCCCCATTAGCGGGCGCTTGCCTTTATCGCGATCGCCGCCGCAGCCAAACAGGCACCACAGCTGCCCTTTACAGTGCAGTCGCGCGGCGCTCAGCGCTTTTTCCAGCGCGTCTGGCGTGTGCGCATAATCCACCACTACCGTCGGTTTGCCCGGCGCGCTAAACACTTCCATGCGCCCGGTAACCGGCAACAGCTGGCTTGCCGTAGCGACCAGCGCCGCCAGTGGATAATCCAGAGACAGCAGCGTCGCCAGCGCCACCAGCAGGTTGCTGACGTTGAATGCGCCCATCAGGCGGCTGTCAATTTCACCGTTGCCCCAGCTTGACTCAAAGCGCACGGAAGCCCCGCCGTCGTGATAGCGAACGTCAGTGGCTTTCAGCCAGCGGCCGTGACAGCCAGGCTGTAAATTGTTTTCCATGGTGACGGCAACGGCGTCAGGCAGCTGCTGCAGCCAGCGGCGGCCGACTTCATCATCGGCGTTGATAATCGCCTGGCCGACCTGATGCTCAGAGAACAGCAGCCATTTCGCGGCTTCATAGCGCGCCATATCGCCGTGGTAGTCGAGGTGGTCGCGGCTGAGATTGGTAAAGGCGGCAGCCGCAAACGGCAGGGCCGCTACGCGATGCTGCACCAGGCCGTGCGAGGAGATCTCCATCGCCGCCAGCGTGGCGCCTTTGTTGACCAGCGATGCCAGCAGATGCTGAACGTCAACCGCTGAGCCGGTGGTATTTTCCGCCGGGGCCAGCTGGCCATACACGCCGTTGCCGACGGTCCCCATCACCGCGCCGGTTTCACCCAGCAGCTGCGCCCACTGCGCCAGCAGCTGCGTAGTGGTGGTTTTGCCGTTAGTGCCGGTCACGCCAATGAGCTTGAGCTTTTCGCCTGGCTGCTGATAGAAGCGCCCGGCCAGGGCTGATAAACGCTGGGAGAGCTGGGCAAGGTAGATAACCGGCACGCCATGCATCTCTACAATTTGCCCATCTTCCGCTTCACCTTCGGCATCCGCGATGACCGCCGCCACGCCCTGAGCAATGGCCTGGGGAATAAAACGACGGCCGTCAGCCGCATGGCCTTTTACTGCCACAAACAGATCGCCAGAGGCCGCTTCACGGCTGTCCAGCGTCATTTCACGCAGCGGGCGATCGGGCGCAGCAGGCACCCATGGAGCCAGTAAGTCGCGCAGATTACGATCGGTCACTCGATCCCTCATTCTTGTTAGTTACCATCTCGCTTTTGTCACTGGTGGGTATGGCATCCGGTTCAACGTTCATGGTGCGCAGCACGCTGCCCATGATGGCGCCAAATACCGGCGCGGATACCGCACCACCGTAATATTTGCCGGCCTGCGGGTCGTTAATCACCACCACCAGCGCAAAACGAGGGTTGCTTGCAGGTGCAACACCTGCGGTATAAGCAATGTATTTATTGACGTATTTCCCGTCCGGCCCAACTTTCTTCGCCGTACCGGTTTTAATCGCGATGCGGTAACCCTTGATCGCTGCTTTGACGCCACCGCCGCCCGGCAGGGCTACGCTTTCCATCATGTGCAGCACGGTGCGCACCAGCGGTTCAGGGAAGACGCGCTGACCCGCCACCGGCGGGTCAACTTTGGTAATCGACAGCGGGCGATAAATGCCATAGCTGCCCATCGTTGCGTAGACTCGCGCTAGCTGTAACGGCGTTACCATTAGCCCGTAGCCGAAAGAGAAGGTGGCCCTCTCTATGTCAGACCACCGTTGTTTTTGAGGGTATATGCCACTGCTTTCTCCGACCAACCCCAAATTGGTCGCTTTGCCGAAACCAAAACGTGAGTAAGTATCTACTAACGCGTTGGAAGGCATCGCCAGCGCCAGTCGAGAAACACCGACGTTGGACGATTTCTGGAGCACCCCGGTCAGGGTCAGTTCGCTATAGCGCGCCACGTCTTTAATTTCGTGGCCGTTAATCCGGTAAGGCACAGTGTTCAGCACGCTGCCTTCACGTACCACGCCGCGCTGCAGTGCGGTCATAACCACCATTGGCTTCACGGTGGAGCCTGGCTCGAAGATGTCGGTAATCGCGCGGTTACGCATCACATCTTTTGTCGTGCCGGAGAGGTTGTTCGGGTTGTAGGCCGGGCTGTTAGCCATTGCCAGCACTTCGCCGGTGTTGACATCCACCAGCACCGCGGTGCCCGACTCCGCTTTGTTAAACGCCACGGCGTTGTTCAGCTCGCGGTAAACCTGTGCCTGCAGGCGTTCGTCGATGCTCAGCGCGAGGTTATGCGCCGCCTGACTGTCCACCGAGGAGATATCTTCAATCACGCGGCCGTTGCGGTCTTTACGCACGGTACGTTCGCCCGGCTGGCCGGTTAACCACTTATCAAAACTTTTCTCAACGCCTTCAATACCCTGGCCGTCAATGTTGGTGAAGCCAATCAGGTGAGAAGTGACCTGCCCGGCAGGATAGTAGCGGCGTGACTCTTCACGCAGGAAGATGCCCGGCAGCTTAAGTTTTTTCACATAGTCGCCGATGGCCGGGTTGACCTGACGCGCCAGATAAACAAAGCGGCCGTTAGGATTGGCATTCACGCGCGCGGCTAACTGGTCGAGCGGAATCGACAACGCGTCAGACAACGCCTTCCAGCGGCTGTCGAGCGTAATCCCGCCCTTGTCGTGCAGCTCTTTCGGATCGGCCCAGATGGCGTTGACCGGCACGCTGACGGCCAGCGGGCGGCCAGCGCGATCGCTGATCATGCCGCGTGAGGTCGGTACCGCCTGCACGCGCAGGGAGCGCATGTCCCCTTCGCGCACCAGGCGGTCAGGATTGATCACCTGCAGATAGGCCACGCGCAGCAGCAAGCCTGACAGCGCGAGGAAAATACAGCCACACAACAACGCAAAACGCCAGCTGACAAAGCTGGCCTGATCTTCCGTGCGTTTCGACTTCTGCGTCTTTTTTGCGGCTCTCATTGAGTCCGGGCGTCCTTATTGCTGTACCACAATATTTTCCTGCGAAGGATCAACATGCTGCATCTGAAGTTTCTCCGTAGCCGTACGTTCCACCCGGCTGTGATCGCCAAGCGCATTCTCTTCGAGGATCAGGTTGCGCCATTCGATATCCAGCGCATCCCGCTCCAGTACCAGCTGTTCACGCTGTGCGGTTAGCAAGCGGGTTTTGTGTGCGGTGGTCACCACCGTCACGGCAGTGACCAGCACCGCAATCATCAAAATCAGAGCGATCTTGCCGTGGCGTAACAGGTCACCACCGATGACGCCGGGTAAATTGTGGCGCTCGTTACCGATCATGATGCCGTTCGCTCCGCGATGCGTAACACGGAACTGCGGGCGCGCGGATTATCGGCCACTTCGCTGTCGCCCGGCATCATTTTGCCCAGCGCTTTCAGCTGGCGACCGCCCAGGCTGCTGAGCTGGGCTTCGGTCATCGGCAGGCCATGTGGCACCTGCGGTCCGCGGCTCTGCTCGCGCATAAAGCGTTTCACAATGCGGTCTTCCAGCGAGTGAAAGCTGATAATCGACAGGCGACCACCCGGGGCCAGCGCGCTCAGTGCGCCCTTCAGCGCCTGTTCAATCTCTTCGAGTTCACTGTTGACCCAGATACGGATCGCCTGGAAGCTGCGCGTGGCCGGGTGTTTGAATTTGTCTTTCACCGGCGTGGCGACATAAATCACCTCGGCCAGCTCTTTGGTGCGCGTCATCGGCTGTTCACGATTGCGCTCAACGATGGCGCGGGCAATGCGCTTAGCGAAACGCTCTTCACCGAAGGTTTTCAGCACGAAGGCGATATCCGCCTCTTCCGCTTTCAGCAGCCATTCGGCAGCCGACTGGCCGCGCGTCGGGTCCATACGCATATCCAGCGGCCCGTCACGCATAAAGGAGAATCCACGTTCGGCATCATCCAGCTGCGGTGAGGAGACGCCCAGATCCAGCAGGATCCCATCAATCTTGCCCTTCAGCCCGCGCTCTTCGGCATACTCTGCCAGTGCAGAAAACGGACCGTGGATGATGCTGAAACGAGGATCGTCAATCTCAGCAGCGGCTGCGATAGCTTGCGGATCGCGGTCGATAGCATATAAACGACCCTGCTCGCCCAGTTGGGAGAGGATCAGGCGCGAATGCCCGCCGCGCCCAAAGGTGCCATCAATGTAGATGCCGTCAGGTTTGATATTGAGGCCGCTTACCGCCTCGTCTAACAGCACCGTTCTGTGTTTGTAAGTATCCTGCATAGCTATAACGACAAATCCTGCAGCCGCTCAGACAGGGGGTCCTGTGAGGACTGCTCTGCGTCAATATCATCCTTGACTTGTTGATACCAGGTCTGTTCATCCCACAGTTCAAACTTGTTGAACTGCCCAACCAGCATCACTTCTTTAGTCAGGCTCGCATGTTGACGAAGCGTATTCGCCAGCAGTAAACGGCCTGCATTATCCATCTGACATTCACTGGCGTGCCCCAGCAGGAGGCGTTGTACACGGCGCTCTGCGGGGTTCATGCTGGATAAACGCGACAGCTTTTGTTCAATGATTTCCCACTCGGGTAAGGTGTAAAGCAACAGGCATGGCTGGTGGAGGTCAATGGTACAGACCATTTGCCCCTGTGATTCCCCGATCAGCGTTTCGCGATAGCGCGTTGGCACGGCAAGCCGGCCTTTGCTGTCGAGATTGACTAACGTTGCTCCCCGGAACATGTCAGCCTCACCCCCCAGATACCCAAAATCACCACTTTACTCCACAAATTCCCACCAAAAGAGTGTACGGAGCAGAGGAAAACATTGTCAAGCCGCAGTAATAGCGGATTGGCATTATTTCTTCGTGAGATAAAACGTAGGGAAGTTAGAAACAAACCGCCTGAGGAGAGAATTCAAAAATAAACTAATGAATAGTGGCAGGAAATTCTCACACACCTTTAAGCTGCTCAAAAAAATACCACATTTTGACCGTAAAAAATAAACTGCCCGCTTTGCGACACCGGCGGCATTTTAAGGCATTTCCTAACACTTTCCCAGCGTGATGCAGATTCGCTGCGGCAGGCGCGTGGCGACAGGTGCAACAACTTATTTAGAAACGTTAAGTTTTATAATCAAAAGCTGACGCCGACGGCTGGGCTTTACTTTTATTTACCTGTCTGGCTGAGCGCGGACGCTTAAATGTGAGGAGGGGGCCAAAGGTGGCTCAGATTGGTTCTGGACAAACGGGGGCGGAAATAATGGGCGCGACGTTGCGCGCCCACTGTCTTAGTTTGCTTTGCGGTTCAGACGCCCACGGCGATAAAGATTACGGCGAATACGCGTCAGCCCCGGCTTTGGCTTGCGCGGCTCATCAAGACTGGCCAGCACCAGTTCCAGCACGCGCTCTGCCACATCGCGATGACGCTGGCCCACTGCCAGCACCGGGCACTCAAGGAAATCCAGCAGTTCGTGGTCGCCAAAGGTGGCAATCGCCAGGTCCTGTGGTAAACGCCCTTCACGTTTCAGCGTCACGTCCATCACGCCCTGCAGCAGGCCGAAAGAGGTGGTGAACAGTGCTTCCGGCATCTCGTGGGTGTCGAGATAATTTTCGAACAGGGCCGCCGCTGCGCTGCGCTCAAAGCTGTTGGCATAGATAAAGTCGATCGGTCGTTCATCGCCCTTCCACGCATCGCGGAAGCCCAGCTCGCGCAGGAAGCTGACGGACAGCTCCGGCAGCGCGCCAAGGAACAGCACCGATTTCGCCGGCAGCTTACGCAGTTCAGCACCGAGCGCTTCTGCATCGTCCTGATCGGCACCGACCACGCTGGTGAAGTGCTCACGATCCAGCGCCCGGTCCAGCGCAATGATCGGCAGCGGATCATTGACCCAGCGCTGATAAAACGGATGTTCCGGCGGCAGTGAGGTCGAGACGATAATTGCATCGACCTGGCGCTGTAGCAGATGCTCAACGCAGCGCATTTCGTTATCGGGCTGATCTTCTGAACAGGCGATCAGCAGCTGATAGCCGCGCTGGCGCGCCTGGCGTTCCAGATAGTTAGCAATTCGGGTGTAGCTGGTATTTTCCAAATCGGGGATCACCAGCCCTATTGAGCGCGTACGACCGGCGCGAAGCCCTGCCGCTACCGCGTTAGGGTGGTAATTATGTTCACGCACCACCGCCATCACTTTCTCGACGGTTTTATCGCTGACACGATACTGCTTAGCCTTGCCATTAATCACATAGCTGGCCGTCGTGCGCGAAACACCCGCGAGGCGCGCAATTTCATCCAGTTTCACAATAACCCCACACTTCTTTATGGATTAGCATTTGTCACATCTAACCGCAGAAAAGTGTGGCGAGCAACCGCTTTTCATCCGCAGCAGGCGCTTTGTGACAAATAAAAAAAACCCGGCATTACGCCGGGTTAGCAAACAATTCTGATCGTCACCTGGTGAAATTACCGCATGATACGATCGCCGCGCGACACGCCAACAATGCCGGAGCGCGCAACTTCAACGATTTCCGCCACTTCGCGCACGGTGCTGAGGAAGGCATCCAGCTTATCGCTGGTGCCCGCAAGCTGAACCGTGTAAAGCGATGGCGTAACGTCAACGATCTGCCCACGGAAGATCTCCGCCGAGCGTTTCACCTCTTCGCGACCGTAGCCGCTGGCCTGAATCTTCACCAGCATGATCTCACGCTCGACGAAAGCGCCCTGGCCCAGCTCACTGACGCGCAGCACGTCCACCAGCTTGTGCAGCTGCTTTTCGATCTGCTCAATCACCTTCTCGTCACCGACGGTCTGAATGGTCATGCGTGACAGCGTCGGGTCGTCCGTTGGCGCCACGGTCAGGCTTTCAATGTTGTAGCCACGCTGGGAGAACAGACCCACCACGCGGGACAATGCGCCGGATTCGTTTTCCAGCAGAACCGATAATACACGACGCATAATTAAGTCCTCTCCGTTTTGCTCAGCCACATTTCGTCCATACCGCCACCGCGAATATGCATCGGGTAGACGTGCTCGGTGCCATCAACGTTGACGTCAACAAACACCAGGCGCTCTTTGCCTAACTGTTCCAGTGCTTCTGTCAGCTTCGATTCCAGCTCGTCAGGGCGATTGATCGAGATACCAACATGGCCATAGGCTTCCGCCAGGCGCACGAAGTCAGGCAGTGATTCCATATAAGATTGTGAATGGCGACCGGAGTAGATCATATCCTGCCACTGCTTCACCATGCCGAGGAAACGGTTGTTGAGGTTCAGCACCAGCACCGGAATGCCGTACTGCAGCGCGGTAGACAGCTCCTGAATATTCATCTGAATACTGCCGTCACCGGTCACACAGACCACGGTTTCTTGCGGCAGCGCCAGCTTCACGCCCAGCGCAGCCGGCAGGCCGAAGCCCATGGTGCCGAGACCGCCGGAGTTGATCCAACGGCGCGGCTTGTCGAACTGATAGTAAAGCGCGGCAAACATTTGGTGCTGACCCACGTCAGAGGTGACATAGGCTTCACCTTTGGTCAGACGGCAGATGGTTTCGATTACCGCCTGCGGCTTAATCTTATCGCTGGTGCGGTCGAACTCCAGGCACTGACGGGAACGCCACTGCTCAATGCTCTGCCACCAGTCGCGCACGCTGTCATAATTCTGCTGCACGTCGCTCTGGCCCAGCAGCTCCAGCATCTGTTGCAGCACCTGCTTCGCATCACCCACGATCGGCACATCGGCGGCCACGGTTTTCGAGATCGATGTTGGGTCGATATCGATGTGCAGCACGGTGGCATTCGGGCAGTATTTTGCCAGATTGTTGGTGGTACGGTCATCGAAGCGCACGCCAACGGCGAAGATCACATCGGAGTGATGCATCGTCATATTGGCTTCATAGGTGCCGTGCATGCCGAGCATCCCCACGCACTGACGGTGCGTGCCCGGGAAGGCGCCCAGCCCCATCAGCGAGGTGGTCACCGGAACATTCAGTTTCTCGGCAAGCGTCAGCAGCTCTTCGTGGCAGGCTGCATTAATCACACCACCACCGGCATAGATCACCGGCTTTTTCGCCGCCAGCAGCGTCTGCAATGCGCGCTTAATCTGACCTTTGTGACCCTGCGTCGTCGGATTGTAAGAGCGCATGCTCACTTCATCCGGCCAGACGTAAGGCAGTTTGTTCGCCGGGTTCATCATATCTTTTGGCAGGTCAACCACCACCGGGCCAGGACGACCGCTGGCAGCCAGCCAGAAAGCTTTCTTCATGATGGTCGGGATATCTTCAACCCGCTTCACCATAAAGCTGTGTTTCACCACAGGACGGGAGATCCCGACCATGTCGCACTCCTGGAAGGCGTCATAACCGATAAGCGAGGACATCACCTGACCGGAGAGCACCACCATCGGGATCGAGTCCATATAGGCCGTGGCAATACCAGTAATGGCATTGGTGGCACCGGGACCGGAGGTGACCAGCACCACGCCGACATCACCGGTGGCACGGGCGTAACCATCCGCCATATGCACAGCGCCCTGTTCGTGACGGACCAGGATGTGATCTACGCCGCCGACGGTTTGCAGAGCGTCATAGATATCGAGGACCGCTCCACCGGGATAGCCGAATACATGTTTTACGCCCTGATCGATTAACGATCGGACCACCATCTCGGCTCCTGACAACATCTCCATTTTTGCCTCCAGGCTTTAAGGTGCTGATTTATCTGCGGACAGATAAGGTCAAAACCTGTTTTTTATGCTCAGAAATTGGAAATCATTTCCAACATCCAGGTACAGGGCGCAGCCCCACTCGTTGGATAAACGTTATTGAGTTATGAATTCTTGTGGGCGTTTATCGCAAATACCATAACCGTAGAAAAGTTGGCAGGCAAACGGCAAACCACACCACGAGTGCGCAAAGCGTTAATTAAGGCTCTGCCGCCCTACCCTTGCCAGCGACAATTACACTGAAAATAAGGCATTCCAAAAGCGGAATATACTGCTGCCCGGTTATTTGCATTGTGATCGTTTTGTTATTAAAACTCTGTGGCATCGAATGCCCGGTCGGCTGAATAATGACCATGCGCAGCGGATTGTTATTGATGGTTGACAGCCCTGGGTTTGATCGGGTATCAATAAAGCCACTTTACAATTTATGGGGTCTGATTCAATGATTCGTTCCACCCGCCTACTCGGTCTACTACTAAACGCATCCTCATTGCGCGGTAGACTTGTGGGCGGAATCAATCACTGATTCAGGCTTGCAAAACTAAGAAACCCGCGCCAATGCGCGGGTTTTTTTATGCTCGCGGCAACCGGCGACGTAAACACGACAAGGAACAACCCAATGAGCCAACAAGTCATTATTTTCGATACCACTCTGCGCGATGGCGAGCAGGCATTACAGGCCAGCCTGAGTGTGAAAGAAAAGCTGCAAATTGCCCTGGCACTGGAACGTATGGGCGTCGACGTCATGGAGGTCGGCTTCCCGGTCTCCTCCCCGGGTGATTTTGAATCGGTGCAGACCATCGCCCGCCAGATTAAGAACAGCCGGGTTTGCGGTCTGGCACGCTGTGTGGAAAAAGATATCGACGCAGCCTACGAAGCGCTGCGCGTGGCGGAGGCCTACCGCATCCACACTTTCCTGGCGACCTCGCCGATGCACATCGCCACCAAACTGCGCAGTACCCTGCCAGAAGTGATTGAGCGTGCGGTGAAGATGGTGAAGCGCGCCCGTAACTACACCGACGATGTGGAGTTCTCCTGCGAAGACGGCGGCCGAACGCCAATCGATGACCTGTGCCGCGTGGTAGAAGCCGCGATTAATGCCGGTGCTACCACCATCAACATCCCGGATACCGTCGGTTACACCCTGCCTTACGAATACGCCAACATCTTTAGCGCCCTGCGCGAACGCGTACCCAATATCGATAAAGCGATCCTGTCCGTCCATACCCATGATGACCTGGGCATGGCGGTCGGCAACGCGCTGGCCGCGGTAAATGCCGGTGCGCGCCAGGTTGAAGGCGCCATGAACGGCCTGGGCGAGCGTGCCGGTAACTGCGCGCTGGAAGAGGTGATCATGGCGATTAAAACCCGCAGCCAGCTGATGAATGTGCACACGCGCATTAATCATCAGGAGATTTACCGTACCTGCCAGACCGTCAGCAAAATCTGCAATATGCCTATCCCGGCACATAAAGCGATTATCGGTTCCAACGCATTCGCCCACTCCTCCGGTATCCACCAGGATGGCGTGCTGAAGAACCGCGAAAACTATGAAATCCTGACCCCGGAATCTATCGGTCTGAAACAGGTACAGCTGAACCTGACTTCGCGCTCCGGCCGCGCTGCCGTGAAGCACCGCATGGAAGAGATGGGCTACACCGAAGCCGAGTACAACATGGATACGCTGTACGAGGCCTTCAAAGCGCTGGCCGACAAGAAAGGCCAGGTCTTCGATTACGACCTGGAAGCGCTGGCGTTTATCAACAAGCAGTCTGAAGAGCCGGAATACTTCAAGCTGGACACCTTCAACGTGCAGTCCGGTTCTACCGTAATTGCTACCGCCACCGTGCAGCTGGGCTGCGGTGATGAGCAGAAAACCGAAGCCGCTACCGGTAACGGTCCGGTTGATGCGGTCTATCAGGCGATCAATCGCATCACCGATTTCGATGCTGAGCTGATCAACTATCAGCTGACCGCCAAAGGCCACGGTAAAGATGCGCTGGGCCAGGTAGATATCGTGGTGCAGTACAACGAGCGTAAATTCCACGGCGTCGGTCTGGCGACCGATATCGTTGAGTCTTCAGCAAAAGCCATGGTTAACGCACTGAATAACATCTGGCGCGCACGCCAGGTCGAGCAGGAATTGCAGCGTAAGTCGCAGATGAAAGATCAGAAGGAAGCCGTATAAATGTCCAGCAGCTACCATATTGCAGTATTACCCGGTGATGGCATCGGCCCGGAAGTGATGGCTCAGGCCAGCAAAGTGCTGGACGCAGTACGCGAGCGCTTCAACATGCGCATCTCCACCAGCGAATATGACGTCGGCGGCATCGCTATTGACCGCCACGGTGAGCCGTTACCGCAGGCAACGATTAAAGGCTGTGAGCAGGCGGATGCGATTCTGTTCGGCTCGGTCGGTGGCCCAAAATGGGAACACCTTCCGCCTGCAGAACAGCCGGAGCGCGGCGCACTGCTGCCGCTGCGTAAGCACTTCCAGCTGTTCAGCAACCTGCGCCCGGCCAGCCTGTATCAGGGGCTGGAAGATTTCTGCCCGCTGCGCCGCGACATTGCCGACCAGGGTTTCGACATTCTGGTGGTGCGTGAACTGACCGGCGGCATCTATTTTGGCCAGCCGAAGGGGCGTGAAGGCAGCGGAATGCATGAGCGCGCTTTCGACACCGAGGTTTATCACCGTTTCGAAATTGAACGCATTGCGCGTATCGCTTTTGAGTCAGCGCGCAAACGCCGCAACAAGGTAACCTCGATCGATAAAGCTAACGTGCTGCAGTCCTCTATTTTGTGGCGTCAGATTGTTAACGAAGTGGCGCAGGACTACCCGGACGTTGAGCTGAGCCATATGTATATCGACAACGCCACCATGCAGCTGATCAAGGCGCCGTCGCAGTTTGACGTGATGCTGTGCTCAAATCTGTTTGGCGACATCCTGTCGGACGAATGCGCAATGATCACCGGCTCGATGGGCATGCTGCCCTCCGCCAGCCTGAATGAGAAAGGCTTTGGTCTGTTCGAACCGGCGGGCGGTTCCGCGCCGGATATCGCCGGGAAAAATATCGCTAACCCGGTGGCGCAGATCCTGTCACTGGCCCTGCTGCTGCGCTACAGCCTGAATGCGGCAAACGCCGCCGACGCTATTGAGCACGCCATTAACCGCGCGCTGGAAGAGGGTTATCGCACCGGCGACCTGGCCGGTAACGGTAAAGCGATCGGCACCGATGAAATGGGCAGCGTGATTGCCCGGTTTATTCGCGAAGCATAATGATGAAAACACTGTACGAGAAGCTGTTTGATGCGCACGTCGTGCACGAAGCACCTAATGAAACACCGCTGATCTATATTGACCGTCACCTCGTCCATGAGGTGACCTCAGCGCAGGCATTTGACGGCCTGCGCGCGCACGGCCGCCCGGTGCGCCAGCCGTCAAAAACCTTTGCCACCATGGATCATAACGTCTCCACCCAGTCGCGGGACATCAACGCCAGCGGCGAGATGGCGCGTATCCAGATGTCGATGCTGATGAAAAACTGTGCGGCGTTCGGCGTGCAGCTGTTTGACCTGAACCATCAGTTTCAGGGCATCGTACACGTGATGGGGCCGGAGCAGGGCCTGTCGCTGCCGGGCATGACTATCGTTTGTGGTGATTCCCATACCTCCACCCACGGCGCGTTAGGCGCGCTGGCGTTTGGTATCGGCACCTCCGAGGTCGAGCACGTGCTGGCCACGCAGACGCTGAAACAGTCGCGGGCGAAAACCATGAAGGTGGAAGTGTGCGGCAAAACGGCGGCGGGCATTACCGCGAAAGATATCGCGCTGGCGATTATCGGTAAAACCGGCAGCGGCGGCGGCAACGGTCACGTGGTCGAATTCTGCGGCGAAGCGGTGGAAGCCCTGAGCATGGAAGGCCGCATGACCCTGTGCAACATGGCGATTGAGCTGGGCGCGAAGGCCGGGCTGATTGCGCCTGATGACACCACCTTTGACTACGTTAAGGGCCGTCGCTTTGCCCCGAAAGAGGCTGAGTGGCAGCAGGCGGTAGATTACTGGCGCACGCTAAAATCCGATGATGGCGTGCAGTTCGACAAAGTAGTGACGCTGGATGCCGCCGATATTGCGCCGCAGGTGACCTGGGGCACCAATCCCGGCCAGGTGATCGCCGTCAGCGATCTTATCCCGGACCCGGCGTCGTTCAGCGACCCGGTGGAACGCGCCTCTGCGGAAAAAGCGCTGGCCTATATGGATCTCAAACCCGGTATTCGCCTGACCGATGTGCGCATCGACAAAGTGTTTATCGGCTCCTGTACCAATTCACGCATTGAAGATCTGCGCGCGGCGGCGGCGGTGGTAAAAGGCCATAAGATCGCTGTTGGCGTGCAGGGGTATGTGGTGCCCGGTTCCGGCCCGGTGAAAGCTCAGGCGGAAGCGGAAGGTCTGGATAAGATCTTTACTGATGCGGGTTTTGAATGGCGCCTGCCAGGCTGCTCAATGTGCCTGGCCATGAACAACGACCGCCTCAGCCCGGGTGAACGCTGCGCTTCCACCAGCAACCGTAACTTTGAAGGTCGCCAGGGGCGCGGCGGACGCACTCATCTGGTCAGCCCGGCGATGGCAGCCGCAGCAGCCGTAGCCGGCCATTTTGCCGACATTCGTGAGCTGGCGTAAGGAATTATTATGGCGAAAAAATTTACCCAACACAGCGGTATCGTGGTGCCGCTGGATGCAGCCAACGTCGACACCGATGCGATTATCCCCAAGCAGTTTTTGCAGATGGTGACGCGCACCGGTTTTGGCCGCAACCTGTTTTATGACTGGCGCTACAGCGACGCTGAGGGGCAAATCCCTAACCCGGACTTTATCCTTAACCAGCCGGCGTTCAGCGGTGCCAGCATTATGCTGACCCGTGAAAACTTCGGCTGCGGCTCCTCGCGTGAACATGCACCGTGGGCGCTGACCGATTATGGCATCCAGGCGATTATTGGCTCCGGCTTTGCCGATATCTTTGCTAATAACTCGTTCAATAATCAGCTGCTGCTGGTGACGCTGAGTGAAGCAGAAGTGGATGAGATGTTCCGGATGGTCGCCGCTGAGCCGGGCATGCGTTTTACCGTTGATCTGGTCAATCAGCAGGTGCTGGTCGGGGATAAAGCCTGGCCGTTTGAGATCGACAGCTTCCGCCGCCACTGCCTGATCAACGGTCTGGACTCCATTGGCCTGACGTTGCAGCACGATGCCGATATCAGCGCCTGGGAACAGAAACAACCCGCGTTTTTGCGTTGATGCGGCGGCGGGCTGACCGAAAAAGAGGGTCAGCCGCTACAAATACGGTAGGGGTCGACCTTTTTTCCCGGTCGCCCCCTATCAATCACTCCGCTCTTTTCTCCCGCACCCGCCACGACAGCGCAAACGACACTATCGCCAGCAGGAACGCCAGCCAGTAAACCGCGTCATGCCCGAAGGTCTCCGCCAGCGCTCCCTGCAGCACCCCCGCCAGAATGACCCCGGTCGAAATACTGTTGGTAAACAGCGTGGTGGCCGCGCCGGGGCGGCCAGGCATCAAATCCTGGAACCAGATCATGCCAATCCCGGCAATAATGCCGATAAACACCGCGTTAAACAGCTGCAGTATCATCAGCGCCGTACGGCTGTGAAACAGCACCAGCCCGAGATAAAACAGCACGCCGCAGCCGATCGCCAATAGCATCATGGTGCGTTTACCAAAGCGTTTCACATAGTGCCCGGCCAGCAGCATTACCGGGATCTCCAGCCCGGCCGCGGTGCCCATCAGCAGCCCGGCCAGTTTATCCGGCAGCCCCAGCACGCCGCTGATATACAGCGGCATATCAATGATATACATGGTATTGCAGGTCCACATGATCACCGAGGCGATAAACAGCATGCGCACGTCCGCACTTTTCCAGGCGCTAATCTCGGTGACAGGAACTGCCCCACTGCTCTGCGTACGCGGCACCGACGGCAGGGTAAACCACACCAGCGCCACGCAGGCCACGAACAGCGCTGCGGCAACGATAAACATGGTGGTAAAACCGTAATTCAGGGCAATAGCAAACGACAGCGGCGGGCCAATCACCCACGCCAGCGACAGCTGGGCACGCATCACCGAGCTGAACATCACCGCCTCACGCGCCGAGCTGTCGGCATATTCCCGCGCCAGGGCAAATATCTGCGGCATCGCCACGCTGGCAATCGCCGACAGCAGCACCCCGGCGGTGATCAGCGTCAGATAGTGGCGGTTGAAGGCAAACAGCAGCGCGTTCGCCACCGCCATCACGCAGCAGAACAGGATCAGCATGCGCCGGTCGCCGCGATTGTCGGAGCGCTTCGCCAGCAGCAGGCTGACCACAATCCCCGCCACCGCATTCACCGTATAAAACAGCCCGACCCAGAACGGCCGCACTGCGACTTCACGGCTGAGGAACAGGCTCAGCGTCGGTGCCTGGAGCGCCCCGGCGACGCCGACCATAAATGAGACAGCCATAAAAGCCAGGTACACCGGATGAATACGGCGATTGCGAAGGAGCGATTTCATTACGGGTGCCTCGACCTGCAAAAATGGAGAGAGTGCTAAACCAATAGCTTAGAAGAGAAAGCATGAAAAAAGCCAGCGGCGTAGACGCCAGCTGGCCGGTGAAAAGCACCATACTCAGAATGACCCCAGCGGGGTCTGGATGATCAAGTGCCATTCCGAAGAATGCCTCCCACTCTTTCATCTGCCAGCATTATCACCGTAATATAGGGCAGCAAAAACAGACGGCTTTTAACACAGGGTTCCCCTTTTATGTCTTCACCGCGTTTGCAGCAGCAGTTTATCCGGCTCTGGCAGTGCTGCGAGGGTCAGTCACAGGAAACCACGCTGAGCGATCTGGCGGTCCAGCTCAGCTGTTCACGCCGCCATATGCGCAACCTGCTGAACGCCATGCAGGATCAGGGCTGGCTGGAGTGGCAGGCGGAAGCCGGGCGCGGTAAGCGCTCACGCCTGACCTTCCGCTACACCGGGCTGGCCCTGCAGCAGCAGCGGGCGGAGGACCTGCTGGAGCAGGACCGCATCGATCAGCTGGTGCAGCTGGTCGGCGACAAAAACCGCGTGCGCCAGATGCTGCTGTCGCACCTCGGGCGCAGCTTCCGCCAGGGGAAACATATCCTGCGCGTGCTCTACTACCGCCCGCTGCTCAATCTGCTGCCCGGCACGCCGCTGCGCCGCTCCGAAACCCACCTCGCCCGCCAGATCTTTAACGGGCTGGCGCGGATAAATGAGGAAAACGGGGAAATCGAGCCGGACATTGCCCACCACTGGCAGCAGATCGCCCCGCTGCACTGGCGCTTCTTTCTGCGCCCGGCGATTCATTTCCACCACGGCCGCGAGCTGGAGATGGACGATGTCATCGCCACCCTGGAGCGCCTGAAACAGCAGCAGCTGTTCAGCCACTTCGCGCAGATTGAAAGCCATACGCCCTGGACGCTGGATATCCATCTCAGCCACCCTGATGCCTGGCTACCCTGGCTGCTGGGCAGCGTCAGCGCGATGATCCTGCCAAAGGAGTGGCCGCACATGCGCAACTTTGCCCGCCAGCCGGTGGGCACCGGAGCCTACGCGGTCGAGCGCAACCAGCACAGCCAGCTGCGCATCTCGGCGTTTGACGACTACTTTGGCTACCGGGCGCTGATTGACGAGGTCAACATCTGGGTGCTGCCTGAGATCAGCGACGAGCTGGTCTACTCCGGCGTGAAGCTGCAAAGCGAAAATACCGATGAGAAATCAGAGGAGAGCCGCCTTGAGGAGGGCTGCTACTTCCTGATGTTTGACCAGCGCTCCGCACACGGCCGCAACGAGCAGCTGCGCCGCTGGATCAGCACCATCTTCAACCCGATCGCGCTGCTTAACCACAGCGGCATCGCCTATCAGCGCTACTGGTTCCCGGCCTACGGCCTGCTGCCGCGCTGGCACCACCGGCGCGATATGGCGATTGCCGGGAAGCCGCCGGGGCTGACTTCGCTGACCATCACCTGGTATAGCGACCACATTGAGCACCAGGGCATCGCCAACGCGCTCGGGCCAATCCTGGCCGCGCACGGCGTCGAGCTCATCACTCAGGAGATCGACTATGAGAGCTGGTATCGCGGCGAAGCCGAAAGCGATATCTGGCTCGGCAGCGCCAACTTTACCCTGCCGCTGGAGTTCTCGCTGTTTGCCCTGCTGTATGAGATCCCGCTGATGCACCACTGCGTGCCGATCGACTGGGAAAGCGATGCGGAGCAGTGGCGCCAGCAGAAGCTGCCGCTCGCCGACTGGAGCAAGCAGCTGATTGAGAGCAACTTCCTGCATCCGCTGTTCCACCACTGGCTGCTGCTGCACGGGCAGCGCAGTATGCGCGGCGTACGCATGAACACCCTCGGCTGGTTTGACTTCAAGTCTGCCTGGTTCGCGCCGCCGGAATCATGACGCTTTCGTAACTAAGATGAAGCATTTAGAATATGAACCTTTCCAGTAGGCGTTATTGTCGCAGGCAGTTTGGACACGGACAGCGCGGAAAAACCGGAGCGTACACGCAGTACGTGAGGATTTTGAGCACTGCCCAGGTTCAAAATGGCAAGTAAAATAGCCTAATGGGATAGGTTCTAAGCCGCGATTAGCGGCCCACCCCACTCAAGGAACGCCACGTGTTGAAAAGAATACTGCCTCTGCTGGTGCTGTTTTCCCTGCCTGCCTTCGCGGCGAAAGAGACCCTGACGGTTTACACCTATGACTCTTTCTCCGCCGACTGGGGCCCCGGCCCGGCGATAAAAAAAGCGTTCGAAGCGCAGTGCAACTGCGAGCTGAAATACGTGGCGCTGGAGGATGGCGTATCGCTGCTCAACCGGCTGCGCATGGAAGGCAAAAACAGCAAGGCCGACGTGGTGCTGGGGCTGGATAACAACCTGCTGGATGCCGCCGAAAAGACCGGGCTGTTTGCCCCGGCCACTGTCGACACCCACGGCAGCACGGTGCCGGGCGGCTGGCACAACAGCACCTTCGTGCCGTTCGATTACGGCTGGTTCGCCTTCGTTTATGATAAAACCAAACTGCAAAATCCGCCAAAAAGCCTGAAAGAGCTGGTGGAGAGCGACCGACCGCTGAAGATCATTTACCAGGATCCGCGCACCAGCACGCCGGGACTCGGCCTGCTGCTGTGGATGCAGAAAGTGTTCGGCGCTGACAGCCCGCAGGCGTGGCAGAAGCTGGCGAAGAAAACCGTCACCGTCACCAAAGGCTGGAGCGAAGCCTATGGCCTGTTTCTGAAAGGGGAGAGCGATATGGTGCTGAGTTACACCACCTCCCCGGCTTATCACCTGATTGCCGAGAAGAAAGACCAGTACGCCGCCGCTAACTTCAGCGAAGGCCACTATCTACAGGTAGAGGTGGCCGGGCAGCTGAAGGCCAGCAAGCAGCCTGAACTGGCACAGCAGTTTATGCAGTTCATTCTGACGCCTGCCTTCCAGGACACTATCGCCACCGGCAACTGGATGTACCCGGCGATCAAAACCACCCTGCCTGCCGGTTTCGACACCCTGACCGTGCCCGCCACCTCTTTGCAGTACAGCGCCGGGGACGTAGCGAGCCAGCGCAGCAGCTGGATTAGTGCATGGCAACGCGCCGTCAGCCAGTAATCCCCGGCTGGCTGCTGCCCGGCGCGATTGCCGCACTGCTGCTGATCGGCGTGGCGCTGCTGGCGTTTTTTGCCCTGTGGCAGAATGCACCCGCAACCGACTGGCGCGCACTCTGGCATGACAGCTATCTGTGGCACGTGCTGCGCTTCTCCTTCGGCCAGGCGCTGCTGTCGGCGCTGCTGTCGGTGTTACCGGCGATTCTGCTGGCGCGGGCGCTGTATCGCCGCCGCTTTCCCGGGCGCGCCACCCTGCTGCGGCTGTGCGCCATGACGATGGTGCTGCCGGTGCTGGTCGCCGTGTTTGGCATTCTCAGCGTCTATGGCCGCAGCGGCTGGCTGGCGCAGCTCTGCGCCCTGCTCGGCATCCACTATTCGTTCACGCCTTACGGCCTGCAGGGCATCCTGCTGGCGCACGTCTTCTTTAATCTGCCGCTGGCCACGCGCCTGCTGTTGCAGGCCTTGCAGCAGATCCCCGGCGAACAGCGCCAGCTTGCTGCCCAGCTGGGCCTGGGCGGCTGGGCGCATTTTTGCCTTGTCGAATGGCCGTGGCTGCGGCGGCAGATCCTGCCGGCAGGCGCGCTGATCTTTATGCTCTGTTTCGCCAGCTTCGCGACGGTGCTGTCGCTTGGCGGCGGACCGCAGGCCACCACCATCGAGCTGGCGATTTTTCAGGCGCTGAGCTTTGACTACGACCCGGGCCGCGCCGCTCTGCTGGCGCTATTGCAGATGGTCTGCTGCCTGGGGCTGGTCGTGCTGAGCCAGCGTCTGAGCAAGGCGATTCCGGCGGGCAGCGACAGCCTGGGCGGCTGGCGTAATCCGCAGGACAGCTGGCGCGCACGCCTGCTTGACGGCGTGCTGATCGCGCTGGCGCTGCTGCTGATCCTGCCACCGCTGCTGGCGGTGGTCGCTGACGGGCTCAATCAGGGCTTTAGCGGCGTATTGCAGCAGACCGCGCTGTGGCAGGCGACGTTTACCTCGCTGCGCATCGCCCTCGGGGCCGGGCTGTTGAGCGTGCTGCTGACGGTGATGCTGCTGTGGAGCAGCCGCGAACTGCGCCTGCGTCAGCATTGGCTGTGGAGCCAGGCGCTGGAGCTAAGCGGCATGCTGATCCTCGCCATGCCCGGTATTGTCCTGGCGACCGGCTTTTTCCTGCTGCTCAACCAGAGCGTCGGGCTACCGGACTCCGCGGACGGCATCGTTATTTTCACCAATGCGCTGATGGCGGTGCCCTATGCCATGAAGGTGCTGGAAAACCCGCTGCGCGACATCGCCGAGCGCTACAACCGCCTCTGCTTATCGCTGGATATTCGCGGCTGGAACCGCCTGCGGCTGATTGAGCTACGCGCCCTGAAACGCCCGCTGGCGCAGGCGCTGGCCTTTGCCTGCGTACTGTCGATTGGGGATTTCGGCGCGGTGGCGCTGTTTGGCAACGAGCACTTCCGCACGCTGCCGTTCTACCTCTATCAGCAGATAGGTTCGTACCGCAGCAGCGACGGCGCAGTAACGGCCCTGCTGCTGCTGCTGCTCTGCTTCCTGCTGTTCACCGTGATTGAAAAACTGCCGGGGCGCCATGTTAAGCCTGACTAATCTCACCTATCTGTACAACCACCTGCCGATGCGCTTCACCTTCAGCGCGCAGGCGGGCGAGCGGCTGGCGATCCTCGGCCCGAGCGGCGCGGGCAAAAGCACCCTGCTGAGCCTGCTGGCCGGCTTTCTGCCGATCAGCGGCGGCGATCTGCGGCTAAACGGCTGCGATCATCGTGCGACGCCTCCGGCGCAGCGCCCGGTGTCGATGCTGTTTCAGGAGAACAACCTGTTTCCGCACCTGACGGTGGCGCAGAATATTGGCCTTGGCCTGCACCCCGGGCTGAAGCTCAGCCACCAGCACAAGCATGAGTTACAGAACATCGCCCAGCGCGTCGGGCTGACGGATGAGCTACAGCGCCTGCCGCATCAGCTCTCCGGCGGCCAGCGCCAGCGTGCGGCCCTCGCCCGCTGCCTGGTGAGACAACAGCCGATCCTGCTGCTCGACGAGCCGTTCTCCGCCCTCGATCCGGCCCTGCGTAAAGAGATGCTGGCGCTGGTGGATGAGGTCTGTGCCGAGCGCAATATCACGCTGCTGATGGTGTCGCACAGCATTGAAGATGCCGCGACCATCGCACCGCGCAGCCTGCTGATCGTTGACGGAAGGGTTTACTGGGATGGCAGCACCGCGCTGTTGCAGCGCGGTGCCGTGCCGGAGGCGGCGGTACTCGGGGTGACTTTAGAAAAACACCTCCCATAACAGATGGCGGAAAATCGGCATCATCGGGTGGAACTGAATCGCGGTAAAGCTGGCTATCGCCAGCACCGCCACCAGCGGCGCTAACCAGCGCAGGCGCGCAACCGGCAGAAACGGCGTGGCCCAGTCGTTCTGCTTTTTCGCCCGCAGCCAGCGCCAGCACAGCCAGCAGCCGAACCACACCAGCAGCGCCACGCCGAGCAGCAGCCACTTAAACATCCCGCTGCTGGCGTCTTTCGGCACGTCAATCGCCACGCCCGCCAGGATCCCCGGCAGCAGATAGAGCGGCGGCCACAGAATGCAGCCAATCAGGTTCGGCGGAATAAATTTGCGCACCGGCAGCTCCAGCATCCCTGCCACCAGCGGGATCAGCGGCCGCGTAGGCCCGACAAAGCGCCCGACGATAATGGTAAACATGCTGTGCGCGTGCAGCGCATGTTCGGTTTTATCCATCAGCTTCTGGTGTTTTTTGATAAACGACCAGCGGTGCAGCGGCCCTTTAAACTGCCAGCCGATAAAATAGGAGATCCAGTCACCGAGCAGGCAACCTATCGTCCCCACCGCCCACGCAGGATAGAGCCCAATCTGCCCGCTGCCGATCAGCGCGCCAAAGGAAGCCATTAACACCGTTCCCGGCAGCAGCAGCCCGACCAGCGCCAACGATTCAAAGAAAGTCACCAGGCCGATCGCCAGTAGCGACCAGGCCAGTGATTGGGTAATTAAATGTTGCAGCCAGGCTTCCATATCATTCCAAAACGGTAAGAAGAACCCTGGATTCTCCAGAGGCAGCTGGAAAGCGTCAAGGCCTGATTTGTATGGGAACGTATGGCGGCGAGTGAACAACACAATCACTGTATAAATAAACATGCTATCATTGATGAATTATGATGCAGGAGAATTTGGGTGAACGACGCACGTGCAGGATTCCTGTTAAGCCGCCACTGGCGCGATACGCCCGCCGGCAGTGAGGTGGTGCTGTGGCTGGCAACCGACAGCGGGCCACAGCAGGTGGTGTTACCGCCGCAGGAGTCCGTGGCGTTTATCCCCGCAGAGCAGCAGGCGGATGCCGCGGCCTTACTGGCTGGTGAGCGGCACTGGCGCTTTGCCGCGCTTGAGCTGAAGGATTTCCGCCAGCGCCCGGTGGTCGGCCTCTACTGCAAGCAAAACCGTCAGCTGCAGAAGCTGGAAAAGCTGCTGCGCGAAAACGGCATCGCCGTGTATGAGGCCGACGTGCGCCCGCCCGAGCGCTATCTGATGGAGCGCTTTATCACCGCCCCGGTGTGGTTCAGCGGTCAGCCTTCCGGCGATCGCCTGGTCAATACCCGGCTGAAACCCCACCCCGACTATCGCCCACCGCTAAAGTGGGTGTCGCTGGATATCGAGACCACCCGCCACGGCGAGCTTTATTGCATCGGGCTGGAGGGCTGCGGCCAGCGTGATGTCTATATGCTCGGCCCGGAAAACGGCGATGCCAGCCAGCTGAACTTCAACCTTGAGTACGTTGATACCCGCCCGCAGCTGCTGGAAAAACTCAATGCCTGGTTTGCCCGCCATGACCCCGACGTGCTGATTGGCTGGAACGTGGTGCAGTTCGACCTGCGCGTGCTGCAAAAGCACGCCGACCGCTACGGCATTCCTCTTCAGCTTGGGCGCGGACACAACGGCGCGCTTGAGTGGCGCGAGCACGGGTTTAAGCCCGGCGTCTTCTTCGCCCAGGCCAGCGGGCGGCTGATAATAGACGGTATTGAAGCGCTGAAGTCCGCCTTCTGGAACTTTGACTCTTTCAGTCTGGAAGCGGTATCGCGCGAGCTGCTCGGCGAAGGGAAAGCGATCAATAATCCGTGGCAGCGCATGGAGGAGATCAACCAGCGCTTCGCCGAGGACAAGCCCGCGCTGGCGCTTTATAACCTGAAAGACTGCGAGCTGGTAACGCGCATCTTCCAGCACACCGAGCTGATGCCATTCCTGCTGGAGCGCGCCTCCGTCAATGGCCTGGCGGTCGATCGTCACGGCGGATCGGTGGCGGCGTTCAGCCATCTTTACCTGCCGCGCATGCATCGCGCCGGATTTGTCGCGCCAAATATGGGTGAAGTCGCCCCGCAGGCCAGCCCCGGCGGCTACGTGATGGACTCACGCCCCGGCCTGTATGATTCGGTGCTGGTGCTGGATTATAAAAGCCTGTATCCGTCGATTATCCGCACCTTCCTGATTGACCCGGTCGGGCTGGTGGAAGGAATGGCGCACCCTGACGAGGCCGATTCCGTTGGCGGCTACCTGGGCGCCCGCTTTTCGCGCACCACCCACTGCCTGCCGGAGATCGTTAACCAGATCTGGCAGGGGCGCGAAGCGGCGAAAAAACAGGGTAACAAGCCGCTGTCGCAGGCGCTGAAAATTATCATGAACGCCTTTTATGGCGTGCTCGGCACCAGCGCCTGCCGCTTCTTCGACCCGCGGCTGGCCTCGTCAATTACCATGCGCGGCCATGACATCATGCGCCAGACGCGCGAGCTGATTGAGGCCGAAGGCTATGACGTGATTTATGGTGATACCGACTCCACCTTCGTCTGGCTAAAATCGGCGCACGACGAAACCCGCGCCGCTGAAATCGGTCATCAGCTGGTGGAGAAAGTGAACCGCTGGTGGCAACAGCATCTGCAGGCGGAGTACGGCGTCGAGAGTGCGCTGGAGCTGGAGTATGAAACCCACTTCAGCCGCTTTTTAATGCCGACCATTCGCGGCGCCGAACAGGGCAGTAAAAAACGTTATGCGGGCCTGATCCGCAAGGGTGAAAATCAGCGCATGGTATTTAAAGGGCTGGAAACGGTACGTACCGACTGGACGCCGCTGGCGCAGAAGTTCCAGCAGGAGCTGTACCTGAAAATTTTCACCGGCCAGCCCTATCAGGACTACATTCGCGAAACCGTGCGCCAGCTGCTGGATGGCGAGCTGGACGATCAGCTCACCTATAGCAAGCGCCTGCGCCGCCCGCTGGGGGAATATCAGCGCAACGTGCCGCCGCACGTGCGCGCTGCGCGCATCGCCGATGAGCAGAATCAAAAGCTTGGCCGCCCGCTGCTGTATCAGAACGGCGGCAAGATCCGCTATGTGATTGCCACCAGCGGACCGGAACCGCTGGAAGCGCGCATTACGCCGCTGGACTACGATCACTACCTTGAGCGCCAGCTGCAGCCGGTGGCCGATGGCATTCTGCCCTTCATGCATGATGACTTTGCTACACTGGTGACCGGACAAATGGGGCTTTTTTGACAGGTGACGAACGGGCAGCCTTCCAGTACCATAGCGCCCTTCCTGTTTTCACTCAGATTGAATTCACTGCCGGGCCTTATTATCGCCGGGCGGAATGCTAACACCTGAAACACACCAGACGAGAATCGAGCCGAATATTTATGCCTTTTACACTTGGTCAACGCTGGATAAGCGATACGGAAAGCGAACTGGGATTGGGAACTGTGGTTGCCGTCGATACACGCATGGTCACCCTGCTCTTTCCTGCTACGGGCGAAAACCGTCTCTACGCCAGAAATGATTCTCCGATCACCCGCGTGGTGTTCAACCCGGGCGACACCATTACCAGTCACGAAGGCTGGGAGATGGAAGTTACCGAAGTCAACACGGTCAACGGCGTCGTCAGCTACGTCGGCACCCGCCTTGATACTGAGGAAAGCGATGTGGTGCTGCGCGAGGTAATGCTCGACAGCAAGCTGGTGTTCGGTAAACCTCAGGACCGCCTGTTTGCCGGCCAGCTGGACCGCATGGACCGCTTCGCGCTGCGCTTTCGCGCGCGTAAATATCAGAGTGAGCAATATCGCCTTGCCACCAGCGGCCTGCGCGGCATGCGCACCAGCCTGATCCCGCACCAGTTGCATATCGCGCACGATGTTGGCCGCCGCCACGCGCCGCGCGTGCTGCTGGCCGATGAAGTAGGCCTGGGTAAAACCATCGAAGCCGGGATGATCATCCACCAGCAGCTGCTGGCCGGTCGTGCCGAGCGTATTCTGATCGTGGTACCGGAAACGCTGCAGCATCAGTGGCTGGTGGAAATGCTGCGCCGCTTTAACCTGCGCTTTGCGCTGTTCGACGATGACCGCTACGCTCAGGCGCAGCTCGACAGCGATAACCCATTTGAAACCGAGCAGATGATTATCTGTTCGCTCGACTTTGTGCGCCGCAACAAACAGCGCCTGGAAAAACTGGCCGATGCCGAATGGGACCTGATGGTGGTGGATGAAGCTCATCACCTGGTGTGGTCCGAAGAGGCACCAAGCCGCGAATATCAGGTGATCGAACAGCTCGCCGAGCAGATCCCCGGCATCCTGCTGCTGACCGCCACCCCGGAACAGCTGGGAATGGAGAGCCACTTCGCCCGCCTGCGCCTGCTGGACCCGAATCGCTTCCACGACTTTGCGCAATTTGTGGAAGAGCAGAAGCACTTCCGCCCGATTGCCGACGCGGTCTCTCTGCTGCTGGCCGATAAAACCATCGGCAACGATGAGCTGAACCTGCTGAATGACCTGATGGGCGAGCAGGATATCGAACCGCTGCTGCAAACCGCCAACAGCGATCGCGAAGGCAAGCTGGAAGCGCGCCAGGAGCTGATTAGCATGCTGATGGACCGTCACGGCACCAGCCGCGTGCTGTTCCGCAACACGCGTAACGGCGTCAAAGGCTTCCCGAAACGCGAACTGCATCAGATCCGTCTGCCGCTGCCGACGCAGTATCAGACGGCAATCAAAGTCTCCGGCATTATGGGCGCGCGTAAGTCAGCCGACGAACGCGCCCGCGACATGCTCTACCCGGAGCAGATTTATCAGGAATTTGAAGGCGACAGCGGCACCTGGTGGAACTTCGACCCGCGCGTTGAGTGGCTGATGGGCTTCCTCACCAGCAACCGCGATAAAAAAGTGCTGGTGATCTGCGCTAAAGCCGCCACAGCACTGCAGCTGGAGCAGGTCCTGCGCGAGCGCGAAGGTATTCGTGCCGCCGTATTCCATGAAGGGCTGTCAATTATTGAACGCGATCGCGCGGCGGCCTGGTTCGCCTCGGAAGAGGATGGCGCGCAGGTGCTGCTCTGTTCTGAAATCGGCTCTGAAGGGCGAAACTTCCAGTTCGCCAGCCAGATGGTGATGTTCGACCTGCCGTTTAACCCGGACCTGCTGGAGCAGCGTATTGGCCGTCTCGACCGTATCGGTCAGGCGCACGATATTCAGATCCACGTGCCTTATCTGGAAAGAACCGCACAGTCGGTGCTGGTGCAGTGGTATCACGAAGGGCTGGATGCATTCGAGCACACCTGCCCGACCGGCCGTACCGTGTATGACAGCGCCTACAGCCAGCTGATTGAGTATCTCGCCGCGCCGGAGAACCCGGAAGGGCTGGATGAGTTTATCCGCCAGTGCCGCAAGCAGCACGACGGCCTGAAAGCCCAGCTGGAACAGGGCCGTGACCGTCTGCTGGAGCTGAACTCCAACGGCGGCGAAAAAGCCCAGGCGCTGGCTAACCTGATCTCCGAGCAGGATAACGATATTGAGCTGGTCAACTTTGCCCTCAACCTGTTCGATATCGTCGGTATTAATCAGGAAGATCGCAGCGATAACCTGATCATCCTGACGCCGGGCGACCATATGCTGGTGCCGGACTTCCCGGGTCTGCCGGAAGATGGCTGCACCATCACCTTTGACCGCAACCAGGCGCTGTCGCGTGAAGATGCGCAGTACGTCAGCTGGGAGCACCCGATCATCCGTAACGGGCTGGATCTGATCCTCTCCGGCGACACCGGTAGCTGCGCGCTGTCGCTGCTGAAGAACAAAGCCCTGCCGGTCGGCACGCTGCTGCTGGAGCTGATCTACGTGGTGGAAGCTCAGGCGCCGAAGCACCTGCAGCTGACCCGCTTCCTGCCGCCAACGCCTATCCGCATGCTGGTAGACCGCAAAGGCACCAACCTGGCGGCCAAAGTGGAGTTTGAAAGCTTCAACCGCCAGCTGAATGCGGTTAACCGCCACACCGGCAGCAAGCTGGTCAATGCGGTGCAACAGGACGTACATGAGATCATTAAGCTGTCAGAAGAGCCGGCCGCGCTGGAAGCGCGTAAAGTGATTGATGCAGCACGCGTGGAAGCTAATGAAAAGCTGAGCGCCGAGCTGTCACGCCTGCAGGCGCTGAGCGCGGTCAATCCTAACATCCGTCAGGATGAGATTGACGCGCTGGAAAGCAACCGCGAGCAGGTGCTGGCCAATCTTGATGAAGCAGGCTGGCGTCTTGATGCGCTGCGTCTGATTGTTGTGACGCACCAGTAAATGATGATGGCACCCTACAATCCGCCGCTGGAGCCGTGGCTGCATATCCTGTATCAGGATGAGCACATCATGGTGGTCAATAAACCCAGCGGGCTGCTGTCGGTTCCCGGCCGCCTGGACGATCACAAGGACAGCATCATGACCCGCGTCCAGCGTGATTACCCGGCGGCGGAGTCGGTGCACCGGCTGGATATGGCCACCAGCGGCGTGATGGTGGTGGCGCTAACCAAAGCCGCCGAGCGCGAGCTGAAACGGCAGTTCCGCGAGCGCGAGCCGCAGAAAACTTACGTGGCGCGCGTCTGGGGCCATCCGCAGCCGGAGAAAGGGCTGGTCGATTTACCGCTGATCTGTGACTGGCCGAACCGGCCAAAGCAGAAGGTCTGTTTTGATACGGGTAAGTCGGCGCAGACGGAGTATCAGGTGCTGGACTACGCCAGTGATAACAGCGCGCGCGTACAGCTGAAGCCAATTACCGGGCGTTCCCACCAGCTGCGCGTGCATATGCTGGCGCTCGGCCACCCGATCCTCGGCGATAACTTTTACGCGCACGACGCGGCGAAAGCGATGGCACCCCGGCTGCAGCTGCATGCCGAAAGCCTGAGCATCAGCCACCCGCAGTACGGCACGCCAATGACGTTCCGGCAGCCGGCGGAGTTTTAATTTATTGACCCAGTGATACGGGCCGATCGGAACAGATGATCGGCCCCTACGGTAGGGGCGGACGTTATTTTTCGGTCCGCCCTTTTTTCAGCCTTATTTAAATCCCTTCTCGCGCTTGATCAGGTCATACGCTGACTGAATCTCCTGCGCTTTCTGCTTCGCCATCTCCATCATCTGCGGCGGTAACCCTTTCGCCACCAGCTTATCCGGGTGATGCTCGCTCATCAGCTTGCGATAGGCGCGCTTGATGGTAGTGCCATCGTCGCTGCTTTTTACCCCAAGCACGCTGCAGGCGTCCTCCAGCGTGGGACCACGCCGTGCACCGGCAAAGCCGCCCTGCGAAGAGCCACCGCCGCCCTGATAGCCGCCGCCAAACTGCTGGCCGCTCTCCATCATGCGCAGAAACTGATCGAACTGGGTGCGGGATATGCCCAGCTCTTCGGCAATCACATACAGCACCTGGCGTTCGTTAGGGTGCAGTGAACCGTCGGCAAAGGCCGCCTGAATCTGAATTTCCAGGAACATGCGAATCAGATCGAAACGGCCAAAGCAGGCGCTGCGCAGCTCACGCAGTTTATCGCGCAGCGGATAATCGCCCTCTTTGCCTTCACGGAACGCGCGCTGTGCCGAGGTGCGCGCTTCGCCATGCAGCTGCATGCGGTCCATCAGCAGCGTTGCCATCTGGATATCCGCGTCCGTCACCCGCCCTTTGGATTTGGTTAAATGGCCCATCACCTGGAACGTGGTGCGGAAAAACAGCATTTGCCGCGTCTGCTGGTTAGCAAAATAGCCCTGTCGATTTGGCGCACGCGCTTTATCAATCAAATGGCCGGCCAACAGGCCAAAAACGACGCCCCAAAAGCCTGCACCGGACAATAATCCCAGCACAAGACCCAATACTTTTCCCCAATAGCGCATATACTCCTCAATTCGCCATGCTGAAGGCTAAAAATTGCATTATCATACCTGTCATTTATCCCATAGCCTATTGGTACGCGGTCAAACAACCAGGATAAAGACTAGCGCAACGCAGTTGAGTAAGTTAGTCTCTGACCGTTTGTCGGCATGATGCCAGTGATCACGGAATTCTCGATACCGCGTATGAAAAAAAGACTACCTACGTTGCTGGCCACCCTAATCGGTTCAGCGCTTTACAGCCAGCAGGGCCTGGCCGATGACCTCGCATCTCAATGTATGCTTGGGGTGCCCAGTTACGACCGTCCTTTAGTACAGGGTAAAACCAACGAACTGCCGGTCACCATTGACGCGGATAAAGCCAAAGGCAACTATCCCGATGATGCGGTCTTTACCGGCAATGTCGACATTCGTCAGGGCAACAGTCGCCTGCAGTCCGACGAAGTTCAGCTGCATCAAAGGATGCTCAGCGGACAAACTACCCCGACCCGCACGGTTGATGCACTGGGTAATGTGCACTATGACGACAATCAGGTCATCCTGAAAGGTCCGAAAGCCTGGTCGAATCTGGATACTAAAGACACCAACGTCTGGAACGGCGACTACCAGATGGTGGGACGTCAGGGCCGTGGTAAGGCAGACCAGATGAAGCTGCGCGACGATAACCGCTACACCATTCTGGAAAACGGCACCTTTACCTCCTGCCTGCCGGGCCAGAACAGCTGGAGCGTGGCGGGTTCAGAAGTGATCCACGATAGCGACGAGCAGCTGGTCGAAATCTGGAACGCCCGCTTCAAACTCGGCCCGGTGCCGGTGTTTTACAGCCCGTACCTGCAGCTGCCGGTCGGGGATAAGCGCCGTTCAGGTTTCCTGATCCCTAATGCTAAATACGGTAGTAACAGCGGCTTCGAGTTTATGCTGCCGTACTACTGGAACATCGCGCCGCAGGCCGATGCCACCATTACGCCGCACTATATCAGCCGCCGCGGCATGCAGTGGCAGAATGAGTTCCGCTACCTGACCACCGCCGGTGCCGGTCTGTTGCAGTTCGACTACCTCGGCTCTGACCGCACCTATGAAGATAAGCATCCGACGGATGAAGACTCGAACCGCTGGCTGTTCTACTGGCGCCATGCCGGTGTCTACGATCAGCACTGGCGCTTCAGCGCTGACTACACCAAAGTCAGCGATCCCTACTACTTTACCGATCTCGACTCGGTTTATGGATCGACTACCGACGGCTATGTGACGCAGAAGTTCAGCATTGGCTACGCCGATACCAACTGGGATGCCACGCTGTCGACCAAGCAGTTCCAGATCTTCTCAACCAATGCGAACAACGATGTCTATCGCGCTGAACCTCAGCTCGATATGAACTGGTACCAGAATGATGTTGGCCCGTTCGATACTCACGTTTACGCGCAGGCGGTGAAGTTTACCAACGTGAACCAAAGGCTGCCGGATGCCACGCGTCTGCACCTGGAGCCAACGCTGGATCTGCCGATGTCGAACGGCTGGGGCAGCCTGAATACCGAAGCCAAACTGCTGGCGACCCACTATCAGCAGGATGACATTGAGTATTACAACTCGCTGAGCAGCAGCGCTGATAACCAGCTCAAGGGCACGGTTAACCGCGTCATGCCGCAGTTCAAGGTTGACGGCAAGATGGTCTTCGACCGCGACATGGACTGGTCACCGGGTTACACCCAGACGCTGGAACCGCGCGTGCAGTACCTTTACACGCCGTATCGCGACCAGAGCGACATTCGTGCCTATGACTCCACGCTGCTGCAGAGTGACTACACCGGCCTGTTCCGCGACCGCACCTACAGCGGCCTGGATCGCATTGCGTCGAACAACCAGGTCAGCACCGGCGTGACCACGCGAATTTTTGATAACGATCTGGTTGAACGTTTTAACGCTTCCATTGGTCAAATCTACTCGTTCACCCCGTCTCGTACCGGAGTGAACACCGTTGGTGAAGACGATCGCGGCAGCCTGATTTGGGCAGGTGACAGCTACTGGAAGATCAGCGACCGCTGGGCAGCACGCGGCGGAGTGCAGTATGACACCCGTTTGAATGATGTTTCGCAGGGCAACGCCGTGCTGGAATATCGCCGTGATGCGGACCGTATGGTGCAGCTGAACTACCGTTATACCAGCAAAGAATATGTCCAGCAGACGCTTACCGGGTATAACAACCCGCTGTGGCAGCAGGAGATTTCACAGGTGGGTGCAACCGCCAGCTGGCCAATCGCCGATGCGTGGTCCGTGGTGGGTGCCTGGTATTACGATACCAAAGCTAACCAGGCTGCTGACCAGCTACTGGGCGTGCAGTACAGCTCCTGCTGCTATGCGGTCCGCCTTGGCTACGAGCGCAAAATCAACGGTTGGGAAAACGACAACAGTAAGTACGACAACAAAATCTCGTTCAACATTGAACTGCGTGGTCTCAGCCCGAGTTATGGCTTAGGCACCGGTCAAATGCTGCGTCAGGGCATCCTGCCTTATCAGCGCGCTTTCTGATGTTGTAATGTTTGGTATGCCAACCCGCAGTGCGGATAGAAGAATGGAAAAAGTATGAAGAACTGGAGAATGCTGATCCTCGGTGCAGCCCTGACAGCCAGCACCGCGTTTGCAGCCCCGCAGGTCGTTGATAAAGTCGCCGCCGTCGTCAATAACGGCGTGGTATTAGAAAGTGATGTTGACGGCATGATGCAGTCAGTAAAGGGCCAGGCTCAGCAGGCTGGTCAGCAGCTGCCCGATGATAAAACCCTGCGCCATCAGATTGTTGAGCGTCTGGTGATGGACAATATCCTGCTGCAAATGGCAAAACAGGCCGGTATTCAGGTTAGCGACCAGCAGCTGGACCAGGCGATTGCCAACATCGCCGCACAGAACAAAATGTCTGTCGATCAGCTGCGCAGCCGCCTGGCCTACGACGGCATGAACTACGCCACTTATCGTGAGCAGATCCGCAAAGAGATGCTGACCTCAGAAGTGCGTAATAACGAAGTGCGTCGTCGCGTGACCATTCTGCCGCAGGAAGTGGACCAGTTAGCCACGCAGATGGCCTCGCAGAACGATGCCGGCACCGAACTGAACATCAGCCATATCCTGCTGCCACTGCCGGAAAACCCAACGCAGCAGCAGGTTGACGATCAGGAAGCGCTGGCAAAACAGCTGGTGAGCGAAGCCAAAGGCGGCGCTGACTTCGGCAAGCTGGCGATCACCTACTCGGCTGACCCACAGGCGCTGAAAGGCGGCAACATGGGCTGGGGCCGTCTCCAGGAGCTGCCATCGCTGTTTGCTCAGGCGCTGGTCACCGCACAGAAAGGCGATATCGTCGGCCCAATCCGCTCAGGTGTTGGCTTCCATATCCTGAAAGTGAACGACGTGCGCGGTGATAACAAAAGTATTTCCGTTACTGAAGTTCATGCCCGTCACATCCTGCTGAAGCCGTCCCCGATCATGACCGATGACCAGGCGCGTCAGAAGCTGCAGGAAGTGGCAGCGCAGATCAACAGCGGCAAGCTGACCTTTGCCGACGCCGCGAAACAGCTGTCTCAGGATCCGGGATCCGCGAACCAGGGCGGCGATCTTGGCTGGAGCTCACCGGAAGTGTTCGATCCGGCGTTCCGTGATGCCCTGCTGCGCCTGAACAAAGGCCAGATGAGCGCACCGGTTCACTCCTCCTTCGGCTGGCACCTGATTCAGCTGATCGATACCCGCCAGGTGGATAAAACCGACGCGGCGAAGAAAGAGCGCGCTTACCGTCTGCTGTTCAACCGTAAGTTCTCTGAAGAAGCCCAGACCTGGATGCAGGAACAGCGTGCTTCTGCCTATGTGAAGATTCTGGATGCGAATGCTCAGTAATCAACGTGTCGCGATCACTCCCGGCGAACCCGCCGGGATTGGTCCCGATTTAATCGTTCAGCTGGCCCAGCAGGACTGGCCGGTTGAACTGGTTGTCTGTGCTAACCCCGAGCTGCTGCGCACCCGCGCGGCAGCTTTGCATTTACCCCTTACGCTGCGCGAGTATCAGCCAGACAGCCCAGCCCAGCCGCAGCAGGCGGGCACGCTGACCGTGCTGCCGCTTCCTCTTGCCCAGCCCGTGGTCGCCGGGCAGCTGTGCGTGGAGAACAGCGGCTACGTGCTGGCGTCTCTCGCCCGCGCCTGCGACGGCTGTCTGAGCGGAGAATTTGCCGCGCTGATCACCGGGCCGGTACATAAAGGGGTGATCAACGATGCCGGGATCCCGTTCAGCGGCCATACCGAATTCTTCGCTGAGCGCGCTCATCGCGAACGCGTGGTGATGATGCTGGCAACGGAGGAGCTGCGCGTGGCGCTGGCCACCACCCATCTGCCGCTGAAAGACGTTGCCGCCAGTATCACCCGCGACAGCCTGCATGAAACGATCACCATTCTGCACGCCGACCTGCAAAGCAAGTTCGGGCTGGAGCAGCCGCACATCTACGTTTGTGGCCTTAACCCGCATGCAGGGGAAGGCGGCCATATGGGCCGGGAAGAGATCGATGTGATCATTCCGGCGCTGGATGAGCTGCGCCAGCGCGGCATGCAGTTAACCGGACCGCTACCTGCGGATACCCTGTTCCAGCCGAAATATCTGCAGCATGCCGATGCGGTGCTGGCGATGTATCACGATCAGGGGCTTCCGGTGCTAAAATATCAGGGCTTTGGTCGGGCGGTGAATATCACCCTCGGTCTGCCATTTATCCGCACGTCAGTAGATCACGGGACAGCTTTAGAGCTGGCCGCCAGTGGTCAGGCCGATGCGGGCAGCTTTAAGACGGCGCTTAACCTCGCCATTACCATGATTAAGAGCAGTAATGAATAGTCGCGTTCACCAGGGTCACTTTGCCCGCAAACGTTTTGGACAGAACTTCCTTAACGATCCCTACATTATCGAAAGTATTGTCAACGCCATCCACCCGCAAAAAGGTGAAGTGGTCGTTGAGATCGGCCCTGGTCTTGCTGCTCTGACGGAGCCGGTAGGCGATCGTCTGGATGCCATGACGGTGATCGAGATTGACCGCGATCTTGCCGCACGCCTGCAAACCCATCCGTTCCTTGGCCCTAAGCTGACCATTTTCCAGCAGGATGCGATGACCTTTGATTTCGCCGCCTACGCTGCGGAGAAAGGCCAGCCGATACGTGTGTTCGGCAACCTGCCCTACAATATCTCTACGCCGCTGATGTTCCACCTCTTCAGCTACATGGGTGCTATCAAAGATATGCACTTTATGCTGCAGAAAGAAGTGGTTAACCGTCTGGTTGCCGGACCGGGCAGTAAAGCCTATGGCCGCCTGAGCGTAATGGCACAGTACTATTGCCAGGTTATTCCGGTGCTGGAAGTGCCGCCAGAATCCTTTACTCCGGCGCCAAAAGTGGACTCTGCCGTGGTGCGACTGATGCCGTACCAGACAATCCCGCATCCCGTTGAGGATATCCGCGCGCTAAGCCGTATCACCACTGAAGCCTTTGGCAAGCGCCGCAAAACGCTGCGCAACAGCCTTGGTCACCTGTTCTCTGCTGAAGTGCTGGCGGAGCTAAACATCGACCCGACGCTGCGCGCTGAGAACATCAGCGTGAAGCAATATTGCCAGCTGGCAAACTGGTTGACTGCGCACCCACAGTCACAGGAACAGCCGCAGGAGAACTGATCATGATCGATACGCCCCGAGTTTGTGTCCAGGTGCAGAGCAGCTATATTGCATCGCAGTCAGCGCCCGAAGATGAGCGTTATGTCTTCGCCTACACCATCACAATTCGTAATCTGGGGCGTATCCCGGTTCAGCTGATTGGCCGCTACTGGCTGATCACCAACGGCAACGGGCGTGAAACCGAAGTACAGGGGGAAGGTGTGGTCGGTGAGCAGCCGCACATCGAACCCGGCGGCGAGTTTCAGTACACCAGCGGCGCCATTCTGGAAACCCCAATGGGCACCATGCAGGGCCACTATCAGATGGCCGAACCTGATGGCTCTCTGTTCCTTGTCGATATCCCGGTTTTCCGCCTGGCGATTGCCACCCATATTCACTAAATCCGGCGTTACTGCATGAGCACTTATTTAATCGGCGATGTCCACGGTTGCCACGACGAGCTACGTTCACTTCTTGACCAGGTGGCTTTTGACCCGCAGGTCGATCAGCTGTGGCTAACCGGCGATCTGGTGGCGCGCGGGCCTGACTCACTGGAAGTTCTGCGTTTTGTGCGCTATCTGGGCGACTGCGTAAAAATGGTGTTGGGTAATCACGACCTGCACCTGCTGGCCGTCTACGCCGGGATCAGCCGCAACAAGCCGAAAGACCGTATTACCCCGCTGCTGGAAGCCCCAGATGCCGACCTGCTGATCAACTGGCTACGTCGCCAGCCGCTGCTGCAGGTGGATGAAGAGAAAAAGCTGGTGATGGCGCACGCCGGTATTACCCCGCAGTGGGACATCGACACCGCCATCAGCTGCGCGCGTGAAGTGGAAGCGGTGCTGAGCAGCGACACCTATCCGCTGTTCCTTGATGCGATGTATGGCGATATGCCTAACAACTGGGTACCGGAACTGACCGGGCTGGCGCGCCTGCGCTTCAGCACCAATGCCCTGACGCGTATGCGTTTCTGCTTCCCGAACGGGCAGCTGGATATGATCGCCAAAGAAGCGCCGGACAGCGCGCCACCACCGTTGAAACCGTGGTTTTCCATTCCCGGCCCGGTATCACGCGACTACACCATTGCCTTCGGTCACTGGGCTTCGCTGGAAGGTAAAGGAACGCCGGAAGGGATAATTGCGCTGGACACCGGCTGCTGCTGGGGTGGCACCTTAACCATGCTGCGCTGGGAGGATAAGCGGGTATTTACTCAGGTATCGAATCGCAGCGCCCCGTAGGGGTCGGGCATGCCCGACCCGTGTTTTTATGCGCATGTCCGACCCGTGTTTTTACGGGCATGCCCGACCCGTATTTTTACGGGCACGCCCGACCCGTTTTATGTTTAACGGCGGTCTAAAATCTCGAAGCAGAAGCTGTGCGAATTCTTGTCGTCAGCGTCATGAAACTCGCTGAAGGTTGACTGCCACTCATCCGGCTCGTAGTCCGGGAAATGGGTATCCCCTTCCACTTCCGCATCGATGTGCGTCAGATACAGACGATCGGCGCGCGTCAGCATCTGCTCATAGATGCGTCCACCGCCAATCACCATCAGCTCTTCGACTTCGCCCGCCGCTTTCAGCGCATCTTCAATTGAGGTTACCCAGGTGACGCCTTCAGCATCGCCCTTCTGGCTGCTGATCACGATATTCAGGCGGCCCGGCAGTGGGCGACCGATAGATTCCCAGGTACGGCGCCCCATAATTACCGGTTTATTCAGCGTCTGCTTTTTAAACCACGCCAGGTCAGCCGGCAGGTGCCACGGCATGGCGTTTTCCATCCCAATGACGCGGTCGGCCGCCAGGGCCGCAATCAGGCTAATCATCATATCAACTCAACAGGGTGTAAAATTGGCGCCATCATACGGAAAGGCGAAACTTTCGTCGATAGGAAAGCCCGGGTTATTCGGTAAAGGTTTATCAGGGTATCGATTGCGTCACCTTCCCGCTGTTTTTCACCATGCAAAAAACAACGGCCGTGGTAGAATCCGCCGTTCATTCAGCCACAGACCGCCGCCATGTTAGAAACCAGCTTATTTGTCGCCACTATTGCGGCACTCGGGATGATCTCTCCCGGCCCTGACTTTTTCCTGATTATTAAAAATGCCGCCCGCTACCGTCGCAGCGCCGCGCTGATGACCGCCATGGGGGTAAACTGTGCCGTTGCCACTCATATGGCCTACTGCGTGGCCGGGCTGGCCGTGGTGATCACCACCACGCCATGGCTGTTTATGCTGCTGAAATATGCCGGTGCGGGCTACCTGATCTATATCGGTATCCAGGCGCTGCGCTCGCGCGGCAACAGCAAAATGGATCTGAGCAATGTGGTGCAGGAGCAGACCTCGCTGAAGAAAGCCTTTTTGCAGGGCTATCTGTGCAACCTGCTGAACCCGAAAGCGACGCTGTTCTTTCTGTCGATCTTCACCCAGGTGCTGAACGTCAACTCGGACGTGCACGAGAAGCTGCTGTACGCCGGGATTATCCTCGGCCTCTCCACGCTGTGGTGGCCGCTACTGGTGGTCCTGATCCAGAGCGGTCCGGTACGTCGCGGGCTGGCAAAAGCGCAGCGCGTCGTGGACAAGATGCTCGGCGGCGTGCTGATCGCGCTGGGGATTAAAGTGGCATTGTCGTAAAAGGCGCTCGCCTGCTTCTGCCGGAGCCAGCCTTCTGTTGAGATCACAATAAAAAAGGGGCGACCGGAAAAGACGGTTGCCCCCTTCAGAAGTAGGGGCGGACCCTTTGTTTCGGTCCGCCCGTTGTCCTGAGAATTACGCGGTAATCTGCGCGTGCATCTCCTGCACGGAAATCACCTGGTCCGTGGCGCTGGAGTTCAGCGACGTCACGGTGGCGAAACCGCCGTTCAGCGTAGTATCGTAATGCACCTTATACTGCAGCGCGCTGCGGCGGATCAGTTTGGAATCTTCAATCGCCTGGCGGCCTGCGGTGGTGTTAACGATGTAGGCGTACTCACCGTTTTTCAGGCGGTCCTGAATGTGCGGGCGGCCTTCGTGCACTTTGTTTACCTGGCGCACTTCAATACCGGCAGCTTTCAGCACCGCAGCAGTACCCGCGGTAGCATCCAGCTCGAAGCCGTAAGCCTGCAGGCGGCGCGCCAGCTCAGCAATACGCTTCTTATCACCTTCACGCACGGACAGCAGCGCACGACCGGTTTTCTTCATGTTGCTCTGCGCGCCGAGCATCGCCTTGCAGAACGCTTCTGCAAAGGTGCGGCCCACGCCCATCACTTCACCGGTAGAACGCATTTCCGGCCCGAGGATAGGGTCGACGCCCTGGAACTTGTTAAACGGCAGCACCACCTCTTTCACCGAGTAGTACGGTGGGATGATCTCTTTGGTCACGCCCTGCGCGGCGAGAGTTTTACCCGCCATCACGCGCGCGGCCACTTTCGCCAGCGGCATGCCGGTTGCCTTGGAGACAAACGGTACGGTACGCGCAGCGCGTGGGTTGACCTCAATCAGGTAAACTTCATTGTCCTTAACCGCAAACTGCACGTTCATCAGGCCACGCACGCCCAGCTCAAAGGCCAGCTTCTTCACCTGGTCACGCATCACATCCTGAATCTCCTGGCTCAGCGTGTAGGCTGGCAGGGAGCAGGCAGAGTCACCGGAGTGAACGCCCGCCTGTTCGATGTGCTCCATGATGCCGCCAATCAGCACCTGCTCACCGTCGCAGATCGCGTCAACGTCAACTTCTACCGCATCATCAAGGAAGCGGTCCAGCAGCACCGGTGCGTCGTTAGACACCGAAACCGCGGTATTGAAGTAGCGCTTCAGGTCGATTTCGTCATAGACGATTTCCATCGCGCGGCCGCCCAGGACATAGGACGGGCGCACCACCAGCGGATAGCCAATCAGCGCCGCCTTTTCCACGGCCATATCGATGGCGGTGACGGTGGCGTTGGCCGGCTGCTTCAGGCCCAGGCGCTCAACCGCCTGCTGGAAACGTTCACGGTCTTCTGCACGGTCAATCGCATCCGGGCTGGTGCCGATAACCGGCACGCCTGCGGCTTCCAGCGCACGCGCCAGCTTCAGCGGAGTCTGCCCGCCGTACTGCACGATCACCCCTTTTGGCTTCTCAATGCGCACGATTTCCAGCACGTCTTCCAGCGTGACCGGCTCAAAGTAAAGGCGGTCAGAGGTGTCGTAATCGGTCGACACGGTTTCCGGGTTGCAGTTGACCATAATGGTCTCGAAACCGTCTTCGCGCAGCGCCAGCGAGGCGTGTACGCAGCAGTAGTCGAACTCGATACCCTGGCCGATACGGTTTGGACCGCCGCCCAGCACCATGATTTTGTCACGGTCCTGATTCGGATTGGCTTCGCACTCTTCTTCATAGGTTGAGTACATGTAGGCGGTGTCCGTAGAGAACTCCGCCGCACAGGTATCCACACGCTTGTAGACCGGGTGCAGGTTGTGCTGCTCGCGCAGGGCACGGATCTCCGCTTCAGACACGCCCGCGACATCGGCCAGGCGCGCATCGGCAAAGCCTTTACGCTTCAGCGTGCGCAGGAAGTCATAGCTCAGGCCTTTAACGCCCTGCTCTGCTACCTGCTGCTCCAGCTGTACCAGCTCTTCGATCTGTACCAGGAACCAGCGGTCAACATTGGTCAGCGCGAAGACATCTTCCACGCTCATTCCGGCGCGGAAGGCGTCCGCGATGTACCAGATGCGGTCACAGCCCGCATCTTTCAGCTCGCGACGGATAGTGGTCAGCGCTTCCGGGTCGTTAAGATCCACCTTCGGATCAAAGCCGTGCGCGCCCACTTCCAGGCCGCGCAGCGCTTTCTGCATCGACTCCTGTAAGGTGCGGCCAATCGCCATCACTTCCCCGACAGATTTCATCTGCGTGGTCAGACGGTCGTTAGCACCGGCAAATTTTTCAAAGTTGAAGCGTGGAATTTTGGTGACCACGTAGTCGATAGACGGTTCAAACGACGCCGGGGTCAGGCCGCCGGTGATGTCGTTGGTCAGCTCATCGAGGGTGAAGCCCACTGCCAGCTTGGCGGCGATTTTAGCAATCGGGAAGCCGGTCGCTTTCGAGGCCAGCGCGGAGGAGCGCGACACGCGTGGGTTCATCTCAATGACGATCAGACGGCCATTCTCCGGGTTCACCGAGAACTGCACGTTTGATCCGCCGGTTTCCACGCCGATTTCACGCAGTACCGCCAGCGAGGCGTTACGCATGATCTGGTACTCTTTGTCGGTCAGCGTCTGCGCTGGCGCAACGGTAATCGAGTCACCGGTGTGGATGCCCATGGCATCAAAGTTTTCAATTGAACAGACGATGATGCAGTTGTCGTTTTTATCACGCACCACTTCCATCTCGTACTCTTTCCAGCCAATCAGCGACTCGTCAATCAGCAGCTCATTGGTCGGCGACAGATCGAGGCCGCGCTCGCAAATCTCTTCGAACTCTTCACGGTTGTATGCGATACCGCCACCGGTTCCGCCCATGGTAAAGGAAGGACGGATGATGCACGGGAAGCCGACGTCAGCGGCAACCGCCAGCGCTTCTTCCATGGTGTGCGCAATACCGGAACGCGCGGTGTCGAGGCCAATTTTCTTCATCGCCACGTCGAAACGACGACGGTCTTCAGCTTTATCAATCGCGTCCGCGGTGGCGCCGATCATGGTCACGCCGAACTCTTCCAGCACGCCCTGGCGCTCTAACTCCAGCGCACAGTTCAGCGCGGTCTGGCCGCCCATGGTGGGCAGCACCGCATCCGGACGCTCTTTCTCAATGATTTTGCGTACCACTTCCCAGTTAATCGGCTCGATGTAGGTGGCATCGGCCATATCCGGGTCGGTCATAATGGTAGCCGGGTTAGAGTTCACCAGGATAACGCGGTAACCCTCTTCACGCAGCGCTTTACACGCCTGCGCACCGGAGTAGTCGAATTCACAGGCCTGGCCGATTACGATCGGGCCAGCGCCAAGGATCAGGATGCTTTGTATGTCTGTACGTTTTGGCATTGTCTTTCTCTCCTGATCTTATTTAGAGGCTTTAATCAGTTCGATAAAGTGATCGAACAACGGTGCGGCATCGTGCGGCCCCGGGCTGGCTTCCGGGTGACCCTGGAAGCTGAACGCCGCTTTATCGGTGCGGTGGATGCCCTGCACCGTGTGGTCAAACAGCGAGGTGTGCGTCACGCGCAGGTTGGCCGGCAGGTTGCTGTCATCAACGGCGAAGCCGTGGTTCTGTGCGGTGATCATCACGGTGTTATTGTCGTGATCTTTCACCGGGTGGTTACCGCCGTGGTGGCCAAGCTTCATCTTCACGGTTTTCGCACCGCTTGCCAGCGCCAGCAGCTGATGGCCGAGGCATATGCCGAAGATCGGGATCTCGGTTTCCAGCAGGCGTTTAATCGCGGTAATGGCGTAGTCGCAAGGCTCCGGATCGCCAGGACCGTTGGAGAGGAACACCCCGTCCGGGTTGAGCTTCAGCACCTCTTCTGCCGGGGTCTGCGCCGGCACCACCGTCAGGCGGCAGCCGCGATCAACCAGCATACGCAAAATGTTGCGCTTCACGCCGTAGTCGTAGGCCACCACGTGGAATGGCAGGTCAGCAGCGGCTTTCTCGGCCGGCAGTTCGCCTTCCAGCGTCCAGCTGCCCTGCTGCCAGCTGTAAGGCTGTGCCACAGTCACTTCTTTCGCCAGATCCATCCCCTTCAGGCCCGGGAAAGCTTTGGCTTTTGCCAGGGCTTCGGCGGCGTCCAGTGCGTCTCCGGCGATGATGCAGCCGTTCTGCGCCCCTTTCTCACGCAGCAGACGGGTCAGCTTACGCGTATCGATATCGGCAATCGCGACAATGTTGTTGCGCGTCAGATAGTCAGACAGGCCTTCTTCATTGCGGTAGTTGCTGGCAATCAACGGCAGGTCGCGGATAACTAATCCCTGAGCGTGTACCTGAGTGGATTCTGCGTCAGCGGCGTTAGTGCCGACATTGCCGATATGGGGATAAGTGAGAGTGACGATCTGGCGGGAATAGGAAGGATCAGTGAGGATTTCTTGATAACCGGTCATTGAAGTGTTGAAAACAACTTCTCCCACTGCCGATCCGGTTGCCCCGATGGCCCGACCGTGGAATTGGGTTCCGTCTTCCAGAACCAAGAGCGCTGACTTAATCAAAACATCCTCCAGGGAATAAACAGTCACAATATCTGCATATTAATTCAGGTATGACCCCAAAATCAATGCAAAAACTGCCTGACTGCCCAGTTTTTGGCAAATTGGGCGCATTCTAATGATAGCCCTGGCGAAAGTCTACCCTGCGCGCCACTTTTTCTGCGTTTTTTAACTCACTGAGTGGAAAGTCGGATGATTTACCCTGAAAACAGCACATATCCTGGCAATAAAAACGGTTGCCTGCCAGCTTCTGCATTATTTCTGGTGTGACAGAGTAAAAAAGTGGACCAAATGGTCAAAATTAGCGTCATGAGTGAGTAAAAAAGAAGGGTAATATAACTTTATAGCAGCAATGATTAAATATTAATGACAAACAGCTATTTTCCTTAAAAATAAAAAGGGCAATAAAATTATTGCCCATCCAATCAAAACGTTATGATTGAAATAACCACATCACGATGGTGCACAACACTTATAAATCATCCAGGTTAAGCACGCTTCTCATGTCATGAAGACCACTTTTATGTGCCTTTAACCAGACAGCTGCACGAACTGCGCCATTAGCGAAGGTCATGCGGCTTGAAGCCTTGTGGGTAATCTCTACTCGCTCGCCAACATCAGCAAACATCGCGGTGTGCTCGCCGACGATATCCCCGGCGCGCACGGTGGCGAAACCGATAGTCTGCGCTTCACGCTCACCGGTGTGACCTTCACGCGCATAGACCGCATGCTCGTTCAGGTTCCAGTTCATCGCATCAGCAATGGCTTCCCCCATTGCCAGCGCCGTCCCTGATGGTGCATCAACCTTATGACGGTGGTGCGCTTCGATAATTTCGATATCCGCATAGTCACCCATCACTTTTGCCGCCTTCTCCAACAGCTTCAGCACCAGATTGACGCCAACGCTGAAATTAGCCGCAAATACGATACCAATCTCTTGCGCTGCGGCTTTGATCGCCGCTTTGCCTGCCTCATCAAAACCGGTGGTGCCAATCACCATCGCTTTCTTATGCTGACGGCAAAATGCCATATAGTGCAGCGTGCCTTCCGGGCGGGTGAAGTCGATCAGTACGTCGAAGTCATTAACCACGGCATCCAGATTGTCGCTGACCTTGATACCCAGTGCGCCACAGCCCGCCAGTTCACCGGCATCGGCGCCAACCAGCGATGAGCCAGCACGGACAATGGCTGCGCCCAGACGCGCCCCCTCAGCCTGTTCAGTTGCCTGAATCAGCTGACGCCCCATACGCCCTGCGGCTCCCACAATGGCGATACGGATTTCTGCATTACTCATAATTATTCATTCCTGACAGATGTCTATGCATGCAAAGCGCACCCAGATTAACCACGGGTTAACCCCTGCGCCACAACTAAAACCACATAATAAGAATTTTACGCCAGCGCGTGAGGATTATCAGTAAAACTGAATTTTTACTTACAGGCTGGATATGCCACCCGAAAACATCAGCCTGTCGTTCTCGCGGGTCAGATATGAATATACGTTATCATTGATAAAGACGGCACCATCTATCAAACCGCGTCGCTGTTCAGGGTGACTTATCACGTGGGGAGGATGCGCTCACGCTGCCTGATCACCCACAAAGGTGCCCCTGCCGAACTCAAAAAAGCTATTCAGTTAGAGAATGCCTGGCAAGTAAAGGCAATATCAGATCGTGAAAGGAAGAAAGAGTGGCCTGACCGTTTTCCAGCAAATACGGATTCTATTGGTATAGAGATTGTCGGAGAGACTTACCCGACCGATGATTTGAAAAACTATCCTGATGGGAAAATTTATGTGACGGTAAATCAGCCACAGTCTGAATCACTAAAATGGTTAATTGCCGAATTAAAAGACACACTTAAGATTAATACCAGCGAAATTTTCAGGCATCCTGAAATAGCCAGAAAAAACAAAACGGAAGCGAGCACAGTGAAATGGGAATGAAGAACTGTGATTTTAAAAGCTACATACTTCTGAGTTTATTGTTTCTCACTGGCTTCAGCGAGGCCCAATCGGTTTCGTCCGTGAACATTGTCAGCATCGGGCAAACGCTAAAGGAGGTAACAAATCCTTATGAAATCAGAGCCTGTAAAAAATTCAGGCCGACAAAAGAACAGGTGATCAACTTCTTTAACCATGCCTACCCCGTTGAAAGCCATTTCGCTGACGATACTCGCTACTCTTCATGTTATGCCCAGGGGGATGTTAAGTATGGCGATCAACTGCCAGGGAAATGGATGTTATTTTCCAGTGGTATTGCGCTGCTGGTTCTCAACGATGAACGCTCAGTAAACCTCTTCTACGATCACAACCAGTGGCATGACCCCAATGGCGGAACCTATGATATTAAATGAGCAGCACGGGGGCGACCAGAAAACAAGGTCTTCATCATGGCCGGTGGAAATCATCGGCACGGGGCGACCGGAAAACAAGGTCGCCCCCTACGGAAGAATCGCGATCAATGTAGGGGCGGACCCTCTTTTTCGGTCCGCCCGTTAGCGGTTAGTCGACCTGACGGACGTCAACGCGCAGCTCTTTCGGCACTTCAAACACGATATTCTCTTCACGGCCAATCAGCTCGACAGCATCGACGCCGCCCAGCTCATTGAGACGCTGGATCACCTGCTGCACCAGAATATCCGGCGCGGAGGCACCGGCAGTCACGCCAACACAGCCGACGCCGCGCACCCACTCTTCCTGAATATCATCAGCCGAGTCGATCAGGCGCGCCAGCTTACCAGCACGCTGTGCCAGCTCCGCCAGGCGGTTAGAGTTTGAAGAGTTCTTCGACCCCACCACCAGCACCACGTCCGCATCGCGTGCCAGCGTGCGCACCGCTTCCTGACGGTTGGTGGTGGCGTAGCAGATATCGTCCTTGCGCGGGCCAACAATCTTCGGGAAGCGCTCACGCAGGGCGTCAATCACCTCGTAGGTGTCATCCACCGACAGCGTGGTCTGCGTCATAAAGCACAGGTTATTTTCATCCTTAACCTGTAACTTCCAGACATCCGCAGGGGCTTCAACCAGATACATGCCGCCCTTCGGGTTACTGTACTGGCCCATGGTGCCTTCCACTTCCGGGTGACCGGCATGACCAATCAGGATAGCCTCGGTGCCTTTACGGCTGGCACGCGCCACTTCCATATGCACTTTGGTCACCAGCGGACAGGTGGCATCGAACAGCATCGTCAAGTCGCGCGCTTTGGCTTCCGCACGCACCGCCTGAGAGACCCCGTGCGCAGAGAAGATCAGGATCGACGCGTCCGGCACTTCACCGATATCTTCAATAAAGATCGCCCCGCGCTCGCGCAGGCTGTTCACCACGTAACGGTTATGCACCACTTCGTGACGCACGTAGATCGGCGCACCGTACATTTCCAGCGCTCGCTCGACAATACTGATAGCACGATCAACGCCTGCGCAGAAACCGCGCGGGTTAGCCAACAGGATCTGCATTGCTGGTCTCCAGTACCGGATCAATCTCCAGCACTTCTACGTCAAAGTGAATGGTCTGCCCGGCCAGCGGGTGGTTGAAATCCACGGTAATGGAATCCCCGGAGATCTCGCGGATCACCCCCGGCATTTCGTTACCGTCCATGCCGCTGAACAGCATGATGGCGCCGATTTCCGGCTCCCCGGCCTCGACAAAATCGCGGCGCGAGAAGTACTGCACCAGATCCGGGCTGATACCGCCAAACGCGTCGGCCGCTTCCAGCGCGAACGCCGCTTTCCCGCCAACCGGCAGGCCCAGCAGATGGCTTTCCAGCCCCTCTGACAGGCTGCCATCGCCGAGGCAAAACAGCGCAGGCTTACCGTTGCTGCGCGTTGACTCCGCCGTGGAACCATCCGCCAGCTTTAAGGTGAAATGCACCAGCACTGCGCTGTCATGCTGTACAGAATCAGTCATGCCTTACCCTTTATTCTTAGCCTGCTTGCTGGCCGGGGTGATAAACCCTTCCAGCACGATCAGCGCGGCACCAATACAGATACCGCAGTCGGCAATATTAAACGTGGCGAAGTGCCAGTCACCGACGTAGAAGTCGATAAAATCCACCACAAAGCCATGATATGCCCTGTCGAACAGGTTGCCCAATGCGCCACCGACAATCAGCGCATAGGCGATGTTATTCAGTTTATTGCTCGCCGCCGTGCGGTACATCATCACCAGCAGCACCACCACAATGGCAATGGCAATTCCGGCGAAGAACCAGCGCTGCCAGCCACCTTTATCGGCGAGGAAGCTGAACGCCGCGCCGTAGTTGTGAGCATAAAAGAAGTTGAAGAACGGCATCACGGACATCGATTCGTGCAGCATCAGATTATTCATAATCCACTGCTTACTGGCGAAATCGATGCCAATCACCACCAATACCAGCCACAGCCAGCGTAATCCGCTTGAGAGAACAGGTCTTTTCATCATGCAAACTTACGCTGTTCGCCGCTGCCCGCGACGTTAGAGGCACAGCGGCCACAGACGTCAGCGTGTTCAGCGTTCTGGCCGATATCGCTAGTGTAATGCCAGCAGCGTGGGCATTTCTCGCCTTCTGCTTTATGCAGGGCAATTTTCAGACCTTTCACCACGTCGCTCTGCTGCGCTTCATCCGTTGCCAGCGCGTAATCCGCTACCTGCGCACCGGAGGTCAGCAGCACAAAGCGCAGCTCTTCGCCCAGGCTGGTCAACTTAGCAGCCAGCGCGGCATCGGCATACAGCGTGACGCTGGCTTCCAGCGAGCCGCCGATACGCTTATCGGCACGCGCCTGCTCGATCACCTTGTTCACTTCGCCGCGCACTTTCAGCAGCTCCGCCCAGTAGGCATCGTTCATCGGTTCGTTATCCGCCAGGCTGAACAGCCCGTCGAACCACTCTTCGGTGAACACATACTGGCTGCGTTTACCCGGCAGGTAGCCCCAGATCTCATCCGCAGTGAAGGACATGATCGGCGCCATCCAGCGCACCAGCGCTTCCACGATGTACCACAGCGCGGTCTGGCAGCTGCGGCGCGCCAGGCCATCGGCTTTGGCGGTGTACTGGCGATCTTTAATGATATCCAGGTAGAAGGAGCCCATTTCGACCGAGCAGAACTGCATCAGGCGCTGGACCACTTCATGGAAGTCATACGCTTCATAGGAGGCAACGATGTCGTTCTGTGCTGCCAGCGCACGGCCAACTGCCCAGCGGTCAACCACCACCATTTCTTCCGGTTTCACCATGTCGGTTTCCGGGTTGAAGCCCGCGAGGTTGGCCAGCAGGAAGCGCGCAGTGTTACGGATACGGCGATAGCTGTCGGCAGAGCGCTTGAGGATCTCGTCGGACACCGCGATCTCGCCGGAGTAGTCGGTGGATGCTACCCACAGGCGCAGAATGTCAGCGCCGAGCTTGTTCATCACATCCTGCGGGCTCACGGTGTTGCCCAGCGATTTGGACATCTTGCGGCCCTGGCCGTCAACGGTGAAGCCGTGGGTCAGTACCTGGCGATAAGGCGCTTTGCCCTTCATCGCGGTGGAGATCATCAGCGAGGACATAAACCAGCCGCGGTGCTGGTCAGAACCTTCCAGATACATGTCCGGGGTATGGCCACCAAACTCTGGGCGAGCATCCACTACCGAGTAGCTGGTTGAACCGGAGTCGAACCACACGTCCAGCGTATCCTGCACTTTGACGTAGTGATCGGCGTCGGCGCCCATCAGATCGCGCGGATCGAGGTCCCACCACGCCTGAATGCCGTCCTGCTCAACCCGCTTCGCGACTTTCTCCATCAGCGCCAGCGAGTCCGGGTGCAGCTGCTCGGTGTCTTTATGCACAAACAGCGACATCGGCACGCCCCAGGTACGCTGACGCGAGATGCACCAGTCTGGACGGTTGGCGACCATCGACTCGATACGCGCCTGGCCCCAGTCTGGGATCCACTGCACGCCTTTAATCTCTTTCAGCGACTGCGCACGCAGGCCTTTCTGATCCATGCTGATAAACCACTGCGGGGTAGCACGGAAGATGATCGGGGTCTTGTGGCGCCAGCAGTGTGGGTAGCTGTGATGCAGTTTTTCCACATGCAGCAGCGCACCCTTTTCACGCAGCAGCTCAACAATCAGGTCGTTGGCTTTAAAGACGTTAACCCCATCAAGGCCAGGGTAAGTGCCCGGCAGGAAGCTGCCGTCCGGGCCGACCGGATTAGCGACTTCGATACCGTATTTCTGCCCGATGACAAAGTCATCCGGGCCGTGGCCTGGCGCCGTATGTACCGCACCGGTACCCGCATCCAGCGTCACGTGCTCACCCAACACCACCGGGGAAACGTGGCCGAGGAACGGGTGCTGGAAGCCCATCAGCTCCAGCTCGGCGCCTTTCACTTCGCCCAGCACGTTCCACTCGGCAACACCTGCACGCTTCATGACGCTATCGACCAGGTCTTTCGCCAGGATCAGCGCACGACCGTCGATCTGTACCAGCTGATAGTCAAACTCAGGGTGCAGAGAGATAGCGCGGTTGGCCGGCATGGTCCACGGGGTGGTGGTCCAGATCACCAGGGCAATCGGGCCATTGACCGCAGCAGCGCCAAATTTGGCGGCAACCGCGTCTTTATCAACGGCGTTAAACATCACGTCGATAGACGGTGAAGTTTTGTCGTAATACTCCACTTCCGCTTCCGCCAGCGCGGAGCGGCAGTCCAGGCACCAGTGCACCGGCTTAGCGCCTTTGTGCAGATGGCCGTTACCGATAATTTTACCCAGCGCACGGATGATGTTCGCTTCGGTTTGGAAGTTCATCGTCAGGTATGGGCGATCCCAGTCACCCAGCACGCCAAGACGGATGAAGTCGGCTTTCTGCCCTTCAACCTGCTCTGCGGCATAGGCACGGCAGGCAGCGCGGAACTCAGCGGCGCTGACTTTCTCGCCCGGCTTACCGATCATCTGCTCAACTTTGTGCTCGATAGGCAGACCATGGCAGTCCCAGCCGGGAACATAAGGGGAGTCATAGCCCGCCATGCCTTTCGACTTAACGATAATGTCTTTCAGAATCTTGTTAACCGAGTGACCAATATGAATACTGCCGTTGGCGTAAGGAGGGCCATCGTGCAGGATAAAGGTTTTTTTCCCTTTTTTGGCTTCGCGGATGATGCCGTACAGCTTGTCATCATACCAACGTTGCAGCATGCCCGGTTCGCGTTTGGCCAGATCGCCACGCATTGGGAACCCCGTTTCCGGCAAATTCAGGGTAGATTTATAGTCACTCATCAGATTCTCGGTTCCGTATGTCGGTTCTGTTTACACTTAAACCGATGCGTTCAGCCCAAAAAAGCGGCGGGCAGTGAGCACATCGTTAGCAATTTGTTCTTTCAGCGCGTCAAACGAGGCAAAACGCTGCTCGTTACGCAGTTTGTCACGCAGCACCACTTCAATATGGCGCCCGTACAGGTCCATCGATACGTCCAGCAGGTGCACTTCCAGCTGCTGACGTAGCCCGCCTATCGTGGGACGCGTGCCGATATTGGCCACGCCGGGAAGCGGTTTATCCCCCAGCCCCAGCACTTCAACGGCATACACCCCTTTCACCGGGGAGACCGTGCGCTTAAGCGGCAGATTAGCGGTAGGAAAACCGATGGTGCGGCCCAGCGCATCGCCATGCACGACACGGCCTGAAATGCTGAAGGGACGCCCCAGCAGGACGTTAGCCAGTGCCAGATTGTCATCTGACAGCGCCTGGCGAATTGCAGTACTGCTGATGCGCTTACCATCATCGCAAAAGGTCTGGGTACTGATGACATCAAAGCCATACTCGACGCCAGCCTTCTGTAATAACAGGAAATCACCCTGGCGACCAGCGCCAAAGCGGAAATCATCTCCGACGGCCAGGAACTTTACATCCAACTTATCGACCAGCAGGTCGGTGACAAAACTTTGTGCCGTATGGGCAGCAAAGCGGCGGTCAAAGCGCACGCACAGCACGGCATCAACGCCCGCCTGCTGGAGGTAGCGCACTTTCTCGCGCAGGCGCGTCAGGCGTGCCGGGGCTTTATCCGCTGCAAACAGCTCCAGCGGTTGAGGTTCAAACAGCATTACCATTACCGGCAAGTTGCGCTGACGCCCCTCTTCGCACAGTTGTGCCAGCAGCGCCTGATGGCCGCGATGTACGCCATCGAAGTTGCCGATGGTCAGTACGCAGCCGCGATGCTGCTCTCTAAGGTTATGTATGCCGCGGATAAACTTCATGGCTGGCTCAAATTTGTGGAAATCGGCGGATTATACCTTGTACAGCCAGGAAGGTTAACCCGCGATTCATCACTTTCATGCTATACCCGCGCCATTTCGTTCTGTATGGTGCTGATCCTGAGCGTATTGATATTTTTCTTGTGATTGAGCTGTATTCGCCATGCCGAAGCTGATAGAATCTTGCGCCATCGAAACGTAACCAAGTGCCATTGTTTCATCGGCGCTTATTTGCACAAATCCATTGACAACCGAAGGCGAAAAGGGCATATTCCTCGGCCTTTGAATTGTCCTCATAGAACTATTTGGGAGTTGGACCTTGGCTAATATCAAATCAGCTAAGAAACGCGCTGTAACGTCTGAGAAGCGTCGTAAGCACAACGCTAGCCGTCGTTCAATGCTGCGTACTTTTATCAAGAAAGTTTACGCGGCAATCGCTACTGGCGATAAAGCAGCTGCGCAGAACGCATTTAACGATATGCAACCAATTGTGGACCGTCAGGCAGCTAAAGGCCTGATCCACAAGAACAAAGCTGCACGCCATAAAGCTAACCTGGCTGCACAGATCAGCAAACTGGCTTAATGTCAGCGTGTTAATCGAGCTTTGATAAAGAAACCGGCCTGGCCGGTTTTTTTATGCCCAAAATTTGGCAAACCGCTCAGGAATCCCAAATCGCGCCATAGGCCGCCACCCTGCGCGCCTCACAGCCCCCGACAACATAGTCCGTCAGCTTACGATTAGCGATGCAGATCACCGCCTCCGCCCCGCTCTCTTCTACCTTCTGTAACGCCAACTGCAGCAAATCATGTTTACCGTGTGCATCGGTATCCCAGATCAGCACGTCGGGCTGAAGGCGAATGATTTCATCCACAAAACTGTCGCCGTAGGTCAGACGCGGATTACGCGTCGACCAGATTAAGCGCCGGGGTTTGCCTGGCGCCATCAGATGCGGCAGCAGCGGGCCAATGCCGCTGCCGGTGGCAACGTACACCACTGAGTGAAAAATTTTTCCTACGCTGCCCACGCCCGGCGTCGGCAAACCTTTAAACCACACGTGATCCGGCGGCGAGTCGATAAAGCGCCCGGTCCAGTCACCGGCGCGCGAGATCAGCATGCGGCAGCCCGACCCGCTGCCGAGGGGAATGTTGGCAAAGGCGTGCCACTCATCCAGCGGCGCCCGACTAATCGCAAATGACGAGCCGGGGAAAGGATCCCGCGGCAGCGAGAAAGTGACGATGGCCGCGTGCGATGAAGGGCGCTCAACCTGCACCGCAACTTTACGCAGGCGCAGCCAGGGCAGGATGATGCTGGCGGTGATGGTCAGCAGTGCCCAGAATGCGGGTGTTTCAATCAACGCCTGCCATGACCACTGCCCGCCGTGGCAGTCGCGAATAAAGCAGGTTACCTGTAGCCATGACAGCAGCAGGGCCAGCCAGCCAACGTAGCGGTGGGCATGCTCAAACAGATTATGGTAGCGCGCACGCACAGCCGGCAGCGCCAGAATCACAATGGTCAGCAGCAGCGCGGCCAGCATCGCCGTGACCGTCAGCAGCATCAGGGAAGCATTGGGCAGCGCGTGGCAGTGATGGTAATAGACCGCCGCGCTGAAAACCATCAGCCACAGGCAGGCAAACAGTGCACAGCCGGAGTGCAGACCGCCAAAATGATACACTTTCGCCAGCTGCCTGCGTACTGATAAGGGCCAGTGCAGCGGGGTATGCCAGACCAGACGAAATAAAAAGTTGATGATATATTGCTGACGAATAAGCACCGCCACCGTCAGATTAATAATAACCATGTTGCCGATTTCAATCAGATGAATGCCTTTTTCTGACCACCAGTGCCCACCCGTTAATCCATAGCTGAACAGACTGAGGTTCACCAGCGCGACCAGCAGGAACAAATACTGATAGTGGCTGAGCACTAGCCGACGACTTTTGTGGCTGGCCAGCGCGGGAATGGGGAGCAGCGCCGCGCTGCCCGCTTCTGGCAGCGTATTGTTGGTCTCTTCCAAGGCGACTCTCCCGAACGCATCCCTCGGCAGAAACAGCGTTCCGCCGGGAATGTCATTCAAATATAGTGAAAAATAAACCTGAGCAGGTTCAGTTAACTTCACGTAACAGAGTATTCAAGGATGATAGCGCGGTAAATAGCCGGGATTAATTTGAGAATTTCGCTATTATTTACCCGCAGAAAAGTCGCCTGATTCCAGTAATTAATGGCAGTGAAATAAAAGAGCAGGCTTATTATTAGCGAAGGAGTGATTGCCGCCTGAATATTAATCGGGCTGGGTAAAAAGCTGAGAAAAATCTTTATTGCAAATACGCTGCACCGCCGGATGCTGGATCATCCGCTCGGCAAAAATAACATGGTACTCTTCCATTACCGTATCAAGCCGCCCCAGTTCAACAATTCCCTCGTGCTGAAAACTCTCCTGCCCGTACAGCGTTGGCGCAACAAAGATCGCCCGGTTCGCCGCGCCAAAGGCTTTCATCAGGGCGGCATCGTCAAACTCGCCAAGGATATCCACCTCCAGCCCCTGCGTTTGAAACCAGTTGAGCAGCTTGCGGCCGAGCATTGAACGCCGCCCGGGGATCAGCAGCTTGCGCGTGCTGAGGCAGTGCGGAAATGCCGTTTCCGGCAGCGGCGCGTGGCACCAGAAGCTGACGCTGCACTCGCCGAGTTTTACCGAGAACAGCCCTTCCTGCTGCGAGGAGTCGACCGGGCAGTCGGAGAGGATCATATCCAGCTTATGCTGGCTGAGCTGCTCCAGCAGCAGTTCATGGGTCGATTCAAAACAGCGCAGATGGATCGGCTCTTCCGCCACCACCGCCGTTTCCAGCACTTTACTCACCAGCCGCTTGGAGAGCGCATCCGCCACGCCCACGTCGAACAGCAGGTTAGCCTCCTTGCGGTAGTTGACGATATCCAGCATCTCATGGCTAAGCGTAAACATGCGGTCAGCATAGCGAAACACCAGCTGGCCCAGCTCCGACGGCACCAGCCCCCGCCCCTGGCGCTTGAACAGCTTACCCTGCAGGCGCTCTTCCAGCGTTTTTAGCTGGCCGGTGACGGTCTGCGAAGTGAGGTTGAGAACCTCCGCCGCGCCCGCCACCGAGCCGGTTTTACACACCTGCCAGAAATAGTAGAGGTGGTTGTAGTTCATCTGCGCCATAGCTGGGCCAAACCGTTAAGCGTGCTTCTGCGGGGCTGGGCGCAGTTTGAAGTACAGCAGCACATAGCCCAGTACCGCCGACAGCACCGACCCGCTAAGAATGCCCAGCTTGGCCAGCGTCACCATCTCTTCATGTGCGGCGTCAAACGCCAGCGAGGCGATAAAGATCGACATGGTAAAGCCAATCCCACACAGCACACCCACCGCGGCAATATCCACCATCTTGGTATTTTCCGGCAGCGCCGCAATTTTTAACTTCACCGACAGCCAGCAAATCAGCGTGATCCCCAGCGGCTTACCGACCAGCAGACCAAGGATAATCCCCAGCGGTACCATCGAGAACAGGCCGTCAATGGAGACGCCAGTCAGTGAAACACCGGCATTAGCAAAGGCGAACAGCGGCAGGATCAGCCAGCTGACCCACGGGTGCAGGCCGTGTTCCAGCTCGATAGAAGGTGAATGCCCATCCTGCTTTTTCAGCGGGATTAACAGCCCGACAATCACACCGGCCAGCGTAGCGTGCACACCCGACTTCAGCACCGCCACCCACAGCACCATGCCGACCAGCAGATACACCGAAGTTTTCCGCACGCCGCACAGGTTGAGTATCACCAGCACCGCGATCGACGCCGCCGCGACGCCGAGTGAGACCAGCGATAAATCGTGGGTATAGAAGAAGGCGATAATCACAATGGCGCCAAGGTCATCGATCACCGCCAGCGCCATCAGGAACATTTTCAGCGCCGGAGGTACGCGGCTGCCCAGCAGGGCGAGGATACCCAGCGCGAAAGCGATATCCGTCGCGGCCGGGATTGCCCAACCGTGGATCGCCAGCTCATCGCTGTGGTTCAGCGCCGCATAAATCAACCCTGGGGCTACCATGCCGCCCAGGGCGGCAATCAGCGGGAACATCGCTTTCTCACGCCCTTTCAGCGAGCCCATCAACAGCTCGCGCTTCACTTCCAGACCGATCATCAGGAAGAACAGCGCCATCAGGGCATCGTTGATCCACAGCAGCAGGTCTTTATTGATGTCCAGCGCGCCGAAGCGGAACTGCACCGGCATGGCCAGAATGGCCTGGTAAGCCTGCTGCGTGCTGGCGTTATTGGCGAGAAACATCGCCACTGCCGCAGCAACGATCAGCACCACGCCGCCGGTGGCGTCATTTTTTAACAGTTTTTTGAGAAAGAGATTCATTACAGACTCCGCTGAATATCCAGATGTTGTCAATCAGATAGCGGATAGCATACGCCGTTAAACCGCTCGAAAAAAACAGTTTATACAGCGCGAAAGGTTCGGTATTTACGAGGATTAAGGGATAAGGGCCGATCTTTTTATATCGATCGGCCCTGAGGCTGGCAGATTAGCGGGTTAAATCGTCGAAGAATTTCTTCACGCCGTCGAAGAAACTTTTAGAACGCGGGCTGTTATGTTCGCCGGAAGGACCGCCAAAGCTCTCTTCCAGTTCACGCAGCAGCGCTTTCTGTTTCTCGTTCAGGCTGACCGGGGTTTCGACCACCACGCGGCACAGCAGGTCACCCTGAGCACCACCGCGCACCGATTTCACACCTTTACCACGCATGCGGAACAGCTTGCCGGTCTGCGTTTCCGCAGGCACCTTCAGCTTGACGCGGCCATCAAGGGTCGGCACTTCAATTTCACCGCCCAGTGCGGCCATCACAAAGTTGATTGGCACTTCGCAATACAGGTTGTTCTCTTCTCGCTCGAAGATGTTGTGCTTACGCACCTGCACCTGAACGTAGAGATCGCCCGCTGGCGCACCCTGCTCACCCGCTTCGCCTTCGCCGGTCAGGCGGATGCGGTCGCCGGTATCCACACCGGCCGGGATTTTTACCGACAGGGTTTTCGACTTCTCAACCCGGCCATGACCGTGGCAGGCGTTGCACGGATCTTTAATCACCGAACCGCGGCCGTGACAGGTTGGACACGCCTGCTGCACGGTAAAGAAGCCCTGGCGCATCTGTACCTGGCCTGCCCCGTGACAGGTCTGGCAGGTTTGCGGTTTCGTCCCCGCTTTCGCGCCGCTACCGTGGCAAACGTCACACTCTTCCAGGGTTGGAATGCGGATCTCTTTGGTCACGCCGCGTACCGCTTCTTCCAGCGACAGCTCCATGTTGTAGCGTAAATCAGCACCGCGAGCGGCGCGCTGCTGACGGCGGCCTCCGCCAAAGATATCGCCGAATACGTCGCCAAAGATATCGCTGAAGTCAGCACCACCGCCGCCGCCAAAGCCGCCGCCGTAGCCACCGCCGCCACCACCCTGTTCAAAGGCTGCATGGCCGTACTGATCGTAAGCCGCACGTTTCTGCGCATCGGTCAGAATTTCGTAGGCTTCTTTTACCTCTTTAAACTGCTCTTCGGCACCTTCGCCCTGGTTGCGGTCAGGGTGGAATTTCATTGCCAGGCGTTTGTAAGCCTTTTTGATCTCACGCTCATCCGCAGATTTGGATACGCCTAAAACCTCGTAATAGTCTCTTTTCGCCATTGTTGTTGTTCCTGCCCTTAACATGCGTGCACGGGCGTAGGATTTCTCCAACGCCCGTGCTGGTTATCACCGGTGGCAATGACTGCCACCGTGCCCGCTCAAGGGCGATTATTTTTTGTTGTCTTTCACTTCTTCGAATTCAGCGTCGACAACATCATCGTCTTTCTTCGCACCGTCGGTGGCATCAGCTGCGCCGCCAGCGGCCTGCTGCTGCTGGGCGAACTCCATCAGCTTGCCGGACACTTCCATCAGAGCCTGCATTTTGGCTTCGATTTCCGCTTTGTCCTCGCCTTTCAGCGCGGTGTTCAGCTCAGCCAGTGCGGCTTCGATTGGCGCTTTGTCGTCTGCTGGCAGTTTGTCGCCCGCTTCGTCCAGCTGCTTACGCGTGCTGTGCGAGACCTGGTCACCCTGGTTACGGGTCTGTACCAGCTCTTCGAACTTACGGTCAGACTCAGCGTTAGCTTCGGCATCACGCACCATTTTTTCGATCTCTTCGTCATTCAGACCGGAAGAGGCTTTGATGGTGATCTTCTGCTCTTTACCGCTATTTTTGTCTTTTGCAGACACGTGCAGAATACCGTCAGCATCGATGTCGAAGGTCACTTCGATCTGTGGCATACCGCGCGGCGCCGCCTGAATACCGTCGAGGTTGAACTGGCCCAGCGATTTGTTATCCGCTGCACGCTTACGCTCACCCTGCACCACGTGAATGGTTACCGCAGACTGGTTGTCTTCAGCGGTAGAGAACACCTGGCTGTGCTTGGTTGGGATGGTGGTGTTCTTAGCGATCAGTGAAGTCATCACGCCGCCCATGGTTTCGATACCCAGCGACAGCGGGGTAACGTCCAGCAGCAGAACGTCTTTCACTTCACCGGCCAGCACGCCGCCCTGAACCGCAGCACCTACAGCAACCGCTTCGTCCGGGTTAACGTCTTTACGTGGCTCTTTACCAAAGAACTCAGCAACCTTCGCCTGCACCATTGGCATACGCGTCTGACCACCGACCAGGATCACGTCGTTGATGTCAGAAACCGACAGGCCAGCATCCTGCAGAGCCACTTTCAGCGGCTCGATAGAGCGTGCAACCAGGTCTTCTACCAGTGATTCCAGCTTCGCACGGGTCACTTTGATGTTCAGGTGCTTAGGACCTGTTGCATCAGCGGTGATGTACGGCAGGTTCACGTCGGTCTGCTGTGCAGAAGAGAGCTCAATTTTCGCTTTCTCTGCGGCTTCTTTCAGACGCTGCATTGCCAGCGGATCGTTGTGCAGATCGATGCCCTGATCTTTCTTAAATTCAGCCACCAGATAGTTGATCATACGGCTGTCGAAGTCTTCACCACCCAGGTGGGTATCACCGTTGGTTGCCAGAACTTCGAAGGTTTTTTCGCCGTCAACTTCGTCGATTTCGATAATAGAGATATCGAAAGTACCACCACCCAGGTCATATACCGCGATAGTGCGGTTGCCCTGACCTTTATCCAGACCGTAGGCCAGTGCCGCAGCGGTTGGTTCGTTGATGATACGTTTTACTTCCAGACCGGCGATACGACCGGCATCTTTCGTTGCCTGACGCTGCGCATCGTTGAAGTAAGCCGGTACAGTGATAACCGCTTCAGTCACTGGCTCGCCCAGGTAATCTTCCGCCGTTTTCTTCATTTTCTTCAGCACTTCAGCAGAGATCTGCGGAGGTGCAACACGCTGGCCTTTCACGTCAAGCCATGCGTCGCCATTATCAGCGCCGACGATTTTGAACGGCATGATTTTAATATCACGCTGTACTTCTTCGTCCTGGAAGCGACGGCCAATCAGGCGCTTAATCGCAAACAGGGTATTCTGCGGGTTAGTCACCGCCTGACGTTTAGCAGGCTGACCGACCAGTGTTTCACCATCCTGAGTGTAAGCGATGATCGATGGCGTAGTGCGATCGCCTTCTGCATTCTCCAGTACACGCGCTTTGCCGCCATCCATGATAGCTACACAAGAGTTAGTTGTGCCCAGGTCAATACCAATAATCTTACCCATTGAAACGTCTCCCACTTAAATTCATGTCAAATCAGGTTATGAACCAATAAATGCGGGCATTTTTTACAGTTTCAACTGCTCGCCCTGCGCTTTTTTTCCAGGTCCGTAGCCTCGGATGCCAAATAAGATGGGGCCGCGCAGCGCGGCATCAAGGGGGGAAGGTAAAAAAATTTTCACTTTGCCGCAAAAAAGTGGGCCAGCTGAAGCTGACCCACTTTTTGACGCGATTGGGAGAGTTACTGAATACTGACCTGTTTTAACAGCGATTGTCTGCCGGCATCGCGCTGCAGCCAGCAGCCGACCAGCACGCCAATCACCGCCAGCAGCAGAACGTAGTATGCCGGGGCCATTGGCGTCAGCTTCATCACCAGCGTCAGCGCGATCGGCGTCAGGCCGCCAAAAATGGCGTAGGCGATATTGTAAGAGAAGGAGATGCCGGTAAACCGTACCTCTGCCGGAAAGGCGCGCACCATCACAAAGGGCACCACGCCCACCACGCCAACGCACAGCCCGGCCAGCGCATAGGCGCTAAACAGATAAGCCGGTGCCGTGGCCGCGACGTGGAAAAAGGTATAGCTGGTCGCGGCCATCAGCACACTGCCGACAATCAGCGTTACGCCGGCCCCAATGCGATCGACCAGCGCCCCGGCAATGATGCAGCCAAAGATCAGCATCACGGTGGCAACGCTGTTGGCCTGCAGCGTCAGCGCCGCGGGCAGGCCGTGCAGTTTCTGCAGCAGCGCGGGGGCCATCAGCAATACCACCACAATACAGGCCGACAGTAGCCACGTGAGCAGCATCGAGACCACCACGCCATGCGTGTGGCGCAGCACCACCGTTTTCAACGGCAGCTCGCTCGACAGCGCTTTGCGCTGCTGCATCCGGGTAAACACCGGCGTTTCATGCAGCCAGCGGCGCAGATACATCGCCAGCAGTCCAAACCCGCCGCCCAGCAGGAATGGGATGCGCCAGCCGGTATCATGGATGCTTTGCTGGCTCATGGTCGTGGTAATCAGCGTTGCCACCAGCGAACCCAGTAAGATGCCGAAGGTCAGCCCGGCGGTCAGCGTGCCGCAGGCGAAGCCGATGCGTTTTTCCGGCACGTGTTCGGCAACGAACACCCAGGCGCCCGGCACTTCTCCGCCTATCGCCGCCCCCTGCAATACGCGCAGCAGCAGCAGTAACAGCGGTGCAGTAATGCCAATAGCGTCATAAGTCGGCAGCAGGCCCATGGCCAGCGTCGGCAGGGCCATCAGTAAAATGCTCAGGCTGAACATCTTCTTGCGCCCTTTACTGTCGCCAAAATGCGCCATGATAAGCCCGCCCAGCGGGCGCGCCAGATAACCGGCGGCAAAGATGCCAAAGGTTTGCAGCTGGCGCAGCCACTCGGGAATATCCGCGGGGAAGAACAGCTCGCCGATGACCGCAGCGAAGAAGACGAAGATGATAAAGTCGTAGAACTCCAGCGCGCCACCAAGGGCAGCCAGCGCCAGAGTTTTGTAATCCTGTCGGTTAAGACGGCGTGCGTGATCGGTCTGCATATGTTGTCAGAATGGCCCAGAGTCAGAAGAAAACAGTATCGTTGCCGCTGTAAAGCTGAGCTTACTATACCGTCAATTTTCTGCCACAGCAGCGAGCACTGGATCTTATGCCTGAAAAAATGAATTTTTAGCTATTTGTCTCGCGTCGGGCGCTTTTCGGGCGAAATGCTGCTACCACCTGCGGGTCCGTCTCGATATACGGCCCTTCCAGCAGCTGGATGCAGTAAGGCACGCTGGCAAAGATTCCGTGGACAAGGCTATTACTCTGCTCATCTTTCAATCCTTCCAGCGTCTCTGTAATTGACTTCGGCTGGCCCGGCAGGTTGATGACCAGCGACTGCTTGCGGATCACGCCAACCTGACGCGACAGGATGGCCGTCGGGACAAAGTTCAGGCTAATCTGGCGCATCTGCTCGCCAAAGCCCGGCATCTCACGGTCGGCAATCGCCAGCGTCGCGTCCGGCGTCACATCGCGCCGCGCCGGGCCGGTGCCGCCGGTGGTGAGCACCAGATGACAGAACAGCTCATCGACCAGTTCACAGATCGCCTGCTCAATCATCGGCTGCTCATCGGGCACCAGACGTTTTTCAATTTCAAACGATGTGGTCAGCGCCTTCCCCAGCCACGCTTCCAGCGCCGGTAAGCCCTGATCCTGATAGATGCCATTAGCGGCACGATCGGAAACGGAGATCAGGCCAATGCGTAGTGTATTCATAGGTTTTTGCCGTGAGATAAAGGGAGATTGAAGCAAGGATAAACCATAGCAAAGCAGGATGTATAGCGAGGGGAGAGAGATTAGAATTCAGGAATAGCCAAAACAATGGGAACTGTAGCAAGGCGGCAAATGCGCTCACCCCGCTACAGTTTAAGACTGCGGGCTATTACAGCAGGTCAGCAATCATCTTATCGAGCTTGCCCTGGTCGATGGCAAAGTTACGGATGCCTTCAGCCAGTTTCTGGACCGCCATTGGGTCCTGGTTGTGCTGCCACAGGAACTCGGACTCTGTCATTTTAGCCGGGCGCGCTTTCACTTCGCCCTGGTAAGAGAGCTTACGCTCCAGAGTGCCTTCGGTTTCAGACAGCTCTTTCAGCAGGCCCGGAGAGATGGTCAGGCGGTCGCAGCCGGCCAGTTCGATGATTTCGCCCACGTTACGGAAGCTGGCGCCCATCACCACGGTCTCGTAACCGTGCTGCTTGTAGTATTCGTAGATTTCAGTCACGGAAATCACGCCTGGATCTTCGTTAGGTGCGTACTCTTTCTTATCGGTGTTCGCCTTGTACCAGTCGAGGATACGGCCAACAAACGGGGAGATCAGGAACACGCCAGCTTCAGCACAAGCACGCGCCTGGGCGAAGGAGAACAGCAGCGTCAGGTTACAGTTGATGCCCTCTTTTTCCAGCTGCTCAGCGGCACGGATGCCCTGCCAGGTGGAAGCCAGCTTGATCAGGATGCGGTCATTGCTGATGCCGGCATCGTTATACAGTTTGATCAGGCTATGCGCTTTAGCGATGCTGCCTTCGGTGTCGTAAGAGAGGCGCGCATCAACTTCGGTAGAGATACGGCCAGGGACCAGCTTGAGGATTTCCAGACCGATGTTCACAGCCAGCTTGTCGGCAGCGTAGGAGATCTGCTCTTCTTTGTCACTGGTCTGCTCACGCGCCCAGCTCACCGCTTCGTCGATCAGCTTACGGTATTCCGGGATCTGTGCAGCGCTGAGGATCAGAGAAGGGTTAGTGGTGGCATCCTGAGGTTTGTAGAGTTTCATCGCCGCAATGTCGCCGGTATCAGCAACAACGGTAGTGAGTTGACGCAGGGAAGATAATTTGTCCGTCATAGTTGTCATTCTCATCAAAGTTGATTTGTCAGGGTGTTGAAAATGTCTGTCCCGGATGATAGCACGCGCACCCCGCCATGCAAGCAGTGCCGTTCCCCGTAACACAGCAGGAGAATGCCAGCGCACAAAATCACATTTTTCCCTGCATGCTCTGCGGGCAACAACGGCCAGATTCGGTGATAAACCTTCACCAATAGCAGCGATTCGTCACGCGAAGGCGCTTTTTTGCTAACATAGCTGCACACTGTTATCCGAAATCAGAGCGACTAAAAATTTTAAAAGGACGCGCGCATGTTGATGGTAATTTCTCCGGCCAAAACGCTGGATTTTGAAAGTCCGCTGGCGACCAAACGCTACACTCAGCCCGCGCTGCTGGATGAGTCACAAAAGCTGATTAACGTCGCCCGTAAGCTCTCCCCTGCCGATATCAGTTCGCTGATGCATATCAGCGATAAACTGGCCGTACTGAATGCCGAGCGCTTCAACGACTGGCAGCCGGATTTCACCCCGGACAACGCCCGCCAGGCGATCCTCGCGTTTAAAGGCGATGTCTATACCGGCCTGCAGGCCGAAACCTTCAGCGAGAAGCAGTTCGATTTTGCCCAGCAGCATCTGCGCATGCTCTCCGGCTTATACGGCCTGCTGCGCCCGCTCGACCTGATGATGCCGTACCGCCTGGAAATGGGGATTAAACTGGCGAATCCGGTCGGTAAGGACCTCTACAGCTTCTGGGGCGACAAGCTTACTGAAGCGCTAAACGCTGCGCTGGCGGAACAGGGCGATAACGTGCTGATTAATCTTGCCTCGGATGAGTATTTCAAAGCGGTGAAGCCGAAACTGCTGAACGGCGAGATTATCAAACCGGTATTTTTAGATGAGAAGAACGGCAAATTTAAGGTGATCAGCTTCTACGCCAAGAAAGCGCGTGGCCTGATGAGCCGCTATATCATTGAGAATAAACTGAGTAAACCGGCACAGCTGAAGACGTTCGATGTCGATGGCTACTTCTTTGATGCGGATGCCAGCAAGGGCAACGAGCTGGTGTTTAAACGTCACGAAGCCGTTTGAGCGCAGGGGCGCCCCTGCGGGTTCCCCAGAAATGACTGCTATCGCTAAACGTCTGTTAACCGGTCTGAGCTCATCCCCCCGTTAGCATCGTGCTGGCTGCGGGTTTTAAACCGCTACGCTGAAGCTTTGGGTGCCAGGAGGGAGGGCTGACCACAATAAGGGCCAGCCCCTGTGCATCAGGTTACTTTTTCAGTAAAAAAGCACGCAGATCGGCAAAGTCCGCTTTCATATTATGCGACAGCAGTTCCATGTCGGCGCGTTCGGCCAGGGCTTCCGGCAGCGGCAGCTGCTGCTCAAGGATTGCTTCCACGCTCTCCTTAAACTTCGCCGGATGCGCGGTGCCGAGGAACAGACCGAACTCCCCTTCCTGCAGCTGATCGCGCAGCAGGCGGTAAGCGATCGCCGCGTGTGGCTCAGACAGGTAACCGATATCCGCCAGCTCGCGCATGGTGGCTTTGGTTGTCTCATCACTGACGGCACCGTAGCCAAGATCCTGCAAGCGCCAGGTTTTGCGGCGGAAAATCTCTTCCACGCGCGGCCAGTTGTTTGGCTGCGACACATCCATCGCGTTCGACAGCGTGGCAACCGTCACGTTTGGCGTCCACTCACCCTTTTCCAGGAAGCGCGGCACGGTATCGTTGGCATTGGTGGCGGCGATAAAGCGCTTCACCGGCAGGCCGAGCGATTTCGCCAGCAGGCCCGCGGTCAGGTCGCCGAAGTTACCGCTTGGCACTGAGATGACCAGCTGATTACGCTTCTCCTGCGGCAGCTGTGCGACCGCCTCGAAGTAGTAGCAGATCTGCGCCAGCAGGCGGCTGATGTTGATCGAATTCGCCGAGTTCAGGCCAATGGCTTTTTTCAGCGCTTCATCGTCAAACGCCTGTTTCACCAGGGCCTGGCAGGCATCAAAATCGCCGTCGATGGCAATCGTTTCAATATTGCCACCGAGGGTGCAGAACAGCTTCTCCTGCAGCGGGCTGATTTTGCCCTGCGGGTAGAGGATCACCACGCGCACGTTATCCATGCCGTAGAAGGCATGGGCAACCGCTGCACCGGTGTCGCCGGAGGTGGCGGTCAGAATGGTGATCTGCTCATCGGCATCGCTAACGTAGGCGAGCATCTGCGCCATAAAGCGGCCGCCGAAGTCTTTAAATGCCAGCGTCGGGCCGTGGAACAGCTCCAGCGCCGAGATATCCTCAGTCACTTTCACCACCGGAGCCGGGAAGGTAAACGCCGTTTTCAGGCGCTCGTTCAGCTGGTGCGGGGCAATTTCATCGCCGATAAAAGCCGAGAGAATTTTGCTGCTGCGGGTCACGAAATCCATCTCGAGCATCTCATCGATGTCGGTCAGTTCGAACTCAGGCAGCTCCAGTGGAAAGAACAGGCCCTGCTGTGTGCCCAGCCCCTGCTTCACCGCTTGTGCGAAGCTCACCTGCTCGTTGTGATCCTTAAGATTGTACAGTTTCATGCGTTATCCCAGTTTACGTGCGCCTGCCGTGTCTAAACGGCAAATATGGACGAAGCCTTCATCATTTTGCAGATAGTGCTGACGCAGCCACTCTGCCATGCGTTGTGCGGTATCCGGCTGGTTGCACACGGCAAACAGCGTCGGGCCGGAGCCGGAAATACCGCAGGCCAGCGCACCGATATCGGCGGCGGCCTGGCGAGCTTGTGCGAAGCCCGGTAACAATTTGGTGCGGTACGGTTCGGCAATCACATCCTGCATCAGCTTCGCGGCCAGCAACGGCTGCTGCGTATGGCAGGCGTGGATAAAACCGCCGAGATAGCGACCGTGGCGAATAATCTCCTCTTTGCGATACTGCGCAGGCAGGATCGCACGGGCTTCGGCGGTAGAAACCTTAATCCCCGGATAGGCCATTACCCACAGCCAGTCACTAAAGCCTGGCACCTGCTGGCTGATGATGCCGTTCTCTTCCAGCATCAGCTGCATGCCGCCGAGGAAGCAAGGCGCCACGTTATCATAGTGAACGCTGCCGGAAATACGCCCTTCTAACTCGCCCATCAGCGCCAGCAGCTCCGTGTCGTTCAGCGGTTTGCCGCAGTGTTCGTTCATCGCCATCAGGCCCGCCACTACCGAGCAGGCGCTGGAGCCAAGGCCGGAACCAATCGGCATGTTTTTTTCCAGCGTCATCTTCACCGGTACGCGCTTGCCGATCGCCTCACAGAAGCGGTCCCAGCACTGATAGACAATATTCTCTTTGGGGTCGGCAGGCAGTTTGCTGACAAAGCTGCCTTCATTGTGCAGGCTGAACTCGCTGGCCGCTTCCACGGTCACGGAGTCCCCCAGCAGGGTGCCATCAACCGGCGACACCGCAGCCCCGAGCACGTCAAAACCAACGCTGACATTGCCAATTGAGGCAGGGGCATGAATTTTAACCATGATTAAACTCCCAACTTCCACGACAGAGTACGTAACAGATCGGCAAACACCCCTGCCGCGGTCACATCATTACCGGCGCCATAACCGCGCAGCACCAGTGGGATTGGCTGATAATAGCGGCTGTAGAAGGCCAGCGCGTTTTCACCGTTTTTCACTTTATACAGCGGATCGTTGCCGTCAACCGCATCGATCTTCACTTTACAGATGCCGCCCTCTTCAATGGCACCGACAAAGCGCAGCACTTTACCCGCATCGCGGGCGCTGGCGACTTTTGCCGCCATGCTGTCATCCAGCTCCGGCAGGCGCGCCATAAACGCTTCCACATCGGCAATCGCGGTCAGTTCTGGCGGCAGCAGCGCTTCAATCTCAATGTCGCTCAGCTCCAGCTGATGCCCCGCTTCGCGGGCGAGGATCAGCAGCTTACGCGCCACGTCGAGGCCGGAGAGATCTTCCCGCGGATCCGGCTCGGTAAAGCCCATCTCACGCGCCATTTTCGTCGCGTCAGAGAGCGATACGCCCTCATCCAGCTTGCCGAAAATAAACGACAGCGAGCCAGAAAGAATACCCGAGAAGCTGATCAGCTCATCGCCGGCATTCAGCAGATTTTGCAGGTTCTCAATCACCGGCAGACCGGCACCGACGTTGGTGTCATAAAGGAACTTACGGCGCGATTTTGCCGCCGCCGCACGCATCTGCTGATAGTAATTCCAGCTTGAGGTGTTGGCCTTTTTATTCGGCGTCACCACGTGGAAACCGTCGGCGAGAAAATCAGCGTACTGGTCGGCGACCTGCTGGCTGGAGGTACAGTCGACAATCACCGGATTCAGCAGGTGATACTCTTTCACCAGACGATTCAGACGGCCCAGATCAAACGGCTCCTTCGCCGCCTTCAGCTGTTCCTGCCAGTTCTCCAGCGGAATGCCGTGCACGTTGGTCAGCAGCGCGCGTGAATTGGCGATACCGCAGACGCGCAGGTCAATATGCTTGTTCTTCAGCCAGCTCTGCTGACGATGTAGCTGGTCGATTAGCGCAGCACCCACGCCACCCACGCCGATAACGAACACTTCAATCACCTGATCGGTAGCAAACAGCATCTGATGCACCACGCGCACGCCAGTGGTTGCTTCGTCATTATTCACCACCACCGAAATGGAGCGCTCGGAGGAGCCCTGTGCAATCGCCACAATATTGATGTTGGCGCGCGCCAGCGCGGAGAAGAACTTGGCAGAGATGCCGCGCAGCGTGCGCATGCCGTCACCCACCACCGATATCACCGCCAGATGCTCCATCACGTCCAGCGGCTCCAGCAGGCCATCTTTCAGCTCCAGATAGAACTCATCTTCCAGCACGCGGCGCGCACGCGCCAGCTCGCTCTGCGACACGCAGAAGCTGATGCTGTATTCGGACGACGACTGGGTGATCAGCACCACCGAGATCCCGCTGCGCGACATTGCCGCAAACACGCGTGCCGCCATGCCGACCATGCCCTTCATTCCCGGGCCAGAAACGTTGAACATCGCCATATTATTCAGGTTGGTGATGCCTTTCACCGGGTTATCTTCATCACTACCGTCGCCGCCGATCAGCGTGCCGGGGGCCTGTGGGTTGGCGGTATTTTTGATCAGGCAGGGGATTTGAAACTGGGCAATAGGTGAGATAGTGCGCGGGTGCAGCACTTTGGCGCCGAAGTAGGAGAGCTCCATCGCCTCCTGATAAGACATTGATTTTAACAGACGGGCGTCCGGTACCTGGCGCGGATCGCAGGTATACACGCCGTCAACGTCGGTCCAGATCTCACAGCAGTCCGCACGCAGGCAGGCAGCCAGCACGGCGGCTGAGTAGTCAGAACCGTTACGGCCCAGCACCACCAGCTCACCGCGTTCGTTACCGGCCGTAAAGCCCGCCATCAGCACCATATTGCTGGCCGGGATCAGGCGTGCGGCGATGCGGCGGGTGGATTCGGCAATATCAACGGTGGATTCCAGATAGTGGCCGACGGCCAGCAGCTGCTCAACCGGGTTAATCACGCTGACGCCATAACCGCGCGCCTGCAGCAACCCTTCCATGATGGCGATAGAGAGCTTTTCACCGCGACAGATGATGGCGGCATTGACACTGTCCGGGCACTGACCCAGCAGCGCGATACCGTGCAGCACCTGCTTAAGCTGGGCAAACTCCTGGTCGACTACCGCTTTCAGCTTGTCGCCGTTAAAGCCAGGCTGGGCTTCAGCCAGCCCCTGCAGCAGTTCGGCAAAAATGCGCTCGGCATCAGTGATGTTCGGCGTGGCGTCCTGGCCGCTGATGGTTTTCTCAATCATTGCCACCAGGTGATTGGTAATCTTCGCTGGCGCGGACAATACGGTAGCGACCTGTCCCTGCTTTGCATTGCTTTCCAGAATGTCAGCCACACGCAGAAAACGTTCCGCATTGGCTACCGAGGTTCCACCGAATTTCAGCACTCGCATGTTCAAGCTCTCCTGAATTTTTGCCGAAAAAAAAGCCCGCACTGGTTAGGTGCGGGCTTTTTTTTGATTTTTCCTGTATGCGTCAGCCCGCACCGTTACCTGTGGTAATGGTGGTGGTAATAATGATTGTGGCAATCAGGCTGTGTTTACGCATTTTGGATTTATTCTGTCTGTAAAATCTGTCGGCCTTCAGAAGTAAAGCAAACGGTCGGCCAAGTCAATTTTTTTATCAAACGGCACTTTTCGTGCCGCGATGCCCGCTCAGCCTTTTTCGCTTCGTCGCCGATCTGTTCTGTTACGCAGAGAAAAAAAGGCAGTAAAACGCGCTAATTTTTTACTTTTTGCCAGCGTTTTTATCTATAAGTTTTTTTTCTACGTCATGCAGCAGTCGGTGCAGCATAGCGGTATCGCGCTGCTGCAGCAGGCCCAGTCGCTGCTGCATCCAGTCCGCCAGCTTTTCGTCTGCGGCCACGTCCAGCTGATGCAGCAGATTCTCAGCACGCTGGCGCAGTGCATCCAGCTGTGGCACTTCTGCCGCAGCGGCCGTTTGCGCACTCACCTGGCGCAGCGCGGAGAGCTGATAGCAGTAAACCATCACCGCCTGGCCCAGATTCAGTGACGGGTAGTCAGACGCCATCGGGATGCCGGTCAGCAGGTCAACCTGTGCCAGCTCCTCGTTGGTCAGCCCGCTGTCCTCGCGGCCAAACACCAGCGCGGCGCTTTTGACCCACTGCTGCTTCTCTTCCAGTACTGTCTGTACCTGCTGCGGCGTCGCGTAATAGCGGAACTTCGCCCGTGCGCGGGCGGTCGTCGCAATGCTGAAATCGATATCCGCCAGCGCCGCGCTTAGCGATCCCCACTGGGTGGCATTTTCCAGAATCTCGCCCGCGCCGTGGGCCACCCGTTTTGCTGCCGGGTCGAGATGCGCCTGACTATCGACGATGCGTAATTCGCTAAACCCCATGGTTTTCATGGCACGGGCGGCAGCACCCACATTTTCAGCACGCGCAGGGGCAACCAGGATCAGAGGAAAACGCATAGATATCCCAATATAGAAAAATGACGGCGCCTACTTTGCCATGCCCGCCCTTAAAAATCCAAACGGCATTAATTAACAGTAAAGCAACGCTATTTCCCGCCGATTTAAATTCGTTGGATGCAGTGTTATACTCATTCTTTATTGATTAACTTATAAAATTGGTTTTTTCACAGACAAAAACATTATCTATCAATCAATTAACATTTGTTAAAAACAACGTAAACCTGCTGTTAACTATTCACGCTAAAAGGTGACCTTCTCTACGGGTTTGTGAGCTAAGCTGGCAATCTGGGAAGAGTTTTTCACAAAAGTGTTAACGTGCTACAATTGGTTTGATATAAGTCAACTAAGCGTTGTTTTGTTGCGTAATGGTTGTTGCCTTTGCTGTTATGTTGCTGTTAATGCAGTTAGGATATACACCGTTTTGAGCACTGCCGGGGCATGCAGGATTCATCCTAATGGCTGCGCTACATATGTTGTTGACGGTAATGGATGGTGTATCAAGAACATAATTCTGTACTGCTGTTGTTATGCTTCTGGCTCTGAACACTGGGTTTTGCCAGCGCCAACAGCGGTATGCCCTGTTTCGATATTGTTGGCAATTTTAGGTAGCGAACACATGCAGACCCCGCACATACTTATCGTTGAAGACGAATTAGTCACTCGTAATACGCTCAAAAGTATTTTTGAAGCCGAAGGCTACATGGTTTATGAAGCTACAGACGGCGCTGAAATGCACCAGATCCTGACTGAAAACGACGTCAATCTGGTGATTATGGACATCAACCTGCCGGGTAAAAATGGCCTGTTGCTGGCGCGTGAGCTGCGCGAGCAGGCCAATGTTGCCCTGATGTTCCTCACCGGTCGCGATAATGAGGTGGACAAGATCCTCGGCCTTGAAATCGGTGCAGATGATTACATCACCAAACCGTTCAATCCGCGTGAATTAACCATTCGCGCACGCAACCTGCTGTCACGCACCATGAACCTGGCGGCAGTGAGTGAAGAACGTAAGCTGGTTGAAGCCTACCGCTTTAACGGCTGGGAGCTGGATATTAACAGCCGTTCACTGGTCAGCCCACAGGGCGAGCAGTACAAGCTGCCGCGTAGCGAATTCCGCGCCATGCTGCACTTCTGCGAAAACCCTGGCAAGATCCAGACCCGTGCCGATCTGCTGAAGAAAATGACCGGCCGCGAGCTGAAACCGCACGACCGTACCGTCGACGTGACGATTCGCCGCATCCGTAAGCATTTCGAATCGACTCCGGACACCCCGGAAATCATCGCCACCATCCACGGCGAAGGTTACCGCTTCTGCGGCGATTTGCAGGATTAATTGCAGGGGCCACCTGTAAATTGACATTCTGCCGTAGGGGTCGACCTTCTTTTCCGGTCGACCCGTATCAAAGGTCCGGTCGACCTGTATCAAAGGTCCGCTCGACCCGCGTCAATCCCGTCAGGTACGTTATTTATTTCCCCACGGTATAATCGGTACCGCGCTAAGTGCATTCTTAGGTGAACCGTCGACAACCTTGTCTGAATAGCTCAGGTAGACCAGCGCGTTGCGCTTCCGATCGTAAAAACGCACAACTTGCAGCTTCTTGAAAATAAGCGATGTCCGCTGACGGAATACCACCTCCCCTTCCGCTTTGCCTTTGGCAATCTTATCGCTGATCTCTACTGGGCCAACCTGCTGACAGGAGATGGCGGCATCAGAGGTATCCTCAGCCAAACCCAGCCCCCCTTTGATTCCGCCGGTTTTTGCCCGGCTGATATAGCAGGTCACATTTTTCACATCAGGGTCATCAAAGGCTTCGACCACTATTTTATGATCGGGACCGAATATCTTAAAAACGGTGTCCACAGAACCCACCTGTTCAGCCTGTGCGGCCCAGGATGTGGCTATCACTGACGCGGCTACTAACACTTTTTTAATTGTCATCACGTTACCATTTCAAAGAAAATAGATGCCATTGTAAGTTAACTTAAACGCAAACGCCTACCTATAACTATTTCTTGATTTGTCGTTAACCTGCAGTGATTAAGCGGATTCTTACCGCTAAAATTCAACACCTTGCTTTGCAATTAATGCTAATATTCGTCGGCTTTGCTTATCTGCACCAACACTGAGTAATATGAGGACGATTTATGGACCAAGCCGGTATCATTCGAGATTTGCTTGTCTGGCTGGAGAGCCACCTGGACCAACCGTTATCGCTGGATAACGTGGCGGCGAAGGCAGGATATTCAAAATGGCATCTGCAAAGAATGTTTAAGGACGTCACCGGTCATGCGATTGGCGCTTATATTCGCGCCCGCCGCCTGTCAAAAGCGGCAGTGGCACTACGCCTGACCAGCCGGCCAATTCTGGACATCGCTTTACAGTATCGTTTTGATTCCCAGCAGACCTTCACCCGGGCCTTCAAGAAACAGTTTACCCAGACCCCTGCCTGGTATCGCCGGATATCAGACTGGAATGCCTATGGCCTGCGGCCTCCTATTCGCCTTGGCGATAGCAAACTGCCTGAACCTACGTGGGTCAGTTTGCCGGAAACCGAGCTGATAGGGCAAACCCAAAGCTACACCTGCACTCTGGAACAGATTTCTCGCTTTCGCGATGAGATGCGCCTGCATTTCTGGCGCCAGTTCCTGACTGAGACCGATACGGTTCCGCCGGTGCTGTATGGCCTGCACCAGTCGCGACCGAGTGCGGAAAAAGATGATGAGCAGGAGATCCTGTATACCACCGCCGTGACGTCCGATCAGATGTCCAGCCAGCTTCATGCCACTCAGCGGGTGATGTTGGAAGGCGGGGATTACGTACAGTTTACCTATGAAGGGCCGCGTAGCGGTCTTCAGGAGTTTGTCCTGCAAATCTACGGAACCTGTATGCCGACACTGAAACTGACACGTCGCCACGGTCAGGATATTGAGCGTTTCTACACCCACGGCGGTAAGAAGCGCGCTGAACCTCCGGTCGATATTCGCTGTGAATATCTGATCCCGATCCGTCACAATCAGGATTAAGCAGACAGATGTCAAAAGGGCCGCTCACTGCGGCCCTGTTTATCTCAGGCATTCCATTAGCGCTGCAGTTCGTCGAGTGACGTCTGTTCAAGATGCGCCACATCCCCGGCCGTTTCCACCACCCAGCCAGAAGCCAGCCACGCGCTCTGTTGATGATCAACCCGAGAGAGGGAACAGTTGCGCAGGCGCAGACGGCGTTCAGCATTCGCTGGCAGCCCCAGAATGGTGCTCAGCAGCACGCCCAGCGCCATGCCGTGGCTGACAATCAGCGGACGGCTCCCCTCGGGCAGTTCGAGGCAGGCATTGAGCGCCTGATGCATGCGCGCCGCCATTTCGCTCATCGACTCCCCTTGCGGGATGCGGCCATTGACGGTGCCATCCACCAGCGTTTTGCGCCAGCCCTCTTCCTCAGCGCTGAGTGAATCCAGCTGGCGCTGTTCCAGCACGCCCATATTCAGCTCACGCAGGCGTGGGTCGAGTGTCACTTCACAACCGCAGGCATCGGCAATGATCTCGGCGGTACGGCGGGTACGGCCCAGATCGCTGGCGATCACATGGGTAATTCCGAGCTGCTTCACTCGCTCCCCCACCTGATGAGCCTGCTGCTCTCCTTTTTCAGTCAGCGCGCTGTCTGACTGGCCCTGAATGCGACGAGCCGCATTCCATAGCGTTTCTCCGTGGCGAACAAGATAGACCTGTAACATGCTTTTTTCCGTTATACTGCGACAAATTTGCGTAGAGGGTTCAAACAATTATGTACCATGTTGTCGCTGCTACCATCAATCCCGCCAAAATTAAGGCAATTTCTCAAGCGTTCAGCGATATATTTGGCGAGGGATCCTGCCATATTGAAGGTGTCGAGGTCGATAGCGGCGTGGCCGCACAGCCGATCACAAACACAGAAACGCGAACTGGCGCACGTCAGCGCGTGATGAATGCTCGCCAGGTCAGACCAGAAGCCGACTTTTGGGTCGCGATTGAAGCCGGTATTGAAGATGACAGCGCCTTCGCGTGGATGGTGATAGAAAACCATAAGCTGCGTGGTGAATCACGCTCTGCCAGCTTCACCCTGCCGGCGATTGTGATGAAGGGCATTCACGCCGGGCGCGAGCTGGGTGATGAGATGGCGCGCCTGACCGGTGTTGAGAATATTAAGCACAAAGGTGGTGCTATCGGGGCGTTTACCGCAGGCCATCTGACGCGCACCAGCGTTTACCATCAGGCGCTGATCCTCGCGCTGTGCCCGTTCCATAACGACATCTATCAGCGCAAAGCCGATGATGGCTCAGACCTTATCTGAGCCATTTAGCAGCTGCGCCTCCAGCCACTGCTTCAGGGCTGGCGGCGCACTTTTCAGGCTGTTCGAGCCACGGGTAATCGTGGCAATCCCCGCACCCAGCTCATTCTTCAGCTCACGCTGGCTCATCTTGCCGCGCATCAGCTCTTCAATAATCCGTAGCCGGGTTCCCAGCGCTTCACGCTCGTCCGGGGTCAGCATCAGCTGCAGCAGCGGCAGATGCAGCTCACCCTGATAGGCGCGCTGTAGCAGCGTGACAAAGCGCAGCCAGTCTTCATTGGCTGGCTCTGCGGTAACGGGAATGGGTGCATGTTCGTTCATGATAGGCCGCCATACTATTTAACTAGTACGGAAGCATATCATCATCACCTACAGACTTGAAGCAGCGATCAGTAGCGCTGCTGCCACTCGCTGTCGGCAAACAGCTTATCGGATTTATTCAGGAAGTGGCGGTAGTAAGCGTCATACGCCAGCACGTTCTTCACGTAGCCACGGGTTTCTGAAAACGGGATCGTCTCGACAAACGCCACCACGTCAATGCGCCCGGCGCTGTTGCCCTGCCAGGTGCGCACCCGTGACGGACCCGCGTTGTACGCCGCCGAGGCAAAGATACGGTTCTGACCAAACTGCTGATAGACCGATTCCAGATACTGCGTACCAATCTGGATATTGGTTTCCGCATCCAGCAGCTGGCTGCTGTTGCTGTAGCCCGGAATAGCAAATTTAGTCACGGTGTGCTGCGCCGTGGCGGGCATCACCTGCATCAGGCCCGCTGCGCCCACCGGAGATCGCGCTTTCGGGTTCCAGGCGCTCTCCTGGCGTGCGATCGCCATGGCATAGCTGATCGGGATGCTCTTGCCGCTGATATTGCGTTCAAACTGCGGCTGCCAGGCGATGGGGAAACGCTCCTGCAGGCTGTTCCACAGTTTGCCGGTGATCGTCGCCTGCACGCTGAGATCCCACCAGTTCTGCTGGCGCGCGTAGCTGGCCAGCATCTGCTGCTGCGAGGTGGTGCGGCTGGAGACCAGGTAGCTCCACTCGCTGCGCGCCAGGTTATCCATCCCCCAGTACATCAGCTCGCGCACGCGGGCAATCTCAGGGCCGCTGGTCAGGCTGCTGTCGACCGCCGGGGCTTTATCGACCTGCAGCGGATAGTCCACGCCCAGCTTTTGCGCAGCGGCCATCGGGTAGAAGCCGCGCTCCTGCATCAGCTTGCGCAGAATGCCTTGCGCTTCATCCTTGCGCCCCTGCTCCAGCAGCAGGTCGGCCTGCCAGTACTGCCACTCGTCTTTCTCTTTTGCTTCCACCGGCAGACGGGCGATCCAGGTATTCATACCGCGGCGATCGTTATTGCCGAGCGACATGCGCACCCGCCGCTCAATCAGCGACGTTGAATCGCTGCGCATCACCACATCGTCGCGCCAGCGCGCCTGTTCGCTGGTGATATCGTTGCCCATCAGACGCCAGGCCACCGTCTCTTTCAGCTCCTGCGCCTGCTGCTCGTCGAGCTTTTGCAGCTGCACCAGCGTCGGGATCATCTGGCGCGCATTTTCCACATCGCTGCGCGCCACGCTGGCAAAGGCAATCACCGTGGCCTGGCGGGTAAAGTCGGTCGGCCCCACGCTGCGTGCGAAGCTCTCAATGGTGCCCGGATTGTTTTGCAGATCCATCACCGCATTGGCAATGGTCTGATAATCCTGCGGCAGCTGCTTAGCAAGGAAATTCACCAGGCTCGAGTTGCCCGCCTTCATCGCCAGGCGGATACGCTCCAGCGTGGTGATCGGGTTTTGCTGCCCGGCCTGCTGCCAGACGGTAAACAGCTTGTCGCAGGTAGCGGGCAGCGAGGTTCCGGTCAGCCAGATCGACTTGGCTCCCTCCCAGGCCACCTGCTGCTCGCCGGTTGCCCATTTGGCGTAATACCAGTTGCAGCGCGCCGCCACCGGCTTCGGCGCCTGCGGGCTGAACACCAGCAGCCCGCGCCAGTCTTCGCGGCGGGCCAGTTCATTAACAAAGCGTGAGGAGAGCGAGCGCACCGGCGGCAGCGTCGGGTAACGTTGGATAAATGCGTTCACCGCCAGCCCGGTCTCCTGATCGAGGTTCTGCGCCAGCTGGCGATACTCCAGATAGGGATAGAGCGGATAATCGCGCAGCGTCGGCATCAGCTGGTCGACGGTATCCATCTGCTTGCTGTCCCACGCCTGCTTAATTTGCAGGTAGCGGGTACGCTGTTCATCCAGTGAATCCGCCCAGGCACTGCCGGTGGCTGCCGTTAAGCACGCCGCTACTACCCATAACTGCCACTTGTCCGCCATGACTTTCCCCACGTTACCGCCTTAATTATCCTGAACCGCGAAATGTATCCCCTTCATGCTAACCAGGAGCGGCCCAACGTGCCATGAACTGAACAAATATTTACGGAATGACACCCACCCCTCTGTAGGGGTCGATCCTCTTTTTCGATCGACCCGGCATTGAAAACACGGGGCGACCAAAAAAAGCGGTCGACCCCTACGCCATTTTTTCGCTCGGCACGCTCGCATTCCACTGCAGGGGCCGATCTTCTTTTTCGATCGACCCGGTTTTGAAGACACGGGGCGACCAAAAAAAGCGGTCGCCCCCTACGCCATTTTTTCGCCCGGCCCGCTCGCATTCCATTGTAGGGGTCGATCTTCTTTTTCGATCGACCCGGCATTGAAAACACGGAGCGACCAAAAAAAGCGGTCGCCCCCTACGCCATTTTTTCGCTCGGCACGCTCGCATTCCATTGTAGGGGTCGATCCTCTTTTTCGAACGACCCGGTATTGCAAACACGGGGCGACCAAAAAAAGCGGTCGCCCCCTACGCCATTTTTTCGCTCGGCACGTTCGCATTCCATTGTAGGGATCGATCCTCTTTTTCGATCGGCCCGGCATTGCAAACACGGGGCGACCAAAAAAAGCGGTCGCCCCCTACGCCATTTTTTTCGCTCGGCACGCCCGCATTCCATTGTAGGGGTCGATCCTCTTTTTCGATCGACCCGGCATTGAAAACACGGGGCGACCAAAAAAAGCGGTCGCCCCCTACGCCATTTTTTCGCTCGGCACGTTCGCATTCCTTTGTAGGGGTCGATCTTCTTTTTCGATCGACCCGGCATTGAAGACACGGGGCGCCACAAAAAAGCGGTCGCCCCCTGCAACGGTTCAACCCTTGCCCCAACTTTGTACAAAGCCTGCGCACTGAGCGTGCATGCGGTCACTCTGACTTTTAAAATATCGCTTTAAATCAATATATTAAAAACTGGCACATCGTTTGCTTTGTTGAATTCCATCTTGTATACCAGACGGAATTCAACATATGGCTTTGACCACCGGGTTTACGCTCCAGCAGTGGCAGCAGCACCATCAGCAGCATCCACAGGAGGTGCTCTCCACGCTGGAGGCGCTGCTGGCCTCGCTCTCTATCGATGACAACGCCTGGCTCTACCTGGCGACGAAGGCGCAGCTGCGTGCGCAGCTGGAACCGCTGCTGGTCGCCTGGCAGCAGGATCCCGCCTCGCTGCCGCTGTTTGGCGTCCCCTTTGCGGTGAAAGACAATATTGATATTGCCGGCTGGCCGACCAGCGCCGCCTGCCCGGCATTTACCTACACCGCGGAAAGCGATGCCGTGGCAGTCGCGAATCTCAAGGCCGCAGGCGCGATTGCCATCGGCAAAACCAATCTCGATCAATACGCCACCGGGCTGGTCGGCACGCGCTCGCCGTTTGGCGCGGTGTGTAACACCTTTAATCCTGACTACGTCAGCGGCGGGTCCAGCTCTGGCTCTGCCTCCGTCACCGCGCGCGGCCTGGTGTGCTTCGCCCTTGGCACCGACACGGCCGGCTCCGGGCGCGTTCCGGCCGGGTTTAACAATATCGTTGGCCTGAAGCCCACCAAAGGCTGGCTCTCCGCCACCGGCGTGGTGCCCGCCTGCCGCCTGAATGACACCCTCTCAATTTTTGCCCTGACGGTGGAAGATGCCTTCCTCGCCGCCAGCTGCGCCGGGGGTTATGACAGCCTCGACGCCTACTCGCGTGTTAACCCAGGCCTTGCCCCGGCCTCGCTGCCGGAAGCGGCGCGTTTCGCGATTCCGGCCAGCCCGGAGTTCTTCGGTGACCAACAGGCGCAGGATGCGTGGCAGGCCGCCCTGGACAAATTAATCGCTGGCGGAGCCACGCTGCATCCGATCGACTTCACCCCCTTCACTCAACTCGCCGAGCAGCTCTACTACGGCCCGTGGGTGGCAGAGCGCACCGTGGCGGTGGGCGAAATGCTGTCGCGCCCGGAAGAGATGGACCCGGTGGTGTATGGCATCGTTGCCAGCGGCAACAGCTACAGCGCGGTGGATGCCTTTAAGGCTGAGTACCTGCGGGCCGAACTGACCCGTCAGATCCAACAGACGCTGAGCCAGTTCGACGCCTTAGTGGTGCCCACCTCGCCGACCATTCACACCCTGGAAGAGATGAAGCAGGAGCCGGTGCGCTACAACTCGCAGTTCGGCACTTACACCAACTTCACCAACCTCGCCGACCTGTCAGCCCTTGCGCTGCCGGGCCCGTTCCGCGCCGACGGCCTGCCTGCGGGCATTACGCTGATCGCCCCAGCCTGGTATGACCGGGCGCTGGCGACCTTTGGCAGCCGCTGGCAGAAGCGCCAGGCCCTGAGCCTCGGCGCCACCGGCAGGCCGCTGCCGTTCGCCAACGATCTGCCTGCCTCCGCGCTGCACGTGCGCGTGGCGGTGGTCGGCGCGCACCTTAGCGGAATGCCGCTCAACCACCAGCTGACGCGCCGCGATGCGGTGCGGGTTGAAGAGACCACCACCGCCGCCTGCTACCGCCTGTACGCGCTGGCCAACACTACCCCGCCAAAGCCGGGCCTGGCACGCGATAGCGCAGGCAGCGCCATTATCGTTGAGCTGTGGGATATCCCGCTGGCGCGCTTTGGCGAGTTCGTGGCGGAGATCCCCGCCCCGCTCGGCATCGGTACGCTGGAACTGGCCGATGGCCGCACGGTGAAAGGCTTTATCTGCGAACCTGCGGCGCTGACGCAGGCCACTGACATTACCGAATTCGGCGGCTGGCGTCGCTGGCTGAGCCGCGAGGAGAAATCACATGTTTAGCACTGTTCTGATCGCTAACCGCGGCGAAATTGCCTGCCGCGCCATCCGCACCCTGAAGCGCCTCGGCGTGACCAGCGTGGCGGTCTACTCCGACGCCGATAAAAACGCACAGCACGTCAAAGATGCCGACATCGCTATCGCCCTCGGCGGGGATAAAGCCAGCGACAGCTACCTGGCAATCGACAAGATCCTCACCGCCGCCAAACAGAGCGGTGCCGAAGCGATCTGGCCGGGCTACGGCTTTCTCTCCGAGAGCCTGGCCTTCGCCGTCGCCTGTGAAGCGGCCGGGATTGAATTTGTCGGCCCGACCGCGCAGCAGATTGGCGAGTTTGGCCTCAAGCACCGCGCGCGCGAGCTGGCCGCCGCCGCTGGCGTGCCGATGACGCCCGGCACCCCGCTGCTGGCCTCACTGGACGATGCCATCGCAGCCGCCACCCGCATCGGCTACCCGGTGATGCTGAAAAGCACCGCGGGCGGTGGCGGCATCGGCCTGACGCGCTGCGCGGATGAGGCCGCACTCATCAGCGCCTGGGAGAGCGTGCGCCGCCTCGGCGAACAGTTCTTCAGCGACGCAGGGGTGTTTCTGGAGCGCTGCATCGACCAGGCGCGCCACGTCGAAGTACAGATCTTCGGTGACGGTAAAGGCAAGGTTGTGGCCCTCGGCGAACGCGACTGCTCGCTGCAGCGCCGTAATCAGAAAGTGGTGGAAGAGACCCCAGCGCCGAACCTGCCTGCCGCCACCCGCGCTGCCCTGCTGGCATCCGCCGTTAAGCTCGGCGAACTGGTCAACTATCGCAGCGCCGGGACGGTGGAATATATCTATGACGCGGCGCGCGACGAATTCTTTTTCCTCGAAGTGAACACCCGCTTACAGGTGGAGCACCCGGTCACCGAGTGCGTGACCGGGCTGGATCTGGTGGAGTGTATGCTGCAGGTCGCCGCCGGGGAACAGCCGGACTGGGCGAAGATGGCCCGGATGCCGCAGGGCGCCTCGATCGAAGTGCGTATTTACGCTGAAGATCCGCTGAAAAATTTCCAGCCCAGCCCCGGCGTATTGACCGAAGTCTGCTTCCCGGAGGGGGTGCGCGTCGACAGCTGGATTAGTACCGGCACCGAAGTTTCGCCGTTCTACGATCCGATGATCGCCAAGCTGATTGTCCATGCCGACAGCCGCGCGGCGGCGCTGGAAAAAATGCAGGCGGCGCTCAGTGAAACCCGCCTGCACGGCATCGCCACCAACCTCGACTACCTGCGCCAGATCGTCGCCACCGAGGCCTTCCGCACCGGCAACGTCTGGACGCGCCTGCTCGACGGCTTCACGCCCAAAGCGCCGGTGATCGAGGTGATCCAGCCCGGCACCTGGAGCAGCATTCAGGACTATCCGGGCCGCCTCGGCTACTGGGACATCGGCGTGCCGCCGTCCGGCCCGATGGATGATTACGCTTTTCGCCTGGCCAACCGCATCGTCGGCAATGCCAAAGAGGCCGCCGGGCTGGAGTTCACTCTTCAGGGGCCAACCCTGCGTTTTCACAGCGACGCGCTGATTGCCCTGACCGGTGCCGCCTGCCCGGCAGCGCTGGACGGCGAAGAAGTGGCGTACTGGCAGCCGCTAAAGGTTAAAGCCGGGCAGACGCTGACCCTCGGCCGTGCTCAGCAGGGTTGCCGCACCTATCTGGCGGTGCGCAACGGTTTCGACGTGCCGGAATACCTCTGCAGCCGCTCGACCTTCGCCCTGGGTCAGTTTGGCGGCCACGCCGGGCGCACCCTGCGCGTCGCCGATATGCTGGCGATCTCCCAGCCTGAGCTGGCCGCCTGCACCACGCCCGCCCCGCAGACTGAACCCGCCGCGCTGGCCCCGGCGCAGCAGCCTGTGTATGGCGACGAGTGGCGCATCGGCGTGCTGTACGGCCCGCACGGCGCCCCGGACTTCTTCACCCAGCAGTCGATTGACGAGTTCTTCGCCGCCGAGTGGCAGGTGCACTACAACTCAAACCGCCTCGGGGTGCGCTTAGTCGGCCCAAAACCGGGGTGGGCACGCGCCAACGGCGGCGAAGCCGGTCTGCATCCGTCCAACGTCCACGACTGTGAATACGCCATCGGTGCGGTCAACTTTACCGGCGACTTCCCGGTGATCCTCACCCGTGACGGACCGAGCCTCGGCGGCTTCGTCTGCCCGGTGACCATCGCCAAAGCCGAGCTGTGGAAGGTTGGCCAGGTGAAACCGGGTGACCGCATCCGCTTCCATCCGATCGGTTTCGACGAGGCGCACGCGCTGGAGCAGGCGCAGGACCGCAGCGTCGACAGCCTGAGCGCCCTGCACTGCGCCCCCTTTGCCGTGCCGTCACTGGCGCAAACCGCACAGGGCTCGGCCACGGTTCTGGCGGCGATCAAAGCCACTACCAGCACGCCAACCGCGATTTATCGCCAGGCGGGCGACAACTACATCCTGCTGGAGTATGGCGACAACGTGCTGGATCTGGCGCTGCGCCTGCGCGTTCACCTGCTGATGACCGCGCTGCGCGAGTCCGGCCAGCCGGGGGTGGAGGAGCTGTCTCCGGGCGTGCGCTCGCTGCAAATTCGCTACGACAGCCAGATCCTCAGCCAGAAACAGCTGATGACCCTGCTGCTTCAGCTGGAAAAAAATCTCGGCGACGTCACGCAGATGAAAGTGCCGTCGCGCATCGTTCACCTGCCGATGGCCTTTGAGGATAGCGCCACGCTGGGCGCGGTTGAGCGCTATGCCGAAACCGTGCGCGCCAGCGCGCCGTGGCTGCCCAACAACGTTGATTTCATCCAGCGTATTAACGGCCTCAGCAGCCGTGAAGAGGTCAGCAGCACCCTTTTTGATGCCAGCTACCTGATCCTCGGCCTCGGCGACGTTTACCTCGGCGCACCGTGCGCCGTGCCGATCGACCCGCGCCACCGCCTGCTGAGCTCGAAATACAACCCGGCGCGCACCTTTACCGCCGAAGGTACCGTCGGCATCGGCGGCATGTACATGTGCATCTACGGCATGGACTCACCGGGCGGCTACCAGCTGGTCGGGCGCACGCTGCCAATCTGGAACAAGTTCCTTAAGAACGAACAGTTCGCCGCCAGCGAGCCGTGGCTGCTGCGCTTCTTCGACCAGGTCCGTTTCTACCCGGTGAGCGAAGCCGAGCTGGACGTGCTGCGCGACGACTTCCGCGAGGGGCGCGCCACCATTCGCATCGAGCCGTCGCTGTTTGATTTCGCCGAACATACGCAGTTTCTTAACGAAAATGCGCACTCTATCGCTGAATTCCGCCGCAGGCAGGCCAGCGCCTTTGAGACCGAAGTGGCGCTGTGGGCGCAGGAGGAGGAAGGCGCTCCGGTGACCAGCGAAGAGACGCTGTGCCCGGCGCCAGAGGATGACGGCGCGCTGCAGGTCAGCGCCGACATGAACGGCAATATCTGGAAAGTGCTGGTGCAGCCGGGCGACGAAGTGGCAGCCGGGCAGCCATTGATCATCGTAGAAGCGATGAAAATGGAGCTGGCGATCAACGCCCCACAGGCCGGGCGCGTGAAGCGCATCGGCTGCCAGCCAGGCCGCCCGGTCAGCCCCGGCGATGCCCTGCTATGGCTGGAATAGTCATGGAGGCCAAACGCAGTAAAGATCGGCCGGAAGCGCTGGCCGATCGCGTTTACCAGCAGCTGAAAAACGACATCTTCGACTTTCGCCTGATGCCGGGCGACCGCTTCAGCGAAAGCGAAGTGGCGGAGCGCATGGAGGTCAGCCGCACGCCGGTGCGCCAGGCCCTGTTTCGCCTGGAGCGCGAAGGCTATGTCGAGGTGTGGTTCCGCAGCGGCTGGCAGGTGCGGCAGTTCGACTTCGCCTACTTCGAAGAGCTGTACGACCTGCGCATCGTGCTGGAGTGCGAAGCGGTGAAACGCCTGTGCCGCCTGCCTGGCGCTGACTGCGCCCAGCTGCTGACCCGGCTGACCTGCTTCTGGATCGACGAAGCGCCTTTGGCAGACGGCAACGCCGTGTCGCTGCACGACGAGGCGTTTCATCTGGCGCTGGTCGCCAGCGCAGGCAACAGCGAAATGGCGCGTATTCACGCCGAACTGACGGAGAAAATCCGCATTATTCGCCGCCTCGACTTCACCCGCGCGGATCGCATTAGCGCCACCTATCACGAACACGCGCGCATTTTACGCGCGATATTGCATCAGCACAGCGAGGAGGCTCAGCGCATCCTGACCGATCACATTGCCGTCAGTCGGGCCGAGGTCAGAAAAATCACTCTCCATATGTTACAGCAGGCAAGGCTACACCCTGTTTCACCCACATAATCTTTCACTACTTTTAGGGGTTTACTGATGAAGAGACGTTCGTTGATCAAGGCATTCGCGCTGTCTGCCAGCGTTGTGGCAATGGGTCTGTCGTGGAGCGTGCAGGCGGCTGACACCATCAAAGTGGGGATTATGCATTCCCTGTCCGGCACTATGGCGATTTCCGAATCACCGCTGAAGGATGTGGCGCTGATGACCATTGATGAGATCAACGCCAAAGGCGGCGTGCTGGGGAAAAAACTGGAGCCGGTGGTGGTTGACCCGGCTTCTAACTGGCCACTGTTTGCCGAAAAGGCGCGCCAGCTGCTGACTCAGGATAAAGCCGCCGTGGTGTTCGGCTGCTGGACCTCGGTGTCGCGCAAGTCCGTGCTGCCGGTGTTTGAGGAGCTGAACGGCCTGCTGTTCTACCCAGTGCAGTATGAAGGCGAAGAGATGTCGCCCAACGTGTTCTACACCGGCGCCGCGCCAAACCAGCAGGCGATCCCGGCGGTGGAATATCTGATGAGCGAGGATGGCGGTTCCGCTAAGCGCTTCTTCCTGCTCGGCACTGACTACGTCTACCCGCGCACCACCAACAAAATCCTGCGCGCCTTCCTGCACTCAAAAGGCGTGAAGGATAGCGACATCGAAGAGGTCTATACGCCGTTTGGCTACAGCGACTATCAGACTATCGTCGCCAACATTAAGAAATTCTCGGCGGGCGGTAAAACGGCGGTGGTCTCCACCATCAACGGTGACTCCAACGTGCCGTTCTATAAAGAGCTGGCTAACCAGGGCATCAAAGCCACCGATGTTCCGGTCGTCGCCTTCTCGGTGGGCGAAGAGGAGCTGCGCGGCATCGACACTAAACCGCTGGTCGGCAACCTCGCCGCGTGGAACTACTTCGAGTCGGTGGATAACCCAACCAACAAGCAGTTCGTCGCTGCCTACCGTGCTTACGCCAAAGCGCACAAGCTGCCGAACGCCGATACCGTGGTGACCAACGACCCAATGGAAGCCACCTATGTCGGCATCCATATGTGGGCGCAGGCGGTCGAAAAAGCGGGCACCACCGACGTGGATAAAGTGCGTGCGGCGATGGCCGGGCAGACCTTTGCCGCGCCGGACGGCTTCACCCTGACCATGGATCAGACCAACCACCACCTGCACAAGCCGGTGATGATTGGCGAGATCGAAGATAACGGCCAGTTCAACGTGGTCTGGCAGACCGACAAACCGGTGCGCGCCCAGCCGTGGAGCCCGTATATCGCCGGCAACGATAAAAAGCCGGATAGCCCGGTAAAAACCAGCAATTAATCCGCCGTCAAATTGTAGGGGCGGGGCATACCCCGCCGTCAAATTGTAGGGGCGGGGCATGCCCCGCCCACTCCCGGAGCAAAATATGATGATGCGATTCCTGCTGTTACTGCTGCTCAGCCTGCCGTGGCTTGCTCAGGCCGGACCGGCCGCCGATTTTGCCGCCGCCAGCCGCAGCGATCGGCTGAAACTTCTGCAGCAGTGGGCCGCCGCACCGGATGCCGCACGCCTGCCGCTGCTGCAGGCTCTGCGCCAGGAGCGTGTCGTGCTGGACGACAATAAACACCCCTTCAGCCAGATTAATGGCCAGCTGACGCCGCTGGAAGGCAGCAATGCGCCCGCTGGCAGCACCAAAAAACTGTTTATGAACAACCGGCTAAGGGTAATGATCGCCACCACCCTCGCCGCCCACCAGCTGGTTAGCCCGGATAGCGCCCAGCGCCTCAGCGCGGCGCGCACGCTGCAAAATGATGCGCAGGCCGATCAGCTGCCGCTGCTGAAACAGCGGCTGGCCGCCGAACCGGACAGCCGGGTGCAGGCGGTGCTGGCGCAGGCCGTTGCCGGGCTGCAGCTGGCCGACGCTAACCCGCAGGTACGCCTCGAAGCGGTGAAGCTGCTGGGCGAAACCAGCGATCCGCAGACGCAGGCCAGCCTCGAACGCCTGCTGCAACCCAGCGTCGAAGCCGATGCCAGCGTGCGTGCCGCCGCCGCCGACAGCCTGAAACAGATCCGCCATCGCCTGCTGCTCGGCGACCTGCTCGGCCAGGCCTTCACCGGCCTGTCGCTCGGATCGGTGCTGCTGCTGGCGGCGCTTGGCCTGGCGATCACCTACGGCCTGCTCGGGGTGATCAATATGGCGCACGGCGAGATGCTGATGATCGGCGCCTACGCCACCTGGATGGTACAGAGCCTGTTCCAGCGTTTCGCCCCGGAGTGGCTGGCGTTTTATCCGCTGCTGGCGCTGCCGGTGGCGTTCTTTATCACCGCCGCCGTCGGCATGGCGCTGGAGCGCACCATCATTCGCCACCTGTATGGCCGCCCGCTGGAAACCCTGCTGGCGACCTGGGGCATCAGCCTGATGCTGATCCAGCTGGTGCGCGTGCTGTTCGGCTCGCAGAATCTTGAGGTCGCTAACCCGCCGTGGCTCTCCGGTGGCTTACAGGTGCTGCCAAACCTGGTGCTGCCGTACAACCGCCTGGCGGTGATCCTGTTTGTTATCGGCGTGCTGGTGCTCACCTGGCTGCTGCTGAATAAAACCCGCCTCGGGATGAACGTGCGTGCGGTGACGCAGAACCGCGCGATGGCCGACTGCTGCGGCGTGCCGACCGGACGCGTGGATATGCTGGCGTTCGGCCTCGGGTCCGGCATTGCCGGGCTGGGCGGCGTGGCGCTGTCGCAGCTTGGCAACGTCGGCCCGGAGCTGGGACAGGGCTATATCATCGACTCCTTCCTGGTGGTGGTCACCGGCGGCGTCGGCCAGCTGGCGGGCACCGTGGTCGCCGCGCTGGGCCTGGGTATTCTCAACAAGGTGCTGGAGCCGCAGATTGGTGCGGTACTCGGCAAAATCCTGATCCTCGTGCTCATCGTACTGTTTATTCAGAAGCGACCGCAGGGGCTGTTCGCCTTAAAAGGCAGGGTGATTGACTGATGACGCAACCGATAACGCTTACCGTGGCGCAGAAAGCGCCGCGCCTGACGCTCAGCCTTGGCGCGCTGCTGCTGCTCGCCCTGCTGCTGCTGCCGTTTCTCGCCCTGCTACCGGCAGATAATCCGCTGGCGATCTCCACCTATACGCTGACGCTGATCGGCAAGATCCTTTGCTATGCCATTGTCGCGGTGGCGCTCGACCTGGTGTGGGGCTACGCAGGGCTGCTGTCGCTTGGCCACGGGCTGTTCTTTGCCCTCGGCGGCTATGCGATGGGCATGTATCTGATGCGCCAGGCAGCGGGGGATGGCCTGCCAGCGTTTATGTCCTTCCTGTCGTGGAACGAGCTGCCGTGGTTCTGGGCGGGAACGCAGCATTTTGCCTGGGCGCTGTGCCTGATTGTGCTGGTGCCGGGGATGCTGGCGCTGGTGTTCGGCTGGTTCGCCTTTCGCTCGAAAATCAAAGGCGTCTACTTCTCGATTATGACCCAGGCGCTGACCTACGCCGGGATGCTGCTGTTCTTCCGCAACGAAACCGGCTTTGGCGGCAATAACGGCTTCACCGGCTTCACTACGCTGCTTGGCTTCCCTGTCACCGCCACCCGCACCCGCGTCGGGCTGTTTGTCGCCAGCGTGCTGCTGCTGGCAGCCAGTCTCGCCGTCGGTTTTGCCCTGGCACGCAGCAAGTTTGGCCGCGTGCTGACGGCAGTGCGCGATGCCGAAAATCGCCTGATGTTTTGCGGCTACGATCCGAAAGGCTTCAAACTGTTTGTCTGGACGCTCTCCGCCGTGCTGTGCGGGCTGGCGGGCGCGCTGTACGTGCCGCAGGTGGGGATTATCAACCCCGGCGAAATGTCGCCTACCAACTCGATTGAGGCTGCCATTTGGGTGGCGCTCGGCGGGCGCGGCACGCTGATCGGTCCGCTGCTCGGAGCCGGGATCGTCAACGGCGCGAAAAGCTGGTTCACCGTCGCCTTCCCGGAATACTGGCTGTTCTTCTTAGGCCTGATGTTTATCCTCGTCACGCTGTTCCTGCCGCGTGGCGTGATTGGCCTGCTGCGCCGGAGGAAGCATGACTGAACCCCTGTTTACCCAGCCACACCCGGCAGACCGCCATCGCCAGCAGACCGACCCGGTGCTCCAGCTGGAAAAAATCAACGTCTCGTTTGACGGTTTTAAAGCGCTGACCGACCTGTCACTTCAGATTGGCGTCGGTGAACTGCGCTGCGTAATCGGCCCCAACGGCGCGGGAAAAACCACCCTGATGGATGTGATAACCGGCAAAACCCGCCCGGACAATGGCCGGGTGTTCTACGACCAGAGCACTGACCTGACCACGCTTTCCCCTGTCGAGATCGCACGCATCGGCATCGGGCGCAAGTTCCAGAAACCAACGGTGTTTGCCGCGCTGACGGTGTTTGAAAATCTGGAGATCGCGCTGAAAACCGATAAGTCGGTATGGGCCTGCCTGCGGGCAAAGCTTAACGGCGAGCAGCAGGACCGCATTGATGAGGTGCTGAAGCTGCTGCGCCTCGGGGCGGAACGTCAGCGCCCCGCCGGGCTGCTGTCGCACGGGCAGAAGCAGTTTCTGGAAATCGGCATGCTGCTGGTGCAGGACCCGCACCTGCTGCTGCTGGATGAACCGGCGGCAGGCATGACGGATGCCGAAACCGAATACACCGCCGAGCTGTTCCGCTCGCTGGCCGGCAAGCATTCGCTGATGGTGGTTGAGCACGATATGGGCTTTGTCGAAACCATCGCCGACCACGTGACGGTGCTGCATCAGGGCCAGGTGCTGGCGGAAGGATCGCTGCGCGAGGTGCAGGCCAACGAGCAGGTTATCGAAGTTTATCTGGGGCGCTGATATGTTACAGGTTACTGAACTAAATCAATATTATGGCGGCAGCCACATTCTGCGCGGCCTGTCGTTTGAGGTTAAAGCGGGTGAGATCACCTGCCTGCTGGGGCGCAACGGCGTAGGGAAAACCACGCTGCTTAAATGCCTGATGGGGCTGATCCCGGCGAAGTCCGGCACCATCAGCTGGCAGGATAAGCCAATCAACGGGCGCAAGCCGCACCAGCGCGTGCAGGCGGGCATCGCCTACGTGCCGCAGGGGCGCGAGATCTTCCCGCGCCTGACGGTAGAGGAGAATCTGCTCATGGGGCTGGCACGTTTTTCCGGCAGCCAGGCGCGTCAGGTGCCGGAGGAGATCTGGCAGCTGTTTCCGGTACTGTGGCAGATGAAGCAGCGGCGCGGCGGCGATCTCTCCGGTGGCCAGCAGCAGCAGTTAGCCATTGGCCGCGCGCTGGCCTGCAGGCCGCAGCTGCTGATCCTCGACGAACCGACGGAAGGGATCCAGCCGTCGGTGATCAAGGAGATCGGCGCGGTGATCCGCCAGCTGGCCGCACGCGGCGATATGGCGATCCTGCTGGTTGAACAGTTTTACGACTTTGCCGCCGAGCTGGCCGACAGCTATCTGGTGATGTCGCGCGGTGAGATCGTCCAGCGCGGCCTCGGCAAGGAGATGGAAAGCGACGGGGTGCGCGGGTTAGTAGCGATTTGATTTTGATACGGCGGGCCGACCGAAAAAGAGGGTCGGCCCCTACGGATGTCTCGATCGGCCTTTAAAAAAATCATGTTAATAATCCCAATTAAATAAATTCCCATCTCATTAATAGATTTATATCTCCGCCCGCAATATTATAATTCCCTGCCGTTACTGAATATTCTTCATAAAGAAATAAATTTAATTTCATTTCATATTTTGGAAATATTCATATACTACTTTCCTGTATTGTCATGAAATCAAATTTACCGATCCTTTAATGGAGGTACTCACGTGGCTATTTATCCGCTAACCAGCGTGCAGCAAGCCGTCTGGCTCGATCAGTTATTAACACCATCCACCCCCTGCTACAACGTTGGCGCGCTGTGGCGCATTGAAAGAGAGGTTGATATCACCCTGTTAAATCAGGCAATAAATGAAACTCTCGCCCAACATGATGCACTGAAATTAACCTTAAAAGAGAGTGAAGGCGGTATTATTCAGACGACCGTATCGAATCAAGACTTCACTCTCGAATACCACGACTTTAGTCAGGATAACGACGCCGAAAAAAAAGCCCGCGAATACCTAAAGGATAAATTTAATCAACCTTTTAAACTGTATGAAGAATTACTCTGGCGCTGCGTATTTATTAAAACCACGGCGACAACTGCCTTGTGGTTGATTAATGCCCACCATATTATCGCCGACGGGACTTCCGTCTCTCTGCTGAGCGGCATGATTATGGATCGCTACAAACAGCTGAAAAGCGGTCAGTTAGCAGCCCACCAGCAGATTTTCGGCTATCGTGACTTTATCGCTAACGACTGCGCCTATTTGCAGTCCACACGCTATGAACGCGACCGCGCCTTCTGGCTGACGCGCTTTGCTGAGCATGCCCAGCCGGGAATGGAGCGGCGCGCCGGCTTTGACCCAGGCCAGGCGTGGCCCAGCCAGCAGATTAACCGCCCTCTTCCGCTGGAGCGCTATCAGCGCCTGTGCGCCCTGGCCGCCGCACACGGCTGTTCGCCGATGCACCTGATGACCGCGCTGCTGGCCTGCTGGTACAGCCGCCTGTGGCAGGTTGAACAGCTGACGCTCGGCGTGCCGGTCCATAACCGCAGCGGCGCTCAGCACAAGCGTACGCTTGGCATGTTCTCTTCGATGATCCCGGTGGCACTCAGCGTTGACCTCAGCCAGCCATTCAGCGCCCTGATGAGCCAGATTGCCGCCGAACTTCGCTGCTGCTACCGCCACCAGCGCTTCCCGATTGCCGAGCTTAACCGCCAGCTGCGCCTCGGGCAGCAGGGCCGCCGCCAGCTGTATGACCTGAGCTTTTCGCTGGAAGTCTTCCCGACCGATATTGAACTGGAAGGCAGCCAGCTGAAAGTGGAAACCCTGCATCACGGTTTTGAACAGATGCCGCTGGCGCTTTATCTGCGCCACTATCACCCCGGCGATGCGCCGCTGCTGGAGTTTAACTTCAATGAAGCCTGGTTCAGCGCCGCCGATGCGCAGCGCAGCGCCGACCGCCTGCTGATGCTGCTGGATCATCTGCTCGACCACGGCGCAGAGCAGCCGCTGGCGCAGATCCCACTGCTATTGCCGCAGGAACAGCAGCAGATCTTCGGCCAGTGGAATAGCACTGAACAGCAGTGGCCGCTGCCGGAAGGCATTCACCGCGGGTTTGAGCAGCAGACGGCACGCACGCCCGGCGCCGTTGCGCTGTGCGGTCACGGCGGCAGCGTCAGCTATCAGCAGCTCAATCAGCGCGCTAACCGGCTGGCGGCAGAACTGCGCCAGGCGGGGATTGGCCCTGACGATCGCGTGGCGCTGTGCTGCGCCCGCAGCAGTGAGATGGTGACGGCGCTGCTGGCGATCCTCAAATCCGGCGGCGCTTACGTACCGCTCGATCCCGACTATCCGCCGGATCGCCTCAGCCATATGCTCAGCGACTGCGGGGCCGCGCTGGTGCTGCTCGACGATGCCGGCGAGCAGGCGCTGCGCCCGCTGCTGGGCGCCGATCTGCCGGTCTGGCATCTGAGCCGCGATGCCGCCCGCTGGCAAACTCAGCGCGAGGCTAATCTGCCCGCGCTGGCCGCCGATCCCCAGCGCTCGCTGGCCTATGTTATCTACACCTCCGGCTCAACGGGCAAACCGAAAGGGGTCATGAACGAACACCTCGGGGTGATGAACCGCCTGCGCTGGATGCAGGAGGAGTACCGGCTGACGCCGCAGGACTGCGTACTGCAAAAAACCCCGTTTAGCTTTGATGTCTCGGTGTGGGAGTTCTTCTGGCCACTGATGGTCGGCGCACGGTTGGCCATCGCCAGGCCGGCGGGTCACCAGGACCCGGACTACCTCAGCCAGCTTATCGCCGCACAGCAGGTCACGACCCTGCACTTCGTCCCTTCAATGCTGCAGCTGTTTCTTCGCCACGGCGACATGGAACGGTGCCGCCCGCTGCGCAAGGTGATGTGCAGCGGGGAAGCGCTGCCGCTGGCGGCAGTGCAGCGCTTCCACCAGCAGCTGCCGGATGCCGAACTGCATAATCTGTACGGCCCGACCGAAGCGGCGGTGGATGTCTCCTTCTGGCACTGCCGGCGCGACGATGCGCGCGGGCTGGTGCCGATTGGCAGACCGGTCGCCAACACCCAGCTCTATATCCTTGATGCACAGCTGCAACCGCTGCCGCCGAGCGTCAGCGGCGAGCTGCATATCGGCGGCGTGCAGGTGGCGCGCGGCTACCTTAACCGCGAACAGCTGAGCGCCGAGCGCTTTATTGCCGACCCGTTCAGCAGCGACCCCGATGCCCGCCTGTATAAAACCGGCGATCTGGCGCGCTGGCTGGAGGATGGCAGCATTGAGTACCTCGGGCGCAATGATTTCCAGGTGAAAATCCACGGCCTGCGCATTGAGCTGGGCGAGATTGAGCAGCAGATTGCCGGGTTTAGCGGCATCGACGATGTGGTGGTGATGGCCTGCGACGACGGCCGGGGTGACAAACGGCTGATCGCCTGGCTGGTTGCCGTCCCGCAGCCCGGCCTGCGCGAGAAGCTGCGCAGCACCCTGCAGGCCGCGCTGCCGGAATATATGATCCCCAGCGCCTTTGTGCGGCTGGATGCGTTTCCGCTCTCCCCTAACGGTAAGCTGGACCGCAAAGCACTGCCGCAGCCTGCGTGGCAGGCGGAAGAAACGGCGTGGCGCGCCCCGCAGAGCGCGGGTGAACGCCAGCTGGCAGCGTGGTGGCGCGAGCTGCTGCAGGTGGAGAACATCGGCTGCGACGACGATTTCTTCGCGCTTGGCGGCCACTCGCTGCACGCCATCCAGCTGATGGTGAAGCTCAAGCGCGCGGGCATCGCGCTGGAGATGAAAACCCTGTTTGCCAACAGCACGCTAAGCGCCCAGGCGCGCGCCATCGCCGGATGCGCGGAGCTGAACGCGCAGGCTGACGCGCCGCTGCCGATGCAGAAACTGCTGAAGCAGCTCAACCAGCCCGCGGCGCAGTTCCGGCTCACCCAGCGCCTGAACTCGCCCGCTGAAGCAGGTAATCTGTGGATGGTGCATCCGGCGGTGGTTGGCTGTGAGATCTACCGCGATCTGGCGCAGGCGTTTGACGGCCAGCTCAATGCCATCGGCATCAATAATTACAATCTGTACCACCAGCCGCCTATCCCGTCGCTGTCGGCGCTCGCCAGCTATTACCTGCAGCATATGGTGAGCCAGGGGCTGTCGCGCCAGCAGCCGGTGCAGCTGCTGGGCTGGTCGCTCGGTGGCGTGATTGCGCTGGAGATAGCCGCTCAGCTCGAGCAGCGCGGCTATCGCGATATCCATCTCTGCCTGCTCGACAGCCTGTACCAGACCGACATTCAGCAGCGCATTGTGGCGGGCATGCTGGCGCCACTGCTGGCGATGATCGGCATCGAGGGGGAAGCGGCCGAACGCGCGCTGCGCATTGAGCAGCTTGAACTGTCGATGAACAACCAGCCGCTGAGCGCCCCGCTGCGCCACAGCCGGGTGACGCTGTTTAAAGCCACCGAGTTTGCCGACCTGAGCATGGACGGTATCGACGGCGCGGAACTGCTGGCGCTGAGCGATAATGGCCTAGGTAAAGTCTGCCCGCAGCTGCAGGTGATCCCGCTGGCGGCCAATCACCATTCGATTATCCTGTGCCACGAACCGATCGTCGCCGCGCTGAACCTGGCGCAGAAGATCGGCAGCAGCGCGGCGTAAACCAGCGGGTCAGGCATGCAACATCCGCGTTCCTGCGCGGCGGGTCAGGTATGCCTGACCCCTACAACATCCGCGTCCCTGCGCAGCGGGTCAGGCATGCCTGACCCCTACAACATCCGCGTTCCTGCGCGGCGGGTCAGGCATGCCTGACCCCTACAACATCCGCGTCCCTGCACGGCGGGTCAGGCATGCCTGCCCCCTACAACATCCGCGTTCCTGCGTAGGGGGCGGGCATGCCCGCCCCCTGTTTTTACCTGCCTGCGCCCTGCTGTTTGCAGCCCTATCTTATTGACGGTAAACTCCAAATTCCGCGACAACTGGAAGCAAACTCATGGAAACCCGGCGCGACGAGCGCATCAATAAGCTGGCCCAGGCGCTGAAAGGCACCGATAAAATCCATCTGAAAGAGGCGGCTCAACTGCTTGGGGTGTCTGAGATGACCATACGCCGCGACCTGAATGAAGGCCCGGGCGCAGTGGTATTGCTGGGCGGCTACATCGTCAGCGACCCGATGCGTCACCAGAACCACTATTTTGTTTCCGATCAGCAGGGGCAGCATGTCGAGCAAAAGCGCCTGCTGGGCCAGCACGCCAGCTCGCTGATCAATGCCAATGAAACGGTCTATTTTGACTGCGGTACCTCCATTCCGTGGGTGATTGACGCCATCGATCCCGACCTGCCGTTTACCGCCGTCTGCTGTGCGATGAACACTTTCCTCGCGCTGAAAGAGAAAAATGCCCGGGTGATCCTGTGCGGCGGCGAGTTCCACGCGGATAACGCCATCTTCACCCCGCTGGGTCAGCTGTCAGTGATGGACAGCCTGTGCCCGGATAAGGCGTTCATCTCCGCCGCCGGAATCGATGTGCAGCAGGGTGCCAGCTGCTACAACCTGAACGAACTGCCGATGAAGCTTCTGGCACTGCAGCGCGCGCGCCAGAAGTTACTGGTGGCCGACAGCAGCAAATATGGCAAGGTGCTGCCGGCGCGCATCGCCGATCTCAGCGCGTTTAACGGCTTAATCAGCGATGCCGCCCCCGGGTACGACATCGGTATTGAGGTTATCACCCCGTAACCGGCGCAAACTCTCGGCGCGCGGCGACCGCAGAAACGGTAGGGGCGGACCTTCTTTTTCGCTCCGCCCGCTGCGCTTTACCAGCGATTTAAAATCTCTTCGCCGTCGCGCAGGCGGCGTAAATTCTCACACACCGCGGCGACATTGCCAGCCAGCGAGATATCGGTCACGCCGCCAATGTGCGGGGTGGCAATCACGTTATAGCTGAACAACGCATCCTGCGGCTCGGGCGGCTCCTGCCAGAACACGTCCAGCCCGGCGCCGCTCAGCTGACCGTTCGCCAGCGCCGCCAGCAGCGCAGACTTCTCAATCAGCCCGCCGCGCCCGAGATTAATCAGGAAAGCCCCCGGCTTCATCTGCGCCAGCGCCGCTTCATCGATAATATGATGGGTCGCCGGGTTATCCGGCAGGCTGAGCACCACAAAGTCAGCTTCCCGCAGCAGCTGCGGCAGGCAGTCCATCTCTCCGACCCACGCCAGGCGATGCTGGCGGGCAAAGTCATCATCGGCGCTGCGCTTAACGCCGATCGTACGCATCTCAAACGCCGCCAGCCTCTGCGCCAGCGCTTTGCCAATGCCCCCCAGCCCGACCAGCCCGACGGTTTTGCCCTTCAGTCCCATGCCAACCGGCAGGCCAAGCTGGCGCGTGGCGATCATCTGCGGCAGCTGGTTAGCCTTACGCGCCAGCCCGATCATCATCCAGATGCCCAGCTCCGCCACCGAGTCGGCGTTGCCGGAGCGGTCGGACGGTACGTTCGCCACCATCACGCCCTGCGCATGGGCGCTGGCGATATCCACCCCTTCCAGCCCGGCCCCGGCCTGCTGAATCAGCTTGAGGCGATCGGCGGTGTGCAACAGAGCGGGAGTGACCTTCGCCATGCCAGGGATCAACGCGTCAAAACCGGCCAGGCTTTCCGCCGCGTGGCCCGGCGATGCGACAAATTCGACGTCGGGCAAACGCTGGCGAAACTGCTGGATCATCCCACCCCAGGCATTCTCTTCCGCGGCTATCAGAACTCTCATTGATATCTCCATGGTTTTAAAGGCAAAAAAACCAGCTTAGCCGTAACTGAACAGAAATCAATCAGAAACAGGCGCTTGTAGCGATATCAGGATAATCAGGCCGTCCCGGCTGTGAATAGCAGGGGAAAACAGCTAAACTCCGCTATCTGAGTGGGCAGCTGTTTTGCCCCAATTAAACCCCAGACCATAAGAGGCTCAACCCAACGTGGCTCAATTCGTCTATAGCATGCATCGCGTCGGCAAAGTCGTTCCGCCGAAGCGTCATATTTTAAAGAACATCTCCCTCAGTTTCTTCCCTGGTGCCAAGATCGGCGTACTGGGTCTGAACGGTGCGGGTAAATCCACCCTGCTGCGCATCATGGCCGGCATCGATAAAGATATCGAAGGGGAAGCACGCCCGCAGCCAGGCCTGAAGATCGGCTACCTGGAGCAGGAACCGAAGCTGAACCTGGAACACACCGTGCGCGAATCGGTGGAAGAAGCCGTGGCCGAAGTGGTGGGCGCGCTGAAAGGGCTGGACGAGGTGTACGCCAAGTACGCCGAGCCGGATGCTGACTTCGACAAGCTCGCCGCTCAGCAGGGCAAGTTTGAAGAGATCATCCAGGCGCACGACGGCCACAACCTGAATACCCAGCTGGAGCGTGCGGCCGATGCGCTGCGCCTGCCGGACTGGGATGCAAAAATTGCTAACCTGTCCGGTGGTGAGCGCCGCCGCGTCGCTCTGTGCCGCCTGCTGCTGGAAAAGCCGGACATGCTGCTGCTGGACGAACCGACCAACCACCTGGATGCCGAATCCGTGGCCTGGCTGGAACGCTTCCTGCACGACTTCGAAGGGACCGTGGTGGCGATTACCCACGACCGTTACTTCCTGGATAACGTAGCGGGTTGGATCCTCGAGCTGGACCGCGGCGAAGGTATTCCGTGGGAAGGTAACTACTCTTCCTGGCTGGAGCAGAAAGATGCGCGTCTGGCGCAGGAAGCCTCATCCGAAGCCGCTCGTCGTAAATCGATTGAGAAAGAGCTGGAGTGGGTGCGCAAAGGTGCCAAAGGTCAGCAGTCCAAAGGCAAGGCCCGTCTGGCGCGCTTTGAAGAGCTGAACAACACCGAGTACCAGAAGCGTAACGAAACCAACGAACTGTTCATTCCACCGGGAGCACGCCTGGGTGACAAGGTGCTGGAAGTCAGCAACCTGCGTAAATCCTACGGCGACCGCCTGCTGATTGACGACCTCTCCTTCTCGGTTCCTAAGGGTGCGATTGTCGGCATCATCGGTCCGAACGGCGCGGGTAAATCCACGCTGTTCCGCATGATGTCCGGTCAGGAGCAGCCTGATTCCGGCGAGATCGTGCTGGGTGAAACCGTTAAGCTGGCGTCGGTCGATCAGTTCCGCGACAGCATGGATAATTCTAAAACCGTTTGGGAAGAAGTCTCCGGCGGCCAGGATATTATGCGTATCGGCAACACCGAGATGCCAAGCCGTGCCTACGTTGGCCGCTTTAACTTTAAAGGGGTTGATCAGGGTAAACGCGTTGGCGAACTCTCCGGTGGTGAGCGCGGTCGTCTGCACCTGGCGAAGCTGCTGCAGGTTGGCGGCAACATGCTGCTGCTGGATGAACCGACCAACGACCTCGACATCGAAACCCTGCGCGCGCTGGAAAACGCCCTGCTGGAGTTCCCGGGCTGTGCCATGGTGATCTCGCACGACCGCTGGTTCCTCGACCGTATTGCCACCCACATTCTGGACTATCAGGATGAAGGCAAGATCGAGTTCTTCGAAGGTAACTTCACCGAATACGAAGAGTACAAGAAACGCACGCTGGGCGCCGAAGCGCTGGAGCCGAAGCGTATCAAGTACAAGCGTATGATTAAGTAAGCTATTCAGGCTTGCGGGGCGACCAGTAAAAGGTCGCCCCCTACTGATAAAATTCGCGGAATACCGGCGACTGCATGGCAAATTCAATAAAGCGCGCCAGCGCGGGTGAGTTCAGCTTTCGGCTCGGGTAAACCAGCCACAGTTCATTCCCCTCCACTTCCCATTCCGGTAACACCCGCACTAAATCACCCCGCGGTAATAATTCATTGATCATAAAGAGCGGCAGTAACGTGATCCCGGCATTGCCCAGCGCACATTCGCGCGCGTACACCAGGTTGTCGGTCATATGGGTCGGCGGTAGCAGCCAGCTGTAGAACTCTTCGTTACGTTTCAATACCCATTCGCTCCAGGCCCGGTGAGCAATACTGCGATGCTCCATCAGCTGGCTGGGGTGTGTCAGGACGTCGTAATCGGCCAGATAGGCGGGTGAGGCCACCAGCATCCGCTCACAGTAACCAATACGCCGACCGATCAGCGACGAGTCCTGCGGCCGCCCGGTGCGCAGCGCCACATCAAAACCGTCCTGCACCAGATCGCGGATCTCATCAGAGACTGAGACCTCCAGCGTGACGTCGGGAAACTGGCGCTGGAACCCGGCGTTGAAGCGCGCCAGCAGCGTGGCACCGATGCCTGCGGGAGAAGTGATGCGCAGTCGCCCGCTGGGGTTATCACGCAGGCGTTCGATAGCCATACTGGCGCGTTCGCTGGCGGCCAGCATCTCCTGGCAGTGCACCAGATAACGTTCCCCGGCAAAGGTCAGATTGAGCTGGCGGGTGGTACGGTTGATTAAGCGCAGCCCCAGCGCCTGTTCAAGCTGGCTGACGCGCTGGCTGACGCTGGACTTCGGTAATCCCGCGCGCGTAGCCGCCGCCGTGAAACTGCCACACTCTGCGACCAGCGCAAACAGCGCCATATCCTGCAACTGTTTAAACATTATTGTTCACCCCAGACGAACACTTAGTGCGTTATTGTGCAGCTTATCATTAGCCTGCTTATTACCTACACTGAATATCACATCATTAAGGAGAAGTGCTATGACAATCAAAGCGATTGCTATCAATCCAGAAAATCCGCAGAGCTTTATTGAAATCCAGCAGCCGCAGCCCACTCCGGGCGAGTTTGATCTGCTGGTTGAAGTGAAAGCCGCCTCGGTCAACCCGGTGGATACCAAAGTGCATAAGGGTGCGCAGAAAAATGGCTTGCAGCAGCCGCGTATTCTCGGCTGGGATGCCAGCGGCGTGGTGCTGGCGGTAGGTAGTAAGGTCAGCGGCTTTAAAGCGGGTGACGAAGTCTACTACGCCGGGGACATCACTCGCCCCGGCAGCAACGCCAGCCAGCAGCTGGTTGATGCGCGTATCACCGGGCACAAGCCGCGCTCGCTCGACTGGGCGCAGGCTGCGGCTATTCCACTGACCGCGCTTACCGCATGGGAAGGCCTGTTCGACCGCCTGCAGCTTGACCGCGCTGCAGAAGGTAAAACCCTGCTGATCGTCGGCGGTGCCGGTGGCGTTGGATCGCTGGCGATCCCGTTTGCTAAGCTGCACACCAAGGTCAAAGTGATCGCCACCGCCTCGCGCCCGGACTCGGTGCAGTGGTGTAAAGATCGCGGCGCGGACCTGGTGATCAACTATCAGGATATGCCAGCAGAGCTGGAGAAACATGGCCTCAAGCAGGTGGATTATATCTTCTGCCTGAACGATACCGACGGCCACTGGGAAACGATGAGCCAGCTTATCGCGCCGCAGGGGCAAATCTGTACCATCGTTGAGAATGAAAAACCGCTGAGCATGGACCAGCTGAAGCTGAAAAGCGCCGCGCTGCACTTCGAGTTTATGTACACCCGCAGCATGTATAACACCCCGGATATTGCGCGCCAGGGGGAGATCCTCGACGCCACGGCAAAACTGCTGGATGAGGGGAAAGTCACTACCTCACTGAGCCAGACCCTGCACGGCTTAAGCGTCGACACGCTGACCGCGGCCCATAAGCAGGTGCTGGAAGGTCATATGCGCGGCAAGGTGGTGATGGTCTATTAATCCCAACGGGCGGACCTTATTTGGTTCGCCCATGAAACATCCCGCCTTAATATCTTTTTTTATTTTACCCCGCTGGCACTTCCATTTATTTCATCTTGACATAGCTGCTGGTTATTTTATGGTTCAACGGTAATTTAAACCGCGCAAGTTTCATATTTAATACTTCATGGATTTTTTCTTTAATTAAGGAAAAAGACGAGGGATCGTTATGCGTAAAATAAAGCAGCTGTTACTGACATTTTGCCTCAGCAGCGGCGTTCAGGCCGCCAGCGCCCCGCCCCACCTGCACTGGCAGAGCGCGGATGGTCAACAGGGCATTGATATTGGCGGCGCGCTGCGCGCCAACTATCGCTATGAAGACTGGAACACCAGCCGCAACCGCCGCCAGCCCCATTTGCGTTTTGATACTTTTCGCATTGATGCCAGCGGCCATGCCGATAATTTCTTTTTTGATTCCGGCTTCTGGTTTCAGGACCAGCGCAAATATGCTATTGACCGCGCCTATATTGGCTACCAAATTAACCGCGACCAGCAGATTCAGATCGGCGCACCGGAGAAACCTTTTGGTTTGGCCCCCTATCCGCAGTTTGGCTGGTCATATGATATTCCGTTTTATCTCGGCTTTGCGGTCAACAGCGGGCTCGGTGCTAAGTATCGCTACCGGGCGAATAACTGGACGTTTGAGGCGGCGTATTTTGCCAAAATGCTGCCTGAGGGGGTGCGCTATGCGCCGGACGTGGGCTATTACGGCGAGCTGAAAGGCACAATATATGGCCCGCACCACCTGCAGCTCAATGAGAAGCGCGATCAGCTTAACCTGCGGCTGGCGCGCGAGTTTGACAGCGGCAGCTGGCACAGCGAGCTGGGCGGCTCACTGGCGGCCTCGCGCCTGTATAACCACCGCAGCGGCGATAACGGCTCATTCTGGTCGGGCGGGCTGCATGCCAAACTGAACAACGGTCCGTGGCAGCTCAGCACCCAGGCGATCCGTTATGCTTACGCGGCGAAGAACCCCAGCGGGGGGGATAAAGATACCATCCTGATGGGAACCAACGGGCTGTCGCCTGCCTATCTGATCCCGGCTAAAGCCACCACTGCGGCGCTGAATATCGCGCGCGATGTTGACGTCAATCTTGGCCCGGTCAGCAAACTGCGCTTTTATGATGATTACAGCGTGCTGTGGAAAGATAAAGGCAGCTGGGATGACTCGCAGATGAACACCCTGGGAATGCAGCTGTTTGCGCTGCCGGTGATGTTCTGGCTGGATTTAACCTGGGCAAAAAACGCCAATCCCTGGGGCGGTGCGCTTAACGCCACCGGCTGGACCCGCACTCAGTCCCCCGGCAGCGGTAAGTGGTATTTCCGCAGCAACGTCAATATTGGCTACTATTTTTGATCGCCCAGCATCTCTTTCACTAACTCGACGCAGCGCAGGAAGCGCTCGTCGTAGTTATCCTGCTCGACGCGCACGTAGCTGATGTTGTTCTCTTCCAGCATCGAGATCAGCAGCGACTGAAACTCTTTACGGTCGACCGAGCTGCCGAGGCTGCGTAGACCATCGGCCACCCAGGGGACGTTGTTCTCCACCAGAATAACCAGGTCGAAGCGATACTCGTCAATCAATGCCTGCACAAACGGGTGCTCGCGCCCTTCATACTTTTTGCAAAACGCCTGAGTGGTCACGAAGTCGGTATCGATAAATGCCACTTTATTGGCGTACTTCACCGCAAAATCGATGTACTGCGCCTGGCCGAGGGCGATTTTGTCATAGTCAGAATACTGCAGCGCCATCTCGTCGCCGCCGAGGTGTGAGAAGACGTAATCGCGGCCGAACTCCCACGCACTGGTGGTATTGAAGATATTCGCCAGCTTGTTAACCAGCGTCGATTTGCCGCTCGACTCACCGCCGAGGATCGCCACGGTGCGCACGAAGAACGGCTTCACTTCGGTCGGGATATACTCCCAGTAGCGGAACGGATCCTGACGGATCTGCCCGCCGCTGATGCTCATAAACGAGCGTTTTGGATCGATAACGATCGTCTCTACCCCGAGCTGCGCGCTGAACTGTTCGGCGTCACCCTCTTCACTGGTATAAATGCAGTTGGGCACGATGCCGCGATCGTCCATAAACGCCTGCACCCCTTTGCTCCAGACGTCCCAGCCGTGCGGATACGGCTCCATCCCCTCTTCATTGAACGAATGAATGCGGATGTTCTTCTGATACTTAAAGGTCTGCAGCAGCCAGCGCAGGCGGTCGCTGACCGTCGGCTGCTGCGACATCGCGCTGTCCTCAAACAGCTGGCGATCGCGCGGCTCATCATAGCCCATGATGATATGCAGCTCGTCAACCTGGCTACAGGCGCGCTGGATCAGGTAGATGTGCCCGGTATGCAGCGGATAAAACTTGCCGAACACCACACCGATGGTTTTCTCGCGGCGCGGAAACTCCAGGCCGAGAAAGCGATGCAGCGCCTCCAGCTTCTGCGCGCTGGGGCTTTTGATTTTGGCATTCAGCAGCTGGCTGAGGTAGCCCTTGGTCATGCCGCTGGCGTCCGCCACCTGTTGCAGAGTACAGCCCTGCTGGCGGATCGCGGTTTTCAGGTAATCAAAAGACGACATTTATGCCTCCGGCAATTAGAGATCGTCAAGGATAGAGAGCGCATCGGCCAGCTTTTTCACGCCGTACACTTTCATATTTTCCGGCAATTTTTTCGGCACGTTGGCGGCGGGAACAATCGCGCGACGGAATCCGTGCTTCGCCGCTTCTGAAATACGCTCCTGGCCGCTGGGCACCGGACGGATCTCACCGGCCAGCCCGACCTCGCCAAACACCACCAGATCCTGCGGCAGCGGGCGGTCGCGCAGGCTGGAAACCATCGACAGCATCAGCGCCAGGTCGGCGCTGGTTTCGGTGACTTTCACCCCGCCAACCACGTTAACAAACACGTCCTGATCGGCCATTTGCAGGCCGCCGTGACGGTGCAGCACCGCCAGCAGAATCGCCAGGCGGTTCTGCTCAAGCCCCACCGCCACGCGACGCGGATTGCCCATCATTGAGTGATCGACCAGCGCCTGGATCTCGACCAGCAGCGGGCGCGTTCCCTCCCACAGCACCATCACCGAGCTGCCGGAGGTCACTTCATCCCCCCGGCTCAGGAAGATCGCCGACGGGTTGCTGACTTCACGCAGCCCCTGCTCGGTCATGGCAAACACGCCCAGCTCATTCACCGCGCCAAAGCGGTTTTTATGGCTGCGCAGCGTGCGAAAACGCGAGTCGGCATCGCCATCGAGCAGCACCGAACAGTCGATGCAGTGCTCCAGCACCTTCGGGCCAGCCAGCGAGCCATCTTTCGTCACGTGCCCGACCATCACAATCGCCACGCCTTTGGTTTTGGCGAAGCGCGTGAGGTAGGCGGCGGTTTCGCGTACCTGCGCCACGCTGCCCGGCGAAGACTGGATATCCGCCATGTGCATCACCTGGATCGAGTCGATCACCATCAGCTTCGGCTGCTCCTGCTCGGCGATCAGGCAGATCTGCTCGATGCTGGTTTCCGACAGCATATTCAGGTTTTCGCTCGGTAATCCCAGACGATGGGCGCGCATCGCCACCTGCTGCAGCGACTCTTCCCCGGTGACGTACAGGGTTTTCATGCTCTCTGACAGCTTGCACAGGGTCTGCAACAGCAGGGTACTTTTCCCCGCGCCGGGGTTACCGCCAATCAGAATGGCGCTGCCCGGCACCACGCCGCCGCCAAGCACGCGGTCAAACTCTTTAAAACCGGTGCTGAAACGCGGCAGTTCGTCAAGGCTGATTTCCGACAGCTTCTGCACGCGGCTGACGCCCGCACTGCCCGCATAGCCGGAGAGCCGCTCGTTACGCGCCACGGTGGGGGAGGCGGCAAGCCGCATCTCGGTGATGGTGTTCCAGGCGTGACAGGCGCTGCACTGCCCCTGCCAGCGAGGATAGTCTGCGCCGCACTCGTTACATACAAAGGCGCGCTTTACCGCTTTGGCCAAATCGTCCCCTTAACGCTCGTCAAAAATCAGGCTGCCGCTCAGAATGCAGAACACGCCCATTAAATCCGCGTGACGGATGGTCACAGCGGTCTGTTCATTCACTTTCGGCTTGGCGTGATAGGCAATACCGAGGCCGGCAATTTTGATCATCGGCAGGTCGTTGGCCCCGTCACCGACGGCCACGGTTTGCTCAGGTGCAATGTTGAAGCGCTCGGCCAGCTTCTGCAGCGTGTCGGCTTTATACTGCGCATCGACGATATCGCCCAGCACTTCACCGGTCAGCTTGCCGTCCGCGATCTCCAGCACGTTAGCGGCCACTGCAGAGAGGTGCAGGGTGTCGCGCAGATGCTCAGCGTAGTAGGTAAAGCCGCCGGAAGCGATAGCCACTTCCCAGCCCATCGCCTGCAGCTTCGCCACCAGCGAGGTCAGGCCCGGCATCAGCGGCAGCGTATCGCGTACCGCTTTCAGGATATTGGCATCGGCCCCTTTCAGGGTGGCCACGCGCTGGCGCAGGCTGGCGGCAAAGTCCAGCTCGCCGCGCATCGCCCGCTCGGTCACTTCCGCCACCTGCTCGCCGCTGCCGGCCAGTTTGGCGATCTCATCAATGCACTCAATCTCAATCGCGGTGGAGTCCATATCCATCACCAGCAGGCCCGGCGTTTTCAGATGCGGGATCTTGCCCATCGGCGCCACATCAAACCCGGCGTCATGCGCCAGCCGGGTTGCCAGCGGGGTCAGCGATCCGGCCAGCCGCACGACCTGATAATCTTCCACCACCCACGCGCTGACGATCACCATCGCCGCGCCCAGCTGGCGCTGATATTCGGTCAGGCGGGCTTTGTCGAGTTGGCGTCCATACAGCAGCCAGCCGCTTCGGCCAGCGCGGTAGTCCAGCGGCATCACTTCATCACCGCTTAATGAAAGAGGTAACCCCGGCCAGAGAGAGACTTCAGCAGGCAGGTCGCACCAGGTCAGACTATTTGGCATTACAGCTCCTGTAGGGACATTCAACACGCAATTCTGCGCAAAATAATGCAAGAGGCTACCTTGTTCAAGCGTGTTCTGGCAACATAAAGCTCAGCGGTTCCTCTGGTAAGTCTGAAGGGTCAAGATGGCTAAAGCCAAACTAAAATTTCGCCTGCACCGAACGGTGATCGTGCTGATCTGCCTGACGCTGTTAGTGGTGTTGATGCAGGGTGCATCCTGGTTCAGCCTCGGGCACCAGATGGCCCGTTCCGAGCAGGTGGAAGAGCTGGCGCATACGCTGACCCGCCAGGTGGCGTGGAATCTGACCCCGCTGATGGAAAACAGCGATGACAATCACCAGAAAATTGTCGACACCCTCGACCAGCTGACGCACGAAAGCCGTATTCTGGATGCTTCAGTGTATGACGACGAAGGCAGCCTGATCGCCCACAGTGGTGAAAACATCAACGTGCGCGATCGCCTGGCGCTCGACGGCCAGCGTGCCGGCAGCTATTTCAACCATCAGATTGTGGAGCCGCTGGCGACGAAGGATGGCCCGCGCGGCTCCCTGCGCATTACGCTGGATACCCACGTGCTGGTCACGGAATCCAAGCAGGTGGATAACACCACCAACATTCTGCGCCTGATGATGCTGCTGGCGCTGGCTATTGGAATTATCCTCACCCGCACCCTGCTGCGCGCGCGCCGTACGCGCTGGCAGCAGTCGCCATTCCTGCTCACTGCCAATAACCCGGTAAAAGAGGATGACGACGAGGACGAGAAACCGCAAGAGAACCCTCGCTGATCCCCTCTGCAAATAGAGCTGTTCACGCCGAATAGCTCTTGCGGGTCTGTACGCTCATCCCTGTCCCCGGCATGGTAGTCTTTCACCCGCGCATCGCGCGCTTTCTGACTCTCACGGATCGGGGAACATGCAATGAAACGCAATCAACTCGCCCTCTTTTTCACCGCTCTTCTCAGCTTTTCCGCCGTCGCGGCGAAGACAGACTCGATTGCCGTTATCGCCACGCAGCAGGAGATAGGGTCAATTTCGACCGGGGCGAAACAGGTGTTCACCAAACGTTTTGAAGTGACGCTGGCGAATTTATCCGATAAGGCTATCAACCTGAAGAACCTTTGTCTGATTGCCCTCTCTCCAGATGGTAAACGTTTTAAGCTCGATACGGTTGATGACGCTTTGCTGAGCGGCCAGCTGCCCGCGCAGGGCAACCACAAGGGGCTGGCGATCTTCTCCGCTGATGATGCCAGCGTCTATCAGGCGGTCATCGTCAAAATCAGCGACAGCTGCCAGTAACGCCGTCAAACGGCCTGCAGATTCTCTGCAAGCCGCCTTAGGAATGGATACTTCAATAGATAATTCAGGTAGAAGCACGGCGCAGCGGCACCGTGCCCGCTGCGTCAGATGCTCAGGCAGATCTTGCCGAAGTGCTGATTCGATTCCTGATAGCGGAAGGCATCCACCATTTCGCTGAGGTCAAACTGGCGGTCAATCACTGGGCGCAGCGGGCTGGCATCCAGCGCACGGATCATCGCCAACTGCTGGCTGCGGTTGCCCACCAGCACACCCTGCAGACGCAGCTGCTTCAGCAGCACGTTAATCACCGGCAGCTCGCCCGCCATGCCGGTAAGAATGCCGATCATCGCAATATGGCCGCCAATCCGTGCGGCGATCAGCGACTGCTCCAGCGTCGACGGCCCGCCCACTTCGATAACATGGTCAACCCCCCGCCCGCGCGTCAGCTGCTGAACCTTTTCGCCCCAGTTAGCGTGCTGGCGATAGTTGATGACGTGATCCGCGCCCAGGTCGAGCAGCTTCTGCAGTTTACTGTCGCTGGAGGAGGTAGCAATCACCGTCGCGCCCGCCAGTTTTGCCAGCTGCAGCGCAAAAATTGACACGCCGCCAGTGCCCTGCACCAGCACGCTGTCGCCGGGTTTCAGCTGCCCGTCAACCATCAGCGCACGCCAGGCGGTCAGTCCGGCGGTGGTCAGGGTTGAGGCCTGAGCGTGGCTCCAGCCTTTGGGGGCACGGGTAAAGGCATTGACGCGCGCGGTCACCACGCTGCGCGCATAGCCGTCGATACCGTCACCCGGCGTATTCATAAAGCTCGATTCCGCCGAGTCGCCATCCAGCCAGTCAGGGAAGAAGGTGCTGACCACCGCATCACCCACGGCAAACTCGCTGACGTCGGGGCCAACGGCGATCACCTCTCCGGCACCGTCGGCCATCGGGATACGTTTTTCCGCAGGGGGCATGATGCCGCAGACCACCGCGTAATCATGGAAGTTAAGGGAGCTGGCGTGCAGGCGCACGGTGATTTCGCCGCTTTTGGGGGCGGCAGCCGGGCTTTCACCGGGAAAGACATGGTCAAAGCCGCCACCGGCATTGACGAACATCGCGCGTGAATTCATAACGTTCTCCCTGTTCATCGATCGCAAACACGCGACCTATCCTTTAATTGTAGGGGCAAACCGGGTCGACCGGAAAAAAGGGTCGACCCCTACCCTATTGGGTAACACCGAAGTCCCAGGGGCTGACCCTCTTTTTCGGTCAGCCTGAATAAAAACGGTCGACCCCTACCCTATTGGGTAACACCGAAGTCGTAGGGGCTGACCCTCTTTTTCGGTCAGCCCGTCAGCCCAGGGTTACTCTTTGTCACCCAGCAGGACGGACTCCAGCGCGATCTCGATCATTTCGCTGAAGGTGGTCTGACGCTCGGCGGCGGTGGTCTGCTCGCCGGAGCGGATATGGTCAGACACGGTGCAGATCGCCAGCGCTTTCGCACCAAACTCTGCCGCCACGCCGTAGATACCCGCGGCTTCCATCTCCACGCCGAGAATGCCGTACTTCTCCATCACGTCGAACATCTGCGGGTCCGGGGTGTAGAACAGATCCGCCGAGAAGATGTTACCCACGCGGGCATCCACACCCAGCGCTTTAGCCGCATCAACCGCGTTGCGCACCATGTCGAAATCGGCAATCGCCGCGAAATCATGGTCTTTGAAGCGCATACGGTTCACTTTGGAGTCGGTGCTGGCACCCATGCCGATCACCACGTCACGCAGTTTCACATCACTGCGCACCGCACCGCAGGAACCGACGCGGATGATTTTTTTCACGCCGAAATCGGTAATCAGCTCTTTCGCATAGATGGAGCAGGATGGAATACCCATACCGTGGCCCATCACTGAAATCTTACGGCCTTTATAGGTGCCGGTATAACCCAGCATGCCGCGCACGTTGTTCACTTCGACCGCGTCCTGCAGGAAGGTTTCCGCGATGTGCTTAGCGCGCAGCGGGTCGCCCGGCATCAGTACCACGTCAGCGAAATCACCCATCTCAGCGTTAATATGAGGCGTAGCCATGTTAAATCCTTAATCTTATTAAATGGGGTTTAAAGAATACTTTTACCGTATTCCATCGGCGACAGGCCAAAATAGCTGGCAACCGTCTGACCAATGTCGGCGAAGGTGTCGCGATAGCCGTAATCGCCCGGTTTCACGCCTGGGCCGTAGATCAGCACCGGGATATGCTCGCGGGTGTGCTCGGTGCCGCGCCAGCTTGGGTCACAGCCATGGTCGGCGGTGAGGATCAGAATATCGCCCTCTTTGACCAGCGCCATCAGCTCCGGCAGGCGGCGGTCAAACAGCTCGAGACCACCGGCATAGCCAGGGATATCGCGGCGATGGCCCCACGTTGAGTCGAAATCAACGAAGTTGGTGAACACAATACTGTTATCCGGGGCAATTTTCATCTCTTCAACGGTCGCGTCAAACAGCGCGTCCAGCCCGGTGGCTTTCACCTTTTTGGTGATGCCAACGTGGGCGTAGATATCCGCGATTTTGCCGACGGAGATCACTTCCCCACCCTGCTCGTCCACCAGTTTTTTCAGGATGGTCGGGGCCGGAGGCTCCACCGCCAGGTCATGACGGTTCCCGGTGCGCTCAAAGCTGCCCGGCTTATCACCAACAAACGGACGGGCGATCACGCGGCCGATATTGTAACCGCCTTCGGTCAGCGCTTCGCGCGCTATTTCGCACAGCTCATACAGACGGTCAAGGCCGAAGGTCTCTTCATGGCAGGCAATCTGGAATACCGAGTCGGCGGAGGTATAGAAAATCGGCTTGCCGGTTTTCATATGCTCTTCGCCGAGCTGGTCGAGGATCACCGTACCGGAGGAGTGGCAGTTGCCGAGATAACCCGGCAGATTGGCTTTTTCCACCAGCAGGTCGAGCAGCTCCTGCGGGAAGCTGTTCTCCACGTCGCTGAAATAGCCCCAGTCAAACAGCACCGGCACCCCGGCGATTTCCCAGTGGCCGGACGGCGTATCTTTCCCGGAGGAGAGCTCGCTGGCGTAGGCATAAGCGCCAATAATTTCGGCATCTTTGTCCAGCCCCGGCGGGAATTTCCCGGTTGAGGCCTCTGCCGCTTTGCCCAACCCTAAGGCGGTCAGATTCGGCAGATGGAGTGGGCCCTTACGCCCTTTGTCTGCTTCACCCCTGAAGCACGCCTCGGCGATATGGCCGAGCGTATCCGAGCCTTCATCACCGAACTTGTCGGCGTCTTTACTGGAGCCGATTCCAAAGGAATCGAGCACCATGATAAATGCACGTTTCATCCTGGTCTCCTGCGCGATTGGCATTAAAAAAATGCGATCAGAACAGAATACTCGTTATTGCGAGATTCTGCGATAGATAACCGGCGTTACCTGCGGCTGTTCACTGCCCACCGCCACCGCGCGCTTCACGGCGGCGGCGGCTTCCTGCCAGCTGGCTTCCGTCGCCGCGTGGATCACTGCCAGCGGGCGCTGCGCATCAACGCTGTCGCCCAGCTGCGCCATCTCGCTGAAGCCAACGCTGTAATCAATGCTGTCGCTGGCACGACGACGCCCGCCGCCCATCGACACCACGGCCATTCCCAGCGCGCGCGTATCCATGGCACCGACGATGCCCGGCCGGTCGGCATACACCGCTTTGCTCAGCATCGGCGCGGGCAGGTAGTGGTCCATACGCTCGATAAAGTCCAGCGGACCTTTTTGCGCCGCCACCATGCGGCCGAAGATTTCGGCGGCACGGCCATTGTCCAGCACCGCCTGCAGCTTCGCCTGCGCCTCCTGCGCCGTCGCGGCCAGGCCGCCGGAGATCAGCATTTCGCTGCACAGCGCCATCGTCACCTCCAGCAGGCGCGGGTTGCGGTAAGCCCCGGTGAGGAACTGCACCGCTTCGCGCACTTCCAGCGCATTGCCGGCGCTGGAGGCCAGCACCTGGTTCATATCGGTCAGCAGCGCGGTGGTTTTGCAACCCGCGCCGTTGGCCACGCCGACTATCGCCTGCGCCAGCGATTCCGACAGTTCATAGGTCGGCATAAACGCGCCGGACCCCACTTTCACATCCATCACCAGTGCATCCAGCCCTTCAGCCAGTTTTTTCGCGAGGATCGAGGCGGTAATCAGCGGAATAGAGTCGACGGTCGCGGTGATATCGCGCGTGGCGTAGAAGCGTTTATCCGCCGGCGCCAGCGAGTTAGTCTGGCCGATAATCGCCACGCCAACGTCTTTAATAATCTGACGGAAGCGGTCATCTTCCGGGAAAATGTCAAAACCGGGGATCGCTTCCAGCTTGTCCAGCGTGCCGCCGGTGTGCCCCAGGCCACGCCCGGAGATCATCGGCACGTAGCCGCCGCAGGCCGCCACCATCGGGCCCAGCATCAGCGAGGTCACGTCGCCGACGCCGCCGGTGGAGTGCTTATCCACCACCGGGCCATTGAGGTTCAGCGCCTTCCAGTTCAGTACCGAACCAGAATCACGCATCGCCATGGTCAGCGCCACGCGCTCCGGCAGCGACATATCGTGGAAGTAGATGGTCATTGCCAGCGCGGCAATCTGCCCTTCTGACACCGTGTTGTCGCGCACGCCGTTGATAAAAAAGCGGATCTCTTCTTCGCTCAGCGCCTGACCATCACGTTTTTTGCGAATAATTTCTTGTGGCAGGAACACGCTAACCCCCGGTATTTAAGTTGAAAATCGAACAACGGATTTACGGGCCGGGCATGCCCGGCCCCTGCGGGTAAACAGCACGTTTGCCTGTGCCGCCGTCTCGCATCGGCATGCCCGACGGCGGCGAGTTATGCACCGTCGTAGGGGTCAGGCATGCCTGACCCGCATGCCGGAATTAATATTTGCTGTCGCTGGTTGCACCGCTGTGCCCTGCCGCGTTCAGCAGGCTGGCTAACAGGCTGGAAGCGCCAAAGCGGAAATGGCGCGCATCGGCCCACCCCGCCCCCAGGATGTCATCGGCCAGCTTGAGGTAGATCGCCGCATCGTCAGCGGTGCGCACGCCGCCAGCAGGCTTAAAGCCCACCTGCTGCTTCACGCCCTGCTCGGCAATCACGCGCATCATAATCTCTGCGACTTCTGGCGTCGCATTGACCGGCACTTTACCGGTCGAGGTTTTGATAAAGTCCGCACCCGCTTTGATGGCAATTTCGGAGGCTTTACGGATCAGCGCTTCCTCTTTCAGCTCACCGGTTTCAATAATCACTTTTAACAGCACGTTTGCCGCAGAGCAGGCATCTTTACAGGCTTTTACCAGCTCGAAGCCGACGGTTTCATTACCGGCAATCAGCGCACGGTACGGGAATACCACGTCCACTTCGTCCGCGCCGTAAGCGATAGCAGCACGGGTTTCCGCCAGCGCGATATCAATATCGTCGTTACCGTGTGGGAAGTTGGTGACGGTAGCGATGCGGATATCCGGGGTACCCTGCTCGCGCAGCGTTTTACGCGCAATCGGGATAAAGCGCGGGTAGATGCAGATGGCGGCGGTGTTTCCGGCCGGGGATTTCGCCTGATGGCACAGCGCGATCACTTTCGCATCGGTGTCATCGTCGTTCAGGGTGGTGAGATCCATCAGCTGCAGCGCGCGCAGCGCCTGAGTTTTTACATCGGACATGGTTGTCTCCAGACAATTTAGCAGCAGGCACGGTCAGCGCACCTGATAATGTTAAAATTATAACAGCCCGTGGCGAGCTATTTTGCGGGTAGTTTCACATTAAAAAGATGACAGTTGCACCATTATTGCATGAATAGTGACAGCAATCACAATTTAACCGCCATTACGCCCGGAACGGCGCGCAGTAAGGCGGCCACAGCGAGCCATTGGAAAATGTTATAATTATAACATTTCATCTTCAAGGCAAAACAGGTCTCTCAGAAGTGTAGCCCGTGCTTCACAGGCCAAAGAGCGTGCGGGTGTTTTGGCGCAGGGTTTCAGCAATTTGCTCAGGGGATTCGGGGCGCAGTTCACACAGGGCCTGCCACACCTCTTTTACCCGTTCCGGGCGGTTGGGCTGGCCTTGAAAGCCCTGCAGCGGCATATCGGGGGAGTCGGTTTCCAGCAGCAGCGAAGAGAGCGGCAGGCGGGCAAGGGTATTGCGGGTTTTGCTGGCGCGTTCATAGGTGATGGTGCCACCGACGCCAATAGAATATCCGGCGCGAATAAAGGCCAGCGCCTGCTGTTCGCTGCCGGCAAAGCCGTGCACCACGCCACGGCGCGGCAGCGCAATGCGCCGCAGGTGCAGCGCCAGTTTGTCATGGGTGCGGCGCGAATGCAGGATCACCGGCAGATCGTAATCACGCGCCAGCCGCAGCTGCGCATCCAGCAGCGCCTGCTGGCGTTCAAACTGCGGGTTTTCGATAAACAGATCGAGGCCGATCTCCCCGATCGCCACAAGCTTTGGCGGGCGTGATTTTAGCTGCTGCTCCAGCGCTGCCAGCTGCGGCTCACCGTGTTCGGCAATCGCCATCGGGTGCATGCCCAGCGCGGCATAGACAGCGTCATGCTGCTTTGCCAGCGCCAGCACGCCGGCAAAGCGCTGCGCCGACACGCCCACCGCAATGATCTTCTCCACCCCGGCAGCGGCGGCACGCGCCAGGCTGGCGGCCTCGTCACCGACAAACGGCGGAAAATCAAAGTGACAGTGGGTATCGACAAAACGCATTGTCATGCCAGCGATCCTTTATCGTAATCGGTTTCATTACCCACCAGCGGGTCGAGAATAATCCCCTGGCGATCCGGCTCATTCGCCACCGGCGCAGGAGGCACCACAATATGGCGACGCACCACGCTGTCACCGCCATTCAGCCACTGGCCGACGGTGGCGAGGAAGTAACGCCCGCAGCGGCGGCCCAGATGATAATCTTTATTCAGTGAGGCGACCCGGCTGCCGAGTGCCATACTGGCGAGCGGGCGTGGCGGGTAGATCTCAATAATGCGCAGATTATCCGGCGGGTTATCGATAAAGCTCTGGATTTGGTGATAGCTCTCTTCGTGCACCTGCATAATGTTGATCAGCGGCTGCAAAGCGCCCTCACTCAGCCAGCGCTCCACGCGCTTCAGCCACTGCGGAGTATAGGTCATCTGAGAGGGGACCGTGCGGATCACCACAATGGTATCTGCCCCGCGCCGCGCCGCTTCACGCACCGGGATCGCATCCCGAATACCGCCGTCCAGATAGCTGACGCCCGCCAGATCCACCCCGGGGCGATAAAAACCGGGAATAGCGCTGGAGGCTTTAATAATGTCGTGCCAGTTATCCGCCGTCGGCGCGAAGTAGCTTGGGGTGTAGTCGTCGCTACGGCAGGCGCACATATAAAATTCGCGCCCGTCAGCAAACATTTTTTCGGCAGCGCTGAGCGCCAGCGGGAACTCAGAACGGGTAATATCCACCAGCCAGTCGAGATCGATCAAATGACCACCGCGCACAAAGCGCATCGGGTCAAAAAACAGTTTACTGGTGGTGTAGCGGGTGATGACGCGCCGCGCGTAGCCGGGCTGTGCGCAGACGAAAGCGGAAAGGTTTTGTGCCCCGGCGGAGGTGCCGAGCATCAGGTCGAAAGGATTGAAGTGAGCACGCTGAAACTCATCCAGCACTCCCGCGGTGAAGATACCGCGCTGCCCACCCCCTTCGCACACCAGAGCAATTCTGCCCGGGGTGAAAGGTTTTAACGCCAGCGGCTCGATATTGCCGAGGGTTATCGGGATGCGTATGCCCAAGCCAGGTATCCTCTCAGATGAAAAAGAGAGGATACCTGTTATCAGTCAAATCTGTGAGGCGCTTCTTGCTCTCAGATGTAACGTTTGGAAACTAGAGTTTTTTACGACCGGTAAACAGGCTGACCAGGAAGATAATGATACCGACAACGAAGACAATTTTTGCTGCCCATGCTGCTGTACCAGCCAGACCACCAAACCCTAACGCAGCTGCAATCAGTGCGATAATCAGGAAGATAATACCCCAACGAAACATAAGCCTCTCCTTACCAGTAGTGTATTCAAACTGTTTTTATCATTCAGCTCACGGCTTGTGGCTGAACGTTATTCTTTGCAGGTGTGACAGTGGTGGCCCCCGCAGAGCGAAGGCCGCCGGGTAATTACGATTTAACCACTAAATCGTTTTTAACACTTTTCACGCCATCAATGGCCTTGGCAATACCTTCAGCGCGTTCTGACTGCGCCTGCGTTTTCACCGTACCGGACAGCTGCACCACGCCATTGGTGGTTTCCACTTTCACATTACGTGACGGTACGATGTCATCTGCTAACAGTTTAGCTTTAATTTCAGAGGTTGTTGCCGTATCTCCAGCGTAACCTTTCATTGTCTGCTTAGTGCTGTCTTTTACGTGTAGTTTGTCGCTAACCGATTTCACGCCTTCAACTTTACCCGCGACCGCTACAGCCTTCTCGGCCTGGTCCTGGGAAGTCACGAAGCCGTTCAGAGTGACAACGCCACTGTGGGTTTCGACAGAAATATCGGTACTTTTAATCGCTTCGTCATCGACCAGGGCTGCTTTCACCTTCGCCGTTACGCCGCTGTCGTCCATGTAGCCACCGACTTTTTTCATTGAGCTATCGATTTTCGAACCCGCGCTGTCGGCGGTAGACTCCGCTTTGCCCGTCATAGTGTCCGCTGCCATCGCAGAGCCACCAGCCAGTACCGAACCTACCATTACCGCCATCAGAGTTTTTGCAATCTTAGTGTTGATCATCGATTCGTTCCTTTTGATTAGTACCACTCACAACGGTGAGCTTTTCAGCCACAAACGGCGTGGCTGTAGTTGTCGGCCAGATGGAGCTTAGCCCGTGAACGTTGCAGCAACCGCGCCGCATATTTTGCGTCCTGTAGAAATGAATATAGACGGTAATCAGGATTTCACCGGGGAGAGTAGTTGAATTGATGGATAAAGCAGCAGAAAAGAGGTTGTTTAGGAGGAGTCTGTAGATTGTAGGGGCCGATCTTTTTTTCGAACGGCCCTTATTACAAACTGGCACTGGCCGGCGGGCGGACCGAAAAACAAGGTCCGCCCCTACAGTAGGGGCGGACCTGGGAAGATTAATGCTCGCGGGTTTTACGGAACACCACGTCAGGATAACGCTCCTGGGTAATGTTGAGGTTCACCATGGTTGGCGCGATGTAGGTCAGGTTATCGCCGCCGTCGAGCGCCAGGTTAACTTCATTCTTACGCTGGAACTCATCAAACTTCTTCGCGTCGCTGCACTCTACCCAGCGGGCGGTAGAGACGTTAATCGCTTCGTAGATCGCTTCCACGTTGTATTCGCTTTTCAGGCGCGCAACCACCACGTCGAACTGCAGGACACCCACCGCGCCCACGATCAGATCGTTGTTGTGGACCGGACGGAACACCTGCACGGCGCCCTCTTCAGACAGCTGCACCAGCCCTTTCAGCAGCTGTTTCTGCTTCAGCGGGTCGCGCAGGCGGATGCGGCGGAACAGCTCCGGGGCGAAGTTCGGAATACCGGTGAACTTCATGTTCTCACCCTGGGTAAAGGTGTCGCCGATCTGGATGGTGCCGTGGTTGTGCAGGCCAATAATATCGCCCGGATAGGCCTCTTCCACGTGCGAACGGTCACCGGCCATAAAGGTCAGCGCGTCGGCGATGGTGACATCTTTACCGGTGCGCACCTGGCGCAGCTTCATGCCTTTTTCATATTTACCGGACACCACGCGCATAAACGCCACGCGGTCGCGGTGTTTCGGGTCCATGTTGGCCTGAATCTTAAACACGAAGCCGGTAAATTTCTCATCGGCAGCGGTGACGGTGCGCAGATCGGTATCGCGCGGCATCGGCGATGGCGCCCACTCAACCAGCCCGTCGAGCATATGGTCAACGCCAAAGTTACCCAGCGCAGTCCCGAAGAACACCGGGGTCAGCTGGCCTGCCAGGAACAGCTCGCGGTCAAACTCGTGCGATGCGCCCTGCACTAGCTCCAGCTCATCGCGCAGCTGCCCGGCGAGATCTTCACCGATGGCGGCGTCCAGCTCCGGGTTATCCAGCCCTTTAACCACGCGCACTTCCTGAATGGTATGACCCTTACCGGTCTGGTACAGGTAGGTTTCATTTTTATACAGGTGGTAAACGCCCTTAAACAGCTTGCCGCAGCCGATTGGCCAGGTGATTGGCGCACAGGCGATTTTCAGTTCGCTCTCAACTTCGTCCATCACTTCCATTGGGTCGCGGATGTCACGGTCGAGCTTGTTCATAAAGGTCAGGATCGGCGTGTCGCGCAGACGGGTCACTTCCATCAGCTTACGGGTACGATCCTCAACGCCTTTCGCGGCGTCGATCACCATCAGACAGCAGTCCACCGCCGTCAGAGTACGGTAAGTATCTTCGGAGAAGTCTTCGTGCCCCGGAGTGTCCAGCAGGTTGACCAGGCTATCGCGATAGGGGAACTGCATCACCGAGGTAGTAATGGAGATACCACGCTGTTTTTCCATCTCCATCCAGTCGGACTTGGCGTGCTGGTTGGAGCCGCGGCCTTTTACCGTACCGGCGGTCTGGATCGCCTGTCCGAACAGCAGCACTTTTTCAGTGATGGTGGTTTTACCGGCATCCGGGTGCGAGATGATGGCAAAAGTGCGGCGGCGAGCCACCTCTTGCATAAAGGGTGCATTTGACATGAAAATTCTTCTACAGATGATAAATCATTAATGGCCGGCATTTTCGCCGATCCCGGCGTGAGAAACAATGAACAACGGCGCTTATTCAGCCGAATGGCCGACAAACGCCGTAAACAACGGTCAGGACGGTCTTATCGCAGCCGATCGTTCGGCCTCGCACTCGGCCCGAATGCAGCAGCCTGCCAGATGATCGTTCACCAGCCCGAGCGCCTGCATCAGCGAGTAGGTCGCCACCGGCCCCACCCACGTCCAGCCGCGTTTTTTTAGCGCTTTTGACATCGCCTGCGCTTCCGGGCAGGTTTTCACCGTCTGCCAGTACGCCAGGTCAACCTGCGCCGGGCGCTGGTCCGCCGCAGGCTCAAACTGCCAGAACCACGCCGCCAGCGAACCCGCTTCGTCCACCAGCTCGATGGCCCGCTGCGCATTATTAATGGTCGAGAGGATTTTAGCGCGGTTGCGCACGATGCCCTTATCCGCCATCAGCCGGGCGATATCCTCATCGTCGAAGCGCGCCACCTGACGAAAATCAAAGCCGGCAAACGCCCGGCGGAAGTTATCGCGCTTGTTATAAATCATCTTCCACGACATGCCGGAGAGAAATCCTTCCAGGCACACTTTTTCAAACAGTAGGATGTCATCCACCACCACCCGCCCCCACTCGCTATCGTGGTAATGCGGCATGGCAGGCTGCCAGGCACAGCAGGTGCGCCCGTCTGCGCTTAGGGTCAGCCCTGAAGCGGCAAGATCCACGTTATCCATTTAACGCTCTCCTTGTTTAACAGTGCTCTTTGAGGGTAAACGCCAACGCGCACGCAATGCTATACCTAATCGCATAAACCACCCTGTTCAACTACGTTTACTCCATCACTACTTAATAAGGCCGTGTAAATTATGAGCGATAAAGAGTATCAGCCAGCAAAAGTCTGGAGCGAAAACAAAGCCCTCGGCGGCACCTGGGGCAGCATCAACCGCCCGACTGCGGGTGCGCGCTTTGACGCCGAGCTGCCGGTCGGCAAGCACCCGCTACAGCTCTATTCGATGGGCACGCCGAACGGTCAGAAGGTGACTATCCTGCTGGAAGAGCTGCTGGCGTTAAACGTGCAGGGCGCGGAGTATGACGCGCACCTGATCCGCATCGGCGACAGCGACCAGTTCTCCTCCGGTTTTGTCGCGCTGAACCCGAACTCGAAAATCCCGGCGCTGCTCGACACCACCACCGTTCCCGGTACCCGCGTATTTGAGTCCGGCGCTATCCTGCTTTACCTCGCCGAGAAGTTTGGCCACTTCCTGCCGAAAGACCCGGCAGCGCGCACCGAAACGCTGAACTGGCTGTTCTGGCTGCAGGGCGCTGCGCCTTACCTGGGCGGTGGCTTTGGCCACTTCTACGCCTATGCACCGGTGAAAATCGAATACGCTATCGACCGCTTCACCATGGAAGCCAAGCGACAGCTCGACCTGCTCGACCAGCAGCTGGCGAAGCATCGTTATATTGCCGGGGATGATTACACGATTGCCGATATGGCGGTGTGGCCGTGGTACGGCGCGCTGGTGAAGGGGCTGATGTATGAGGCGGCGGAGTTTATTGATGCAGCATCGTACAAAAATCTGCTGCGCTGGACCGACGAAGTGGCAGCCCGCCCGGCGGTAAAACGCGGCCGCGTGGTTAACCGCACCTGGGGCCCGGAGAACGAGCAGCTGGCGGAGCGCCACGACGCGCAGGACTTTGCTAAGCTGGGGCTGTAAGAGCGGCAGAGGGCGGCCTGAGCCAGGCCGCCCAATCCCACCGGCATTTCGTCTTAAGCCTCACGGAGAGATACCGCCCGTGCCGTATAGAGTGGGATATCGTGCTTACCGATAAGATGATTAATCAATGACTTTTATTTTAAGCGGCCTGACTTTGCTATATAACCACAGCCCGATAAAAGCCAGGGTACCAAAAAAAGCAGTAAATCCCACCGTGATGAGCAGGCCACTAAACAGAGAAACAGGTAATGCGGCAATACCCGTAATGAGTTTATCGTTAAATTTCACCACGCCTGCACCGAATATACCGGCTATGCCAATGATGGTGGACAATACCATTATTGATACCCCAAAGCCTATCAGCATCAGTTTGTATATTACCAGGCTGCTGATTTTTTTATCGTTCATTAGCTATCCTTGTTGCTATAAAGGTTATTAAAAGATATTCATGTAAATTATCACACACCTCAATCATATTATTTATGCATTTCTAATAATGTAACTGTTTGACAAAAGGGCCTTCCTGAGTGTGAATATCCCTGTCAGCATCCCTCCTCACCTGATTTTTCGCTTTGACATGGAAAGCAGGAGAAAATACGATCACCCCTGAAAAAGTCATCGCTATATTATTTCCAGGGATGAGTATACTATTGTGATGTATCGATTTAGTCCTGATAGGACGCACGGATGAAGATGCTTATGTAATAAGACCCGGCTATCAATAAAGCATCATATGTAATTATGCTGCGCTGGGCCAATAAATGGCAGAGAGCCGGCGCGGTGGTGAAATGTGGCTGAGTTGCAAGCAGCATGTGAGCCTGGAGAAAAAGCAGCTGTTTTAACGCCACCACGCGAGGGTATTTGATAAACTGGGACTGCAAATGCAGCCAGTAAGTAAAAATAAGCTGCCTGATGCGGATTCTCCGCTTGCATTAAACCTTAGGTCCGGAAAGGAATAACTGTTCGGCAATCATGCAAATGCGTGGCTCTTCAACCAGCTTTTCTCGCCACCTTTCGGGAATACCTTTATAACCATATAAAGCTCCCGCTATCTGACCTGCTGTTGCAGCTACGCTGTCAGCGTCATCTGCCAGATTAGCGGCTAGCAGTACTGCATCATGGAAATTATCAGTCTGCCAAACGGCCCATAATGCGGCCTCCAGCGTATCGATCACGTATCCGCTGGAGCGGATTTCATCGCGTTGCTTATTTTTATACTCTCCGGCATTGATCAATGCGCAACGGGCATTCAACGGCAGCATAGCAGGAGACAGCGCCTTTGCCTTATCAGCCCCGTTAAGTAACTGATAAAGTATATATGCCATAAGACGGCTGGCATCCAGTGACTCTATGGCACCATGAGTAGCCAGCCCCTGCTTCTCACCGTCATAGAGTGAGCGCAGCAAAGAATGACGCTGAAATATCCCCGCCGGAGCCTGCCGGATGATCGCAGCATTACCTGCTGTATCTGATTCGGTATTACCGAACCAGGATGGCCCCTTATCTAGATATTGCTCCAACGCATAGCGTGTAGTATTCCCAATGTCGAAGCATACACCGTTAGCACTATTGACCCCAAAGTGGTACCAGTTCACCAACCGATTACGAAACGACGTTATATCCAAGTGTCCCGCTTGAATATAAGTTTCAGCCAAGCACAGCGCCATTGAGGTATCATCAGTCCACTCCCCCGGCTTAAGCCGGAAAGGACCACCGCCAACTATGTCGCTAACGTGCTGCAGATCTCGTGGCAAAAATTCTAATGTGGTACCGACTGCGTCCGCTACCGCCAGACCGACTAGAGAGCCTTTGGCACGGTCCAACAACTGTAGTTCATCACCATACGGAACAACATTACCTAACCAATGCGGCAACGCTCTTCGCCCGCTTAGCCAGTCAGTGTAGTCTACTTGCAGATCGCCGCTCTCTGTTAAAGAAGAATGATACTCAGGTGGACAGTAGCGGAGATAATGCTCTTCTACATGGTAAGCAAGTGAAGGGTAAGATTGGCGTAAGTCCATCAAAATGCTCCCCTCTGCCTATTATGGCTGTTTAATTCGATAGGACACTCAAAATAACTTTCAAAAAAAATCCACCATAGATATAAATCTCTATAATTTCAATTAAATATTAAGGATTAGCAACCGTTTTTTTTCATTAAAAAATCCAACCACTCTTTCCAGAAAACATCTTGATCACTTGGGTTATTCGTGATATTGAAATCTTCATAATCAAATATATCAACTTCATCCATCTTTGTAGCAGGCTTGCCAATTTTGTGATCATAGGCCTTTAGTCCCATAGCCATATCTCGCATCATTCTTGATGGGTAAACACTTAGCTTCGCGCCCTTACATAAGAATGTAACATCTTTCAGAGCTCTTCTTAATTCACAAAGACATTCAAAAAAATCTTCGCCGCCTGCACTAAAGGTAAAACCATTGCTACGTGAAAAATGCAGATAACAAGGACGCCTCAAGTTTAACTTTATTTTTACGCTTTCCCTTACACCATTACAATATACTATCACATCCCTTACCACATCATAATTCTCGTCCATCTATAACCTCACAGGATTTATAAAACTGAAACCTACAAAACTACCATCAGCATTGATTGGTGTCACACCAAGAATTTCTTCAGGTTTAATTACCCCAGGGACTGCAATTTCTACCTCATGAGGATAAGGGCTGTTTACTCCCAGCGTACCATTAACATCAACCCCATTAACAGGTCTTTTTATTGAATATAGGAACCCAGGTGTATTATACATAGAAGCAAAATCAATCGATCGATCCATATCCAATGATGTACTTATAAAGTTACTTGGCGGATTTTTATTATCCAAAGCGTGCAAGAATAAATTATTACTATCACCTAGTGGTTTAAATCCTTCTGAAAAAATTATATTCGGATGACGTTTATCGCCACGATATACAATTCCAAGATTACAACCACTCAACCCCAGCGGATCCACCCACGTCAGCGGGTCCGGCACATAAGCATAGGTATTCAGCCCCCCCGCCAGCCCTATCGGGTCCAGCTGGGTAAACCGCCCTGCCACCGGGTCGTAGTAGCGGAATAAATTGTAGTGAAGCCCGGTCTCCGCGTCAAAATACTGCCCCTGAAAGCGCAGGTTCTGCTTGAGCCCGCGCGGGCTGCTCTCGCGCTCCGTTTCCCCCCAGGTGGAGAAACTCCCCTGCCACACCACCTCGCCATACTGGTCAGTCATGCGCTCCGGCAGGCCGTTCAGCTCGCTGTGATACCAGTACGTTTCGCTGCTCTCGCCCACGCTGTCGACCCGCGCCAGCGGCTCCCAGCCGCCCTCCGCGTAGATATACTGCGTGCTGCGCGCAGGCTGACGGCTGCTCTGCTCGCCGACCATCTGCAGGCCGGTCCAGTGGAAAGTGACAATCTCGGCATCATCCGGTGACTCGCCGTGGCGATGCAGGATCTTCTGCGTGCGCCGCCCCAGCAGGTCGTAGCGGTAGGCCACCCGGCTGAACTCGCGGTGGCCGCTCAGGGTCACCTCCGACACGCGGTGCTCGTCGTCCCAGGTGAAATGCTGCTCCATGCCGTCGCGCGCGGCGCGGCGCCACGTCAGGCGGCCAAAGCCGTCATACTGCCAGCGCGCCCCCTTCAGCCGCTGCAGCAGGTTGTGCCACACCACCTGCCCCGGTGCATCGGTGCGGTTGCCCGCCGGGTCGTAGTGGAAGCGCTCCTCCTGCTGCGGGCGCAGCCTGCGCGTCACCTGCCCTTCGGCATCGTAGCCAAAGCGCTGCTGCGCAAACGGCGCTTCGCCGTCGGCGCTGACGCCGTTAATCAGCGTCTGCTGCGCCACCTGGTCAAGCCGGTCCCACTGATAGCGCCGTTCCAGCACCGGACTGCGCCGCATCACAATGCGCCCGACGCGGTCATAGCGCGTCTCCAGGCTCAGCGCGCCCTGGCTGCGCACGATCTCGCGGTGCAGCGCGTCGCGCTGATAAGCCGTCACTTCCTGGTTCTGGCCGCCGTGCTGCAGGTTGAGCTGCAGCAGGTGCCCGCTGCCGTAGCGCAGGAAATTCAGCGCCCGGCCGTCGGGGCGGCTGCTCTGGCTGAGGTTGCCCAGCGCGTCATACTGATACTGCCACAGGCCGCCGTGGTTCTCCTCGCTCAGCAGGTTGCCAAGCGCGTCGCGGGTAAAGTTCAGCTCTTCCGCCCACGCTACCGCCTGGCCCGCAGACTGCGCCTGCTGCCACTGTGCCAGCGCCACTTTGCGCAGCGTGATGCCACGCGGCTGATAATCGTAATCGGTATTGGTCTATTAATATGTCGGACGCACAGCGAACAACGTTCATTTCTCACGCCCACACCAAGCAGTAAGAGATGTAGATTAAGATTCAATTAGCTGAGTAAAAGGGCAAATAACATAAATCAATTGACCAAACCTCTGCGTATAACGCGCCGCTGATGCTTATAAAGGGATGTTGGCTGGAATAACAAAGATTCTTATCCGCCAGCCAATTATAATAAATATTTAATAGGAAAGATTAATTGTTCAGGTGGAATGCAAATGAGGCTCAGCTCGCATAACTCACAGTAAACCATCAGCGGGTTAACCCCTTAGTCTATTCGTAACAAAGATGCTGATATTAAATTACCCCCTTGGAAAGGAGTGACTTAACACAAATAAAGACCATGATAAATAATAAATAAAATCAACTTTTAAAGATGCAGCTTTTTAGCGAATTCCATTGAAAGCAGACGCTCATATATATATTAATCTGGAATAGATAAAAAAATAGCTTTGAGCTACCTCTAGGGGCGAATTAATTGACACTAAACAGCTTGGCCGGGCAGCACTGTAAATTAGCACTATGCCAGGCAAAGCGTTGGTTAAGATTTTACAAGATAAAATATTAACAGAACATAAAGTAAACTATGGTCGAAAAAACAACAACTATTCCGACCATTCTTTACTTCAGTTATTTTTTTTTGACAAATAAAAATCGAGATATTTCTTGGGCCTTTCTTTAAAAGCACGGGCTTTACCATAGCTGTAAGCATCTTCGAAGTATTTAAATGACTCATCATACTCCTCTAACTCAAAGCAGACCATTCCAAGATCCATTATAGGCGCAGTATCAATTTCTGACCCTCGAGTTTGCAATGCAACTTCCGCCCATTTTTTAGCATTTGTGAAGGCTGCCATATCAAAATAAGCACTATATATACATGCTGCAATCCAACCGGCAATCTCCCAATCCAGCTTGGGTTCAGGAATCAATTCCCAAGCTTTTTTATACTCACCTAACGCGCGTTCATAAGATTTAACATCATGAAACTCATTACCTTTCTCAACTATAGCAACTATTTCCTCTTCCAACTTTTTATTTTCCACAGCAAGTTCTTTCATTATATATCGACCTTAATTAAAAAAGTATTGTGATCTTTCTGCCGCGCCAATAAAATCACTTGGGGTTTTATATCTATCAGATAATCTTGCACCTTGAGAACGGTTGTGACCATAATATTCCAGTTCATAATTCATGGAATCCCTCATAAATGCTCTAACTTCTTTAGATTTCGGACCGTAATAACCACCTTTTTGATTCCAATATTTAACCGCATCTGTTAAGTGAGCCATATCGGCATCTTTGATATTATACCATCTTTTATCTGTTGAACTCTTGAATTGCATTCTATCACCTGTACCCCGAATACGGCCTTCACTACGCATTCGCTCAATAACTTCTCTACCAGTCTTGCTATTTTTACTTGGAGTCCTTCCCATATTATTTAGTCGACAAGATGCTAACCCCAGCGGATCCACCCACGTCAGCGGGTCCGGCACATAAGCATAGGTATTCAGCCCTCCCGCCAGCCCTATCGGGTCCAGCTGGGTAAACCGCCCTGCTACCGGGTCGTAGTAGCGGAATAAATTGTAGTGAAGCCCGGTCTCCGCGTCAAAATACTGCCCCTGAAAGCGCAGGTTCTGCTTAAGCCCGCGCGGGCTGCTCTCGCGCTCCGTTTCCCCCCAGGTGGAGAAACTCCCCTGCCACACCACCTCGCCATACTGGTCAGTCATGCGCTCCGGCAGGCCGTTCAGCTCGCTGTGATACCAGTACGTTTCGCTGCTCTCGCCCACGCTGTCGACCCGCGCCAGCGGCTCCCAGCCGCCCTCCGCGTAGATATACTGCGTGCTGCGCGCAGGCTGACGGCTGCTCTGCTCGCCGACCATCTGCAGGCCGGTCCAGTGGAAAGTGACAATCTCGGCATCATCCGGGGACTCGCCGTGGCGGTGCAGGATCTTCTGCGTGCGCCGCCCCAGCAGGTCGTAGCGGTAGGCCACCCGGCTGAATTCGCGGTGGCCGCTCAGGGTCACCTCCGACACGCGGTGCTCGTCGTCCCAGGCGAAATGCTGCTCCACGCCGTCGCGCGCGGCGCGGCGCCACGTCAGGCGGCCAAAGCCGTCATACTGCCAGCGCGCCCCCTTCAGCCGCTGCAGCAGGTTGTGCCACACCACCTGCCCCGGTGCATCGGTGCGGTTGCCCGCCGGGTCGTAGTGGAAGCGCTCCTCCTGCTGCGGGCGCAGCCTGCGCGTCACCTGCCCTTCGGCATCGTAGCCAAAGCGCTGCTGCGCAAACGGCGCTTCGCCGTCGGCGCTGACGCCGTTAATCAGCGTCTGCTGCGCCACCTGGTCAAGCCGGTCCCACTGATAGCGGCGTTCCAGCACCGGGCTGCGTCGCATCACAATGCGCCCGACGCGGTCATAGCGCGTCTCCAGGCTCAGCGCGCCCTGGCTGCGCACGATCTCGCGGTGCAGCGCGTCGCGCTGATAAGCCGTCACTTCCTCGTTCTGCCCGGCGTGCTGCAGGTTGAGCTGCAGCAGGTGCCCGCTGCCGTAACGCAGGAAATTCAGCGCCCGACCATCGGGGCGGCTGCTCTGGCTGAGGTTGCCCAGCGCATCATACTGATACTGCCACAGGCCGCCGTGGTTCTCCTCGCTCAGCAGGTTGCCGAGCGCGTCGCGGGTAAAGTTCAGCTCTTCCGCCCACGCTACCGCCTGGCCCGCAGACTGCGCCTGCTGCCACTGTGCCAGCGCCACTTTGCGCAGCGTGATGCCACGCGGCTGGTACCGGTACTCGGTGCGGTGCTCCGCCGTCTGCCGGGCGGTAATGCGGCCCAGCGCGTCATACTCCATCTTTGTGCTGTGTGCGGCCAGCGCTTCGCCCGCCTGCAGCAGCGGCTGCTGGGTTATCTCAACCACCTGGCCCTGCTGGTCATAGCGATAGCGCTTACGCCGCCCGGCGTAGTCAGTCTGCGCCAGCAGGCGCTCGCCGCTGTCGTACTCAAACTGCCAGCGGTCGCTGTTGGCGTTGATCAATCCGGTCATGCGGCCAAAGCGATCGTACTGGTAACGGGTGACGTGCCCGGCAGGGCTGATCTCGCTGACAATCTGCCCGCGCACGTTGCGTTTTACCTTACGCTCGCTGAAGCCGTCAATATTCTCGCCGATTAGTAGCCCGGCGGCATCGTACTCGTAAAGCGTCTCGCGCCCGTCCGGGCGGGTCAGCCGCTGCAAACGGCCCGCCGCGCTCCAGCGGTAGCGCGTGCAGTTACCGGCAGCGTCGGTGTGGGCTGCCAGCCGTCCGGCGGCATCATACTGGTTGTGGCTCTGGTAGCCCGAGCAGTCCTCGTCATGCAGCAGCTGGCCGCGCTCATCCCAGGCGTAGCGGTGCGTATTCTCCAGCGCATCAATCGTGCAGGTCAGGTCGCCCTGCGCGTTCCACTGATAGCGCGTCACGGCACCCTGCGGATCGGTTACCGCCACCACATCGCCCAGCGCGCTGTACTGATACTGCCAGGCGGCACCGTCCGGCATGACCTCCTGCTCCGGCAGCGCCCACACCGGGTGCCAGACGGTCAGCGTCGAGCGCCCCAGCGGATCTTTCACCTGCGTCAGGTTAGCGCGCTCGTCGTAGCCATACTCCCAGCGCTCACCCTGCGGGCCGGTGGTGCTGAGCAGCAGTTCGCCCTGCACCGCCCAGCGATAACGCCACTCCGCGCCGTAGCTGTCGGTATAGTGAGTAATACGGTACAGCGCATCCCAGCGATGCTCGCTGCTGCCCCCTGAAAGGCAGGTGACGGTGGCGCTGCGCGCCTGTTCATCCGCATCGATCAGCCAGTGCTCAAGGCTCTGTTCGCCATCGAGAACCTGATATTCGCTGACGCGCCAGTTCTCGCCGTCGGCGGCGGGCCGCCACTGATACGCCACCGTCAGGCCGGTGGCGTAGCTGTGCGAGGCCAGCAGATCGCTGGCGCGATCCCAGCCAAAGCAGCGGGTGGTGATGCCGTCCGCATCCTGCACCGCAATCAGCTGCCCCTGCGGGTTGTAGGCATAGCGCACCCGCAGCTGCGGCGCGCCGTCTACCTGCTGATGCACCGCCTCCAGCCGCCCGTGAGCATTCTCATAGCTGAGGCGCACTTCCAGCGCCTCATTGTCGCTGGCGATGGAGACCAGCTGCCCGGCGTCGTTCCAGCTGAAGTGCAGGCAGTTATCGTGGCGATCGTACTGGCGCGCAATGCGCCACTCGCCTTCGCGGGTCGGGTCCGGCTCGTAGAGGAAAAACTCCCCCTGCGCGGTCTGCATCACCACCACGCCCTGCAGGGTGCAGTACAGGGTAAAGCCATCTTCATGGAACTGGATCACATCACCTGGGCGCACTTCGCCCAGCCCCAGCTCGCGCCCGGACATATCGCGCCAGAGAAAATGCAGCGTACCGTCCGCTGCCTGCACGCGCAGCAGGCGGGTCTCAAACGGCAGCATCCAGCCGCTGCCCAGCATCCCGCTGGCGCGGTTGCGGCTATGGTAGATGCGCTGCCAGTAGAGCGGGATACGGTCCTGCAGCACAAAGTCGAGATCTTCCTGCCCGGCGAGGATCTTCGACCCCAGCGCAATATTGACCGGGTGCGCGGTCGCCATGGCGTTCTGCGCCAGCCTGCCAACAGCCGCCGCCGCCGCGTTCCCCACCGCTTCACCGCCGATGGCGCAGGCGGTTTTACGCACCGCCAGGCGCGCCATCAGGCGACTGACCGAGCGGTCAAGCATCTGCACGCCCAGCTGCCCCAGCTCCTTGCCGAGTCCACCGCCAATCAGGTTGCCGGCAAAGTAGGCGAGGAAATTTTTACCGCTGCGGATGTCGCGCACCACGATGCTGTCGCCGCCGATGCGCACGCGCGGGTCGTCAGCAACTTCTATCTTCGCCTCGCAGGTGCTGCGGTGACCGTTGCGCACCGCCGGGTGGCCGTTAATCAGTACGCGCTTTGAGCCTTCCGCAAGAAAGTTTTCACTCTCCGCCATATGCCCTTTGCTGCACGCCACGGTATCTTTATCCGCCGGGGTCGCATAAGGGCTGGCGCTGGCCACGGTCGGCTGCACAATATCCTGGCCGACGTTTTTGAAGAAGTTACCTACCGAATCGGCGTTGATGCTGCTGATACTCTCGCCCAGTGCGCTGAGAAAAGCCCCCGGATGGCGCACGGTATCGGCCACGCTGGTGGCCATCGCCATAGCAATCGCCAGCGCGCCCGGCTCATCTTCCGCTTTCGGGGCCGGGGCGTTGAGAAAATCATGGTCGACTTTACCCGCCGCACGCGCCGCTTTTTTGCCCTTCATCAGCACGTTATCGGAACCGCTGGTAATCAGCGCATCCGGCGGGCCACGCATGCCGAGGGTATCCAGCAGGCCATCAACGGCGTCACTGACCATGCTGCCGATGCGCTCCGGAAAACCGTTGACCATCGCCCCCACCACCAGCGCGGCGCCAATCGCCACGCCGACACCGCTGGCGGCCATCGCCGCCCCGGCGGAGAACACCGCCAGATAGATCGCGCCTTCCACCAGCCCGGCGGCGAAGTCCCCCAGCAGCGAGCTGTGGACCAGCGGGTCGTCGATGCGCGCTGCGATTAACTCATCCGCCATCGCTTACGCCTCCCCGCCCGGCAACGGAGTGAATCCCTGACGGATCCCCTCCCAGACGGCCAGCGCCGCCGCATCGAACTCGCCGCTGCAGCTAAACGTCACCGCCAGCAGATGCGTAGGCAGCATGGCCACCAGCAGTTTTTGCGCCACGCGCACGCCCTGCGTCTCAAAGCGCATAGTGATTTCACGGGCGGGCAGTGGCCCGAAATGGCTCTCCTGCGGCTCATCGCCGGAGAACTTCTTCATATCTCGCTTAACTTTGGCAATCTGCTGGTCGATAAAAGCCTGCTCGTCGCCCGCTTTCACCTCCCACGCGCGCGTCAGCACCAGCGTGGCGCGGCTTGCTGGCAGGCGCAGAATGGTCACGCTCTGATCCTGCGCCACTTCCGGCAGCGTCAGGGTGCCTTCCGACAGGTGATATTCGACTGGCTGGCTCATGAGTTGCTCCCTGAGTTGTTAAAGGCATCCTTCACTTTGGCGGTGATATCCGCCGGGGTTGGCTGCTGCGGGGCGGCCTGCGCGGGTTGCTTGACGTTGAGATCCAGCGTACCGCCGGTATTGATCTCGCCCTGCTGCGAGGCATTTATCTGGAAGTTAAGGCACTGCAGCGAGATAGTGCCGTTCGGGTCGAGGATCAGCATGCTGTCGCCGCTCAGCAGGCGAATGCCCTGACCTGAAGAGAGCAGGATCGCGCCCTGGCTATCAAGGCTGTAATCGCCGCCCACCAGCTCGCTGCGGTTCAGCTGGGTGGCATGGTTGTAGAGTCCACTCACCTTGCCGTCAAAGCTTTTTGCCACCGCCAGCGTCTGGTTACCGCCAACCGAGCGCGTCTCATCATTTTTAACGGTGGTGTCCATATTGCGCTCGGCCTGCACCCACAGCTGCTCCTCACCCGCTTTATCTTCAAAACGCAGGGCGTTGGCGTTATCCGGGGTACCGTCTTTTGAGCGGCTCATAAAGCCCATCTGCGTGGCGGCGGCGGGCAGCGCCCACGGCGGCATGCTGGCTTCGTTGTAAACGCGCCCGGTGATAATCGGCCGGTCCGGGTCGCCGTTGATAAAGTCGATCACCACCTCGTCATTAACGCGCGGGATCTGCACCCCGCCGAAACCCTGGCCCGCCCACGCGCTCGACACGCGCACCCAGCACGAGCTGGTGTCGTCGCCCTTCGCGTGACGGTCCCAGTGAAACTTCACCTTCACCCGGCCATATTTGTCGGTCCAGATTGATTCACCCTGCGGCCCCACCACCTTCGCCGTCTGCGGACCGTGGGTGCGCGGCCACGCGGTGCGCTGCGCCGAGCGGAACTGCGTACTGGACGGGATCACCGTCAGCCACACCGTGTGGTTGCTCTCGCCCCCGCCGGACGCGTAGCTGTTCTCTTCAAAGTGGTACAGCGCGCTGAGGATCAGGTAGTCGTCGGCGTCGCTGGCGAACGGCGGGTTGCTCAGCGTAAAGGTGCAGCCCGGCACGATGCCGGTCGAGGTCGCTTTGGCGTCGATGCGCTGGTGCTCCGCCTGCCACTCCTCCTGGCGGATGCGCGCGTAGAACTCGCCGTGGCTGTGCTCAACAAAGCGCCCCGGCCACTCGTAGTAGTCAATCTTACCCGGCTGCGGCGACGACGGGTTCTGCCGCGCCTGGAACATCCACGCGTTCGGCTTGCGGAAGTCGTAGTCGTCCAGGCTGTAGATGCCCGGCGTGACCCGCTCGGCTATCGACCATGCGCCAATCCCCTCTTCATCCGTCGAGCCGCCGGAGGCGGTGGCGTGATAGGGGATCGCCTCATACCCGGCGAACGGCTGGTGCTGCTGCGGCGCGTCGAACATCACCAGCGTGTGCTGCTCCGCGTCGTGGCGGAAGAAGAAGTAGATCCCCTCCAGCTCCATCAGGCGCGAGATAAAGTCGTAGCTGCTCTCCTGGTACTGCACGCAGTACTCCCACGTGCGGTAGTCGCCCGCCAGCCTGTCCTCCACGTTGACCCCGTACTCGCCGAGCACGGTTTTAATGATGTCCGGCAGGCGCTGGTTCTGGAAGATGCGCTGGTTGCGGTCGCGCTTCAGCGGCCACAGGTCGGACTCCATCACCAGGGTATACACCGCGTAGCGCGTACCGTTCAGGTCGGCGCTGTGCACCTTCACCGAGGTGATTTTGCCGTTGAGGTAGCGCGGCGCGGCGGCCAGCGCGGTGGTGGGAATGGTCAGCGTGATCGGCTGGCCGAGCATCGCCCGGCGGTCAAGGCGCGCGTCGGTGCTGAGCAGCGTCACGGTCAGCTCAAAGCTGCGCGAGACCACTTCCATCCCCTCCAGCTTCCAGAACTGCAGGGTGCCGTCTCCGGCGGGGGTGGTGGCGGTAATACGGTCAAACATAGATAACTTCCCGATTCGTAATCATGGATGGATGCCAAACCAAATACCGTAAAGCATCAGCACAACATTAAAGGTCAGTAGCCATTTGATAAACCACACCCGATCGGAGACGGAGCCGTATCGGGATGAGGATAATTTGCGGTAATTCTCCGCCGTGTTGTGGACTTGATGAAACTGCAGGATTCGCGCGAAGATCGTATGCAGGGCGGCTATCAATATTTTGTTCATCTGTATGGCTAACAGTGACATGCAGGGTGGCACGACGATCGTGACGGCGAGCCGCCGATCGATAACCGGCCAGATCTCGTGTAATCCTCTTAAAATCAGCATTGCCAGAGTGAAACCGACCAGCAGGCCCACCATCTTCAGTAGGGTCAGCCCCCACTCTTTTCCACTAAACTCATCCCGTCCATTCCAAAGATATCGCCAGGACAACAGGGTAAATACCGTCACCCCAGCCCATCTGAGAAAAATTTCCATATTGCCCTCCTTCCCCGGGTCAGCAGCACAACAGCGAATCGGGCATACACCCTGTGAAGCAAATTAAGGCGCCAGCATCAGCACCTTGAACTGGCTGGGCACAATACGCATGCCAATAGCATTGGTGGAGTTTTGCAGGGTAACGCTGGTCAGCCGCGTGGCCGGGGTGCCCTTCAGCAGCACGGTAAAGGCCCCGGTCAGATGGCGCGACGGCCCCATTACCGTGCCGGAAGCCACGCCGGTCGCCACGCCGGGGTTATCACCATTGGTCAGCGGCGTCACCGTCGCCATGTTGTGCGCGGGCATGCCCATAAACAGAATATTTAGCGCATTAGGGATCGCCGTCGGCCCCAGCGCGATATCCGGATAAGGAACCGGCGTCGGCACCGGCATCGGCGTCAGGCAGACGTCGGGAAAAGCGAGGTCAACGCCAAACAGCTGGCAGTTAGCAAACATAGAAGCTCCTTAGCCCATATGGATCTGTTCAGAATCGACTTTGGTGATCGCTTTCGAGGTGATCACCGTGTTGTGCGCATGCAGGCGCGCATAGTCTTCAGCCTTGATATCCAGCTGCCCGGCGCGCACCTGCTCGGTGTTGCGCGTGGTGCGCAGCAGGTTGTGGCTGATCTGGCTCACCGTTTGCCAGACGGACTCGGCACGTTTGCCGACGATGCGCGACAGGCTGACCCACGCGGAGAGCTTGTCGCCGCTGTAGTTCATCGCGCTAATATGGCAGTCGCCCTCGTCAGCCGTGACGCGCAGCGCCGCGCTGCTCAGTCTGAGCTCACCGCTGCTGCGAATATGCAGGTCGCCCGGCACGCTCAGCTCCGCCGCCTGCGGATTGGCCCGCTCCAGCACCGCCAGCAGCCAGATCTGGTTATCGACGTGAGTGATCAACACCCGATCCCCCACCTGTGGGGCTATCACGCAGCTCACCGCACGCTGGCAGTGCCAGCCGCGCCCCTCACTCTCAACGGTCAGGCTGCCATCGGCAAAAACGTGGGTGACGCTGCCGGAAGCCTGCACGGGCAGCGTTACCGCCTGCGCCAGTTTGTGATTGATATTGTTCATCATGTCTCCTCAACTGCGGCTCTGCCGCTCAATGCTCCAGGCTTCGGCAGCCAGTAACTCTTCATCATATTCAAGAATGCCCTGACGGTCGGAAAAGTGGGCATTCTCCTGGCGTGCCCGGTGCAGGCGGGTACGGGAAAATGTGGCGCTGCGAAAATCCGCCTGGCGTAAATCGGCGGCGGAAAAATCGCTGTAGGTCAGGTCGCACAGGGCGAACGACGTCTGGCAGGCCGTGACCTGCTGCAGGATGCTCTGAAACAGGCGGCTGTGGCTGAAGTCGGCCCCGCTTAGCGTGGCCCCGACAAACAGCGCCTGGTCAAAAAGGCTGTGCTGGCACTGCGCGCCGCTCAGGTCCGCCGCCATAAACAGCGCCTGGCTGGCATTCACCTGGCGCAGCTGAGCCTGCTTCAGCGAGGCTCCTTTGAAGTTGCACTGCGTCAGCTGGGCACCGTTGAAGTTGGCACCGTCCAGCTGATTGTCGGTAAACTGGCAGCCAGTAAACTGCTGCTGCGCATAGCTTTTTCCGCGCTGGTCGCAGTTAAAGAACACCACGCGTTCAAACTGACTGCTGCTGAGATCGGTGCTGCGCAGGTCAATGCCAAAAAAGGTGGTCAGCAGGGAGCGGCAGCCGTTGAAATGCGCTTCTGTCAGTGGGGATTCGAAAAAGGTGCTGCGCTCAAGCCGCGACTGGCTAAAGCGGCTGTGCGCCAGCGCGCAGCGCATAAACTGGGTTTTATCCAGCACGCTGCGCGCAAAGTCACTGCCGCTGAGCGCGCACTGGTTAAACACGCATTCGCTAAGCGCGCTGTCGCTGGTGTGCAGCTGCGCCATGCCACACTGGTTAAACACCGTCTGTTGCAGGGTCGCACCCGTCAGATCTGCGCCCTCCAGCTGGCACTCGGTAAACACCGTTTCATGCAGGTTGGCGCCGCGCAGGTTAGCCCCCTGCAGTGAGACCTCCTGCAAGATGCCGCCGGAGAGGTCACAGCCGCTGAGGTCGAGGCCGTCCAGATTGATCTCACCGATCGGTTCGCCGCCTTTGATCTTCTGCTGCAGTTCGGCTGCGTTCATATCACTTCTCCGTCACGCTTTGGCAGGGTTTTGACCCGCTTGATAAAGGCCCCTGTCAGCGCGGTGGTATCATCAGTGAATGACTGCGACAGATCGGCGCGGAACAGGTTAGCACCGTGGAAGCGGGCGCCGCCCAGCTGCGTTTTCTGCATCAGGGCGCCCATCAGATTCGCATCGCTAAAATCGGCGTGGCGGAAGTCGGTGCGCATAAACAGGCTGCCAACCAGGTTGGCGCGCGTAAAGTTGGCCCCCTGGCAGTTGGCTTCGCTGAGGTCGCTGTTCTCTAACTTCGCCAGCGTAAACTGTGCGCCGTTTAGCGCGGTCTGGCGCAGGTTGCTCTGCTTCAGCGTTGCGCTGCTGAAATCGGCTCCGGCCAGCGAGCTTTCCGCAGCCAGCGCGCAGGTGGTCAGCGTCGCCTGGTCAAAGCGCGCCCCGTCGGCGTTGCTCTCCACCCAGGAGCAGCTCTCAAGATCTGCACCGCTGAAGCGCGCTGCCTGCAGCTGACATTTCAGAAAGGTGGTTTTGCGCAGCGTTGCCTGACTGAAGTCGGGCTGCGCCAGCGTCATCTCCATAAAGATGCAGCCCTCAAGGGTGGCCTGCCGGAAACCGCAGCCGCTGATGCCGCTTTCGCGCAGCAGCAGGTTCTCCAGCGTGGCGTGGCTGAAATCACAGCCGTCGAGCAGCGCCTGCTCCAGCTGCGTCTCTTTCAGCTTCGCACCGCTGAAACAGCTGTTCTGGCACTGCGCCAGCGCCAGGCTGGCGCTGCTCAGGTCGCAGCCGCGCAGCGAAGCGTTGTGCAGGTTGGCACGCGCCAGCATCGCTTCAGTGAAGCTGGCACCGTCCAGCTGGCAGCCGCTGAGGTCGGCGCACTCCAGCAGGGTTTGATGAAAATTAGCGCCGCGCAGATCCATCCCGGAGAAGTCCGCCCCGGTCAGATCCAGCCCGCTGAAGTCACCGCCCTGCGCCATGGTGCGTTCTGCACGCTGGCGGATAATCAGCGCGATATCGCCGGTTAAGCGCCGCGCAGGCGGCTGGCTCTGCACCGACATCAGGTACAGCTGGTGCATCGCCTCGCGGCTCTGCTGCAGTTTCTTCTGCGTCATCTTGTCGCCATGCTGGTGCAGCATCTCCTGCATGCGGTGCATTGACTCCGGGCCACGCGGCAGGTTATCGCGGCTGGCGGCATCGGGATATTTCGCTTCCATCTCCCGCTTGCGCGCTTCGGCCTGCTGCTGCATCTCTGCCGCTTTACGCTCCATCTTCTCGATAAATTCGGGCAGCTCGTCCAGCTTTGGCATCTCCGGCTCTTCCACCTCAGCCAGCAGCGTGCTGATATCGCCCCCTTGCGCCTCCAGCGTTGCGCGGTGCTGTTCGCGTAGCTGGCTGGCACGATTTTTCATATTGTTCTGCATCGGGCTTTCGCTGGTCTGCACTTCGCTGTCCAGCCAGGGTCCGATGGCATGTTCCGGCACCAGATCTTTTTCCCGGAAGGCAAACAGCGCGCCCTTCTCTTTATCCAGCCGCTGCGCCAGCACTTTGCGATAGTGATTCAGCGAGCGGGTGGCGCCGGTGGTTTCCAGCGCGGGCATCAGCTGCTGCACGTCGGCGGCGTCATCTTCGTTGATGCGCCGGTTGCCCTGCCACATCAGCACCATCTGCTCCAGGTGCGGGAAGAACCAGACGGTGGTGGCGCGCAGCGGGATCTCTTCAAACAGCAGCTCATCGCCGCGCTGGCGATTGATAAAGCAGCGTGCCTGCCACGGCGGCAGCCTGCCCTGCTGCAGGGCCTTCTCCGGGTGCATATTCCAGATGCGCCACTCGGCCTCATCGGGCAGGCTGTCGCGATCGTCCCACCACTGGTCGGGGCTGGCGGCGTTAAATACCCGCCAGTCGATATCGCGCGCGAAGCCGGGAAACTCGTTCTGCAGCCAGCTGGCGTCATAGGCCTTGCCCATACGCTTCATGCGGCGCGGCCACTGCATATCCAGCGGGCCAAAGCTGACCGGTTCCGGCTGCTGGCGTGGTGAGGTGATGCGCGGGTGCAGCGGCTCAATATTCGGCAGGCGGCGATACTTGATGCCATCCTGAGTTTCCTCCAGCGCGCCGATGCCGTGCGGATTATCGGCATAGCCTTCGCCGCCAAAGGCACGGCTCCAGTCGAGGCGCATCTGCTCAAACGGGCGCGGTGGCGTGGGGTGTGAACCGGACCAGATTCGGTCGCCGGAGATCGCGAGCGTTTTGCTGCGCGACTCGACATCTATACGCGCAGCGCACAGGGTTTTATCCTGCTGATGGTGGGTATAGGCAAAGCCGGTTGCCAGAAATTCGGCGCGGGCCTTGGGGATCGCCATATCCAGCACTCCGCCGCTGGTCTGCAACTCGCTGGCCGCCAGCTGCCACAGTTCCGCTTCCGGGCGCAGCTGAGGTTTTGGCCCCATATCCGCCAGCGCCAGCACCGTAACGCCAAGATGGTTTTTTCCCTGCAGGCGAAAGGGGCGATTTAGCACGCTGAGGCGCAGCGGTTTGATAATCTTCATGGAATACGTCCTTAGGAAGATCTGTTTTTCCGTTTCATTAGGGGATTGGGAATATCAACAAGGGTTTTTCGTGCATCGGTGCGGGCATAACGAATGTTGATGCGCTACCCGGCTTGATATTTCGCGCTGTCCATGGCGTCGATCACCGCCAGTGACTGCCCGTGCAGCTCTTCACCACGTTGGTTTTGATAACGAAAGTCTATGGAGATATTGATAAACCCTGAATTACCGCCAGAGCGACTGGCAACCTGAGTGATGACCGCGGTGGTATCAACCCCATCCCTCAAGACTTCGTTTTTGATTTTTTTGTTCCTGAGATCTCTGCGATACAGTGAAATCAAAACATAAATAAATAGCAACGCAACTGCTGAATATATAAAGCAGGCAATTAACACCGTCACAACACCATTAATAATTTAACCTATAATGAATTAATCAACATTATAAACCAAGGCACATTACATTGATTAAAGGAGGGGAACCCAGCCATCAAAACATCGTAAAAAAAATATTAAAAATAAGTAGCTTTTTTAGAATGTTTTATTCAAATTCTGAATATTAATAATCTATTTTTACTACTGCAATCCTTCCCTTCTTATCTTGCTTCACAATGATATCCAACCCTTTTTTAAGCAGGTGCATATCGCTCAGAGCAACAAGTGCCTTGGCTGATTTCATTTCTGATCCATCACCTGTATAAAAAAACACATCAAAAAAAAGGTCATTTCCATAGCTTATATCAGTCTGTTGCCAAGATTCCATTTTTGTACTGATAAGGTCTCCTGCCCATGATTCATGCTTAATTACTCTGAAAGCATCAACAGTTCCTTTAGACTTTCCCTTAAAGGAAAAGATAGTAAAAACAATGAAGACCATAGGAACAAGAATTCCGGTCATCATGAAAGTTAATTCAATGCCAGACATCGATGCAATCGCTTCCTTCATACCCATTATCAGCCTTCAAAATATTATAGTAAGACACTAATTATAGTTTCAACAGAAATCACTATTGTTACTAACCTCCCTTTATCGGAAAAGCAATTTCTATCTTGACCATCTCACTTCCTGTCCAAGAGAATGGGTTTTCCACCAGGATCACGAACAAAAATAATTTCACTTTTATTTCTGTCAAGTTTCCCCTGGTAAACATTACCTGACTGATAGTCATTAAGAGCTATCAGTAACGCAGTCTCCTTGAATTCATCTATGACCCAGTTATCACCAGTTGCAACGTCTTCAACTCTAAGCTTGAGTAATAAAACGGGACAGTTGTTTATGAAAACACCACTTTGCTTCATGGATAAAATCGTCAGGTTGACACTTGTGCCTTTATTCGTGATGTTTTCGCGGTGTAATTGAGACTTCTTTATTGCCCTTCTGACAAAAAAATTCATAGCAAGAATAAGGGAAATTACTAATAATGCATTTAAAATCCAGGGCATATCCATTCAAACCCATCATGATAATTTTTAAAATAACCATTACCGGAACATACGACTAACTTTTTTTGACGCACAATCTGCCAACTTTAAAAAATAGCCCAATAAGAAATCGTCACAATTACATTCAGTTATCATACTTACACTACATTATAACTTTCATACTCACCATGTAATAAAAACTTCGAAGATGCATACTACTTTTAGAAACCAGATATTCTTAAGGAGCACCTGAAAATAAATCAAATTCTCACATTGAAATCATTGCTCTTCAAGAGCATTTTTCATCGTTAGCATGTTTTTTGATGAGTCCGTCTTGAGGTACATAACTCCTAACTTCCCTCCAACATTAAAGTTATACAAATCCATAGTTTTAATTGCAGTGAGGTAATTCTTCCGTTCTACTAATTTTCCTTTATCATCGTTAAACTCATAATCAAAAGTGATGTTAACAAGACCATTTGTAGAAGGTGTCCCAGGCACAACCTTGACGATGGTTGCCTCAACAAAAACAGGGTTAGCAGCTATCTCCCTTTCTACCTTTCCATTTTTCATGGACCGAAAAATCATAAAGATTATAATAAAAACAACTATTGCAGGAATAATATAATTTAATGATTTCCAAAAAAACATCTTATAGACCCTTACTAGTTAAATAATGTCAACGCCGCATTTTTTAATGCCAACAAGTAATTTGAGGTTGTCATAGCCCCTGATTTAAACTTAAGCCCATTATTCCAAACAATAGCCACTGGATTATTTTCCAACTTCGTAGTAGTTATGCCTACATTTAATCCTGTCAAGGAGACACCAGTTCCTGTGGTAGAAAAATTTGTTGCAGCTAAACTAGTCGTATTCCACTTAGTTTCAACCGCCCAAGGAGTATCCACATTCACTTCCGTATCACTTTTTATTGTGATCTTACTAGGAGAGTAGATTGTCATTTCACCCATAACTGTATCTGCATAAGTACCCTGGATAGTCCTCGCGACATTCCCTTTAACATCGACAATCTGATTTTGCTGCACGGTTAGCTTATCAATGCCCTGAATATCAGTCACCACACCTTTTTTATAGGTCACCTTTGTTGCTGCGCTGATGGCGGCACCGGATGCTGAAGCGAGATAATCACTGGCAGGCACAGTTGTACCAGGTGCTGACATCACCGGACCAACTGTTTTTTTGATATCAAAAGGTACAGCAGGCACTGCACTCGGAGTTCCTTGTGCATCAATCACTTGTCCGAACACTACTTCAGGTGTCTCGTACATGATTTTGCTGACCGCATTGGTACTCACTGTAGCATCCGTTTTAATAATCACGTTGCCAGTATAACTGTTATCGGAATACCCTGTCACACACTTGGTTTCATTATCAACAATGGATTCATTACGCCCACTTGCGGTCACCGATATCGTCTGACCGTTATTGAACGTCTGAGTATCGTGCTGCATAACCGTCACATTGCGGGTATTCATATGCGAGTAGATGGTCTGCTGATGCACAACTTCATTATGAATCCCTTCAACAGAGACATTCATATTTCTTTCTGAGTGCAGGTCCACAGATTCACTGCCCAGCTTATCCTCAAAAAACAGATAGCTGGCGTTGTCTTTGGTGCCGTCTTTACTGCGCGTCATAAAGCCCATCTGCGTGGCGGCGGCGGGCAGCGCCCACGGCGGCATGCTGGATTCATTATAGACGCGGCCCGTCACCATCGGCCGGTCCGGGTCACCGTTGATAAAGTCGATCACCACCTCGTCATTAACGCGCGGGATCTGCACCCCGCCAAATCCCTGGCCCGCCCACGCGCTCGACACGCGCACCCAGCACGAGCTGGTGTCGTCGCCCTTCGCGTGACGGTCCCAGTGAAACTTCACCTTTACCCGGCCATATTTGTCGGTCCAGATTGATTCGCCCTGCGGCCCCACCACCTTCGCCGTCTGCGGACCGTGGGTGCGCGGCCACGCGGTGCGCTGCGCCGAGCGGAACTGCGTACTGGACGGGATCACCGTCAGCCACACCGTATGGTTGCTCTCGCCCCCGCCGGAGGCGTAGGTGTTCTCTTCAAAGTGGTACAGCGCGCTGAGGATCAGGTAGTCGTCGGCGTCGCTGGCGAACGGCGGGTTGCTCAGCGTGAAGGTGCAGCCCGGCACGATGCCGGTCGAGGTCGCCCTGGCGTCGATGCGCTGGTGCTCCGCCTGCCACTCCTCCTGGCGGATGCGCGCATAAAACTCGCCGTGGCTGTGCTCAACAAAGCGCCCCGGCCACTCGTAGTAGTCAATCTTGCCCGGCTGCGGCGACGACGGGTTCTGCCGCGCCTGGAACATCCACGCGTTCGGCTTGCGGAAGTCGTAGTCGTCCAGGCTGTAGATGCCCGGCGTGACCCGCTCGGCTATCGACCATGCGCCAATCCCCTCTTCATCCGTCGAGCCGCCGGAGGCGGTGGCGTGATAGGGGATCGCCTCATACCCGGCGAACGGCTGGTGCTGCTGCGGCGCGTCGAACATCACCAGCGTGTGCTGCTCCGCGTCGTGGCGGAAGAAGAAGTAGATCCCCTCCAGCTCCATCAGGCGCGAGATAAAGTCGTAGCTGCTCTCCTGGTACTGCACGCAGTACTCCCACGTGCGGTAGTCGCCCGCCAGCCTGTCCTCCACGTTGACCCCGTACTCGCCGAGCACGGTTTTAATGATGTCCGGCAGGCGCTGGTTCTGGAAGATGCGCTGGTTGCGGTCGCGCTTCAGCGGCCACAGGTCGGACTCCATCACCAGGGTATACACCGCGTAGCGCGTACCGTTCAGGTCGGCGCTGTGCACCTTCACCGAGGTGATTTTGCCGTTGAGGTAGCGCGGCGCGGCGGCCAGCGCGGTGGTGGGAATGGTCAGCGTGATCGGCTGGCCGAGCATCGCCCGGCGGTCAAGGCGCGCGTCGGTGCTGAGCAGCGTCACGGTCAGCTCAAAGCTGCGCGAGACCACTTCCATCCCCTCCAGCTTCCAGAACTGCAGGGTGCCGTCTCCGGCGGGGGTGGTGGCGGTAATACGATCAAACATTATCTTGCTCCCTGAATGCGGTGCCCGCACGCGGCGGGCGTTAGCGTCAGCTCTGCGGGTTCAGCAGCCACGCACCTTCCTGCTCAATAGTGATGCTCTGACTGCGGGTTTCACCGCGATTGGTGACGTCAAACTGATAGTTGCCAGGCGGCAGCTGCAGGGTGGCAAAGCCGTTTGGCGACGGCACCAGCGCTTCGGCTTTGCCGTTCACCTGCACTTTGTCGCCCGGCTGCAGCCGGATATAGACCTGGGCAATCGGCTCCGGCGGCGGCGGTGCGGCAGCAGGCGTCGCTGCCGCTTCTGGCGCCGCCGCGCCACTGTTAGCGGGCGCGGCATTGCTGGCGCTCTGCTGCGCGGGCGTCTCAGCCGGCGCCTGCGCGGCCACCGGGGCATCGTCGCCGCCGGATGAACCCATCAGCACCCCAACGCCGATCCCCACCAGCACCCCGGCGGCCACCAGGCCCGGCAGCATAAAGCGCTGCAGCCGGTTAACCGGGGCGGGCGCTTGCGCTTCTGGCTCAACCGGCACCAGCATGGTGCCCGGCCCGCTGACTTTCACTTCGTGGATCTCGTTGATGTCAGAGACCGGCAGCTCCATCAGTGCGGCAAAGGCATCGACGGTCTGCGGGCGGTCTTCCGGATGCAGCGCCAGCGCCTGGTCAATGGCGTTAAGCAGCGGCAGCGAGTAGCCCGCCGGGCGGCGTTCGGTCAGCGGCTGGTAGCTGTCTTCAATGCTGCGCACCACGCTGACGGTCGGCGGCGCGCCGACAATCAGAGTGTGCAGCACCGCGCCCAGCGCATAGATATCGGTCCAGGTGCCCTGCTCGCTCTCGTTGTCGTCGCTGTACTGCTCAATCGGCGCGAAGCCGGGCTTGAGCATGGTCTCGGTTTCATCGGACAGGTTGCCAATCGCCTTACGCGCCGAGCCAAAGTCAAGCAGCACCGGCACGCCGTTATCCTGGATCTGGATGTTATCCAGCGAGATATCGCGGTGCAGGTAGCCCTCCTGGTGGATAGCGTTAATCGCGCCAAACAGCGGCGGCAGCAGGCGGCGGATCCAGGCCTCGTCGATGATCTGCGGGCGCTGCTGATGCAGCTGCGACAGCGTGGTGCCGCTGTAAAACGCGGTACACATATAGGCGGTGTCGTTCTGCACCCAGAAGCGCAGCACGTGCAGCAGGTTCGGGTGGTTAAAACGCGCCAGCAGGCGCGCTTCCTGAATAAAGCTGTTCAGCCCGGCGTGAAAGGTTTTACTGAAGTGCTCGCTGCGCAGCACCAGCGTCAGGTCGCTGTTACGCGCCGCCAGCGAGGCGGGCATAAACTCTTTGATGGCGATGGTGCGCTCCAGCTGATGGTCGCGGGCGCGATAGACAATGCCAAAGCCGCCGCCGCCAATCACCTGCTCAATCTCAAACTCATTGAAGCGGTAGCCGACCGGCAGTGCGTTCGGCACCGTGCGGTTGTTATCATGTTCAGACATTATGGATAACTCTCATAGCGATACCCTAAATAATTCGAGTTGCAGGAAGGCGGCAAAAGAGCGAATCCCGATGAGCTTACTGGAGTAAGTGATTCGGGTGAGCGCATGCAGCCAACGCATCTGCAGCTTGAAGAATGACGGGTATCAGGCAAATTGACAGTGGAACTCACCTTCAAGCAGTGAGACATGCAGGCGGCGATACTGTTCGTCGCGCGCGCTGGCAGACAGCAGCATCTGGCTCATTTGCGGCAACAGGGTATTGGTGAGGATGGCGTCAACCATACGGCCACCGGACTCCACTTCAGTGCAGCGCTGCACAATCTGCGCAATCACGCTGTCGTCGACCACCGAGGCGATACCGTGGTTCTCCTCCAGGCGGCGCTGAATGCGCTGCAGCTGCAGGCGCACAATCTGCGCCAGCATCGCATCGCTCAGCGGGTAGTACGGCACCACCAGCAGGCGACCGAGCAGCGCAGGCGGGAACACCTCCAGCAGCGGCGGGCGCAGCGCCCCGGCCAGCACTTCCGGCTCCGGCATCAGCTCCGGGTCGGCACACATTGCGTCAATCAGCTGGGTGCCGACGTTGGAAGTGAGGATGATAATGGTGTTGCGGAAGTCGATATGCCGTCCTTCGCCATCCTCCATCCAGCCTTTATCAAACACCTGGAAGAAGATCTCGTGCACGTCCGGGTGCGCTTTTTCGATCTCGTCGAGCAGCACCACGCTGTAAGGACGGCGGCGCACCGCCTCGGTCAGCACACCGCCTTCGCCGTAGCCGACATAGCCGGGAGGCGCGCCCTTAAGGGTGGAGACGGTGTGCGCTTCCTGGAATTCGCTCATATTGATGGTGATGATGTTCTGCTCGCCGCCGTACAGCGTCTCTGCCAGCGCCAGCGCGGTCTCGGTTTTACCAACGCCGGACGGGCCGCACAGCATAAACACGCCGACCGGCTTGTTCGGGTCATCAAGCCGCGCGCGCGAGGTACGCACGCGGCGGGCGATCAGCTCCAGCCCGTGGCGCTGACCAATCACCCGCTGGTTGAGGGTATCGGCCAGCTTCAGCACCGCGTCGATCTCGTTTTTCACCATGCGTCCCAGCGGGATGCCGGTCCAGTCGGAAACCACCGCCGCCACCACGTTGGCATCCACTGCGGCAAACAGCAGCGGCGTTTCCCCCTGCAGCTCGCGCAGCGCCTGCTGCCGGGCGCTGAGCTGCTGGTGCAGCGCTTCAGGCTCTTCCACGCTTTCATCATGAAGCTGCGCCCGCAGGGCGATAATCGCATCGACCAGCGCCTGCTCCTGCTGCCAGCGCGCGCTCAGCTGGTCGCGCTGGGCGGCCAGCTCGCTCAGCTGCTGCTCCAGTGCCGCCACGCGCCCGCCTTCACCGATGCCGAGACGCGCTTCGCGCCCGGCGATATCGCGCTCGATCTCCAGCGCGTGAATGCGGTGCAGGCAGTCTTCCAGCTGCGGCGGCTGCGCGCTCTGGCTGACGGCCACGCGCGCGCAGGCGGTATCTAAAAGCGCCACGGCTTTATCCGGCAGCTGGCGCGCAGGGATGTAGCGGTGCGACAGCTTCACCGCCGCCGCCACCGCTTCATCGAGCAGCAGCACGCGGTGATGCTTCTCCAGCGGGCTGACGGTGCTGCGCAGCATCAGCAGCGCTTTCTCTTCGTCCGGCTCGTGGACCTGTACGGTCTGAAAGCGGCGGGTCAGCGCCGGGTCTTTCTCAATATACTTTTTGTACTCCGCCCAGGTGGTGGCGCCGATGGTGCGCAGCTGGCCGCGTGCCAGCGCCGGCTTCAGCAGGTTGGCGGCATCACCGGTGCCCTGCTGCCCGCCCGCACCGATCAGGGTGTGGATCTCGTCGATAAACAGCACGATCGGCGTCGGGCTCGACTGCACTTCGTTAATCAGCGCCTGCAGGCGCGCCTCAAACTCGCCTTTCATCCCTGCACCCGCCTGCAGCATGCCGATATCCAGCAGCCACAGCTGCACCTCCTGCAGCGGGGCCGGAACGTCGCCGGCGGCGATGCGCAGCGCCAGCCCTTCGACCACGGCGGTTTTGCCGACGCCCGCCTCGCCGGTCAGCAGCGGGTTGTTCTGGCGGCGGCGCATCAGGATATCGACCATCTGGCGGATCTCCTCGTCACGCCCGGCCACCGGGTCAATCTTGCCGTCGCGCGCGCGCGCCGTCAGGTCCTGCGCATACTGCGCCAGCGTGCCCTGCTGCTGCGGAACGCTACCCGCGTTACCCTGCGGTGCGGCGGCAACCTGCGCCGCCTCTTTGCTGCCGTCGAATACCGCGTCGAACTGCTCCAGCAGCACGTCCATGCTGATGCGGCTGAACTGAGGCGAGATGCCTTTCAGCAGATTGGCGAGGTTGAAGGTTTTCAGCATGCCGATCAGCAGATGGCCGCCGCGGATCTGCTGCACGCCAAACTTCAGCGAGCCGTAAACCCAGGCGCGCTCCACCGCGCTGTCGATATGTTCAGAGAGGTCAGAAACCGCGCTGGCCCCGCGCGGCAGCCGATCGAGCGCCGCCACGATATCGCGCGTCAGCGCCTCTTCATCCAGTGAAAAATAGCGGATCAGCTGCTGTAAATCGCCGTCCTGGTGCTGCATCAGCTGATGCAGCCAGTGAACCAGCTCCACATAGGGATTGCCGCGCAGTTTACAAAAGGCGGTGGCGCTTTCCAGAGAGGTAAATAACAGCGTATCCAGTTTGCCGAACAGTACGGCGCGGCTTATCTCTGACATGATTATTCTCAGTGGTTATAGATCTGATGGGATAGGATCCTGCCCTCAGGCAAGGGGTCAGCTGACGATCTCTTCCTGCACTTCCGGGCTATAGGTTAAGTCACTGCGCGGCTGCGGCGTTGCGGGCTGGCCGAGCCAGCTGCTGTAGCCCAGCCGCCCGCTGCCGCCGAGGGTGATGCCCTGCACGTCCGGCGCCGCCAGCGTCAGGCGCACGTCCCAGACGTATTCGATGCCGAGATACTGGCGCACCCAGTCGCGCAGCTGCACGGCCCAGGGTTCGCCGGGCAGCAGGCGGTTGTACTTCTCCAGCGGCAGCGGCCCCAGCTCGATACGAAACTTATGCTGCACATCGCGCACCGCCACGCCGAGGAATGCCGACTCGCCGAGGCGCGGTTTACGCCGTCCGGCCCCGAGGCTGGCGCGCTCCCGCGGGTCAATCGGCTGCCAGTGCGGCACGTTCTCCACCAGCTTTACCGGCACGCGAAAATAGTGGCGCAGGACCTTCTCCAGCCCTTCGCCGTCGCGCCCCTGGCGCGCCAGGTGCCCGGCAACGGCGAAGCGGGCGTGGTCGCTCAGGCTGCCTTTTTGCAGCTGGCCCGGCTGGCCCATGCCGATCAGGCTGGCGATGTACTGCTCAAAATGGCGCTGCCCGGCGCGATCCAGCGCCACGGTCGGCTGCGCATCGGCCCAGGCGCGGTAGAACAGCAGCGTCAGCCGGTGGTGAAACAGGTCGGCAAAGGCAGTGAAGCTGTGGTCCTGCTGGTGATAGATGCGCTCACGCGCGTACTCGGTCAGGTGAACCGGCAGCGGTCCGTTAGGGCCAAACAGCCCGAAGCTGTAGATCGACACCTCATGCAGCGGACTGCCGTCGCGCGGCGTAACGCTGGCAATGGTCGAGGGAGCAAACGCCAGCGAGGGCAGCTGGCCGATGCGCAGCGGTTCATGGCGCGGCAGCGGCGCACGCCCCAGCGGATAACGCTCCCCGCCCTGTGCATCGATGCGCCGCAGCAGCTGGAACAGATCGTAACGCCAGGGCGCGGCCTGCAGCGCGGGCCAGAAGTCGGCGGGCAGGCGCTTCAGGCGATGAATTTTTGCAGCCTGCGCGGTCATATCAGCGTCCTTTTACCCATGCGCGGCGCCCAGTAGCCGACCTCCCCACGCTGCTGGCTGTTGAGCGTCACTTCGGTGAAGGTGTTAATCGCTACCAGCCGTGAGAAAACCCGCTCCAGCACGCTGCCGAGCAGCCACGGGCTGGCGCCGGAAAACGCCTGTTCATCCACCTCCAGCTCAACGCTGATGCCGCGGGCGAACACAATCGGTCCCGGCTCCGGCACCCGGCGGAACACCGGCTTAAGCTGGCAGTGGCGAATGCCCTCAATCTGGCGCGCCACCGGGGCATCGGCCAGATTGGCATACAGCCCAAGCATCTGGCGCAGCGCGGCGGCTCCCTGGCCGTCATCGCCGTCCATCAGGCTGAGGTAGTTCATCTGCAAATGGCTGATCAGCCGCCAGGCGATTTTGCCCTCGGCCAGCGCAGCACGCGGCGGCGTTGGCCCTTTGCGCAGCGTCAGCTGGCGGATCGGCACCGAGTCCGGCATCACAAAGTTGCCCTGCTGCTGCTGCAGCAGCAGCGGCAGGTCGCGGCTGGTGCAGAGCACTTCCGCGCTGAGGTGGCGCAGATCTTCATGCCACGGCGCGTGCTGTTCATCCACCAGCGAGAGAAACACTTCCGAGCCGACATAGCCGGTGCGCGTGCCGTAGCGCTGCGCGTGTTCCGACAGCGTGCGCTGCTCGCGGCGCAGCGAAAAATAGGCGCCGTAGTTACCGCCGTCGTCGCTGAAGGTGCTCCAGAACGGGCGGAACAGCTGCTCCTCGCGCTGGTTATCACCGCTGGCATACAGCTTCTGCACCGAGAAGATCTCGTAATCGAGCGGGCGGATGTTATCCACCACCAGGTGATACTCATGCACGCTGTCATTCAGCTTCTGGCGCTCTGCCACCTTCGGGAACAGGTTGATCACCGGGGTGCAGTGCAGCGCCAGGTGGCTGCGATCAATCACCCGTTCCAGCGCCTCGCTGCTTTTATCCAGCAGCAGCACGATGTCAAACTCACGCTCCCCTTCCCCTGCGCCCTGCAACAGCGGGCGCAGCTGGCTGATGCTGATAAACTGGAAGCGCGCCGGGAAGGCAAAATACTCCTGCAGCAGGCGGTAGCCATCAAAGTTACGCAGGTCATCCGGCAGCAGCGCCTGTTCCGGCGCGAAGCCCTCCTGCTGCACCGCGCCATCATCCAGCAGCGTGCGGCGCGGGCTGGCCGTCACGCTCTGGCAGAAGCCGCCCACGTAGTGCTGCATCACCAGCTCTAGCAGCTGCTGCGCCTGCATATCCGGGCCGCTGAGGAAAAACATCAGGCTGTCGAAGTTAAGGTGCGCCAGCGTTACCGCTTCATCGCACTTCAGGCGGATGCGCAGCGCGCTCACCGCCCCCAGCTGGCTCAGCCCAAGCTGGCCGAGCGGGATATTGGCCGGGATGCCGCCCAGCTCGACCTGCTTTATTTCCAGCGGTTGCAGCATCACGTCGTGGGCAGTGGTGTAGCTGCAGGTCACGCCGCTCTGCTTGAGGATCTGGCTGTCCATCATGGTGCCGCGCGGCACGCAGAATCCGCCGCTGATATCGCCCTTGCGGCTGTCCGGGTGCAGCTCGGCGATGGCCATCGACGGCGTCGGCGCGAGATAGTTCGGCGCGATCATCTCCAGCATGCGCTGGGAAAAACGCGGGAACTCGGCATCCATCTTCAGCTGTACGCGCGAGGTGAGAAAGGCGAAACCCTCCATCAGCCGCTCAACGTAAGGGTCCGCCACTTCATCGCCGCGCATCCCCAGACGCCCGGCAACCTTGGGATAGCGCCCGGCAAACTCGGCCCCCATCTCACGCAGGTAGGCCAGTTCGCGGTTGTAGTAATCAAGCAGCTTGCTGTCCATGACAATGACCTTCTTTATTAACCGATATCTTTCAGCTCAAAGTGACCGTTTTCCAGATCCACATCGGTACGAAACAGGAATTCAAGCGGGTACGGCACGCACCACAGGCGGCCCTTAATCTCTATCGACAGCACGTTGTGCAGGTCGAGCGATCCGGTGTCGGAGACGCAGCGCACCTGCAGGCCGCCCGGCAGGATGCGCGGCTCGAAGTTGAGGATCGCCGCCGTCAGCTTGCGCTGAATATCCAGCCACTCAATGTCCGACATGCGCTGCCCGGCCAGCGGCGCGATACCGAAGTTGAGCGTGGAGCGTTTAACCTGCGGAAAGGGTTGCAGGTCCTGCTGGGCTTCGTTGTTGATGGTGTTAAACAGCCACTGCAGGTCGCGCAGTACGTTACGGCGCAGCGAGCTGTGCGAGATCAACGTGTGGTAAGCCGCCTCCTGCTGCTTATCGGGCGCGTTATCGGTCAGGCGGTCGAGCAGCGAGGCCTGCATTTTGTCGCGCGCGCTTAAGCTCTCCTGCTGGCGGCGCTGGCGGTAGCCGCCGTGCAGCAGGTCGTGCCCGTCTCCGCTTTGCTGGCTCATGGTGCAGGCTCCGCTGCGGCGAAGGTCAGCGTCTCCAGGTTCAGCAGCGGAAAGTCATCCTGCGCGCTGAGCCAGCTTTTTTGGCCGTGGCCGCTGAATTGCTGCTCATCAGCAGGTAAAGGCTGCCATTCGGTCAGCGATCCCAGCCGGTAACGGTCGTCGGCGTCCTGCGCCAGCGGGTAGCGCGCCGGGATCTGGCACACCTGTTCGCTGCCGTCGATCAGCCGCACCAGCGTATGGCGCCACACCAGGTCGGTGACGCTGGCCGGGGGCTGAAAACGCAGCTCGCTGATGGCGCCGAACGGCAGCCAGCTGTACTCACCGTTAACCATCAGCTCGCACAGCGGCCCTAAGCGGCTGTCGCCATCCATCAGCCAGTCAAAAGCGTGCGGCTGCGCTTCCCCCTGGCGCATCAGCTGGCCGGGATTCAGCGCGGCGGCGTCAAAGGCGGCGGCACGTAGCGCCTGGGCCTGCGCATGGTCGCCACAACGATCGGCCGTCAGCGCCTGTAACAGCTGCTCTGCCCAGCTCCAGCCGTCGCCCGGCATACGCGGTGTGGCCTTGCCGCTAAACACCAGGGCACGCTTTAACTCACCGCCGATCGCCTGCTCCAGCAGGTTGACCGTCGGCTGCGCCTGCGGCTTCAGCGCCCGCCAGCTTTTCAGCTGGGTCAGCGCCCGGCTCCAGTTCCCCACCAGGCACAGCAGCTGGACGAAGCTGGCGCGCAGGTCGGCATCGGCGGGCTTCTGTTTGATCTGGCCTTCCACCTGGGCCAGCGCTTCATTCAGCGACTGTCCGGCCACGAGCTGTTGTAATGAGTGCATGGTCTTTCCTTAATGAAGCGTGCTGAATGCCCCGGCGGCCGGGTCCTGCAGCTGCGGGTGCAGCGCATCCACCAGTTTGATGGTCAGGTCGGTGCTGTTACTCAGGTACGGTGACCACAGGTTACGTATCTCATTCAGGCGCTTTTGCAGCAGGGTTTTATCCGCCGCGTCCTGCGCGCTGATCTGTACCACCAGCTCGCCGCTGGCCTGGAAACCGTTCAGCTCCGGCGCGTAAGGCAGGACCATCCAGCTGCCGGGCTGTTTCTCATCGCTCAGCACCATGCGCTGGTTGTTGACCGTCAGTATCTGCAGCGCGTGGGCTGGCGCTCTGTTATTCAGGCCAGCCACCGGGAAGCCCTGCAGGAAGCTCATGCGCTGGCTTTTGCTGGCGCCGTGCCCGACGAGGGTGATCTGCCCCGATCCGCTCAGCCAGCCATCAGCACCGCAGCTGACGCCGCCTTTGGCCGGAACGAACAGTGCGCTGGTCTGGCTGCTGCCGCGCCACCAGGTGCGGAAGTGGCAGCCGTCCATCAGGCTGAACTGCATCCACGGCGTGGTATCGGCGGGTGGGGAGAGATCTTCTGCCGCTGGGGCCGTGCGCGCCACTTCGGCCGGCGGTGTCGCCGCAGCCACGGCAGCTGCTGCGGGCGCCTCCGGCGTCACCACGGGAACCCACTCCTGCGCTTTGCTGGCGCTGCCCTGCGCCAGTTTGGCTCCGGCGCTATCGTTCATCTGCCAGTGGATCTGGCTGAGCGAAGCGCACTGGCTCTGTAACAGGCTGGCGACGCGCGGCAGGAAATCATCCAGCAGCGCCGGATCTTTCTTGCCGTTGGCGACGATGCGCAGCGGCAGTTCGCGCGCGCACCAGCTTTGCGGACTGTTGCTTTTAACGTTGTCGATCCAGATATCCAGCTTGAGCGAGCGGGACTGCACAATCTGATAGTCCTGCGCCCAGGCGCTGGACGCGAGCAGGAGTGAGAGAGCACCTGACAGCCAATATTTCATAACATCCATTTCCTGTTTCAATCACGCAGCGGAATAAACTGCGCCGCTTCCGACAGCGAGTGCAGCAGCGTTGTGTCCTGCGGCTCCCCGACCCAGACGGCCACGGCGCTGTAGTTATCCTGGCTGCCCTCCGACTGTTGTTCGTTTTTCTTAATCATCTGCTGCATCAGCGTCAGCCACTCGTCCGGCGTGTTGACCATATGCAGTGACTGCTGCATATGGTGCTGGGAAACGCCGTGCCAGAAGCCGTCAGTACACAGCAGAAACGCGTCGCCATCTTCAATCGGCACCACGTCGCTGTAGCTGGCATCGCGATCTTCATCGCCCATGCCGAGGGCAAAATAGAGCAGGTTGCCGTTGATCCCTTCGGTCTGATGCCCGGCATCCTTCATCTGCTGCACCAGGCTGTGATCGGTGGTGACGTGGTAGAGATAACCGCGGCGGAACAGATACAGGCGGCTGTCCCCGGCGTGCGCCCAGTAAGCCAGCTCGTAGTCGCGGTCGATAAACAGGCTGACCAGCGTGGTGCCCATGCGGTGATAGTCCGGTTCGCTTTTCTGCTGCTGGCGGATAGCGCCGTTGGCACCGTTGACGTACTCGCGGATCAGCTGGGCATTCAGATGCTGCTGCCCGTCAAAGCGCTGCATAATGGTGTTACGCGCCACGCTGGCGGCGATATCGCCCCCCGGCAGGCCCGCAACGCCATCGCACACCACAAAGCAGGCCGAGCGCTCACCGACGATCTCGCCGATCTGATCCTGATTGCTGGCGCGTTCACCCTGGTTCGACATTGAGGCAATGGTGATATTCATCATTCTTCCGATCTGATCTGAGAGTCTTTGTACTGGTTCACTTCCATGTCGTAGGCGTGGAGGAAGGCTTCGCCAAACAGCGTGTGGAAGTCGTCTTCTATCTCACCGGCGGTTTCGCCATAGCGTTTGGTGAAGTGATCCCACAGCGCGGCCTTACGGCTGCTGGGCAGTGACAGGCGCGAGGTGGCTCCCTCTGCCCGCGCTTCTTCTTCCAGCTGCTGCGGGTTGAACGACTGCAGCATGGAGGCGATCAGCGCGCGGATCCCGGCGATCATTCCCAGCTGGTGCGCCTGCAGATCCACCAGCGCATCGCGCACCGACTGCTTCGGCGGCATAAAACCGGGCATGCGGCTGCCAAACATCTGCATCAGCACCGACTTACCGGAAGGCAGCAGCTTGAACGGGTTGTTGGCCTCGTCGAGGATCACCGTCATCTCCGCTTTCACCCCGCGCTTAAGGATCGAACGCGACGACAGCAGCGCCACGGTGCCCTGCGAAAACATGCTCAGCATCTGCCCCAGCTCCTGGATGGAGTCGTGGTCAAAACGCGGCGTCGGCTGCAGGTCCTGCAAACCCATGCCGCCGATCAGCGCGTTGAGCAGCTCGCCATCCAGCGTTTCACCGCCCGCTGCGGCGCTGCTCTGCTGGCTGCTGTTGGCGACCGGGTCAATGCGCAGGCGGCCTTTTGGCACCGGGGCGTTCTGGCGCACCATCGCCTGCGGGGTCGGCAGCGTAATGCCGCTGTAGTCCGGCGGCGGCGGTGCGGGTGCGGCATCGACAGGCTCATCAAACAGCGGCGAGCTGGCAAACCCGGCGTTGTCAGGCTGCTGGCTGGCGTCAGCGCCAAACAGCGAGAAGTCGCTGTCGAGCGGCGGCAGCGGGTCGTCGGCTGGCGCGCTTTGCGCGTCGTGCGCTTCGGGCTGGGCGGCGGCTTCAGGCTGCACGTGCGGCGGCGGCGGCGGCGTAATTATCGGCGCGCTCTGCTGGCCAGGCTCCTCATCCAGCGGCGCCAGCGGCACGGCGCTACCTATCATCAGGCCCAGCGGGTCGTCGCTGTTAACCTGCGCCGGGCTGCTGCCGGCGCCAAACAGTGCCAGCGGGTCCTGCTCATCCTGCGGCTTGCTGTCCGGCAGCGGGCTTTTAGCACCGGGCTGCTGGAACAGCGTGCTCGGGGTGCTGTCATCGAAGATGCTTTCCTGCTTGAACAGCGGGTCAGGCTCGAACAGGCTCTCCGGCGTCTGCTGGCGGCGATCGAAGTTGAGCGGCTCGCTGCCCTGCCCCAGCTGCGCCAGCGGGTCGGCCGGGTTACGCTCTGCGGCAGCGGGCGCGGTGAGCGGGTTGGCATAGCTCTCTGCACTTTTATTCTGCCGGCGGCTGGAGAGGTTGTCAGAGATGGAGAACTCCTGCGCCAGGCTGTCCCAGATCTCGCTGGGAATGGCGGCAGTCTGCGCGGCCTGTTTTGCCAGCGGGGCAGCGGCAGCTGCACTTTGCGGGCGCGCAGCCGTCGGGGCCACCGTCGGCTGCACCAGCGGGCGTGCTACCTCGCCCAGCTCGCTGACCTGCAGGCGATAGTCATCAATGCCCAGCACATCGCCATCCTGCAGCTCCACCTGACGGCCGCGCTCCAGCGGGATATCGTTGAGCAGCACGCGCGTCACGTTGCCACGGTTGGTGATACGGCACTCACCGTCGGCGCTGATGTGCACAATCGCCTGCAGCCGCGAGATGGTGCGATCGTCGTCCGGCAGCACCAGGTTATTGTCAACGCCACGGCCAATCGTGCCGCCGGGTGGCAAGAAATCGCAGCTGCTCTGCGGCGGCTGATGACCCTGTTTGGTGGTTATAATCGTAAATCGCATAAGATGTTCCTGCTCAGGTGTATTCGGCATCTGCACTGCGCCCGTCTCGGCAGGGAAACTAAAACGGGCGAAATTCAGGTAGCGGTGGGCGCGGGGAAATCAGTTTTTGAGAATGTTATCTAGCTGCTTAATGCTTTTCATGCGGGTTACATTCGGCTGTAGTTAGCTGACGAACATTTTTCAGCGGAAGTAGCGGCATTAATAACGCCGTACTTAATCAATAATAAAAAAAATTTTCTTTCCTGTCTGACAGCTTAATTACCTGTTATCGCCGCTGAAGCGAACGATCAGGCTTTTCCTATAAGGTTTAATAACCAGCAGGCTTTGCCGCTATGAATAACGCAGGAACGATAATCGTGAGAGTGTCTTTCAGAAGTTTTTTTATTGCCGGGCAGCCATAAATCGCATTATGGCTGCCCGGATTGGATTGATTAGTAAGGCATCTCACCAAACTGGGCGATGCGCTGTTTATTCATTCTGATGATACAGTTGTTAGCTGCGGTTTTGTTTGCAGAGCTGCCCTCTTCGGCGACCAAGGACTCCATTTTGCATTGATTCTCTCTAAATTTTACCCATGCGCGCTGTCCATCCAGTAAAGCCAGCTGCAGGGGCTTTTCATAGCTTGCGTCATTACTGTATGCAGCGGTGATTTTTTTCTTTGCTTCGCCATACGCTTTATTAAGCGCTGCCTCTGACTCGTCTTTATTCTTCTGGACACAATCATAAACACCACCCGTTGAATCCATCTTAGAACAATCCTGCTCCGCTAGCGCCGCAAAGCTGGAAAATGATAATGACAACAGGGCGACAGATAATAACTTCTTATTCATAAACAATCCTTTCAGCGATTTCTTTTCAAAAAACCTACGCGATTTCGTCCACCCTCATACTGCGATAATTCAGGTGTGGTTTCAATGTAGTTAATGAGTGTATCGATATCATTAGACATACATTTCTTCATGGTATTTTCACTTTTGAAGCCCTGATAAACGAAATCCACGGTCAGGGCTCGCACGGCGGGCTTGAGGTTTTCCCAAGTCGGTCTTTGCGGGATATTCGCCGTACGTAAATCATAAAAATGGTGGGCCGTCTCAACATAACGTGGATAGATCAGTTCGAAAAGGCGGACTTGCATTTGATGAGTGATAGTTCCAATTGCGGCACGATTGTCCCTGACAAATGCTTTAGCAGCGGCCCCGCTCTTGCCATGCGACTTCGCTATCTGCTGAGCCTGAGCCAGTGGCACGCCCGCCTGCGTCAGGTCGCTGATAATGCTCGACTCTGAACGCATCTTCATGTCATAGCCTCGCCCAATAGTGACTCCGGAATCATCGCTTGGACAGTGAATATGGCGGCTGAAGTTGTTTCGGCTGGGGTTATCGCCCCCCTCCGCATCGAATGTCACCTGCCCGGCACTGACGGTCAGCGTCCCTGAGGTGGCGGGCGTGTTAGCCGGTGGCGTTGAGCGCGCAGGCGGTGCGACACGCCCCGGTGCGTTACCCCGAATCAGATAACTGTAACTTTTACCATTTGCATCAATCACCCCATCCGGCCGGGCCATAAAACGCGACTGAAAGTCTTTAATCGCTTGAATGGTTTTCGGGCCAATGCGGCCATCATCTCGGATCTGCGGGAAGCCATTGCGCTGAAGCAGCTGCTGAACTTGTTTAACGTCGCCGAAATGGTTTTTACCACCCTGGCCGACTGAAGCCATAATAGCCATTTACTCTCCTCACGTTACTGTTTCAATTGCGGGGGGAATCCCTGTAAATCGGCTGGTATCCTGGCAGCCTGAGGCATCATGGATTATCCAGCACGTATCAAACACATGGCTCACCGACTAGATGCCTTTCATCTCTCTGATTATTCTTAGTCTTTACCTGTTATCACGGCATACAGAGGTTAAGTCACAATAACGAGCCGTCTTCTAAATCATCTTAGTCACTGAGCATTTGTCTGATTTATGGTCAACTGAAATACTAAACAGCCGGCGCTGGACCTGGTGGCCGCCATGTTTTTCCAAAACGTCGACCCGATCCTGCCCCGGTTGTTCACTCTACCCGATTAAATACTCGATGCGTTTCCGTGAAACTTTTCGGAGATGCCCACCCATAGCGAGTGGGCAGTAGCATTACGCTTCTTTGTTTTCTTTGATATTCCAGCCAGCGCTGCTCTCAGCGCCTTTACCACCGGAAGTGCTCTGCTCCCAGTACTGCTGTTTCACTTTCGCCGCCTGGAAGGCATAGGTCACACCCAGCGTGTCATCATGCTCTGAACCAACAAACTGAACGCTGGTCACCAACACGTCTTCCAGCGTAATGCGGGTATATTCAACCTGAGTACCACCAGCTTTGCAGACAGACACTTCTACTTTTGCTACGTGCTTACCGCTGGCGCAGTTCTTCAGCAGTGCTGTAACGGCTTTATCAATTTTTGCATTGATGTGCAGGTCATTAAAGTTCACTTTACCGGCACCGCCACCGCCACCCACAGACATGTTGCCCGGCTGAGAAGCACCCCAGGAGAATGAATCAATATCGATCCAGCCAGTGTGGTTAGAATCTTTTGATTCGCCAGTCACACCGTCAACCTTCATATACATATCAATAGCCATAGTTATCTACTCTCATTAGTTAAAGTTTTTGCTTTTACCCTGCTTCCTTCAGGAAACCTTTGGGTCTAGATAAAGCACTGATATGGCAAACAGGAAAGCAATGAAGCTGAATAAAACAGTCCATATTTTACCTCTGCCTTATTTCTGAATATCGCTACAGGGATATTTCAGAGAGTTAGCCATTAATGACAACGAAGTGATTAATGGCTAAATACTTGCGGGGATTAATTACGCGTCGTTCGACTTCAGCGATGGCAGTTTGGATACCAGGCGCAGCGACACGGTCAGGCCTTCCAGCTGGTAGTGCGGGCGCAGGAAGAACTTCGCGGCGTAGTAGCCCGGGTTGTCTTCAATCTCTTCCACCTGCACTTCGGCGGAGGCCAGCGGCTTACGCGATTTGGTCTCCTGCGAGGAGTTAGCCGGGTCGCCGTCGACGTAGTTCATCACCCAGTCGTTCAGCCAGCGCTCCATCTCGTCACGCTCGCGGAAGGAGCCGATCTTGTCGCGCACGATGCACTTCAGGTAGTGCGCAAAGCGGCAGCAGGCGAACAGGTACGGCAGGCGCGCGGCCAGACGGGCATTGGCTGTGGCATCGGGATCGTGGTACTCCGCCGGTTTCTGCAGGGACTGTGCGCCAATAAAGGCAGCAAAGTCGGAGTTCTTGCGGTGCACCAGTGGCATAAAGCCGTTCTTCGCCAGCTCGGCTTCGCGACGGTCGCTGATGGCGATCTCGGTCGGGCACTTCATGTCCACGCCGCCGTCGTCGCTCGGGAAAGTGTGGCACGGCAGGTTTTCCACTGCGCCGCCGGACTCCACGCCGCGAATCGACGTACACCAGCCGAAGTCCTTGAACGAACGGTTGATGTTGGCCGCCATCGCGTAAGCGGCGTTGGTCCAGGTGTAGTTGCCGTGATTCGCGCCGTCGGTCTCTTCCTCAAAGTCGAAGCTGTCCACCGGGTTGGTACGGATGCCGTAAGGCAGGCGCGACAGGAAGCGCGGCATCACCAGGCCGAGGTAGCGCGCATCTTCCGACTCGCGCAGGCTGCGCCACGCGGCGTACTCGGTGTTCTGGAAGATCTTGGTCAGGTCGCGCGGGTTTGCCAGCTCCTGCCAGGACTCCATCTGCATCACCCCCGGCGCGGTACCGGTGATAAACGGGCAGTGGGCGGCCGCGCCAATGCGGGCCATCTCGCTCAGCAGCTCAACATCCTGCGGGCCGTGGTCGAAGTAGTAGTCGCCGACCAGGCAGCCAAACGGCTCGCCGCCGAACTGGCCATACTCTTCTTCGTAGACTTTCTTGAAGATCGGGCTCTGGTCCCAGCCCACGCCTTTATAGCGCTTGAGGGTGCGGCCCAGCTCCTGCTTGGAGATGCTCATAAAGCGGATTTTCAGCATCTCGTCGGTTTCGGTGTTGTTCACCAGGTAGCTCAGACCGCGCCACGCCCCTTCCAGCTTCTGGAAATCGTCGTGGTGGATAATCTGGTTCACCTGCTTTGACAGCTTCTCGTCGATCTCGGCGATCAGTGCCTGAATGGTGCGATAAGCATCGTTGGAGACGGTAACGGTGTTCTCCAGCGCCTGCTGCGCCAGAGTTTTGACCGCGCTCTCGACGGCATTACGCGCCTGATCGCTTTTCGGGCGGAACTCTTTGTTCAGCAGCGCGCTGAACTCGTCCTGGCTCCAGGCCTGCTGCTCCTGCGCCAGCGACTGCTGGGATGGGTTGCTCATCAGTTACTCCTCTTTAGCGCTGCTGTCCGCTGCGGCATCGTCTGATTTCGGCAGGTGGCTGAGGGATTGCAGCAGCGTGGGATCCTGCAGGATTTTGGCGATCAGCTCTTCCGCACCGTTTTTGCCGTCCATATAGGTCAGCAGGTTAGAGAGCTGGGTGCGCGCTTCCAGCATCTGGTTGAGCGGCTCGACCTTGCGCGCCACCGCGTCCGGCGAGAAGTCTTCCATGCTGTTGAAGGTCAGGTCGATGTTCAGACGCCCTTCCCCGGTCAGGGTGTTATCAGCCTGGAACGCCACGCGCGGTTTCAGCGACTTCATGCGCTCGTCGAAGTTATCGATATCGATCTCAAGGAACTTGCGCTCGTCCACGCCCGGCTGAGCGTCGACGGGTTTACCGACCAGGTCGGCCATCACGCCCATGATAAAAGGCAGTTCGATTTTGCGTTCTGCGCCGTAGATCTCCACGTCGTACTCGATCTGTACGCGGGGCGCGCGATTACGGGCAATGAATTTCTGCCCACTGGATTTACTGACTGGCATGGTGTTCTCCATTGGATGTGCGCGTACAAAAATATTGCGCCGCAAGCGTTAGCTATCGCGACGCCCGAAAAGAGTTTCCAGCTGATGCACGCCGTCCGGCGCGAGGTCGCGGATGATCTCCATAAAGTCCAGCTCGACCATACGCTGCACCCGCTCGATCATCAGCGGCGCCGGGTGGCTGGGTTCGTGCCGGACAAAATAGTGTTTCACCTTCTCCAGCATCAGCTGCGCATCGGCGCGTGAGCTGAGCTGCACCGTGCGCCAGTCGGCGGACTGCGGCGCGCTCTGAGGCGTTGGCTCAGCGGCGCTGCTGCTGGCAGGCGGTGGGATCAGGCTGCTGAGATCGGTGCTCTGACAGGCGGCGGCCACCGTGTTGACGGTTTTTAGCAGCTGCTCCATCTCCGGCAGGCCGCCGTTGCCCAGCTGCTCGGTGACGGTTTCACGAATGGTCAGCAGGCGTTCGGCTATCAGCACCACCGCTTCAGGGCCGGGACCGCCGCGCGCCAGCTCATCCTGCAGGCGGGTCAAACCGCCGGGATAGCCGGGGCAGTCGGTCTTGCTGCCGTCGAGCAGCGAACAGGCATCGCGCAGGCTGATCTCGTCGGACGCATGGCGTATCAGCGCGGCCTGGCGCAGGGCGGTGCTGAGCGCCGATTTATCACTTAGCGCCGCCAGCGCGTTAACGCGGTAGAACGGGTCGTGCTGCCCGTCCTCTTCCAGCAGCGGCCAGAGCGGCTCCCAGTAGAGCAGCAGCGCCTGCTGCACCAGCAGCAGGCCGTTGGCATAGCCGCGCAGCCCTTTCAGCTGGGTCCAGGCGCGGGTCAGCGCCAGCATCACGCGCAGATCTTTACTGCGCTCCAGCAGGCTGAGGGCCAGCTGCTCGACTTTGTTCCAGTCGGCGGGTTCCGCCGGGATGATGGTGTCGCCAAACTGCTGCTCGGCTTTACCGGCGCAGGCCTGCTCCATCGCCATATAGTCGGCGTCATATTCGAGGTTTTCGCCGCAGGGCTGCTCGCTGCTGACAGGGGTAAGAAGCGCATCGATATTCATCGGATTTCCTATTCAAACATCGGCGGATAAAGGCCGTTCCGACCGGGTTTGGCACCCGCCGCCGGGTCGAACAGCATCGAAAACAGCTGGCTGGTGAAGTTGCCGCTGTGCAGATGGGTGTAGAGCGGGTAACCGTCGGTGCGGTTGGTCCACCAGAAGCTGGTGTACTGCTGCGGGCTGAAGCAGTCCGCCACCTGTGACCAGCCGAGGGTGTTCTCTTCCGCCGGCTGACCAATCACCGCCAGAATGCCGGAGGTGTCTAAGTGTTCGGGCTGCGGCGGTGCCGGAATGGTCAGCAATACCTGGTCAAGCTGTTCGGCGGAGTAGCCGTTGCGCACCGCGTGCAGCAGCGTGCGCCCGAGCTGCTGATACCACTCCCCCGCCAGCGCCAGCTGCTGCGCCGACCACTGCGCCGGATTGAAGCTCAGTAGCGCGCACAGCGGGTAGCGGCGCCCCACGCTGTCTTTACCCGGCAGCAGGCAGCCCATCTGCACCTGCTGGCTGCCCAGCATCGGCGGCACCACGAAGTTCCATACCGGGGCATTGGCAAACTGACGGCGGCTCTCTGAGGGCTGCTCTTCACCGTTCTGCCAGTTAAGCAGGCCAACCTGGAACCAGTGGCTCCACTGGTTAAACAGCACATCGGGAAAGCGGCGCTTGAGAAAATCTCCGGCGCTGGGCAATTTGCCGTACCAGCTAATCGCGGGCGTCTGGCTCATTCTCTTCTCCTCACGGCTACGGGCATGAGAACCCGGGAAGCTGGAACGGATTGCGGATACTGTTTGGGGTGAACTCCAGCGTCACACGGTGACCATCGACGTTAAAGGTGGCCTGGCGGCTCAGGCTGCTGCTACCTGCGCTCTGCTGGGCGCGGTCAAAGAAGCGGTTCAGCGCCCAGGAGCCGTTGGTCACCAGCGTCGAGGTGGTGCCGTTGGCCAGCCCGAGCTGCATACGCACCTGGTTGGTGCCGCCGCTGCCCGGCCAGCTCATCAGCTGTACCGCCTGCGGGCCGTGGCTGTAACGCAGCAGCTGACCGTCAACGTCCAGCGTCAGGGTGAGGATGTCGTTATCCATCCGCACCGTGCGCACCGTCACGCGGAATGACGGCGTGGTAGAGCCGTTGGCAAAGAAGGCGTCGCGAATACTCTGCGCCTGCTGGAACGGGCGCAGAATACTCTCGCCGCCCGGCAGGGTTTTGCCATCAATGCCTGGCGTAAAGCGCCACGCCGACTGGGTGGTATCCACCTTGTTGGCCAGGTTGTCGCGGAAGAAACTGTCCATCAGGCCGCTGCCCGGAGCGAACATGCGCGCCAGATCGTCCGGGGTGACTTCACTGCGCCCGGAACGCACCAGCGGATAACGCCCGGCTATCGCCTGGCGGCAAAAGCCGCCGACTTCGACGTTGATACGTTTACGCACGTTGTCGAGGTCACGGCGCTGGGTGTCGCTGCTGGCGCCGACCGCCATACTGGTAAACATGTTTTGCAGCGAGCCGGGCAGCCTGCCCGCACTGGCCTGCAGGTGGCCGATCGCCTCACCCGCCGGCGGTGGCATGCCGCTGTTGGCGGCGTCCTGCACCGCCGTCAGGTAGCGATACAGGTCGTCAATCTGCTTAAGGAAGTCGTCGAAGGCGATGGTTTTACCCCCCTCTTCCAGCGGATCGGCCAGCTCAATAATCGGCGCGAAGTGGTTAGCCACTGCCTGCTCCGGCGTCTGCTGTACCGCCGCGCCGGGGCTGTTCTGGCGCGAGCGGAACAGCGCCTGCAGGGTCCGCGTGGCGCTGTTATCGCTGACGCTGTCGGCGGGCTTAGCGGCTTTGTCATCGCCCTGCGGCACTTTTTCCAGCACCAGATAGTGGCTGAGGTTAATCACCAGCTTGCGCAGCGGCGAGCTGCTGCTGGAGAGCAGCCGCGCGCTGTTGATGCGCTGCGCCAGGTCGGCGCTGCCGTTGAGCTGGATATCCTGCAGCAGCCCGTCCCACTGGCGAATATAGTCGCTGATATAGAGCTGGCGCACCGCCGCATCGGTCTGCTGCTGCGTCTCGCCCTGTACCTGACCGCCGAGCACCCACTGGTCATCGTCATGCAGCGCTTTGGTCACCGCAGCGATGTTTTTGTCGAAGCTGTTCCAGTAACCGTCCGGGGTGTATAGCCCCGGGATGGTGTCAGCAATCGAGCGCCCGCTCTTGCGCGAAAACACCAGTTCGCTCTGCGGCCCGCCGAGCGAAGCCAGCGACACCGCCCGTAAGCTGTCATCACGTTCCAGCAGGCGCTTCAGGCGTCCGTAGACGCGCTGCGACAGCGGCATCTGATTAATCAGCGCCTGCTCGCGCTTTACCAGCGCATCATCCCGGGCATACGGCGAGGCCTGAATCTGGTTCTCCAGCAGCTGGCTGAGATGCCACTCCAGCTGCTTCACCTGCGCCTGAGTGACGTTTTGCGGCAGAGTGCGCTGGATATTCAGCATCAGCCAGGCGTGCAGGAATTTGCCGTCGTAGTGTTTCGGCTGATACAGCATCTGATAGGCTTTCAGCGCTTCATAGCTGTAGTCGGCATCGCTGCCGTTGTCGTTGCGCAGCCAGGTGGTAATCAGCTGCGCCACCTGCGGCATCAGCATCTGCTGCAGCGCTTTCTGGTACAGCGCCTGGGTGGCATCGCTGACTTCCGCGCCGCGATACAGCCCCATGCGGCGGGTCAGCGGCGGTGAGTTAAGGTCAAACTCGTCGCTCTCCGGCAGGTGCAGCACGCTATTAAGGAACGGCAGCAGCGCAAAGAGATCGCGCGGGTCGCTGCCCTGCAGCGCCGTGCTCTGGCGCGCCACTTCCGGCACCCGCGCCTGGACTTGCTGCAGGTAGCTTTTGTTGTTGCCGTAGCTGGTGAACCACAGCAGCGAGGCCACCACCAGCACGGCGGCCAGAGCGAGATAGCCGGACCCCAGCAGCGCGCGGTTGCGCAGCTCCCACCAGCGGTTGCTGCCCGCCAGACCGGCTTCAGCAAACACCACTTTTTGCAGCATATCCTTCAGGAAGAAGCTCTGACCTTTGTTGCCGGGGATCGGCGCCTCTTTACTGACCTGCTGCCAGCTGCCCTGTACGCCGCTGTCATCCTGCGGCAGCTGCATGGCGCGGTTCAGTTCGCCCATCACGCGGTCAAACGGCAGCCCCTCTTGAGTGCCGCTGGCGAAATAGATACCGCGCGGCGAGAACTGGGTTTCAAAGTTGGAGCGGGCAAACACGGTGTCGAGGTAGTCGGCCAGCAGCGGGCGCAGCGCGGCGAACTCCTGCGGGAAGAGGAAACTTTCCGCGCGCGCTTTGGCATCGCTCTCCTGCAGTAGCGTGTCCGGCAGCCCGGCGTCCAGCCGCTGCTGCAGCAGGGCGAACTCCTGAGTGAAGGCCGCCATCAGATCGAAATCGGCCAGCCGCGCTTTATCCCACGGGAAGGTGAAGCCCCAGATCTGCTCGCGCTGCGCCTTATCGAATTTGGCGAAGTAAGCGCGGAAGCCCTTAAGCAGGTCCGCTTTGGTCACCAGCACATACACCGGGAAGCGAATGCCAAGCTGTTCGTGCAGCTCCATCAGGCGCTGGCGCAGCGCCACCGCCTGCTGCTGCGACGCCTCCGCCGACTGGGTCAGCAGGTCGGAGATGCTGACGGTGACGATCACGCCGTTGATCGGCTGGCGGCCGCGATATTTGCGCAGCAGGCCGATAAAGCCCTGCCACTCGCTGGCGTCCTGCTGCTGCTGACTCTCCTGGGTGGTGTAGCGCCCGGCAGTATCCAGCAGCACCGCTTCGTTGGTGAACCACCAGTCGCAGTTGCGCGTGCCGCCAATGCCGCGCAGCGCGGACTTACCAAAGCGGTCGGCCAGCGGGAACTGCAGGCCGGAGTTAACCAGCGCGGTGGTTTTACCCGCCCCGGGCGCGCCGATAATCACGTACCACGGCAGCTGGTAAAGATACTGACGGCTGAAGCGCTGCGCCCAGAACGGCGAGCGGCCGCTGGCGTGAGAGAAGTGCGCTTTTTTCAGCAGCTCGGAGGCTTCGTTAAAACGCTCCGCCAGCACCCGATCTTCGCTGGTCAGACGCGGGCTCTCCCCATCTGGCGACTCCCCCGGCGTGGTTTTCAGGCTGCCCATCAGCTTTCGGTTCAGCCAGCTGTTATAGAGGCGCGGCACCACGTTGCCCAGAGCCCACACCAGGTAGAGCAGCCCAATACTGATCTGGCGGTTGACTTCCGGCTCCAGCGGGCGTGAATCGACAATCGAAAACACCGGGCCAATCACCCAGATAATAAACGACAGCGCGGTGATACCAACAAAGCCCCACAGCAGGCGGTTGGTTAAGACGGCAAACAGAATATTCAGCATCAGTGAGTTCCTTGCACCTGGCCGTTAAGCTGGGCCTGGGTATTTCCCGGTGCCACCAGCAGGGTGATCTCGACCCGGCGATTGCGCGCGCGGTTAGCGGCGCTGTTGTTCGGCGCGATGGGGTTGCTCTCCCCACGCCCTTCCGCTTTGACGCGCTGCGGCTGGGAGAGATGCTGCTGCAGCTGTTCGGTGACCGACTGCGCGCGCGCCAGCGACAGTTCATAGTTCGAGGCAAAACGGGCGCTGCGGATTGGCACATTGTCGCTGTAGCCCACCACCAGGATGCGCCCGCTGACGTTGTTCATCGCCGCCGCGATGCGGTTGAGCACGCTGGCGTAGCCGTCGCTTACCGAGGTGGCGGCCGAGCTGAACAGGCCATCACCTTTTAGCGTCACCACGCTGCGGTCGGCTTCATCACGCACCGACACCAGTCCCTGTTCGATCTCCGGGCGCAGGAAGGTTTTCAGGTCCAGCGCGGCAGGCGGTGCTGGCGCCGGATCGTGGATAGTGACTTCCGGCAGCGCGGTCTGATAAACCGAGGCCAGCACCGGGCTGGTGTAATCCCCAAGACGCCAGTTGAGCAGGATGTAGAGCAGGCAGGCGAGGAAACCCACCACGGCGGTGCAGGCCCAGAGCGGCACCACCGGGCGCCAAAGCTTGCGCGTCACCGGGTGATCTTCCGGGTGGACCGACAGCGGCGGCGCATAGCTGCCGCGCACTGAGCGGATCATCTGCAGCAGGCGCTGCTTGATGGTTTCCAGCTGCGAGCGGCCGTTATCCATCACCCGGTAACGTCCTTCGAAGCCCATCTGCAGGCAGAAGTTAATCAGCTCCAGCAGCGCAATCTGTTCACGCGGCGTCTGCGACAGGCGTGCCAGCAGCTGGAAGAATTTCTCCCCGCCCCAGGTTTCATTGTGAAACGTCACCAGCAGGCCGCTGCCCGGCCAGACGCCGCGCCCGCCCCACGGAGTGAGCGCGGCGGCTTCATCCAGCGCGGTGCACAGGCAGTAACGGGCGCCGATAATCGCTTCATACGGCAGCCCGGCGCGCTGGCAGCTCATCTCAAACTGGCGGATCTCATCGATCAGGCGCTGGCGTAAGCCGGCGGGATCGGGGTGGGAAACCGAGTGGCGGATTTGCGGGATAGCATTCAGCAGCGGATTGGCCGCCGCCACCAGCGGGTTATGGCTGTTGGCCCCGGAAACCCAGGCTTGCGCATCGGCGTGTCGTTCCTGTTTCATGGTGATTCATTCCCTGCTCAGACGGCGTGACTGCGGATTGCCCAGAATTCCATCTCCAGCCCCGGGAACTCCCCGGCGAGATGCAGGGCAAAGGCCCCGGACTTCTCCATCTCTTTCCATAACTCCCCGCCCTTCTCCAGCTGGAAGTAGTTGTAACCGGCGTGCCAGGGGATTTGCGGCGGTGCGGTCGGCATCGCGCGCAGCACCATGCCCGGCAGCTGCAGCTGCACCAGATCGCGAATTTTGGTCACCGGGGCGACTTTCATCTGCGCCGGGAAGTGAGTTTGCAGCGCGTCGGCCGGTACGTTAGCGCGCACCGCCAGCACAAAGCCAAACTCGCGCACCATTGACGCTTCGGTAACCGTCGCCACGTTAAGGCCGTGGGAGCGCTCGGTCAGCGGCAGCTGGATGGCGTTCTCTTCCATCACCTGCGACAGCCCCTGGCGCAGCAGCAGCGTCAGTTGCCCGAAGCAGCCTGCCAGATCGTCGTGGTTATACACCGGCAGCGTATTGTGCGGCCCGCGCTGCGGCGTCCAGCTGGTGAGCTCGCTGGCAAAGGCCAGCCAGTGCTGGAACAGCGCTTCCGGGTGCAGCAGCGGCAGATTTTTAACATGGCTGATGTGGCCCAGCTGCTGGTTGATCAGCGCCAGCAGCATAAAGTCGACCATATCAGCGGTATTGAAGCGCCCGGACTGCTGCAGGCGCTGGCCGATCTGCTGGCTGCGCTGCTCCAGCAGGCCGTGAATATCGCCGACATATTCGTACAGCAGCGGCTGGCTGATGGCGTTAAGCATCGGCGGGATATAGCTGCTGTCGAGGCGCAGCTGGCTGTCGCTGCGCTTTTCGCTGACCCGCGCCACGCCAATCGCCGTCCATTCCGCGGTCAGTTCGCTCTCCAGCATTAGCCGCAGGCGCAGGCGCCCGAACTGCACGGCCGCCTGACCGACCGAGATAGCGTTGTAATCATCGACTTCGCGTTCGAAGCTGATAAAGCGCGCCAGGGAATCCCCCGCTTCGCTGAAAATCACCTCTTCGCGCCCGCCGCGCCGTACCGGCAGTGCCAGCACCACTTTCACGTTGGTTTGGTTGTCCGGAATGCTTAGCGGGGGTGGCGACTGGCGCGCATCGCGAAACGAGAAGGCGGTGCCATCCGGCAGCAGCCCGCTGGCGGAGACCAGCGCCACTTTGCCCTGGCGCAGCATCGCCTCGTCGAATTCGATATCGTGCAGCCCCCACAGATAGGGGCGCTGTGCCAGGCCCCAGTCACGCAGGGTGCTGTGCAGGTGGCTTTCAGACTGCTGGAAATGGTGCGGGCGCAGGAACATGCCTTCGGTCCAGACCACTTTTTCTGCTTTGCTCATATTGGCTCCTGTCTCCGGCGCTGTCAGTTTTTCACCACGCGGATGCCGCTGATATCCGCAATGACTTCGGCATGCAGCTCATCGTCCGACCCCTTCCAGACCTCATAAAAACGGCTGTCTGAAGGCTGCGGTAACGGCAGGGAGAGACGCCATCTCTTGCCATCCAGCGCCTGGTATTCCGCCATGATGGCGATGTAGCGCGCGCCAGGGTTGTTCTGCCCGACGATTTTTTTATTGGTTTGGCCCGGCATCAGGAAGAACTGCTCGCTGTCCAGCAGGTTGGCACCCAGCACGCTCTGCGCGTTGTTTTGCAGAGAGTAAAAATCAGCCGACATGAAATCCGCATCGGATTTCAGCCACAGCACGCGCACTTTCAGCGGTGCCGACTGGTTAATTTGCGGATGCGCCTGGAACAGCAGGCTGTATTGCGTGGGTGTGTCTCGTGAAGATGAACCGCAGCCGGCCAGCAGTGCCAGCGCGGTGAGGCAAAGCACCTGAAGGCTCAGGCGCCAAATATTCAGTCTGTTCATAATCGGGCGACCATTAACGATTAATCGATGATCCAGGTTCCGCTGTTGCTGCTCTGGCACGCTTTGCTATCGCCATCCACCGCAACGCAGGTCTTTTTCGCTGGAGCGCGCACGCGCTTACGGCGCTGATCGGCCTTTATCGTTTTGTCGTAAATGTCGCTTTTCACACCGGCTCGCAGCGGCACGTAGCCCAGCAGCTGCTCCTGCCCGCTTTCGGCAATTGCCAGCCAGTTATTCTCTACCGTTCCCAGCACGGTGAAGCTCTGCGCGTTATCCAGGTTACGCACCAGCTTGCCGCCAAAGTCAGGTCGGCTCATCACTGAGGCGCCGTACAGCGCACGGTACTCTTCGTTGACGGGCGTGAAGCTCTGCGGCGGAGTGATAGCGTGGCGATAGCTCAGCTTCACCCCATCGACAGTACTGGAAACAATCGTGTCATCCGTCATTGGCGGCGGTGGTGCTTTGCATCCGGCAACGCTCAACACAAACAGCAGGCTTAATGCGATACGAATTTTCACCATGATCCTCATACGTTTCTCAAAATGACAGGGACGGGCAGATATGCCCGCAGAACAGCACCAAAAAAAGACAGCAGTACAGATTTAACCAGCAGGAAGGGGGCAGCGTGCCGGGCATTTGCCAGCGAAGCGCTGCTGAGCCAGGCAAGAATCAAGTCACCAGGATTTATCCGCTGCTTCCTGCAGGCGAGATTGATCAAAAGCTCACATCAGACAAGATTACTGATTCACTTAAGCGATACATCAATAAGCCGAGAGTGATAACGGTACCACCCAGGATCATTGATTAATTTGCAGCGATTATAAAAGTAAAAATCAATAGGTTACGATTAGAACAGATTAGACCAGATAGCTTCCATTACGCTTATAATTCGGAAACTTATGGCTACAGCTCCAAATGAAGCCAAAAATGGATTGTAAAGCACCACAGGCGGCAACAATCCTTACCATACCAGCGAACAACCGTAATTACGATCAATAACATCAAGTTACAAAGAGTGGTCGCGCTGGAATTTGGCTATAGCTACCGCATGAGGCTGACAAAAGTCATCTCAAAAAGGTAATGGGAAGTATTTATTTGTAAATTTCACGATAAGTTTACAGACAACATTCAACAATTCAACGTGCTTAATCCACTTAAGTTATGATTAGGTTTGCTTAACTATCAATGTTAAGACAAATATCACTCAATTTCAGAAGTTGCTTAGGATTAATCCTAGAAATTCTTATTGATTATTTATCAAATCGCGTAATTGACGTGCAAAATTGTGAAATACCCGAAACAAAAAATTTTTAAAAAAACTGTTTATGCCGGTACTAAATGAGACGCAGTTAGCGCCCGGCCACAATGAGATTGGGGTATCAGACTTAAATCCTGGTTCTGTGCCACAAGGCAGTAAATGAGAGTAATAACCACTACGAAGGCAGCAGAAAGCTCTAATTTGGCTGGTTAAGACAAATTTAAGGATGGGCGTTCACTGGCTATAAGTGTCTCAAAAATGGAGAGAATTTCGCCCTCGAGGGGGCAGAGAAGGGGCAAATAGGGACATCACCCGCGGCCAATCAGGACAATCAGCCGCAGGCAGCCGGGGGGTTAAAGACCCAGCAGACGTTGTAGTTCGTTCAGAGAAGTCACCTGCCAGGTCGGCGCAATGCCTTCCGGCAGGCTGCGGCCATCGGCATTCAGCCAGCAGGTCGCCATGCCGGCGTTGATGCCACCAAGAATATCGGAATCCGGGTTGTCACCCACCATCAGCACGCGCTCGCGCGGCGGGTTGCCCATCTGGTTCAGAGCATAATCAAAGATTGCCGGGTGCGGTTTGGCGTGGCCGACCTGTTCGGAGATCACCAGCAGATCGAAGTAGCCGAGGAAGCCGGTACGCTCCAGACGCGCCTGCTGCAGTGCGGTAAAGCCGTTGGTGATAATCCCCATCTTCACCCTCCCCTTCAGCGCGTTGAGTAACTCAACGGCACCCGGCAGCGGCGTGCAGATCTCGGCCATCGCCGTCAGGAAACCGCTGTTAAGATGGTGCGCGGTGACGTTCAGCCTGCTGGCCCAGCCTTCGAATCGACGCTGCTGCAGCTGCAGTGCGCTGATAGCGCCGTTCTGGTAGTCGACCCACAGCGGCTTGTTGATCGCCTGGTAGTCGTCGTAGTCCGCCTTGTTGAACTGCACATCGTACTGCTGAAACAGACGCTGCAAGCCGGCGAACGCATCAAAGTGGAACAGCGTTTCGTCAGCGTCAAAAAGAATCCAGTCACGGTTTTGTAGCATTGGAGCATTCCTTACTTACCTGAAGGTCAGGCGTAATGTGTCATTTATATCGTGAGGGCCATCATGATCGCGTCTTCTTTACCGTCTCTGGTTGGATAATAGTTACGGCGGATCGAGACCTCGTTGAAATCCAGCTGCTCATAGAGCGCGATAGCAGCAGCGTTTGAGGCGCGCACTTCCAGCCACAGCGTCATCACCCCGCGCTGCTCCAGCTCGCCGATCAGATGACGTAACAGCTCCCGCCCGAGGCCACGGCGCTGAAAGGCCGGGTCTACCGCCAGGTTAAACAGCGTCGCTTCATCCAGCACCACCTGCGTAATGGCGAAGGCTGCCAGCACGCCGTCGACGCGCAGGGCAAAATTCAGATAGCGCTCGCCCTGATTGCTGGCGAGTGTCTTTTCTGTCCAGGGGAAAGCGTGGCTACGCTGCTCAATGGCAAACGCCGGCTCAAGGTCTTGCGTGGTGAGTAAAGAAATCTGATTCATGTTGGCAAATTTGCAGCCAGAGCGCCCGTTTGGCGTCGGCATTGTGATAAAGCTCCGCCAGCACTGGCGAAGCGATTTGAGTTCCGGCTAAGGCCACCGGGGCGTCCAGCCCTAAACGCCAGCTGTTACAGCGGGCGTCATCCGGCAACATCGCCAGCTGGTCGGGAGTGAGTAATTGCACCTGCGGTGCCTGCAGGTTAAGAGCGCGCAGCACGTCCGCCACCAGCGGATCCTGCAGGACGGGCGGGGTATCCGCCACAATCACCAGGCGAGTTTCAGCGGGTAACGTCACCGCAATCTCCCCCTGCAGGGCGCGCGGACGCCGCAGCGTATACTGCGTTATGCCCATTTGCTGTAATAACCAGTCACGTCTGGAAGACATCTTTTTTTCCTGTCTGGTCGCCCGTTTGCGCGCCTATGCTAGCAAACCCGATGATTAAGAGCCAACAAACGACTATAATCCCCGCTCTGAAATTAAAGGAGCCATCGATGTCCGCATTTACCCCGGCCAGTGAAGTGATACTGCGCCACAGTGATGAATTTACTGAACGCCGCGTGCTGTTTGCTGGCGACCTGCAGGATGACCTGCCCGCCCAACTGGATACCGCGCTCAGCCGGGTACATACCCAGCAGTATCATCACTGGCAGATCCTCAGCCGCGCCCTGGGAGAAAATGCCCATTATGGCCTCGTCGCCACGGCCGACATGGTCGCCGACTGCAATACGCTGGTGTACTACTGGCCGAAGAACAAGCCGGAAGCGCAGTTCCAGCTGCAAAACCTGCTGGCCCTGCTGCCGGTGGGTAGCGATGTTTTCGTCATCGGTGAAAACCGCAGCGGCGTGCGCAGCGCCGAGCAGATGCTGGAAGGCTGGTGTTCACTTGAGAAAATCGACAGCGCGCGCCGCTGCGGTCTGTATCACGGCCAGCTGGAGAAACAGCCAGCGTTCGACGTCGATACCTTCTGGGACGAATACCCGCTGGGCGACCTGACGGTGAAAACCCTGCCGGGGGTGTTCAGCCGCGACGGTCTGGACATCGGTAGCCAGCTGCTGCTCTCCACCCTCAAACCGCATATGAAAGGCAAAGTGCTGGATATGGGCTGCGGCGCCGGGGTGCTCTCCGCGATGATCGCCAGCTTCTCGCCAAAAGTGCGCCTGACGCTGACCGATGTCAACGCGGCGGCGATTGAAGCCAGTAAAGCCACGCTGGCAGCCAACCAGCTGGAAGGCGAAGTGTTCGCCAGTAATGTTTACTCCGACATCCCCGGCCGCTTCGATATGATCATCTCTAACCCGCCATTCCACGATGGCGTGCAGACCAGCCTGGATGCGGCACAGACGCTGATCCGCGGGGCCATCACCCACCTGAACACCGGCGGTGAGCTGCGCATTGTCGCCAACGCCTTCCTGCCTTATCCGCAGGTGCTGGACGAAACCTTCGGCAGCCACGAAGTGCTGCTACAGAATGGCCGTTTCAAAGTGTACCGCGCCGTTAAAGGCCGCCCACCAAAGAAATAGTACGCCGCAATCCGTAGGGTCGGGCATGCCCGACCCGCTTCAAACGTTACGGCAGCGCTGTTTTTCCAGGCTGTTGTTTCAACAATAAGAAATAACTGTTGACGTCCCTGGTAAAATCTCTAGAATGCGCCTCCGTGGTTGCGATATAACGTTGTTATGTTGCGGGTATGCGAAGGTGGCGGAATTGGTAGACGCGCTAGCTTCAGGTGTTAGTGTCTTAACGGACGTGAGGGTTCAAGTCCCTCTCTTCGCACCAAAAACCACGTTGTTCATATTACGCAGCATCTGCGCGAAGGTGGCGGAATTGGTAGACGCGCTAGCTTCAGGTGTTAGTGTCTTAACGGACGTGAGGGTTCAAGTCCCTCTCTTCGCACCATTTGCGGTGATATGAATAAGCAGTACGATAGTTCAACAGGACGCGAAGGTGGCGGAATTGGTAGACGCGCTAGCTTCAGGTGTTAGTGTCTTAACGGACGTGAGGGTTCAAGTCCCTCTCTTCGCACCATGTTGAATCCCTCAGTAGTGACTCCCACCTTATTCCATCCGTTTTCTCTCTGATATCAACACTCCCTGTTATTGTCTGTTCATCCCTGTTTTATCCGTTCATCACCCTGACGTAAAATTCACCAAAATCGCCGCAACGCCGCCCGCCAGTGCTATGCACGATGGCAGCAGCATGTAGTGACGCAGCCGTTTATGAAACAGCATCACCAGGGTTGCGAGGAACGCCGCCACCATCAGCACGCGCCATTCACTGAACGACAGCTCCATCATCGCCACCAGTGGCATCATGGCGCACGGCAGCAGGATCCCCCAGCCGCTATCCAGTCTTTTACCTATCATCCAGCTTCCCCCTAATCCACACGCTTACAAATGATAATGATTACCAATAGCATATGATAGTTCTTATCATTTTGCAGCAACATTGTTGAAACTTTGACCCCGCAGATGACAGTTCCAGCTTAAAGTGGTAGATTGGCAGCGAACACTATTAAGATAATTCTTATAATAACAACTCAAAACTATTCCAGGTTGGGATATCGGCCATCACGCAATGATAGCGTTTTGATATTTCAGGGCAGTCATGAGTATTCATAATGAAAATACAAAGCTACGATGAATTGCTGCACAGCAAGCGTCGGCTATCGCTGATGCTATTTCTATTTTTAAACACAGCTACCGCTTCATTCTGCATGCTGCGCGTGAATGGCTATGCCGCGTCAATGGTAACCAAGCCCTCCCTCGCGATAGTAATAATGAGCGTCACCTTACTGATATGGATGTTGTTAAAGCCTTTAGGGAAATTTCCGCTATTAAATATTGCGGCGCTGATTACCGGAATACTTTGGGCGTGGCAAATTGTGGTTAAGTATAATCAGGCGTTTTATTTTGACGACAGCTATCTGATGATGGCGCTGGTCAGCGTGTTCTTTATCAGCGCCATTGCGCTGGGAGATCACCTGCTGGCCTTTTGCCTGCATACCGCCCCGGCCTCCGTGGCGGTGCTGATGCTCGATCAGGGGCAAAACACGCTGCTAATACTGTTCACGATTACGCTGCCGCTGATTGGCTTCACCCTGCACCACCTGATGCAGCGCCGCCGCGACCACTTTACCCGGCGGTTAGTGAGCCAGCTGTATGAAGAGAAAGAGACCTACAGCGATCTCAGCATGCTTGACCCGCTGACCGGGCTGTATAACCGGCGCGGGCTGAAAAACCGCCTGGAAAATATTCTGGAGAATCACGCTGGCAGCCACTTTGTGCTGCTGCTGGATATCGACCATTTCAAAGCCTATAACGACAATTACGGCCATGCGATGGGTGACCAGGCGCTGGCGCGGGTATCAGTGGCGATCCGTGATGCCGTGCGCTCGCGCGATATCGTCAGCCGCTACGGCGGCGAAGAGTTTTTGGTGCTGCTGACCAACGTGAATGAGTCGATTGCCCTGAAGCTGGCCGAGCGCATCCGCCAGTACGTGCTCGACCTGGATATTCCTCATCACTTTAACGATCGGGTCGCAACACACGTCACCGTCAGCGCCGGAATTGCGCCACTGATTGAAGAAGATTTTGACACTGCGCTGGCTAATGCAGATAGGGCATTATATCTGGCAAAAAACCAGGGCCGTAATACTATCCTCAGCCATCAGGATTTGATTAAAAAACCACTGACTCAGCCCGCCGACGCGCTGTAAAAATGAATGAGCCTGGATAACAGGCTCATTCATTTTCAAAACTTCTCCTTTACTTAATACAAACGCTTTATTGCCCACGCCGAATAAGATATTAAGCCAAATTAAATCGAGAACAGTGTAATTAGCACCGCTGTTTTTTCATCCTGCGCGAATTTTTTGCCGTTTACAGATTGCTAACAATATGGCAATTTTATCGGCTAAAAATTCAGGAGAACAGCATGAGTCTGGAATCTGTCAGGCAGTTTTTTGCCGAACGCGCCCCCGAAATCAGCATCATCGAACTGGCGGAAAGCACTGCCACCGTCGATCTGGCGGCGAAAGCCCACCGGGTCACCCCAGGACAGATCGCCAAAACCCTGTCGCTGAAGGTGAAAGACCGCGTGGTGCTGATCGTCACCCGTGGCGATGCGCGGCTAGACAACCGTAAGCTGAAAGAGGCGCTGGGCAGCAAGGCGCGCATGCTGAGTACCGATGAAGTGGTCACCTGGACCGGGCATCCGGTCGGCGGCGTCTGCCCGTTCGGGCTGGAGCATCCGCTGACCGTCTATTGTGATGTGTCGCTAAAGGATTTTGACGAGGTGCTGCCTGCCGCAGGCGCTATCCATAGCGCAGTGCGCATTACCCCCGACTATATGGCGCAGCTCACCGACGCCGAATGGGTGGATGTGTGCCAACCACCGATGAATCCGTAGGGGTCAGGCATGCCTGACCCAGGGCGAGACATGCCTCGCCCCTACCCGGAGATTTGGATATGCGCCAACCGCCGATGAAACCGTAGGGGTCAGGCATGCCTGACCCAGGGCGAGGCATGCCTCGCCCCTACTTTATTTAAGGTTCCCCGGAGATTTTGACGCCGCGCGTTTCGCGCCCGAAGGCGACAATCACGCAGATCAGCACCGCGACGGTGCCCGCCACAATCGCCATCGCCAGACCGTAATTGTTGCCGTGCGCCTCCGCGATTTTTGACTGCAGCGTGGCATTGACCGAGGCAATCAGATTCCCCAGCTGGTAGACAAAACCCGGCAGCACCGCACGCGCATTGGCCGGCACCAGCTCGGTGAGATAGGTCGGCACCACGCCCCAGGCTCCTTGCACCATAAACTGCATCAGGAATGCACCGATGCCCACAGCCCAGGAGCCGCTGGAGAAAGCCCACAGCGGCAGCACCGGCAGCGCAAGGAACGCGGCAATCATCATCGCCTTTTTACGCCCGATCTTCTCCGACAGCGAACCAAAGAAGACGCCGCCCAGCATGGCGGCGATGTTGTAGCAAATGGCAATGATGCTGATGACGTGCGGCTCTAAGCCGTGCTGTACCTTAAGGAAGGTTGGGTAGAGATCCTGCGTGCCGTGGCTGAAGAAGTTAAAGCAGGCCATCAGCAGCACCAGATAGACACACAGCTTCCAGTGGCTTTTCAATACCGGCATCAGCGCGCTGCTCTCTTTGCGCTCGCGTGCCGCCAGCCACACCGGCGACTCCGGCACTTTGAAATAGATAAACGGCAGCAGCAGGATCGGCAGTGCGCCAATCAGGAACATGCCGCGCCAGCCGACCAGGCTGTAGCACAGGCCGAAGATCACCGACGCCAGCAGGTAACCGCACGGATAGCCCGCCTGGAATACGCCCGACATCAGCCCGCGTGAACGGTCAGGAATGGTTTCCATCGCCAGCGAGGAGGCCACGCCCCACACTCCGCCCATCGCCACGCCGTAAATCACGCGGAACACCAGGAACCACTCCAGCGTCGGCGACCAGGCCGACAGCAGTTCGAAAATGGTGAAGGTGATGATATTCACCATCAGGATCGGGCGGCGGCCAAATTTCTCTGCCAGGCGGCCAAACAGCAGCGCGCCAATCGGTCGCACCGCCAGCGTCAGCATAATCGCCAGCGAAACCTCGGAAATTTTAGTATTAAAGTTTGCGGCAATATCGCTCAACACGAAGACCAGAATAAAGAAGTCAAACGCGTCCAGCGTCCAGCTGGCAAAGCTGGCAAACGCCACGTTGCGCTGGGTCGAAGTCCAGTTAAACATAGGGTCAGATCCTGTCTTATAGGGCGAGAGGAGTGTTAACCTTTTGTTTATAACATGTAATACAGGTGTTTCCGGGCGGCCTTTTGTCAGGCTTAGATTCAGGCTGTAAGCGCGCGTTTCATTCTATTACCCATGTAATCATTAGCCCACTAACCGTGTTTCAACTTAAATCGCCTTACTCTGAGCAACAATGTTTTCCCTCCCGGCAGCCAATTCACGTACAATCCGCGCATGTCTCTATGCGAATTTTCTTATACCCGCAGTCGGCTTGCTGCCTGGCTTGGCCTGCTGGCGATACTGCTGCTGTTTGTTGCTCCGGTGATTTCCAAATCACTGGCGGATCGGCGCGGCGGTGACAGCATGATGATGCATCATGCGATGGGTATGGAGATGGAGATGGCCGGGATGCCAGCGATGGACCACCCGATGCCGGACCACCATCCGCTGTCAATGATGGATGACAGCGCCTGCGGCTACTGCGTGCTGCTGGCGCACCTGCCGCTCGACATGCTGGTGCTGCCGCTGCTGTGGTCGGCACTTCAGGCGGCCAAACCGCCCCAGCTGCCGCTGGTGCAGTCGGTTGCCGCACGCATTGTGCCCCGCTATTTCCACCCTCGCGCCCCGCCGCAGGCCGTCGCTTTCCTGTAATCACGTCATTTATTGCCTGCCCGCGCGCAGGCCCTGATGGATGCCTGTTTATCAGGCGGATGGAAGAGACTATGTCAGAACAACTGAAACCTATCACCCTGCACGCCAGCCAGAGCCGCAGCAGCGTGCTGCCGCTGCTGCGTCGCCTGCATTTCTATATCGGGCTGTTTATCGCCCCGTTTATCTTTATCGCCGCGCTGACCGGCACGCTGTATGTGCTGACCCCGCAGCTGGAAAAGGCGCTGTATCATCAGCAGCTGTTTACCGCCTCCAGCGGTGCGGATCGGCCGCTGTCTGCCCAGGTAGCGCGCGCCAGCGAGTTTTACGGCCCTGGCGCGAGAATTATGGCGGTGCGCCCGGCCCCGCACGAGGGTGAAACCACGCGGGTGATGTTTTCCCGCGCCGGCCTCGGCCCGTCGGAGAGCCAGGCGATATTTATCGACCCGAAAACGCTGGAAGTGCGCGGCTCACTGACCGCCTACGGCACCAGCGGTATCCTGCCGCTGCGCACCTGGCTTGACTATCTGCACCGCAGCCTGCTGCTGGGCGAGGTCGGCCGCAACTACAGCGAACTGGCCGCCAGCTGGCTGTGGATAGCCGCGCTGGGCGGTGCTCTGCTGTGGGCTACCCGCCGCGCGCCGCGCCGAAAAGCCGGTGCGCAGCCAACCCGTGCGCAGCGCCTGGCCGGGCAGCGTCACTGGCACACCACGCTGGGGCTGGCGCTGCTGCTTGGTCTGGTATTTTTCTCCGCCACCGGGCTGACGTGGTCGCGCTGGGCCGGAGAGAATATCGCCCAATTGCGCAGCCATTTTGGCTGGTTAACACCTCAGGTCAATACCGCCCTGCATCCCGAACCTGCGATAGCGATGCCGATGGATGAACACGCCGAGCATCAGGGCCATATGATGATGGCGCACGATGCCGCGCAAGTGGCGATCCATCCCGCACAGTTTGATCGCGTGCTCAGCGCGGCGCGGGCAGCCGGGATTGATGCGGCGAAGCTTGAGATCCGTCCCGCTTACCAGGCCGATAAGGCCTGGACGGTGAATGAGATCGACCGCCGCTGGCCAACCCAGGTCGACAGCGTAGCGGTCAATCCGCAGAATAATCAAGTGATTGATAAGGTGGAATTCGCCCAGTTTGGCCTGCTGGCGAAGCTGACGCGCTGGGGCGTGGATGCGCATATGGGGGTGCTGTTCGGGTTAGCGAATCAGCTGGTGCTGGCGCTGTTTGGCCTTGGGCTGTGCGTGATGATCGTCATCGGCTACCGCATGTGGTGGCTGCGCCGCCCGGCGGGTGGCAAGGTTGCCCCGCTGGATACCCTGCTCGGCTGCTGGCGCCCGCTTTCAATCAGCGCCCGTTTTCTGCTGCTGGTGATCGTGGCGGTTGCGGCGGTGAGCTTGCCGGTGATGGGCGCCAGCCTGCTGGTGCTGCTGGCGATAGATATGTGGCGCTGGCAAAAAACGCATTAGATCAGTCAATTCCGGGCGGGGCATGCCGCCGCCCCTACGCCGTATCAGAGTAGGGGTCGGGCATGCCCGACCCGGGATTTAACCCAACGGCTGCGCCAGATAACGCTCCAGCATCCCCAGCAGGCGCTGGTTATCCACCGTCTGCAGTACGTGGACTAACCCACCCTGCGGCTGACCGATACCCACATCCACCCGCAGCGGCTGGCGGAAACGCCAGGATTTCCCGCGCGTCATGCCCGGCCGCAGCTCGACATCGACAAAATAGTCAGCGGCGGTCGCCACCTGCTGATTGAGCAGCCACGCCACCACCAGCGCATCGTGGATCCAGCAGCCCGGCAGATGACGGGTATGGATGGAATAGTCAATCCACGGGCGCAGCGTCTCGGTGACAAAGCGCGCCAGCACCGTATCGATTTTGGCGATGCGATTCAGATCCTGATGGGTCATCAGCGTCTGGCTGGTGACATCCATCGGCACCAGGGTGATGTTTGCCCCGCTGCTCAGCACCTTGTGCGCCGCTTCCGGGTCGATGCCAAAGTTGGTGTCTTTGATAAAGTCGTCCAGCGCAAACACCCCGCCCATAATGGCGATCTCCTGCACCGCATCGGCCATCTCCGGGTAACGCTCCAGCGCCAGCGCCACATTGGTCAGCGGGCCGATCGCCACCAGGGTAATTTTGCCCGGGTTGGCGCAAATCAGCTGCCCCATCGCATCGGCAGCTTCCTGCGGCGGCGGTGAACAGGGCTGCGGCTGACGCACGCCGCGCCACAGATGTGCCAGCTGGCTGGTGTGCACCCGCGTATCCAGCGCTTCACGCCAGGCGGCGGCGGGTTCACATAGCGCGGCATCCGCCCCTTTGATCACCGGCACCGCTTGCCCGGTGCGCGCCATCAGATCTTTCGCCACGCTGTATCCGACATCGCTGGGCGTGTTGCCCGCCACGATGGTGATCAGCTCCAGCGAGATCTCTGCCGCGGCCATCGCCAGCGCGATAGCCAGCCCGTCATCGACGTTGGCGCCTGCAATACCATTCCCCGGATCGCAATCAATAATTAATCGTTTCATTTATCGGTTTCTTATTATCGGGCCAGCTTGCAGCCACAGGACTCGCCAATTTCCAGCTGGTGAGAAAACTCACGCAGCGTGGTCTCTCCTTTCCATGCCGCGAGCATCTTAATCGCGGTTTTTGCCATCTCCTGCACCGGCTGACGTACCGTGGTCAGCGAAGGAACATGAAAGGCGGATTGCTCGGTGCCGTTAAAACAGACCAGCGCAATATCGTGCGGGACGCGGATACCCTGCTCGGAGAGCGCACGAATGCAGCCAATCGCCTGCGCTTCGTTGGCGGTGAACAGCGCGCGTGGACGAGTGGCGCCCTGCAGCATCTGCTGTGCCGCCTGATAGCCGCCGCTGCGGGTGTAAGGCGCGGCGAAAACCCACTCTTCGCGCTGCGCCACGCCCTGTTCAGCCAGCGCTTCGCGCCAGCCCTGCAGACGATCCTGCGCGTTAAGCATCTCCAGCGGGCCGGAGATCATCCCCACGTCCTGATAGCCGTGGCTTAACAGATGCGCCGTCACCTGGCGCGAAGCCGCGCGCTCATCAACGCGCAGCACGCTGACCTGCAGGCTGGGATCGACTCTGTCCAGCATCACAAACGGCGTATTGCTGGCCTGCAGAACATCAATATAGGGGTGGCGATCGACGCTGGTGTAAATCAGGCCGTTGACCTGCTGGCCGAGCAGATTGTTGATCAGCTGCAGCTCGCGCTTGCGGTTATCGCCAGAGTCGCCGAGCAGCATCACCATGTCATTGGCCTGTGCTTCCTGCTGCAGGGCATTTGCCAGCGAGGCGATAAACGCATTGTTGATATTCGGCACCACCAGCCCGTAGGTTTTGGTGGTGCCGGAAGCCAGCGCTCGCGCCACGTTGTTCGGGCGATATCCGATCTTTTTAATCGCCGCCAGCACGCGCTCGCGCGTGGCCGGGGCCACCGGGCGCGGGCCGTTATTGACGACGTAGCTCACCACCGCCACCGAGGTTCCTGCCTCTTTCGCCACATCGGCGCGGGTTGCGCGCTGAGGGTTCTGTTTGCTCACAGGCACTTTCCTTTGGTTTGAAACAGCTCAAAGCCGGGAACAGGTTCCCGGCTCACGCATCCTTTGAGTTCGTTATCCCTGTTTATATCGCATCGTTCGGGTCATTAAGATCGCGCCCGCGGGTTTCCGGTGCCACAAAGGTGGTCAGGAAGCCAATGCCCGCCATCACCGCAAAATAGGTCGCAATCGGCCACCAGTGCCCGGTCCAGGAGAGCAGCGCCGCAGCCACTAGCGGCGCGGTGCCGCCGGAGAGAATCGAGCCAATCTCTTTCGCCGTCGCCATTTTCGTGTAGCGGTGGGTTACCCCGAACATCTCAACGCCCCACGCGGCCTGCACGCCAAAGATCCCGAGCGATGCCAGCCCCATGCCGGTGACGATGGTGGCGATGACAATCGCCGGCTCGCGCGAATCGAGCAGCATAAAAGCCGGGAAGGCGTAGAGGATTAACAGCAGACAGAAGCAGCGATAGGTAATGCGACGACCGAAGCGGTCCGAGAGCCAGCCGGCCAGCGGGATAATCAGGAAGCCGAGCAGCGAGGCGATAAATACGGCGGTGGTGGCAACGGACTTATCCACCGCCAGCACTTTCACCACGTAACCAATGATAAAGCCCTGGGCCAGATACGACGGGCCGTTCTCACCGATGCGCAGGCCAATCATGGTCAGGAAGGCACGGCTGCGGCGCCAGAAACCGCGGGTATCGGCCTCCTGCGGCTGCGCGGCGATTCGCTGCTCACGCTGCGCTTCAACTTCCGCTTTCTTGCGTTCAAATACCGGCGTTTCTCGCAGATGGCGGCGGATCCACAGTGCCACCAGCGCAATCAGCGAGCTGCACAGGAACGGAATACGCCAGCCCCACTCCTGCAATGACTGCTGGTCCATCTGCACCACCGCCAACCACACCAGTGACGCCACCAGCGTACCGCTGTTGGAGCCAAGAGCAATAATCGAAGAGACCAGCCCACGCCGCTGCGCCGGTGCATATTCGCCCAGCATCACCGTGCCGCCGGACAGCTCCGCCCCCGCGCCAAAGCCCTGGCTAAAGCGCAGGACCACCAGACAGGCAGGCGCCCACAGGCCAATTGAAGCATAGCTGGGGATAAGACCGATAAGAGTGGTGGAAGCGCCCATCAGGATGATGGTGGAGACCATGACGACTTTACGACCCTTACGGTCGCCCAGCCAGCCAAAGAACAGCGCACCAATCGGGCGGGCAATAAAGCCGACAGACCAGGTCGCGAAGGTGGAAAGCAGTGCCATGGCGGGGGTGGCTTCGGGAAAGAAGACATCGCCAAAGATAATCCCGGCGGCAAGGCCATATAATGCGAAATCGGCATATTCCATCGCCGTGCCGAGCCAGCAGGACAAGGTGGCACGCCAGAAATCTTTGCGTCCTTCGGGGGTGGTTAAACGTTCATCTGCCGCCGAGGTGGCTGGCATTGCACTATCCGATGCGACGTTTTGCGGTGTAGACATGAAAATTTCCCTGATGTGAGGAGTTCAGTTTGTCACCTTCCCTGGTTCGCACTCCTCCGCAGAGGAAAATTCGCCAGTGAAGATGCTGATATAAAAGCCATGACGAAAGGTCGTGTAAGGTTCCCTGGTGTTGGAACGCTTCTTCGCTTTGCGCCGCCGGTCTAAAAATGACCAGTCGTATAAGTTACGCGAAACTAAGTTGACCTTCAGGTGACTGCTAACCATCAAGCACCGTGAATTTTCACTACGGAGCTATTGTATCTACGCGGGTAGATAAATCAAGCCATCGCAGCACGATTAATTAGATTATCTTGACATTCACAACCAGGACCTGCCAAAAAATCAAATAAAATCAACGGGCTGAATCGTGTGAAAAACATGCAATTTTTTTCTATCGCGCCATGGAGCAGCAAAACTTAAGACAAATGAGGTTAAACCGCGCGCTGGCCCGACGTTTTTAACCGCTAGATGTTGCGCTTTGATGACATCGTCTGAAAAATGCCGAGGCGTTTGTCTTAGTGCAGGAGTGTCGTTAAGCTGACGAACGGAATTATGCAGGCGAGATGCGATGACCATAACCCTGATGCGCCACGGTAAACCCGACCACCACCTCCCCGGCCGCCGCTCGGCGCTGGCGATGGCGCAGTGGTGCGAAGCTTACGATCTGGCTGAGATCTGCGACCATCCGCCGGAGCGCAGCCTGCGGCTGGCGGCGCGGGCGCAGGTGATCGTCACCAGCCCGCTGCCGCGCGCGCGCTCGTCGCTGGCGAAGCTGGGCAGACCGGCGCAGCAGGTCGATGCGTTATATCGTGAGGTGGCGATGCCGGTGATGCCGCTGGCGTTTCCTGCTCTGCCGCCGCTGCTGTGGCTGCCGCTGCTGCGCGCAATATGGCTGTTTGGCTACAAGGGGGAGGTGGAGTCATACGCCGAGGCAAACCAGCGCGCGGCGCGTGCCGCCCTGCAGCTGATTGCGCTATCCCGGCACGGCGATGTGCTGCTGGTCGGCCACGGCATCATGAACAAACTGATTGCGCGCCAGCTGCGCAAGCTCGGCTGGCTGGGGGAGAAACACGCCAGCAGCCGCCACTGGAGCAGTGCCATCTACCACCCGCCGCTGATTTAAATCCCGATACGCTGCTTAAGCGCGGTGCGCGACGCCTGCAGCGCACTCCCGGCACGGGCTTCATCCGGTATCGCGCGCGCCAGCGCCATCGCGCCGATCATCTCCGCCTGCACCGAACTCGCCAGCATTCGTGCTTCTTCATGCCCCAGCGCACTCAGCCACTGCACCAGCAAAGCATGCATCGCCTGAATCCCCTGGTCAAAGCGCTGACGTGCCTCCGGCGGCAGGCGCGAAGCTTCACCGCTCAGTGACGGCAGCGGGCAGCTGCACTCCGGTGCATTACGCGCCTCGGGCGACAGGTAGAGGTCAATCAGCTGTGCCAGCTGCTGCGCGACGCTGCCGTCGCTTATTTCGCTGCGCGCGCGCGCGTGGGTCTGATCGAACATCTGCCCGACCACCTGCGCCACCAGATCGTCACGCGAGCTAAAGTGCGCATAGAAGCCGCCGTGGGTCAGCCCAACGCGCTTCATCAGCGCCGCTACGCCGATCCCCTCGGTGCCGACCACGCGCATGATCGCCGCCGCCTCATCGAGAATGCGCTGGCGGGTACGTTCTTTGTGACTGATTGCTTCTGACATAACGGCTTCCTGAATGAGTGCCCACAGGCCAGGGCTATCAGAGTAATTATTATGATCGTCATATTCAATGCGGGTGACGTATTGACAGTATATATGATGACCGTCATATTAGCTCAGTGCAAACATGATGACCATCATATAGAGGAATAACCATGACAACGGCAACTTTGGGTACGGCAGTGATTACGGGTGCGTCGAGCGGTATTGGCGCGGTCTATGCCGAGCGCCTGGCGGCACGCGGCTATAACGTCCTGCTGGTGGCGCGTGACCAGCAGCGGTTAGAGAAGCTGGCGCAGCAGCTGGCCGACAAGTACGGCATCAGCAGCGAAGTGCTGGCGGCGGACCTGACCAATAAGCAGGAGCTTGCCCGCGTTGAGCAGCGCCTGCGCAGCGACGCCAGCATCAGCCTGCTGGTGAATAATGCCGGAATGAGCGTGGATGGCGACTTCCTCGATAACGATATCGACAGGGTAGAGACGATGATTGCGCTGAATATCCTCGCCCCCACCCGCCTTGCGCACGCCGCAGGGAATGCATTTAAAGCTCGCGGCCACGGTACGCTGATCAACGTGGCTTCGGTGCTGGCGCTGGTGCATGAGATGTTCAACGGCGCGTATAACGCCAGTAAATCATTTGTGCTGACCTTCAGCCGTTCGCTGGAAGCGTCGCTGAGTGCGCACGGCGTGCGCGTGCAGGCGGTGCTGCCGGGCATAACGCGCACCGAAATTTTCGAGCGCTCCGGCAAATCACTGGACGAGGTGCCGCCGCAGATGATTATGGAGGTTGATACGCTGGTTGATGCCGCGCTGGCGGGACTCGACCTTGGCGAGAGCGTGACGATTGCGTCACTGGAAAACATTGAGAAATGGCAGGCCTACGAGGCAAGTCGTGCGGCGCTGATCCCCGATTTATCACGCGATCGGTCAGCGTCACGCTACCGTTAGCGCCTGCGCGGCGCGGGCTGCGGCAGATAACGGTTATGATTCAACCAGTTCCGGCCAAAATAAATTTGCCTGGAATTGCAGCAGACAACGGTTAAGCGCTGGATCGGGCCGCGCAGTTACATTATAATCCTGCGCCTCAGGCCCCATAGCTCAGTTGGTTAGAGCACGCGACTCATAATCGCTTGGTCGCTGGTTCAAGTCCAGCTGGGGCCACCAGATTTTAGCTTTAGAATCATATAATTAAGCCACCCTCTGCGGTGGCTTTTTTATTTTTAGCTTTCTTAGTGGCGGTGAAATGGCGATGCGTATTTTGCTGACACTCTTCCCGGCTTGGGGCAAAGCTGCCGAGCTAACTGTGATTTAGAAGGAATCTAAATGAAGCGCTTAAATGTTGCACTGCTCAGCGCCGCCCTGGCGTTTGCATCTTCCGCTAATGCTGCAGGGTCAGATATCACCACCCTGAAAAGCAAACTCAAACCGTGGCAACCTGTAGAAGTTAGCCTCAGCGGCGATCAGATTACGGTAGTTACTCCCAGCGCAAACATCACCTCAGATATCTACAGCGCCATAGTTTCAAGCGGGATTTGTTCACCAATATGGACTAAGGACGTTCCGGCCAATTACCTAAAAACCATCAAGCAGATTAACGTAACCAATAAATTTAAAGCCATTGGTTACTCTTTTGAGAACCCGCTCAGCGTGTGCAAAGAAATGGGTAATCTGATGGAGAAGCCCGCAACCGTTGTGATGCTCGGCAACACCCATACCTATAACGGCAAATAGCACACAGTAAAAAGCCCGCTTTCGCGGGCTTCATCTGGCAGACGTTATCAGTGCAGCAAAGAGGGCTGGCTTTCATGCTGAGTGTGAAGTGGGACTTTGTTAATCGCACCCGGCGTAACGATCACAGCTGCTATGGATTCGTGCGTTTTAAACGTGCAACTGCAATTTATGTTTTGGCATTGGTGATAGCGCTCCTTTGTCTCTTTCGAAAGATAGCGGCTACTTTTTGCATGGGCGGCGGTAAGGCATAGCGGACAGTGCATCATCTAATTTTTCTCCCCTGTGAGTGATGCTTTAATACCCTATATAGAAAAAAAGAACAAGAAAATTCACTCATTGTGAATAATCATTATCTGATTCTGCTTTGTACTCTACATCAGACAACAAAACTTCGAACTCCAACGCCGTAGTAAACCCTGAACCTCCCAAATTGTGAGTTACCTTACTGATAATCCAAGGCTGCGCATCGATCACCGACTTAAAGCCGCTGACCTGCACTGGCGTCTCGGGGAACAGGTCGGCGCGGCCCATTGCCAGCGTCAGAGAGAACTCAGCAACGCCGCGCTGCAGTTTGTTCCACTTCGCCTGTGCCGCGCGCATAGCGGCGGCTTTCGTGGCATAGACCGTGGTGATCGCAAACACGTTATCCTCACTGCCGGCCAGATAATCCCCCTCTTTTGTCTCGGGCGTTTTCGCTGCCGCCGCTTTGCGTTTCTTCGCCGCCGGGTGCTCCAGTGCGCGCAGGTGCCGCTCTTTGGGTTTCCGCTGTACTTTGACCTTTTTCGGCTTCGGCTCTTTGGTATGCAGCCAGCTGGCCGTCACCCCGGTGTAAGCCCCACGATCAGCAATGCTGAAGCTGTGCCGGTCACCGTCCTGGCGGGTGATAGTCATCTGTGGGATCGGCTTCCCCGCAGCGGTAACGCCGCCCCCCGGCTTGATGAACAGCAGCCGCCCGGCCTTGATGGCGGCCACCGCGCCGTTAAGCGTGGCAATCCGCGTCATAAATGCCGCGTCGGTTTCCTGAGTCTGGTCGATGTGCGTGACCGGCACGGACGCAAACGCCTCGGCAATCATCGGCTGCAGCTTGTTGCGCTCGGCTACCTGCCTGATCACCGCGCCCAGCGTGGTGTCGTGATAGGACACTTCGCGCCGGGAGTTGAGCGTGCCGCGAAAATCCGCACTGCGTGCTCTAATCGTCATGGTATCCGGCGCGCCGTGATGCTCCACTTCATCAACGGTGAAATCCCCTTTGCCCGTCAGCGGCTGGCCCTTCCAGCCGAGAAACAGAGAGATCACCGCGCCGCGCACCGGCATCGCCAGCTGTCCGTCGGAGTCATCCAGCTCAATGTCGAGCTGGTCTGCCTCAAAGCCGCGGTTATCCGTCATTGTCAGCGATATCAGGCGCGGGCTGATATTGGCCGTCACGTTCTCCGAGTTAACCCTAATCATGAAATCCGGGGTTCTCATCGTCCCGGCAGGCATCGCCAGGCTGTTAATCACGGTCATCCGATCAGCCCTCCCACGGAACCCAGCACGCCGCCCGCCGCCGTCCTGATGCCGTCCATTGCCGAGGTGATTTGGCCCGGCAGGTTACCTACCCCGGTCATCATCCCGTCAGCCTGTTTTTTCATGTCGCCAAACATCGAGGTCAGGGTTTCATCGACGCGCAGCAGGCTCAGGGAAAACATGATTTTTCTGGCGCTGCCATCGGAATAAAACTCGCTGCTGGTCGACGAGTAGTTTTCAATGACGTACATCCCGTAAATCGTCCCGTTTCCGCCTATAAGCGGCCAGGCGCGCCCCTCGTCGGCCAGCAGCTTCATGGTCAGCATGGAAATTGCGCCGCCGGTGATTTCCGGGCGCAGCTCACCCGACAGCGTGATCTTGTCATCGCCTGGCCCGATAAACTGCGCCGAGGCGCGCTGTCCGATGCGGCTGTTAGTGGGCCAGCGATAATCAACGTTCTGCTGCATCTCGCTGTAAGGCAGCGTCTGACGCATAAACGGGATCAGCCCGTAAATCATCATCATGGTTTAATCCTCCCATCCCATTTTGCTCTGCTGCTGCGCCCGCCTGGCGCGTGCCTGCCGCTCCCTGTCCTGCGCTATCAGCGCCAGCGCATCGTCTTTACTCATGCCCGGGTGCATGTTGATCTCATATGTGCTGTGGTTTTGGCTGTTGTCGGTGTAGCCGCCTGCGGCGGGCGCGGTCACGGGCCGATAATTACCCGCGCTAGCCATGTTGTACTGCATACCGGGATAAACAAACCCCACATCGCCCCCGGCGTTGTCGTCGGGGTGAGGGATTTTATCCTTGAGGGATTTCGACTTGTCGTCGATAACGCCGAGCTTTTTTAGCACCCAGTCAATCCCGTTCTGCAGCTCGGTTAATGGCGACAGCACGAACTTAATGCCCGCCGCGAGCAGTTCACCAAACTGCTTGCCCATATCACCGGCCGCTTTCAGCTCGGCCTGCGTTGACTTCACTGGCTCAATCAGCCCCTTGAACTTGTCCCATACCCAGCCGAGTTTGTCGCCCAGCCAGTCAAACACGGGCTTAAGCGGGGCAAAGGCGTCCGTGATTGGCCCCATTGCGGCGGTAAACCCTTCGGCAGCACCGGCAATAAATGCCTTGATAGGCTCCCAGTATTTACGGATTAGCAGCGCACCAGCGACGATGGCAATACCAATCAGCGCCACCGGTAGGGTGACAGCCCCGAGCGCGGCGGTGATAGCTTCACCCGCAACCGCAAAAGCAATGCGGAGCTTTCCGGCACCGCCGAGGATGGCATTGATACCCGACACAACCGGCCACGACGCCAGCCCGACCGCCCCCAGCACGCCAAGGATAACCGTCCCGGCAACGGCGGCTTTTGCCAGCCCGCCCGCCAGTTCGGGATTTTTTTTAATCCAGCCGTCGACGGTCAGCAGGAATTTCGTGGCGCTCTGCGTCAGGGATCGCAGCGAACTGTCCAGCCCGTCGAACAGGTCAGTACCGACCGCCTCCCATGCGGACTGGAACTCTTTGAAGTCGCCGCCGAGATTGTCCTGCTGTACCTTCACCAGCTTTTCTGTGCTGCCGTCGGAGCCTTTAAAGGTTTTGGTCAGGTCGTCCAGCATGCCGCTTGAGGCCGCTTTCATCAGCGTCACTGCCGACGATGCCGCTTCTTCGCCGAAGATGGTTTTCAGGTATTCAGCCTGCTGCGCCGAGCCGAGACGGTTCTTTTCAAACGACTGCTGCATCTCCTTCAGCACGGTGAAGAACGGACGCATGTTGCCCTTGCTGTCCGAGGTTTTCACGCCCAGCTCTTTGATCGCCTTAAAGGCTGCGCCGGTCGGTGCCTGCACGCGCAGCAGCATGGCGCGCACGCCCGTCCCGGCCATGCTGCCCTTAGTGCCGTTCTGTGCCAGCGCACCGATCATGGCCGTGGTCTGCTCGATGCTGACGCCCGCATTTTTCGCCACCGGTGCGATGTAGGTCAGCGCATCGCTCAGTCCGTCAAAGTCGGCGGCGGTTTTGTTCATTGTCGAGCTGATGACGTCGCCGATGTGCGCCACCTGATCGTTAGCCAGGCCAAAGGCGTTTTTGGTGCTCATCAGCAGCGCGGCGCTTTCTTCCATCGTGCGGTTGTTCGCCAGCGCCATGTTGAGCGTAACCGGCGTTGCCGCCTTGATATCGTCCACGCTGCCGCCAGCCTTGGCGATGATGATCTGCGCCTGCGCCGCATCGTTGGCGGATGCCGCCGTGTTATCCCCGATGCTGCGCGACTGCGTGCGCAGCGACTGGAACTCGGCGGAGTTCTTATCGAGGCCGAGCGTTGCCTCAAGGGTGGAGTTTGCCAGCGCGAAGTCATAGCCCGGTCGCAGCACTGCCACCCCGGCCATCGTGCCGACCGTGGCCGCGCCCAGCGCTGCAGCGCCGCCGTTGCGCACCTTCGATGACAGCTCTTGCCCCTTGCGGTAGCGCTCGCTCACGCGGTTAAGTTGCTCCTGCTTCTGGCTCAGGCGCTGCAGCTCCTGCTTCTGCCTGCTCAGGCTGACGGTGGCCTGCGCCGAACTGGTTTTCAGGCGCTGCTGCTCGCTGCTCAGGATTTTGGTGGAGATACCTGCGGCATTGAGCGCTTCGCGCTGCTGCTGCACAGACAGGCGCAGGGCGTTGCTTTTAGTCTGCAGTTCGGACGCGGCCTTGCGCGCATTCTCCAGCGCCCTGGCCTGTTGCGTGGTGGGCCGCTCGGTGTTACGAAACTGAACCGCCAGCGCGGCGGCTTCTTCCTTCGCGCTTTTCAGCGACTGCTGCGTGACGGCCAGCTGGCTGCTGGTCTTGCGAAATCCGTCAATCTTCGCCGCCTGCGCATCCAGCGCTTTAATGTTGGCCTGGGTTTCGCGGATGCTGCCGGAGAGCTGTTTAGTTTCGGCCTGGATGGCTTTAAAAGGGCGGGACGCCTGATCAACGGCTTTCAGCATCACCTGCAGCTTGAGGTTGTTACTCATCGGGGTTTACTCCGCTGCGGATCATGGCCTGATGCCGCCAGCCGAGCAACTCGGCCAGCGGCATGACGTACATTTCAGAGGGGGGCCAGTGAAAAATGGTGGCAATGTCGGCCATCAGGTCATTGACGGTCAGCTTTGCGGGCCAGTCTACTCGTCCGATTTCGGCGACAAAAAACCGATCACCGCCCCGGCCATCGAGATCAGGTCTTCCGGCGCCAGATTCAGGCACTCAGCCTTAGTCAGCGCGGGCTGCGAAATGCGCGGCAGCACCATCAGCAGCGCGTCAACGTCCGACCCGGCAAGGTCCGACAGGCGCACGCCGCGCAGCGCACCGGCGTTAGGCTTGATCAGTTCCACCTGGCTGATTTCGGTTTCACCGCGCTTAACGGGTGAGGCCAGTACAACAACGTTTTCTTTCTGTTCCATTTAATTTATCTCTGCTCAGAAGGGGTAAGGGCCAGCGCCGGGCGCTGGCGTCAGGATTACATCAGGCCGAGGTTTTTGCGGCGCTGCTCAAGGCGGTCAACGCCGTTCACCTTTTCAACCATGTTCACGGTGTCGATCTCGATCAGCTCTTTACCGTTCCAGGTGAGTTTAAAATAGGTGTTTTTGGTGGTGATTTTGGTTTCGGTGTCTTCGCCCTGCTTGGCTTCGCCAAAGTCAAACGCCTGATGACGACCGCGCACCTCGATCTCGACCGCAATTTCCTCCTCGGTGTCGTCGCGCTGGTAGGAGCCGGTAAAGCGCAGCGGTACGGCACTGCCGCCCCACTGTGACAGCACCAGATCGTCGACGCCGCCGATGGTCCATTCCATGTCGAGCGCGTCATCGTCCAGGCCGTTATCGATAAAGCCCGCACCGTTCATGCCTCCACCGCGATAGGTGTCCAGCTTGCGCGACAGCTTAGGCAGCGTGACGGCGGTGACGACGCCCTGATAGCTGTTGGAATCATTGAAGAGGTTCAGCCCCTTCAGTTTGCGAGGTAGTGCCATTTATCCGGCTCCTTAGCTGTTAACGGACGCGGCGAAGTTCGCCAGATAGCTGTCGGTGATGCGCTGACGCAGGGTTAAATCTTCCAGCGGCGGCACGGGGGTATAGTCGTAATCAATAAAGAGCTTGCCCGCTTTCAGGGTGTCTTTATCGTTCGCAGTGTCGTCATACCAGGCGGTCGCGCCCAGCAGATAACCGGCGCTGACAAGCTCGCGAAACTTCGCGTTAATGCCGGAGATAATGTCCTTCACCAGCACCGGCGTCAGCGGCTTGTCGTTGGCCCACATGTGCGCCTCGGCCATGGTATCGGCCAGCACCTGCGCGGTGCGCGTGTAGTTCTCAAACGCGAACAGCGGATCGTCGCTGCAGGTGCGGTTACCCCAGAAGCGGAAACCGTCCTTGCGAATTAGCGTGGTGACACATGCCTGATTCAGCAGGTCCGCATCGGTCCCGACCTGCTGCAGATCCCAAAACACCGACGCGGAAATCCCGGTCACGCCGTTGACGCCAACGTTTGACAGGGTTTTATGCCAGCCGGTGTCGTTGTCGATTTTGGCGCGCAGGCCGAGGGCGCGGGCGGTGGCGTAGGCGGTTTCTGATTGGTTGGCCGTGGTGTTCCAGGCGATAAAATCGGGCCAGATAACCATCAGCTCGCGCTGGCTGAAGTTCTCGCGATAGAGCATTGCCTCGGAAATGGTTTTGCAGCCGTGCGCGGACACGTAGCCAAACGCGCGCAGCTGCTGACAGATGCTGGCAAGCGCCGTCGCCACCTCCAGCGAGTCGAGGCCCGGCACGCCGAGAATGCGCGGCTTAACGTCGAGCTGCGTCTGCGCGCTCAGCAGCGCTTTCATGCCGGTGTACTGGCCGTTTTCGTCGGTGGTGCCGATGATGTTTGAAATCGTTTCGGCTTCCGTCGCGCCCTCGGCCACGCGCACCACTACGGTGACGGGCTTTGACTGGTCGGCAATGGCCTGCAGCGAAGCCGCCAGGGTGCCTTTTTTACCGGCTTTAGCGATTGCGCCCTGTACGTTGGTCAGCAGGACCGGGGTGTTAAGGGGAAAGGTCGCGGCGTCGGCGTCTTCTGCGGTGCAAACCATGCCGACAATCGCGGTGGAAACGGTGGAGATAGTGCGCGTGCCGTCGTTGATTTCGACGACACGGACACCATGGTGATAATCTGCCATCTGTAGCACTCCAAATTAAGGGTGCGCTCAGATTGTCAGCTCATGCGAGGGGATGCATGCTGTTGCGGCTTGCTCTTCAACCAGCAAGCATTGTGGCAGCTATTGTGGAACTTGGGGCATTTCAGGCCAGTTTATCTTTTCATCTTCAGGTTTAACTCGGCTGAGCAGGACGCGGTAAGTTTTCCAGGCCTTTAACATTGCGGCCTCTTCATCAGTCTGTATTCCGAGATCTTCAGCATCCTGTAATGGCGCGATAGCCGTAGTTGCCTGGGCCATTAACGATTTAATGCGGGAATTTGCCTGCGCTACCAATTGTTCATTTGTAGGCGGTGGCGGGTCCGTCAGCACTGGACGTCCATTATCCCCAGGCGTAATGACTTTACCCGCTGACTGGCCGGCAAACAGAGCATTGTAGTCTTCAGCGCTGATTTCAACGGCGTCCTCCGGCCAGCCATCACGGCTGGTTTCATAAAGTTCTTTCATTGATTCAGGATAAAAGCCGTTTTCTTTAGCACTCCAGAAATATTTGTCTTTCATTTTGTATCCTATTTACCAAATGCCACCCAGAATGCCTTTTTCTCCGGGTCGCCGTTCGAACCATACGTAAAACCCGTTTTACTGTGGCTTAACGATCTGATGTTGCTTAATGAGTCGTCAAGTCTACCGGTGCCGGCATCGCTAAGTGTAAGCAGGACGCCCATGCAGAAATTAGGGAATGCTTTAGGAAAATTTACGGCTGTACTGTAGCCAGTTCGGCTTACGGTTCCCATCTGAATTATCAGACCGGTCGTACTATCCTGCTGCCACCCTCCAGCAGTTGAAATTGAAGCGGTGTTTTTTGGCTGGTAGCGGGCATCAAAATTGGTATAGCTAGCCGGAATTAGCTGATTCGCCGCATAGTAATTTCCGTCAGTTGCCCATCGGTGATTAATATCCAATCCAGACGAACCACGAATATGCAGATGCCAGCTAAGCGCTCCGCCACTAAGTAGAGTGCCCATCGAAAATGCCCAGGAATTCCCGGTTGTCGTTGCTCGTTGCTTAATAATGGGGCGATAAGCGCTTCCTGCTGTTGATGCGTAGTCGTCAAAAAAAGGTGCTTTTGTGCGGTATTGATCCGCCCAAGCCGAACTTTCTGTATAAACTCCCGTGATACTGCCACCCATAGTACCGCCAGCTAAGGACAACGCCCCAACATCACCAGCAGAAGGTTTATTAGTCGTTGTATAAAACCCAGACCAGTCAGCCTCAAATCCAAATTTATCGCGGGCAGTTCGATACCAGATGCCACGATTTTTATAATCAAACTTAATCTGTGCTGCCGGACAGCTGCCCACTCCCTGATTCAGATGAAATATCATCTGTGATGCACCGTCCAGTGACAGGTTATACATTCCGCTTTTAGCATCCCACGCAGGCGCATTCGGCCCGCCAAAGATTGAGCCATCGGGAATGGCACCCACATCGCCAGCGGTGATCTCAATATCAGCAGATAATTCCCTGCCATTTACCTTACGGGCCGATGGTACTCGCCCGTTAGCATTGGTATTGGCATTGTCTGCAGCAGTCTTCGCCGTCGCAACACGCGTTTCCGTCTCAGCCTTGGTATACGCCCCGACACTCGCCGCCCCGAGGTTGATATCTGCCGTCAGGGCCAGCCCGTTTACCTTGCGTGAGGCAGGAACCCGCCCGTTAGCGTTGGCGTTGGCGTTATCCGCAGCAGCCTTTGCCACAGCGACCTGTGTATCCGTCTCGGCTTTGGTGTACGCCCCGACACTCGCCGCCCCGAGGTTGATATCTGCCGTCAGGGCCAGCCCGTTTACCTTGCGAGAGGCAGGCACGCGGCCATTAGCATTATCGTTAGCGGCCTTTACTGCCTTTGGCGTGGCGGCGCGGGTTTCATCTTCGCTGATAATGCTGCTGAGGATGGCGAAGCCCCTCTCGCTCAGCGTCGCGTCAGGATGATTACGCGACAGCTCGTGCTCTGCCAGCCGGTCATTAACATACTCCTCTGTCGCCAGCGAAATGCTGTCATCAATCAGCAGTGTTACGGCGCTGGTATCCGTCACGCTCAGCACCATGCGCAGCGTCTGGGTACGCCCCGATCCCTGCTCAAGGGTCGGCTTATAGGTTTCCGCCATGTTACACACGGCCATCAGTGAACCGTCAGATGCCAGTAAACCCAGCTCACGCATCCAGAAGCCCCCGACGCTGGCAGGAGCGATAGCCTCGGCGATCAGCCAGTTCTTATTTTTGGCGTCCACCTTCAGCGAGTTGAGTTTGACCCGCCACACCTCATTAACGAGATGCGTCTGTGAAGCGCTGGGGGTAGTTGGTGCGCCGTTGCCGTCTCCCACAACCATAGTGGTGATGTCTGCCTTGCTACTCCCCTGAACAGCAGCTGCGATACGCGCCTGCCCGGTCAGGGTGACGATTGACTGATATTTCTGCGCCATAATTAACCCGGATAAATAGTGGTTGTCTCTGCGTCATACTGCGCAGCGCCAATATAAATCACGCCCTGAATATCCTGCGTGATGGTAAGGCCGATAAGGTGACGGCTGACGGGCCTCGCATCAGCAATCATGCGCTCCATTTCGAGATACATCTTTTCGTCGATGCCCGATTCAAGCACGCCTATCTCAAGCCTGAACGTGCCCGGCGCGTCGCCGGTCTGCCACCATTCAGTGACGGTAATCAGATAGCCCAGCGGCTCCACTACCCGACGCACTGCCCCGAGAGTGCCCTTATGGCGGTGCAGGGCCGCAGATGACGCAACCACGCTGCGCTTGGTCGTCTCACTCCAGCCTGCATCCCAGCGGTCAACCGACCACGCCCAGGCGAGATAGGGCAGCAGCTCAACCGGACAGGTCGCCGGATTCCACAGCTTGCGCAGCGGTACGGGGGTTTTCTCAATCGCGGCGCAGGCTTCTGCCGCCGCCACCTCCAGCACGGAGGAACCCGTGGGCAACAGGCGATCACTCATCGGAACCCCCGACGGTGATGGTGTAGCCGGTGCAGTAGCCGGCCTGGGTTTTATCCAGCACCACATCCTGCGTCGGTGCGTTCAGCTGCACCCGCTGCACGCCCTCAACGTGAAGCGCGGCATACAGCGCTGACTGACGGATATCGCGCCCGAGGCGGCGCTGCGCGGAGACAAACGCCCGGAGCTTTGCCTCGGCTGCGGCGCGCACCGGCTCGGCTTCCGGCCCCGGATAGATGTACAGCACGGCGTCCACGCTGTAGTTAACAATCGCGGCTGACTGAACGGTTAAGCGGTCGGCTACCGGGCGCACGTTCTCGTCATTCAGCGCGGCATCCACCACGGACAGCAGGCCAGCAGCGGCCACGCCGTCACCCTCACGGGAAAGCACTGTGACGGTGACGCAGGCGGGCGACGGGCTGATCGCCGTGGCGTCTGATACGCGTCCGTCGGCGCTTTTGGCATGGAACTCATACGCGCCGGTCGGACCGGCCACACTCAGCCCTTCAAACGCCGAGGCTACGCGCAGCCGGAAATCATCATCACTTTCCATCACGGCGGCGACGGGCGGGATTGCGCTGTCATCTGCTGCAGTCAGCGTCAGACGCACGACGCCGTTATTCGCACCGAGCTGGTCAAGGTCCGCGCCGCTTGCCCAGGCGACCATGTTGGCCTCTGCCGCCTCATTAATACGCTGGCGCAGAATGACCTCGCGATAAGCGTTCTCCTGCAGAAGCTTAACGATGGGTTCCGATTCAAGGGACAGGGTGCGGGCGACCGCCTCCTGCTGATCTGCCGGGTACAGCGAAATCAGCGTGGCTTTGCGCTCGGCCAAAAGAGTTTCATAATCCAGCGTTTCCACCACGTCAGGCGCGGGCAGCTGGCTCAGGTCAATAGTTGCCATAGGGTTAGCTCACGGGAACGGTAAGGGAAAAGTTTTGCAGCGCGTCGGTGCGCTCACCGGTGATCTCCACGACCATCCCGCCGTTGAAATCCGGGATGTAGTCAATAGCGGTCAGCTTTACCCGCGGTTCCCACTGCAGGATCGCCATGTAGCTGGCCGACATAATTTGCAGACGCAGCGCGTTGTTGTTGGGCTGGTCAATCAGCGCCGACAGCAGCGAGCCATAGCTGCGCCGCATGACGCGGGAACCCACCGGCGTGGTAAGAATGTCGCGCACGCTCTGCCGGATGTGTTCGATATCAGCAACCTGCACGCCCGTATCGCGGTTCATACCGCTGTATTTAGCCGCTGTCATTTTGGCCCGTCCGTACTGCTTCCGCCGCGCTCGATGCCGCCGTGTGTGTGGCTGTGTGACACAACACCATTAGATGTGAGGCTGCCGCCGCTGTGGGTAATATTGCCTTTCATGGAGCCGCCGCCGGTCAGCTCAAACGTGGCTGCTTTGAGCTTTTGGGTGCATTCAACCAGCGGGCTGTCGAGGGTGATTTTTTCGCTGGCGTTGACCAGCACCTTGGTGGTTTTCACCGTGACTGAATCCGCCGCCTCAACCGTGGCGGTTTTCATCCCGGTAGCGGTCAGCGCGCCGGTGGCGGGTTCGTACTCGATCACCGCGCCATCGGGAAATGCCCAGTGAAGCGCATCAGCCGAGGCAGACGGGGCCGGGTTGTCATCAGAGAAAACGGCGGGCATGACAAAGCCTGTATTCAGTTCGCCGCCAAGGCATAAAACCAGCACCTGCTCGCCCACCGACGGGGCATTCCAGGAGCGTGTTCTTCCGGCGCGGGCGGTCAGCCAGTGCAGCCAGTCAGTGGTGTTGTTTCCGGTATCCACGCGACAGGTGCCGCCGTCGAGATTGACGGCGGACACGGTGCCGATACGGATCAGGTTGCGCAGCAGGCGCAGGGTGTCGCTGAGTTGTGCGTTCATGCGGCAAGTTTCACTGCAGGAAGGTCGGGCAGCAACGAAGTGCCGCCCGATGGCAGACAGGCAAGAAGATCACAGGGCGAGGTGGTGAGTGATTTCCTGTTCGATCATTTTAGAACCAATTTAACATGTCATAACATTCAACTGCCGTTTCTATTGCGTGATGATTCTATTTTAGATCTCACCTCAAACTCAGATGCATTAAGAGAATCAATCAGAACACTACTTAAGGTTTCTAAAAAATTCAGCGCGCCATTAATAAACTCGGCATCAGGCCATGTCACACTTCTCGATGGGTGAGCGATGTGATTCCTTGTAGTCATAATATCGTTCAGCAGTTTTTCTGCTTTCGATTTGGCAGCCGAGGCTTCGCCTGTTCCGAAGTGGACTTGCATCTGAGACTGTTGAGAAACTCTCTCCCAGATATCATTCACCCCAACTCTTTTAAATAAATCTGATAAAATCTCTGCCCGCATGTTCTCATGGGTCACTGATAAACATTGGTGATTTACCTCAGCCAAGTCTTCATCATCAATTAAGTTTTTTGACAGAATTCTTACAAAGGACTTAACCCCACCATCAGCATGTCCATATTTTCTGGGATTGGAGATGACTTCCGATGTGAATTTTATCAAATTCACTCTCATTTCTTTTGGCAGATAACAATATCTCTCAGACATGTCAACGATATTTTTACATAGTTCTTCAAATGTTTCACGAACAAACGACTCGAATCTACCTGAAATAAAAAGCAAAAGAGTGCCATTGAGAATAGTTAAGTTGGAATGGTTGTTTCTTGAACAAGAATACAGCGAATCAATCTTATTCAATAACCCAGCATCAGCATTATTTACAGGATCACCATCTGAATTTCCTGTTTTTTTTTCATGGCTCAGTTCGGAAGAAAGACTCTCACCAACAAAGCTCACTCCAGAAAAATCCTTTAAGAGAACAGTCATTTGTAATAATGATTTCGCTTTTGCAATGTCACCATGAAAATCTTCTAATGTAGTGTACATGGCGGCACCTTAAGACTTAAGAATTTCAGTAGCGAGGTCAATTCGCTCTCTTATAGACTCAGTCGTATTCCCTTTACCAGTCAGGATATCATACTCTTTAGCTCCTGGTTGAACAGAGTGAATTACTCTTTTGATATCATCTGGAGCACCGATTTCTGAAATGTTTAAATTGCTATATGCAACCATAAATGCATCATATAGTGGCCTACTTAACTTTCCAGTCGAAGGCATTATAAATAATTCCTCTTGAAAAATATCATATAGACCATCTATTGTTTTTTTGAAATCTTCTTCGTGTCTTTTTATTTCAGCAATATCTAAAAATTGATATTGTTTAGCCGTTCTATCTAAGATACTCCTTAGTGATCCTTTGGCATTTTCTGTAATAATTCTTTTAATAGCAAAGTATCTAAGTACAAGTTCACAATCAGCCATGCTCTTAAAAAGAGTGTTTTTTATTAACTTTTGTGATAATTCATTGTTTTCATCACTATTGGAGTCCGGAATCCCCCATGCTTCTGTAAATGTAGGATAACGGGATAACTTTGACACTAGTTCATTAAAATCACCAGGATAGAGAGCGTTCCTTAACTCTTGAGGATTTAATTGAACACCACCAGTATTCAACCTTTTAAAAAGTATCTTCCTTATATCCATATCGTCATTGCTATCTTTCATAGTCTCCGCTAATAACACAACTGCATTAATAGTCCTTCTTGCAAGACCTCGCTGAATAATTTGTGGTAAGTCATGGTGTCGTTTAGCCTCAAGCTCTTTCCAAAATTCCAGCCCCCTTAATGGAAATTCATTATTCATAAAACTCCTTAAGGTATCAATCCTTTGGCGACCATCCATAATTTCATATTGGTTATAATTGTTTTCGTAAAGAAAAACTGGAGGAACGGGAATATTCATCAAAAAAGACTCGATCAGTTGAGATCTTTTCTTAATATCCCAACGATGGCGGCGTTGATATTTTGGGGAGGCATTTATGTACTCTTTATCCTCTAAAGATTGTTTGAGATGATGCAAGGTGAAATCCATTGAAGTTCTTATGACCCTAAGCTGAGACTGGGAAAACTTCTCTTCAATTGTCAACTGAGTATTATCAATAGGTTTTTCATCAATTTCTTCTTCAGACTCAAACCATTCGTTGATTTCATTGTCATCGATAATTTTGTTATTCATACACATACCCTTTGTAGAATTTTTTCTCATAGACGCATAATGATTTTATCCCTTTCCTAAAGATTTATAAAATAGATTTATGATTTCCGTATGATTTTTTGCATTAAATCCAAGCAAGGGACGAGATTCATACTTAACATCCTTGCTACAACGCGCAGGTCTATCAAACAGGCCGTAATGATGCACCCGTGCCATGTGCTGCACGCGTCCGGTGAACTCAACCAAGGCCCCCTCATTTGAAGCTTTAGTCTTGAGATAATTACTGGTAAGCAGCTTTGCGAACATCTGTCGCTTAACGCGACCTTTCTTGTCGCGTAATGTTTGCGCCTTGCGCAGCTTAAACGGCGTGCCGTCGGGTGCCTGCTGCTGCTTGATGTTATGTTGCTGGCTGGCCCGCAGTTTGCGCGCAATATCAGTTGCCATCTTTTTACGCGCTGCCGGTGACAGATTAGCGAGTAGGGCAGTGAGCTTTGTTTCCAGCGGTTCAAGTTCATTCATAGCTGCCACTCGCTAACCAGTTCATTTTTAACGTACAGCTGCCACGGGCGGGAATTATTCTCCGGCAGCGGCGGCTCACCAACGTGGTTAACGTGCAGCTCGCCCTCCTGCTCTTTAACGATCACCCGCTCGGTCAGCTGCAGGTTGATGCTGATATCTACCGCCGTATCACTGATGATATCGGCGTTAAACGTGAACCCGGTGCGGCGCTTTTCTTCACTGGCCATAATGTCTGGCTGATTCACCCGCAGCCACGCCAGCAGCGGCACGGTCAGCAGGTCGAGATTGTCACCGTAATCGGTAATAACCAGATTCAGCTGGTACTGATATTCAAACGACAGCGAGCTGGCGAGCGTTGACACAATACGCCCGTTATCAATGAACATATTCAGGCTGTCAGGGCTTCGCTGCAGCAGCAGCACGCTGTCGGTTAACGCCTGGCGTAACTGTTTGGGTTTCAGCATCGTGCTGCTCCTGGCATTCTTTGATGATCTCGACCTGCAGCCCGCAAGACGCGAGCGCAGCCTCTAACTGCCGGTTATCCGCCGCCAGATCGCCCTGCGTCCGCAGGCTGTTGGCCGGGAATGGGCAGCTTGTCACGCGTGGACAGCCAGTCCAGATAATCTCTGGCACTGGCAAAGGCGGGACGACTGTGCAACCTGATAACATCGTCAGGCAAAGCAGCAGCAGACCAGCCGCGTAGTGATGGGTTCGCATCGGTTTCCCTCTGTATTTGCAGTTCCCGGTTTAGTGCGCCGGTACTGGCCCTGCCCTGCAGCAGTCGCAGCGCCGCCTCGCGTTTCTGCCCCTCGCGTGCCTCGTCATTTATACGGGCGATGGCTTTATCACGACTCGCTATTCCGGCTGAAAGCGTGCCGATAATGCGCTGCGCATCGCTCAGATCGCCCCTTGCCTCTGACAGCTGCCAGCCGGTGAAAGCCAGCGCCACCAGAGCCAGGGCAAAAAACACCGCAAGCAAGCGGGTCACGCCGGGCGCTGCCTGTCAAAAGTTAAACGGCAACATTCATGCATAGCCATCGTCATGACGTAGACCACTAAAGTGCTGTAAAAACCTGATAAGCCGAACGAAACAGCGATTAACACCCTCACCCCCCAAAGCCTGAAAGGGTTAACCGGTTTATCACGGATAAAAAATGGCCTGATTTTACCGTGCACAATTTTTACGAAAGCCTCTCCGCCCAGATAACATAATGAACCCGCCAGCATAATTACCCAGGTGATCGCCATCATCAGCCAGAGATATGCGCCTGCGATATACGCCGCCACACACCCCGGATTAACCACACCGGCAACCAGCAGCGCGATAAACGTAATATGGAAAAATAGTGCGATCTTTTGGTTCTTCATTATTCTGCTCCTTTTAAACACCAGGCCAGCTCACGCGCCCGACGGTTCTCAATACCTTTGTCTTTGACGCCCTTCACGTATACCCAGCGGGTTAACTGGTGACAGGCGCTGGCCCACTCGCTGCGCTTAACGAAAGCCGCGAGGGTTGACGTGCATGCGGCGCGCACGCCGACATTGAAAGCAAATGACACCACGGCGTCATAGACCTGCGGCGGCATAGCGACCGGCATACAGGCATCAATGCCGCGCTCGACGCGCATCACGTCATATACCAGGTTTACCGCCGCCTGCCGCTCGCTGATGACACTTTTCGGCGTCACGCCCTCGGTATGCCCGATGCCGTTGGTCCATACGTTGGCACTGCACTGGTAAGGCGTGGTGCGGCAACCTTCTGCATCCGCTATCAGCTTCAGCCCGGCCTCGGAGGTTTTCAGCGTGCTGAATTCCGGCAGAAGCGCAGCTATTGCCAGTACAGCCACCACGGCACAGCGTTTAGCCATCTGATTCAAGCGTCACCCCCTGCACGTTCCTGCGCTGTAGCTCAAAGGTTTTGCGCCGGTAATGCCAGTTGATAAAAAAGTTCGCCACGTTGATCACCAGCGTGACCACGGCGACAAACGCGCCGACCATAAAGGCAATGTCCTGCACCGTGTGGCGGCTAAACCACATCATGAGCAGCCCGACCAGGTAAGTGATGATTGAATTGCTTTTTTCCATTGCTAACTCCAGAGGTTCACGGTTTCACCCGCGACCGGTGAATCAGGCAAATCGGGCAGCGTAACCTCGCATCCGTGCGGCAGTACCGGCCCGCTCTCGGCCAGGCCGGGATTAGCCGCATAGACAAGCTCAACGACCTGATCCGTGCGCCCATAGTGGCGATAGCAAATCTCGTCAACGGTATCGCCCTGTTGCGCTAAAACGTTCATCACAGCAGCCCGATAATGCACGGGCGCTTACCCGCGATTTTGCTGATGCTGAACCGGGCGTCGCGCCAGTATTCGTCAGCGCTGGCTTTGATTTCCTCGGCCTTTTTTGTGCCGCTGGCGTCATAGCCCCGGTAGCGCTCAACAATCACTGCCGCGGTCAGGTGGCTCACCGCGTCGAAGTAATGCGTCAGCTTTTCGCTCTCGCCGTCGAGCTGGTCGGCGGGGACGTCGGCCAGCAGCTTAAAGCCCGCCCCCATCTGGTCCGCCCGGTATTCGTACAGCTCGGCGTTGACTTCCGCGATGGCCGTTTTTACCGCCTGGCGGAGCCGTGCAGCTGGCACGGTCCCCTCATAGCGGAGGGTTTCGCGCAGCCGCTGAACATCGACGTCCGGCCAGAAAAAGGTATTAACAATCGGCGGCTCGGCACTTTCGGCCGGTCGCGGTTGAGGTATGACTACCGTTTGCATCGTTGCCTCTGAATAGGTGGGCGGTGGAGGGCGGCGCAGAAGCCTGAAAGGCTCATTGCCGCCCTGCCGCCCGGCGCGGGGCGCGTTCTGTTAACGGCTGGCAAGCGCCTGCTTTTTAAGGTCGGTTGCCAGCCGCTCAATGTCCTTTTTAACGCCGCTGCCCTGGTGAAGCTGCAGCGCACGTTTCAGGTGTTCCATTGCATCCAAAGCCCTGCCCATATCGCGAAGCACATAGCCGGTGATTTTGTGCAGCTTAGCGCGCACTTCATCCGGCATATCTTCGGATTTCGTCAGCTCAAGCGTTGCCAGAAGCGGGTCAATATCGACCAGCTCTTTAGCTGTCCACGACCGGGTCGCCGCATCGGCAACCTCTTCGGTGAGAAGATAAGCCGTGCTGTTGCGCCTGAACTTGTCGGGCGGCACCAGCCCGTACTGTAGGGCGTAGCGGGCAATGTCCAGCGCGCCGGGAATATCCCCGGCATCCAGCTGCCAGATCATGACGGTCATCAGGATGGCATCCTGTGCGCCTTTGCCCTGGCTCAGCACGCCAGATACCCACGGCAGATAGCCGGGCAGCATCTCGCGCTTTAACTCAGCCTTTTTTTCCCTGGAGCGCGTCTTGCTCAGGCGGCGCTTATCTTCATTGAGCTTTATGAGCATTCGCTCATAGCCGTTAGCATGACGCAGCGGGCCGTCAGCCTGCTGCGATGCTTCGACGGCCTGCTGGCGCATAACGTGACGCTGGGCAGGGCTTAACATGCGTTACTCTCCTGCTTCCGTTTCGGCTGGTGCTGACGCTTCCGGCTCGGCTGCAGCGGCTTTAACCGGCGTAAAGTCACCGAGCGCGATGTTTTCCACCAGGCAACCGGCGGCGTAATCTTCGATCACGAAATCCTCATTGATGGATTCGTAATTTTCGACGCGGTCGCGTTTAGCCTCTTCAACAATCATCCGGCGGTGCGTCCCTTCCTGCCAGTAAATCGACAGGTTATCGAGGCGGGTAATAAACAGGGCGTTAGCAGGGAAGTACGGCACGCGGATCGCCGGCAGGTTACCGATGCGCTTCTGGCTGACAATCACGTCAGCGGCCAGCTGCTCAGTGGCTGGCTGTGACTGATTCACCAGCGGGAAATATTTATCGGCCAGCAGCTGACGCCCGCAGATAACGACCAGCTCCGGGTCTTCCTGATACCACGGCGCGATCATGGTATTGGTCGCGTCCATCACAAGCGCATCGAGGTTGGCGTAATCCCCCTCTTTGCCGACGCGGACCTTATCGGAAATCAGCGCGCCATCTTCGCCGACGACCTTGCTCATAACGCGGTCGGCAGCATGCAGGCGGTATTTCTGCAGCCAGCCGGTCGCCACGTCCTGCAGCAGCGGGTTGGTGGTGCGGTTGGAGGTCTTCGCCCGGGCAATGCCGTTGAAGCCGGCCATGATGCGATCCAGCGCCTGGCGTTTGATAATCGCGTCACGCAGGCGGGTCTGGAAGTCTTCATAACGCGCCCACAGATCCAGCTGGTTATAGCGAATATGGAAATCGTAGTTGGTCTGCGTGCACTCGTAGCCGTCCTGCGTCAGCTCGGAGAAGTCAGCCGTTTCGCGCTCGTCACCGCCGGAGGTGTCGGTGGTGCTGGCAATCGAGCCGGACACGCCGATCCCGATTTTCTCACCCTTCATATCGACAACCGGGGTGATATTGATGCGGGTCAGAAAGTCAGACGACTCCTGTACGCGGGTCATCAGGCTCTGGCTCACCGCAGGCTCAACGGAGAACTTCTTATTCATATCGCCGGTATCCACGCCGTTCAGTTCAGCGAGGCGGGTCAGGTAGGCGTTAAATTTAAAGCGGGTTGTCTGGCGCATGGGTATTCCTGTAATCGGTTTTTCGGTTTTCTTTCTGCTGGCCGGGGCTACCTTCAGCAGTCGGTTTGTACGCTGGTCTTGTCGCCGCCGTCAGCCCGTGGGCGCTTGTGGAAATTGCCGTCGGTTTTTGACAGCGTGCTGGTCAGGCTTTCCAGCTCGGCGCGCCCGGTGGTGGTTTCCAGTTCCAGCGCATCCAGGCGGTCAGAGATTTTTTTCTCAAGCGCGGATAAAGCCTCAGCGGACTCCTGCTCGCTGGCGGTCAGCTGCTCGGCAACCAGCGTCACGGCGGCGTGAACGTCAGCGCTCTGTACGTCATCCGCTTTCTTTTTCGCGGAGAACAGCGCGGCGATGCGGTCACGCAGTGACGGACCGGGGTCGGCCTCTTCGAAGAATTCGATCAGCGTTTCCTCAGCGGCGGTAAACAGGTTGTTTTTGTCCTGCTTGCGAGCCGCCAGCGGGTTAGCTTTTGCCGTCGCGCTGAAGCTCAGGTATTCCGTGCCAAGGCTCGCCGGGTCATCGGTGACGGCCAGGCCGACGAGGTACGCCTCGCCGGTGTCGGCGAATTCAGGGTTAACTTCGATTGAGGTATAGATTTTCTGACGCGCTTTGGTCATCGCGATCAGTTCGTCGGTCGGGTCGATGTAGCCATACAGCGCGAGCTTGCCTTTTAGCAGGCCGTCGGCGATTTCTTCAGCTTCGACTGCGGTCACATCGCCAAAGCGACGAAACGAACTGTCAGCCGCATAGCCGCGAATGTGTTCCATGTTGATGCGCGCACCGTACACAACAGGGCTGTAGTTTTTCGCCATCTGCGAGATCCAGTCGCGGGAAATCACGCGCCCGTCTGTTGTTGCGCCCTCAACTGCGATGCGAAAGCGCTTTGCTTTAGTTGCCATTAATCAGGCTCCGGTAGTGGGTTGGTTCAGGTCACGGTCAGTTTCACCACGAACACAACACCACTCAACGAAACCCGGCTTGCTGGCTTATCAGCAAGCAGGGACAACGGGCGCGCCATTTTTTGCCCCGGTAGCCTTGGTGCCATGAATACGACACCCGGCACCATCATCAGCGATCCGCGCCGTCAGGCCGCTCTGCTTTACTGGCAGGGCTTCTCTGTGCGCCAGATAGCGGAGACGCTCAGCATCAAAACGCCAACCGTGCAGAGTTGGAAACTCCGCGACGAATGGGAAAGCATTGCCCCCATCAGCCGCGTTGAGGCCAGCATGGAAGCGCGGTTAATTCAGCTCATCATGAAAGAGACAAAGGGGAATAGTGATTACAAGGAGATAGACGCACTCGGGCGCCAGATTGAGCGGCTGGCGCGCGTCGAGCGCTACCGCAGCAGCGGCAACGAGGCCGATCTCAATCCCAACGTGCGCAACCGCAACCGGGGCGAACGTCAGCCGCCGTCTAAAAACGAGTTCAGCGAAGAGGCCACGGAAAAGCTGACCTCGCTGTTTATGGATGGCTGCTTTGAGTACCAGCTGCACTGGCATAGAGCCGGGCTGGCGCACCGCATTCGTAACATACTGAAGTCACGCCAGATCGGCGCGACGTTTTACTTTGCCCGCGAAGCCCTGATCGATGCGCTGGTGACCGGCCGCAACCAAATCTTTCTCTCGGCCAGCAAGGCGCAGGCCCACGTCTTTAAAAACTACATTATCGACTTTGCCCGCCTTGTCGATGTTGACCTGAAGGGCGATCCGATTGTGCTGCCGAACGGGGCGCGACTGATTTTCCTCGGGACAAACGTGCGTACCGCGCAGAGCTACACGGGCAATCTGTATCTCGATGAGTATTTCTGGATCCCGAAATTCCAGGAGCTGCGCAAAGTCGCCAGCGGCATGTCGCTGCACAAGAAATGGCGCACCACGTATTTCTCCACGCCGTCCAGCCTGTCGCACAGCGCCTACCCGTTCTGGTCCGGCGAACTGTTCAACAAGGGCCGGCGCAATCGCGCCGACCGCATCGAGCTGGACCTGAGCCACACCCATCTCGCCGGCGGCTCGCTGTGCGCTGACGGCCAGTGGCGGCAGATTGTCACCGTTGAGGATGCGCTGACCGGCGGCTGCAACCTGTTCGACCTGGATCAGCTGTCGCTCGAATACAGCCCGTCCGAGTACCAGAACCTGCTGATGTGCGAATTTGTTGACGATGAGGCGAGCGTGTTCCCGTTTGCGGAGCTGCAGGGCTGCATGATCGACAGCATGGAGGAATGGACTGACTTTAACGTGTTCGCCCTGCGCCCGTTCGACTATCGCCCGGTGTGGATTGGCTACGACCCGTCACACACGGGCGACAGCGCGGGCTGTGCGGTTATCGCGCCGCCGCTGGTGCCGGGCGGTAAGTTCCGCGTACTGGAGCGCCATCAGTGGCGCGGCATGGACTTTGCCGCACAGGCCGCATCCATCAAAGAGCTGACAGAAAAATATACCGTCGAGTACATCGGTATTGACGCCACAGGCATCGGCCAGGGCGTTTTCCAGCTGGTCCGCCAGTTCTTCCCCGCCGCCCGTGAAATCCGTTACTCGCCGGAGGTGAAAACCGCCATGGTGCTGAAAGCGAAGGACACGATCACCAGCGGTCGCCTGGAGTACGACGCCGGGAATACCGATATCACGCAGTCTTTCATGGCGATCCGCAAAACGATGACCGCCAGCGGCAACCGCTCAACCTATGAAGCAAGCCGCAGCGAGGAAGCCAGCCACGCTGACGTCGCCTGGGCAATCATGCACGCCCTGTTAAACGAACCACTGACCGCCGCCGCCGGTGGTCAGAGTCCAAACTTTATGGAGTTTTACTAATGAGCAAGCGCAGGGGCCGCAAGGCTTTTCAAAACCAGTCAGAGCAAGTTAAGCCAGAAGCGCAGCAGGCCGAGGCGTTCAGCTTTGGCGAGCCGATCCCGGTGCTGGATAAGCGCGATATTCTGGATTATGCCGAGTGCATCAGTAACGGGCGCTGGTACGAGCCGCCGGTGAGCTTCCATGGTCTGGCGAAAAGCCTGCGCGCCGCTGTGCATCACAGCTCGCCGATTTACGTTAAGCGCAATATTCTGCTGTCCACCTACATCCCGCACCCGATGCTCAGCCAGCAGGATTTTAGCCGCATCATGCTGGACTATCTGACTTTCGGCAACGGTTTCCCGGAACTGCGAAAAAACGCCCTCGGCAAAGGGTTCCGTGTGGAGTGTTCACCGGCGAAATATACCCGGCGCGGCGTTGAGTCTGACGTGTACTGGTTTATCAACGACTGGAAGGACGCGCACCGCTTTGAACCGGGCAGCGTGTTCCAGCTGCTGGAGCCTGATGTTAACCAGGAGATTTACGGCCTGCCGGAATACCTGAGCGCGCTTAACTCAGCATGGCTGAATGAAGCGGCCACGCTGTACCGCCGCAAGTATTACCAGAACGGCGCGCACGCGGGCTACATCCTGTATATGACCGACGCCGCGCAGAGCAGCAGCGATATTGAGCAAATGCGCAAGGCGATGCGAGATACAAAAGGCGTGGGCAACTTCCGTAATCTGTTCATGTACGCACCGAACGGAAAGCCGGACGGAATTAAGATCCTGCCGCTCAGCGAGGTTGCCACCAAAGATGACTTTTTCAATATCAAAAAGGCCAGCCGTGATGACCTGCTGGCCGCGCATCGGGTGCCACCGCAGATGATGGGCATAATCCCGGATAACGAGGGCGGCTTCGGCGATGTAGTTAAAGCGGCTCAGGTGTTTGTTCGCAACGAACTTACGCCACTACAGGAGCGAATGAAAGAGATTAACACCTGGCTCGGGGACGAGGTGATCACGTTCCGCCCCTACAGCCTGGACAACACTCCTACCTGATACGACGATCACGGCCCGGCAATCGGGCCCTTTTTTTCATAGCCCCTACCGCACCAAACTTCCCCACGAATCAGCCCCCTCTGTAACGCTCTCAGAGGGCCGCTGCTGCACGCATTACATTAAACAACCACGATTTAGACCACGGCCAGATAACCCGCCAGCGTGCGGCCTGCTGCGCCTCAGCCATACATCTACAGGGGCCAGCGCGCAATGCTATCCCCGCCACGCCTGCCCGCTTTATAGGGCGCTTTTAATGCAGTTGCATGCACCATCGGAAAGAGCGCCAATGCTGGTCCTCTCAAGGATTAAATGCGTGTAATTTTGAATGCAGAATCATGCAGTCTAAACATGCACAGCTTTTAATTGCGCCCTTTACGATTACTATCAATGAAAAAACAACAAACGATTACAAAAACTCATACATTCTCTTGATGATCAACTACTTCAATAAGTGCAGAATATTCCTTCAGACCTGGTCTATTTAATATAGAACTTGCTTTGACGTAAACAGCATTACCCCAATCAAAGTAAGAAACCAAAATACAAATCAATGCTAGCAACTTTGATTCAGTCAAATTCACCAACACCTCGTAATATTCTTCTTTCTCATCACCAGAAAGCTTAACATCAATTAGTTTCAATATGAGATAAAATCGACGAAGCATTGAATGAAAATCATCGTCAGGATCAACTTCATCAAGAAAATTTTTTATATCAATCTTGGAATTTTCATTATTTTTCATCTCCACGACAAGCTCTTCCAAATATGAGACCGCCGCACCGCTCCTTAGGATTTTATCAGCAAAGTCAATTTTAAATGATTCAAAACCAACCCTTTGGAACTCAATTAGGTTAAAAAACCTTGTTTCAAACCTTTTGAAATCTTCTAACTCGCGCTGCCTTATAGATTCTGCCTTAATAACCTTATTGGACACCCTTTGTTCTTTGAGAGAGTTTATAAGCAAAATTATAGTTACAAAACTCAGAATCGGGTTAATCACACCACCTACGTAATCACCAAACTGGCCCCAGACTTCCGTAGATTTGGATAAATCGCCATTGCCGAAATGGAGAAAGTATCCTCCCCAGACAATAGCGATAAACAACGCGGAAACTACTGCTCCCCAGCTCATATATTACTCTTGAATGCCAAGAATGAGATACTTGATAGTTTCATCATTATTCAGTTTCACTTCTCTTACATTAAGCGTTAAGTATTGGAAAAACTCTTGTGCCACACCATCATTCAAATGGAGATTTTCAGAAATCTTCCTTTTCTTCACTCTTGAAACATCTCTCATGCTCTCGTAAAATCCAAAAGCTACTGTCTTGTCTTCCCCTGGTAGAACTAAGCGTCCATTACCAGTTCTAGTATTATATCGAGTTATCGCTGCTTTTAATAAAATTGCAGCTTTATTGATTCTTGATTCAGTTAAATTTTTTGCAGTAACAACATTGAGCGAAGCAATTCTGAAATCACCACCACGACGGCTAAAATTGAGGTTTACATCATATCCACTTTTAGCTGTAATCTGATGCATTCTTATTAAAGGATTTCTGATTCTATCAACAAGCTCATCTTCTATTTCCGAAAGACCATTAATCACCTCTTCGGCTTTAGGTGTTACCTGCTCAGATTCAAGATAGAGGGCCTCTGAAATGAAATATTTCATAACTTCAGAAAATACGGTGCGAGTCATTTTCTTTAGCTCTTTAATATGCTCTTCGTTATTAAATATCAATTCAAAGTTTTGACCATATGAGCTTTTGAAACTTTGCTTCAAAACCGCCCTAACTTCATTAACGGTTGTGCGTCTTTTTATTATTTTTTTATTAAGAATACCTTCAGATAGTAAACAGCTAACTTCTGAAGTTCCTGCAAGTGTATCAACACCGTAATCCATATCAACATCTTGTTGCCCACTCTGCATCACGACATTAAAATTGACTTTAAGCATAGATTCCATCCTAGAAGATAAAACATTAATGAACCGAATGTTTTATAAGCTAGCACATGTTTTTTTCTTAGTCACGCTCAAAAAACGTTCAGACGAACCGTCAGATCACATCCAAAATTTAACGCCATACAAATTGATGGCACTTGCAAGGCATAACTTTGAACGCCAAAGTAGAGTGGTAGAGATAGTCAATAAAAAATTAGCTTTACTAACTCTACACGCAATGAAGTCCTGAGTTAAAATTAGCCAACGACTGAAAGTTACTCTACATTTTGCTACTGAGCTTCACTCATCTGGCGGCTGTATTCATAGTTTCGCAACTTCGCCATTAACTCATCAGTGAGTTCAGAAACCCACTGAATAGCCAACCCTTTCTCTTCTTCACTGCAGTCACTAGCAGCAACAAGTTTCATAAAAAAATCAATACGCTGGAGCTTAAGCGACTCCAAAAGGCAATCGTGCATGTTTCCTCCCTCACACAAAACAACTGGTTATACATACAGTATATAATCTTTCTCTGAATGTGAAATGTTTTTTTATCTTTCAACAAGAACGACCTACGACACCTCAGTTGGTTTAAACTCCCCTGCACTTCTCTTGCAAAGCATCAACTCTTGCGAGAATGGCGGCAGCTGCGCCTCTCCTTGCAGGTCGCAAAAGTTCGCCCTGAGCGGTACTACTGATCCACTGACCTGCTACAAGAGTCTCAGTACCTCCGAGGATGCGTATTGCTAATCCCCGGCTTATGCTTTCGCCGGTAAGATCTCTAATTTCAACAATCACTTTAGAGCATGCCACTTCGACTTTTTCAGCGCGCCTGTAAGTTCCAGCCACCTTAGCTGGTTGCTCTGCTCGTATTCTCATAAGCAGACGCCGTCGCTCGCTCTTGTTCATATCCTCAAAATCTTTTAGAGGCTCACCGCCCGGTTTCGACGCATCCTCAGATCCCGATCTCCCCGTACAGTTATTGACAGAACTCCGAGAGGACGCGGGCGCGCCCTCAAGGTCAAAAACAAAATCAAAGGCAGAATCAACTGACAAAACCGATAGCGGTGCATCTGAAGCGCCAGCCTGCTCAGTGGATTTTTTAGGGACAATCTTCCACTGCGTCAGACGGGTAAGAATTGGCGTGTCGTCACCAACGCCAGTGGAGTAAACCCCCTTAATGCGCAAAGTCTCCTCGCCGTAATCGTTCAGCTCGTCGGCCGGCTGGTACCAGGTGCGCACAGCCAGATCGTCACGACGCACGAATGGACCGCCTTGCGCGTTAACATATTCGGCCCACTGCCCCTGATCGGCAGCATCGTGGACGGCGGCAAATTCAACGCTCAAGCCGAGCGCTGTTTCACTGTCAGCCATGCGGCGCAGTTCCCGATAAACAGTCACCGGCGCGCCGCCCACAAACTGAAACTGGCGGATGTGCCAGCGCGCTGCCCAGGCTGAAACGGCTGGTGCGGTATCCTTCAAAGCCTTGCCGCTTTCATCGTCCAGCTCGCCATCAAGCGCGTAACCATCAATATTTTTAGAGATATATTTCGCGACATAACCGGTTGCACTTCCCTTTTCAGGGTCGATCGCCTCAGCATGAAAGCGCGCCTTTCTGGCTTTTGCTGTGGTCAACTCACCACTGTCTTCCTGGTAGGCGTAGTCACGGATGATCTGACGCACGCGGTCGACGTTTTCAGGCAGCATGAACATCAACATATGCCAGTGCGGAGTCGCGTCGTGATGCGGCTCCGCAACACGAATGCCGAAAATACGAATATCTTCGCGGTGGAGCTTTGCGCGGACCTTCTGCCACAGGTTGCAGAGATAGCGCTGAGTTTCGGCGGGGTTAGCCCCGTTCCATTTGCGGTTACGGTGGCCGGTCTTAATTGTGGCGTGATACCGCGACGGAGCCGTGACGGTGTAGAACTCACCTACGAACCCCATCTCATTGCAGATGTTTTCAAAGCCGCGAATTCTGGTCATCAGCTCGCAGCGACGAATGGCGGGATTAGCCACGCTGCCGTCATATTTATCGATCAGGCTGATGCGGTTCCCGTCCTCGTCTTCCAGCTCCATCCCCTTCAAAAATTCACGGGTCCGGCGCTTTTGCTCGCGCCACTCGATCACGTTCATCGTACTGGCGTAAGGGGTGTGTTTTTTGCTGACGTTGGCAAGCGCGATCTGCAGGTGTTCGCGCCATGCTGCAGCAACGCGGCGCAGGCGTCCTTTCCACCACTTCTCGGTTTTCATGCGGGAAATCGCAGAGGCTACATCCTCCGGGCAGAAAAATTTAGAACTGACCGTTTCCCAAAGTGGGGGCATCTGATTAAGCTGGCGCGTGATGGCCGCTGCCGTCATGTAAATCTGGAAAGCGTATTTATAATCCGACTCATCGGCGACCAGCTCATGGGCCTGCGCCATTTCAGCCATAATCAGATTAGCCACATCACCGGCCAGTAAATCCACGTCGGCACGTGACATATCCGCAAGGCGGTTAAACCGTCGAATAATTTCCCACAGCATGCTCGCAGCACCCACCCCGCGGTCGCCGGCTGGAGCGATTTGCGCCAGCTTGCCAAAAATATCGGGATGCATTTCAGCGACCTGGTACTGGGTATTCACGCGCTCAACGCGTGGCAATGTGCGCTCAACAAATGTCTTTGTCAGGTACGCATTGGCACGGGCTAAACCTTCCTTTTTTTCTAAGTCATTCATGCGCCGCTTAACATCCATCTGGATGATTAAGGGCTGCGCCTCCAGCAGATCGCGCGCATGCGAAAGCGCCGCGAACATCTGGGCGCGGCGTTGGACATTGGCGGTTGCAAGATATGGCTTAGCAATAGCTTCCCGTGGAGCATTCCACGGGTACGCATAAATCATGCTATGGCCTCATGCTTGAAGTTACACGTAACGTTGTGTGCTGGAAAAGACACCGCAATAATTTCAGCGGCGCTTCTTCCTTCTCCTGCAGCAACTCCTAGGCTTCGCGGGGCTGTGATACGGGTGATTTTAAAATCGCCATAGAGGCAGCGGGTCCGGGTCGTATCGCTGTTTGAAACGATGACGGGATTTGACTGTGCTACGCCAGATAATAGCGATGCCAGCTGGCACTGTCGGTCATCATTAAACCCTTCGGTATGGTAATCGCTAAAAGTCCCCTGATATGGGGAATCGGAATAAATCACATCACCGGCTTTAACCATCCGCAGGGTTTCGGTGAAGTCGGCACAGACGAAAGTTGCTCGCTGCGCTTTTTCAGCAAAGGCTTTTATTTCCTCAAGCGGGAAATATGGTTTTTTGTAGTGGCCGAAAGGAATATTGAAATCACCGCTGCGATTATAGCGGCACATGCCGCGATGCCCATGACGGTTCAGATAAAGAAAATACACAGCACGGTCAAGCAGCGTCATGCCAAGCGACGAATTAAATTCATCACGGATTTTGTAATATTCAGCCTCTGAATTATTGGCAGCGAAAAGTTGCGTTGCCAGCACAAGAAATACAGATGAATGCTCTTTAATCTGACGATACATGTTAATCAGGTCGGGATTGATGTCAGCAATCAAATACTCTTGATAGCGAGTATTCATCATGACCGAGCATGAACCCGCGAAAGGCTCGACCAGGCGCTGGCCCATAGGCAGGTGCTTTTTCAGTTCCGGCATGATGCGCGATTTGCTGCCCACCCATTTTAAGACAGTGTTCATAGCGCAGCTCCTTTGCGATGCGTGGCTTTAAGCTCGCTGATTTCCTTGCAGCTGACGCACTGCGTTACGCCGTCCAGTGCTTTGCGGCGCGCTTCGGGGATCGGCGCGTCACAGTCTTCACAAAAGAAAGCACTCGGTGCGGTCGGGTGCTTGATGGCTTTAGCCAGAGCATGCGCGAGATTTTCCTCAACGCGTTGCTGCACCAGATCCATTGAGTCAGCCATTAGTGCAACTCCTGCGCAGCAGCTTCAAACCGGCCTGCTTCCTGATGCAGCAGCTCGATAATCTCAACGGCAGACAATTCACTGCGCTGGGCGTGGATAGCCAGCGCCTCAAGACGGATTGAAACGACCAGCGCCTGATCTTTCTTTTGCTCGTTGCGGGCTTTATTCAGCAGCACCAGAACGGCATCAGCTGCGGCTACCATTTTCTTGTTTTCAATATTTTGCATAGTAAAACTCCAGATTTAGGCAAAGGGATGCCCGGCGGGTTTACGCCATTAATTTAATGTTTGGGTTATTCGGTTAGTGCGCAGTCAGCGGCGGAAAGATAACGCGGTAGCAGTTTTCCCCAGCGCGAAATCCTGTTCATGGCTCCAATAATTAGCAGGCGTCGAGCCTCGTCAAATTCTTCAAATTGCTTACCAACTTCATCGAGCTTGAATGTTGCAGGCTTTTCTCGGTTAGCCACAGTCAAAACAGCAAACTTAAAATCATCATCCAGGCGATTAAAATAACGTAGCGCTGGATTATCATTATTTTTACGTAGCAGACGGCGGCGTGCCTGAAACTGTTCAAAAGGCATTGGCTCTTTAACAGCTTCAAGGTGTGAGTGAATATTGACAGCCATTATTTACCCCATGCTTTTGACATACGTTGAATAAAATTGCGCTTCACAGATGACAGCTCACGCAAAAGCGCTTTCTGATTGTTGCTCGGGTGCCAGCGCTTACCCTCGTTACCCATGATCCAGCCGTGGCCGTATGACGGAGACGGGCTTTGGCGCTTGAGCAATGGCGCGACAGAAATTGTCATATTCACCTCAGCTCAGACCAATTGACGCACTAAGACCACTCAGCACATCAACCGTGTTTGCAAGAGCGGGATTAGACTGCACGCGGGCATGAACGCTTAAACCGATCAGCGAAAGGCATCGAATACCGGCGTTAACATTTTCCACAAAAGCGCTTTTGCACGATGGCGTCATTTTCTTACCTGATACTGCAGCAGCTGCCACCTTGCCGATCTCCGCAGTAGCCTGGAGAACGTAGTGGGTCATACGCTCGGCCTTCACTTCATTTAAAGGTACTGAAGGGCCGCACTTCATTTGGGCCAGCAGGCCATCAATCAGCGTTGGGTCTTCAGTTACATCAGTGATCACGGTGATTTCCATCGCCGTGAGCTGGTGAACCTGATCCGGGTTCAGCTTGTTACGTAGCGTCTGCTCATTCATCCCGACCTGGCGCGCCAGTTGCGCAATGTTGTGACGCTGGCCGAAGGTGCGGCAGGCGTTGTCAAAGTGCGGTTGTTTGGATACCTGATAATCAAACATGCTCAGTCCTCAAAATTCACATACTGTGAATTACGCGCCAACAACGATTTGAAAACGCGAATGCCCCAATGCTTCTCGCACCTGCTTTTCTTTCCACTGCAGGTAAAGAATGCGGACACGGCCGGTGGCTTTCTTGTTGCCCTTTTGTATGCAGCGCTTCTCAATAGGAAGGCGAGGATTATCACCGGTAGTCCAGCGACGAACAGTTCGAAGAGAAACCTTCTCAAGGGCTACGAACTCAGCTGGATAGAGCTTCTCACGAGGGATTTTGACGATTGTAATTTCGTTAGCCATATTGCATGATTCCCGATTAGCCATTAAATGCCACTGAATGCCTACAAATGCCAATTGATGCCATCAGTGGTTACCATAGGGGTGAATACTATTACCCTTATGAGTTACTGTAAATACCCATAAGGGGATAAATTGACTCTTCTTGATAAAGTGAACAGTGTTGAACTGCTCGAAAGGGTGTGTGAGGTGTATGGTTTTTCGCAGAAAATACAGCTCGCCAGGCACTTCAAAATTGCTCCAAGCTCCCTGCAGAACCGCTTTTCACGCGGCACAATCTCTTATGACTTCGCGATACAGTGTTCGCTAGAAACAGGGGCAAGCATCAAATGGATACTTACAGGGGAAGGTCCAAAATTCCTAACTGAGGCCATAGCGAAAGCCCCTGAAGGTATCAAAGAGTTCACACTTAGAGATGGTTCTCTAATCGAAAATTCCATTTTGAGCATTGACAGGCATCTCTTCACTAACCCAATTCCTTCACCAATCTGCGTTAGAACCGAGGGCAAGGTTCATTTCATTGATCAGAATGCCAACCTCTCAGATGGCATATGGCTCGTTGATATGGAAGGAAGTACAAGCATCAGAGAGCTGACCCTGCTCCCAGCCAAAAGACTGCATGTTGCCGGTGGAAAAGTACCTTTCGAATGCTCAGTTGAGGATATTAAAACTCTTGGGCGGGTAGTGGGAATTTACAGCGAGGTTAACTGATGGCAGTGCGCAAGAACTCTGCCGGGGGCTGGATTTGTGAAGTTTATCCCAATGGGGCGCAGGGTAAGCGGATCCGCAAAAAGTTTGCCACTAAAGGCGAGGCTTTGGCTTTCGAGCAGCATACTGTTCAGCACCCGTGGCAGGATGACAAAGAAGATCGGCGAACTTTAAAGGGTGTGATTGATGCGTGGTACGACGCGCACGGGGTCACGCTTCGCGACGGCCTGAGGCGTCAACAAGCTATGCACCACGCTTATGAGTGCATGGGCAATCCGCTAGCCCGAGACTTTGACGCCCAGATGTTTTCCCGCTATCGCGAGCGGCGACTAAAAGGTGACTTTGCTCGCAGCAACCGCGTTAAGAAGGTAGCGCCTCGTACTCTGAATCTTGAGCTGGCATACTTCCGCGCCGTCTTTAACGAACTCATTCGCCTGGGAGAGTGGAAAGGCGATAACCCGATAAAATCTGTGAGGCCGTTCCGCACTGAAGAAAGTGAGATGGCTTACCTCACCGGCGAGCAGATCCCACTTCTCCTTGAGGAGTGCCGCAAACATGAACACCCCCACTTAGAAACGGTTGTTAAAATCTGCCTGGCAACGGGCGCACGATGGTCTGAGGCTGAGGAACTGAAACGTAGTCAGCTGACGAAATTTAAGATCACATATATAAAAACTAAGGGCAGAAAAAACAGAACGGTTCCAATCAGTAGAGAACTATTCGATTTGTTAGCCGCGTCAAAGGGGCGTCTTTTCAGTGATTGTTACGGGGCGTTCCGATCGGCCATTGAACGGACAGGCATCGAGTTACCTCCCGGACAGCTAACCCACGTTTTACGTCACACCTTCGCGTCACATTTCATGATGAATGGCGGCAACATCTTAGTGCTACAAAGAGTGCTGGGGCATACTGACATCAAAATGACCATGCGATATGCTCACTTCGCGCCCGACCATTTAGAAGAGGCTTTAAGGTTCAATCCTCTGGCGAAGATTGGCGATGAAATGGCGGTGGAGATGGTCATTCATGGCACTGAATGACATCACATGGCACTATAAACAACTGATTTTATTTACAAGTTATTGTTTTTAGAGGGTTACGTTTGGTACTCATAATCGCTTGGTCGCTGGTTCAAGTCCAGCTGGGGCCACCAGATTTTAGCTTTAGAATCATACGATTAAGCCATCCTGAAGGGGTGGCTTTTTTGTTTCTCAAACTTTGTGTCGCCAAAGTGTCGCGCGACCCTATCCGATCCCCTCCTTCTCTCACTCTCCTATCTCCCCTTTAAAAGCTTCGATATCGCCATGACCTGCCCCATCTTGCCAAGATCCATCGCAGAGGCATTAAAGAAAGTCAGACCGCTGGCACGCAGCAGAAATTTCTCTTTAGCTTCTTCCGGCAGTGCGCTGTTTTTCAATTCTTCTGCTTTGGCCACTACAGCGTCTTTAGTCTTGACTAACACACACTCCAGACGACGCAGCAGCGTGAATGGAAGGATCACACGGCCGTATTGAGATCGCTTGAAATCACCACGAAGCAGGTCAGCCACTGACCAGATAAAGGCAGCAGTTTGCGAAAAGTTATTGTCAGACATAAAATTCCGGAAAAGCGTTGAATACGTTACTTGCCATATACGGTCGACAACCTGTCGAAACGGCAAACGGAAGATACAACAAATGAGGTGGGGAAAATCATACAGCGCATGTGCGTGAGCACAAGCAACAAATTTCCCTCTAAAAAACTCCCCTCTACTTCATGATCCTCCTTTAAAGCTAATGATTTCCTTTAAATGCATCACTCATAGCAAGAGCACAATATCAATAACCAATTGATTATTAATATTAAATATTTAAAATTCGCATCTCTTTTAAATACCTGCTGTTCATATAGATAAGAACAGTGAAATCTATTAGAGTATTCCCAAAAGAAACACTTCCCTTCTTCTTGTTATCTATGGTGTAAAAAATGGATTCGCTGCTGCTTCCCGGCGTGCTGGTGCGTAATGGCATTTTGTCTATCGCTTCGGTTTTAAAAAATGATGCTGCCCCAGGATTTGTAACTATCCTGCTGGTTGCCACGCTTTGCTTTGCCGTTGTCCGCTGGCGCAAGCTGGTAAAAAGCCGCCGTAATGCTCTCAGCAGTATTCACAGCATTATTGCAAACACGCCTGAAGATAAGTTCAGCCAACATGTGGCTGAAATCGACGCCAGCATTGCTGAAGCCGATAAAACTGAAGAACAAAAAAGCGTGGCTGAAGCCTGGCATGAGTATCGGGAAACCCACGTGATCGACGATCAGGATGGCATACTTGTCGTACGCAATGCGGTCCGCCCCAGTCAGTTTTTTAATCTGGATGACCTGCATTTTACGCAAGGTTTCTGGCGTATCGTTCCGGGGCTATTTGTAACTATAGGCCTGTCTCTTACCTTCCTAGGCCTCATTTCTGCGCTTAACTCAATGAGTACCTCGCTGGATGATGGCGGTAGCGCGGCGTTAGAAGGGTTGCTTACCATCGCCTCTGCAAAGTTCATCATGTCCCTGACCGGTCTATGCTGTTCGATTGTCTTTACCGTAGCTTTAAGACGCGGTACGTCACATTTAGAAAAAGCGGTTCATGGCCTCAATAGCCTGATTGAAAAACGTCTGACGTTTATTAGCCTCGAAGATCTTTCTAATCGCCAGTTGAAAGCCACCATCGAGAGCCGCGAGCATTTCCGCAAGCTGGGACTGGAAATGGCTGCTGAGATTGGTCGTCCGCTGCGGGAAGACCTTCCAAAAGCGATCTCTGAGTCTATTAGTACGGCAATTACGCCGGTTATCGAACAAGTCAGCCGATTGGGCAACGATGGTGTGGGAGAAATGGTACAAAACCTCTCTTCACGCTTTTCTGAGGATGTCGGACGGGCTCTGGCACAAGCCAGCGAACGTATTTCTCTGGCAGGAGACCAGATCAAATTGCTGGCAGAGCGAATGGATCAAAGCTCAGGAAAAATGGGCAATGAAATGGAAAGCGCGATTGGCCGCTTAGGCCAAGCGGTGGAAACGCTGCGTGATGGCATGCAGCAAACGGCAGATACGGCTACGTCAGCATTCAATCAGGGTGCCGAAAACCTGCTGGCAACCATGAATTCAACCCTGCAGGGTATTAAAGACAATACCGGTGAAGGCGCGCGTGCGATGGGCGAAGCGGCTGCTGATATGAAAGCCGCCGCCTTGGGTATTCGTACCGAACTCGAAGTTGCAGCGAAACAGGGGGCTGAAGCGGCGCAGGCGCGTATGTCGGAATCAGCGTCTAAGGCCAGCGACGCGATTGGCCAGGCAGCAACACAAGTGCTGGGTGCTTTTGGCAATACCGCAGGTGAAATCACCAAAGCAACTGAGGCGATGACCCAGAAAGCCAGCAGCGAACTGCTTTCTCCTCTTTCTGATATCGCTGAAAAACTGGAAGACGTAATGGGCATGCTGACCGAAACCAGCACTGCATTACGACGAGCTTCTGATGGGATTAAAGAAGGTGCTGTAGCCTCGGAGAACGCTTCAGGCAGCTTCCGCACATCCGCCCAAACATTGACCAGCGCCGCCGATCCGATTCGGGCGATGATGGAGCGTATAGAAGTCAGCACACGCCAGCTGCGTGAGAGCAGTGAGAATAGCCTGTCGGCTATCGCCCAAGCCGCAAAAACCAATGCTGAACAATCTGCAATGACGCTTTCAGCTGCGCAAGAAACGTTGGGCGGGCAGCATCGAGCGGTTGAATCTACGCTAACTAATCTTCAGTCTTTGATTGCGGCTTTACGCAGTCAGGGCGAACGTCTGGATAGCATTGACGAAAAACTTGGCAAGGCATTCGACAGTTATCAACAGCAAGTTGCTACATCGGTTGAAACGCTCTTCGATCATGTCAAAACCATGCAGAAGGAACTCATGCCAGCGCTGGACACAATGCAGAGTATTGTAGAACAGGCTGAAAACTTCGCACCGAAACAAGGGCGAATCTCATGAGAGCCAACGCCAGTCGTAAGCGTCCACATGAAGAGGAAGAAGAGTCCGTTTTTGTCTCGATGACAGATATGACGGTCAGCTTTCTTTTCATTGTCATGGTGCTACTCGCTTTTTTTGCCAGCCGCTACAACGATAAGAACACTGTCCCGCGTGATGAGTATGAACAGGCGGTACAAACACGCGATAAAACCATCGTGGATTTGCGCGCTGAGATTGCGTTGTTAAAGCAGCTTGATCCGCTGGAACAGTATATGTCGCAGGCTGCTGCTGCCCGACTCAACTTACTCTATCAATTGCGCAATAATCTGAAGCAGTCGTTTCCTGAATTGCCGGTTGATGTCATTCCTGAAGAAGGCACGCTGCGCTTTCAGGGGGAAGGTTTGTTTACCAGCAATAGCTATACGCTAAGCGACGATAAGCGAAAAATCGTCGAAGCATTGGCGAAGACGCTCGATTCCCTGCTGCCCTGCTATACCTTCAGCCAAAGCGTCGGATGGAATAAAAGCTGCAATCCTTCGTTTGCCATTATTGAAGCGGTACAGATTGAGGGTCACACCGATTCCAAAGGCGAAGATCTTTATAACCTGAATCTTTCGACTAACCGAGCCATCACCACGTTTACCAGTATGCTTGCCGCAGCGCCAGACCTGATCGCACATTTTAATATGCGTAGCCAACCCGTTCTTTCTGTAGCGGGCTACGGCAAAATGCGTCCGGTTAAGCCCAATGACTTCCCGCAAAATATGGCGATGAATCGCCGTATCGATCTCCGCATCATTATGCATACACCGGCCAATTCAGCGGAAATTGAAGACATCCGCAAGCGCCTGATCGAGCCCCTGAAGAAGGATACGCCATGAAATTAAGCGATGTTTTTCTAAAGCCGGTAAACCTCTTCAAGCCAGCAATAGCTGTATCAAAAGGTTTAACGGTAAAGGTGCAGTCCGTTCATGAGCGCTGGCCCGATGTCGTTAAAGAAATTTCCGAGCACGATCGTGAAAAAGTGTTACGCAAGCTGCTTGGTTATGTCGAGCGCTGGGAATGGAATGATGTAAAAATGTCCTTTATCTGTTCAGGCGCACCGATTGTGTTTGATAAAGAGTTCAGAACTCAAGAAGAATTTGCTGTACTACAAGAGTTTTATCTGCGGGAAACCATTGTTACGGATTCAGCTCCCTTTATTTCTGCAATGATATCGGCCTATATCCGTAGTTATGAACCGGACTCTGCACACACAATCAAAATTAAAAACTGCCTTGATATCGCCAGCGAACATATGAGCGATAAGTGGAAAGATATTGTCGAGCAACTACCCGATTTCTTTAACGCTCACCAGGCGCATCAAGCTTTAGCAGAGAGAATGATGGAGATGGATGAGCCATGGAAGGAGCTTAAACAGTTTGGTATTACACGCCCGCACGATCCGGGGTTAATGTCGCACGCTCATCTGGCCTATATAGCATTACTGGCACCTGGGTTGAATGAAAGACCTGTTATTGAGAAGCTGTTTGCCTGGTTAAAACCCGATGGCCGAAGTGGCGTTTTGATGAATGGCGCAGCGGAAGCCATCAACGCGCTGTTATCACACTGGTTGCATAAACAACCCGACGAAGAACTTTCTCGCTACCTGACCGAAACGTTAGTAGCCTGGTACGAAGATCCGCGCCTGAGTCGCGGTGGCGTATGGGGTAGCGTAGAAGAATCTTGCCGGAATTTGATTATAAACTGGCTGACACGCGAGAATATTCTGTTCTTTCTGGATGTGGTTTCAAAAGTTGAAGACAGTCATATGTGGGAACCACGGCGTAAGTTTTGGTTAGGGCTTTATAATGAAGGCAAAATCACAGCGGCCTGGGTAGCATTTAGTGATATGGCATCCAGAAAAGCAAAAGAAATAAAAAGCTCAATGAGAGACTCATCAACACTTAACTTTGGCAATCAAACTGCTGGAGGTTATCGAGATAACACTTCATTACTTATTTTACAAATTGGCAAATGCATCGTTATCGAAGGCTCCCATAGTTATAAAGTGCATGTTTTCCGAAGCGACGATAAAAAAGCACCCGTTTTATTTCAAGAAAAATACAATGCAAATTTAATTAGAAATATTCCTGATATAACTCGTATTGCACATCTCGGCTATAGCTGGACCGACAAAGTGCGTGAACAAATTGAGTATCTGTCATGACATTTGCTTTCAATCATAATGCAGAAGCGATTACCCTCAATATTGCTGAAGAAAAACAGACTCTCATTAATCGTCTGTTTAAAAGACAGCGGCCCGCGACTTTGTCTGGCCTGACACATAACGATCGCGCCTTAGCTTTCGCTATCGCCGATCTGAAAGCGCTGGCAGAAGAATTTAGTGAACCTTTACACATCAGTGATAACGCCATCGTAATGAGTCATCATCTGGCAGGCCGACTGGATGCCGAAACAGCGCAGACGCTGGGCCTACCCCCTCTCGTCGATCTGACGTTGAAAACTGATATCGAAGGCTCACTCGGAAGCGATACCTTTTGCCTACATCATGAATGGCTACGCAACGGTGTTCGCCAAATACCACGCCGAACCGGGTCAATTTTATCCACATCTCAAGGGTCGCGCCGGTTGCCATTGTGGATGATGGAGGCTGTTGAGGTTGCCGAAAACTTTACGCCAGGCGGCGGAGAAGCATCGGACTGGGAATCGCTGGCGCGCTTCCGTCAGGCCCTTGATCCTGGCGTCCAGATGGGCCATGAAATCAATGCCGTCCGTGTCTCGCTGACCGACTTTATGCAAGGTTTAGAAGTCCGCATTGCCGATCGTTTTTCTATTTCCACCAGCTCAAATGGGGCTGATGATTTCGAAATCGTCCCTTTTTCCGGTAAAAACTTGGAAGAACTGGAAAGCAGCGGAGAAGCGGTTAGCGAGGCTGCAGGTGAGCTAAGTGAACAAATGTTACGTCGGTTCCAACAACGTGTCAGAACTCAAGGTGCGCTTTCCGCTTACCGTGTTGGTGAAGGCAATTATCTGGTCATTGACCGCAGCGCTCGTCCCATTCTTGATGTCATGGTGGAGAAGCAAAAGTCTTCACCTGAAAAACGACGCGCTTTTATTGAAAACCCACGACCTGCTATTACCAGTGCTGTTGAAAAATACTTAAGACAATCGGGCAAGTTGGATGGGCTCGACGATATAGGCGAAGAAGAAGCAATTGAAGCCGCAGCAGGTCCCGCATTTGTCGAAACTGTTGAATATTCCGAGCGTGTTAAAGGAATTTTGCATTACCGAAAAGGTGCTGTTTCTACGCCCATGACCGGAGAAACGGCCTGGTTGCCTGAGGTGATCCCTGATGCCCTGACCAACATTATCGCCGCGATGGATAGCCAGGCGCTGGCAAGCGTCTGCGAACAGTTGCGTAATGCTATAGATGCATCTCAGAATGAAGTTGAGATCGCGTCTCATCCTGTTAAAGCCACAGAAGAGACATTGCACGCGCTAGAAAAGCGTTTGGCTGACCTAAAAGAGATAGAAGGTCCAGCGGAAACAATTGAAATTGAAGATAGGTCTGAGGTTAATGGTCTACCTCCCGCTACGGTGATCCTGGATACTAAAGACAACTTTGAGGAGCTGTTCTGGCAGCCTAACCTTAAAGAACGTCCTGTATTTATTGATGAGCAACTTCCCGCGGGAGTTAAGACAGCATTGCGACCGCATCAGTTGGAGAGCTTTAGCTTGCAGCTTTCATCATGGAAGTCAGGCATGCCAGGCATTTTGAACGCAGATGAGCAAGGCTTAGGTAAGACACTTCAAACCATCGCATTTCTACGCTGGTTGAAAGAGAACAATAACGTCAGCAGTGCCAGCAATAAAGAGCGCGGGCCAATACTTATTGTTGCTCCTACATCATTGCTGGAAAACTGGGATGCTGAGGTCAGGCAGCACACTGATAGTGACGGACTTGGCCATTTGCTGCGCCTCTATGGTTCATCGCTAAGCCAGTATAAAAATTTCGATGCTAAAGGTGTCGAGACAAAAGATGGCAATACCTTACTGAATTTTCAGCAGTTGCATGAGTCAGTCAAGGAAGGAAAAGGCCATCGTTTCTGGATACTAACGACCTATACAACGCTAACTAATTACCAGCACTCTTTTGCGAAAATCCATTTCTCGGCCGTGGTATTTGATGAAATACAGGCGGTCAAAAATCCTGACTCGCTACGAGCTCGCGCCGCCCGCGCCGTCAATGCTAACTATCGAATTGGCCTGACAGGCACACCGATTGAAAATACCACGACCGATCTATGGGCGGTCATGGACCAATTGGCCCCCAGTTCTCTGGATACGTTGCGTAATTTCAACAGCCTGTATAGCGAACCTGATGAACAGAATATGCTTCAGCTGTATCAACAAGTCTTTGCACCTCGCAATCAACTGCCACCTTTAGCGTTCCGCCGTTTAAAAGAAGATGTTGCGAAAGAGCTGCCTGCAAAAACACGCTTTCTTCATCCGCGCCTGATGCCGGAAGGACAAGCTATTGCCTACGAAACGGCTCGTTTAAAACTTTCTCAGGGTGGCCCTGGCGCAGCACTCAAAATGCTGCAGCATATACGCGGTGTTTCAGTGCATCCGGCCATGGAAATGAGCGGCGACAATCAAAGTTTTATCGATGCCTCTGCGCGTCTTAATGCATGTTTTGAGATTTTGCATCGTATTAAAGCAAAAGGTGAGCGTGTTTTGGTTTTCATCGAACACCGCAAGATGCAGTTCCGATTTATGGAACTGGCTCGCCAGGAATTCGGCCTTGAGCATATTGATCATATCAACGGCGCTACGCCCATTCAAAAGCGTCAGATCATTGTGCGCCGATTCCAGCAGCATCTTAAGCAAGATCGTGGCTTCGACTTGCTGGTGCTCGGCCCTAAAGCGGCAGGAACGGGTTTAACATTGACTGCCGCAACACATGTCATTCACCTGTCTCGCTGGTGGAACCCTGCTGTTGAAGAGCAATGTAATGACCGTGTACATCGTATCGGCCAACAGCATCCAGTCCAGATTCATATGCCAATGGCAATACACACTGGCTATCAGGAACACTCTTTCGACTGCTTACTCCAGGGGCTGATGTCACGTAAACGAAGCTTAGCGCGAGCGGCCCTCTGGCCAATGGGTGATAGTGCTGGTGATATCGCACAGCTACAGGCAGCTTTAAGAAAAGACAGGTCTGAGGCGAATGGAGATATGTTAGAAACAAGCATCCGAATGATGTTTGAAAGAGATGCTGAAACTGATGGTACACGAATGGACGACGGATCATATCGAATCAGTTAGCTTAGTAATTTGCTTACTATTTAAAAGAGGATAACAAGGATGAGCTACTCCGGTTATTCCTGATTATGAACGGATTACATACGGGGAGCGGGACAAAGATCCGACATTACTGAGTGAGCGTTGTATCTAATCCTGGGGGCAGGTCAGCGAACGATGGTGAATCATTGGCAAACAATGGCAATCTATGCCAATGATAAATAATACAATCCATTGATTTTTGGTCGTTCCGGTAGGAACCCATAATCGCTTGGTCGCTGGTTCAAGTCCAGCTGGGGCCACCAGATTTTAGCTTTAGAATCATATAATTAAGCCATCCTGAAAGGGGTGGCTTTTTTGTTGGCTACAGAAAGTGTCGCAAAAGTGTCGCCCCGTTCTCCCTCTGCCCTCTCCGGATAGTGACTGGTTAATATTTAACTGATAGATTATCTATTCATCTACCTATTCACAAAGTGATTCAACCTTATGCCAGAACGCTCTGACAGGATACGCCAGTTGCTCAACCAGGGGCCGATGACTTCCCGGCAACTGACTGAAATAATGGGTATTAGCCAGCCAACGCTGTCCCGTGCATTGCGGACTCTCGGCGAGGAGATTGTGCGAATCGGAGCGGGTCCATCTATTCAGTATGCCCTGCATGATGCCTGGCGCGGATTCCGATCTGCCCCCATTTACCGTATCAGCGATGGAGGGCGCGTCAGGCCTCTTGGCGAGCTTATTCCGGTTCGTCCGGAAGGGTTTGTCATGATGCAGAGTGACGGCGTGAGCCTTCATAGCGACGGACTGCCTTGGTGGCTGTTTGATATGCGTCCGCAGGGGTACCTCGGGCGAGCCTATGCATCAAAGTATGCGGCCGAACTCGGCCTGCCCGCGAATCCAGAACAGTGGACAGACGCGGATGTGGTCAGGGCATTGCTCGCCCAGGGTCATGATGCTATCGGCAATCTGCTGATTGGCGAGCAGGCGCGGGAGCGCTTCCTCGAGATGCCGGAGCCCACCCCGCTTGAGCGCGCCATAGCGTATCCCGCGCTGGCGCTGGCGGCAGGGGCCGGTGAAGCGCCAGGGTCATCTGCTGGCGGTGAGCAGCCTAAGTTCTGCACCTATACGGATCGTGGTCACGTATTAGTGAAATTTTCGGCTCTGGACGATAACCCGGTTAGCGAACGCTGGCGCGATCTGCTGCTGGCCGAGCACCTGGCGCTGAGAGTGGTTGGGGTAGCAACAGAGATCGTAGATTTTGCTGGTCAGCGCTTCCTTGAGATCCCCCGCTTCGACCGCGTGGGCAAACTGGGCCGTATTGGCGTCTTCTCGCTGCGGGCACTCGATGCAGAGTTTGTCGGCAATGCCAGGGCTGGCTGGCCCGATCTGGTGAACAGCCTTGTCGCCGCAGGACATGTTCAGCCAGAAGCCGCTGCCGGCACCGCCCGGCTTTGGGCATTCGGGACGCTGATTGGTAATACCGACATGCACCACGGAAACCTGTCGTTCATCAGCGTTCATGGTCGCCCTTATCACCTCGCGCCCGCCTACGACATGCTGCCGATGGGGTTTGCCCCCAGAGCGGGGGGCGCAATCGTAAACGCGCTGCGCCCGGTATCGCTGCCGCAGGTGATTAGCGGGGATATCTGGCAGCAGGCGCTGGAGCTGGCCGAAAGCTTCTATGCTGCCGCCAGCGGCTGCAGCCGCTTCTCCCCCCGTTTCGCCCCGTGCCTTGACGCATTGCGCCATCACCTTGACGAAGCCAGATCGCGTATCGCCCGCCTGGGATAAAATGTGCGTGCAGCTTTGGGGGATTATTTTTAAATCAGCTGATTAAGCCACCTGTCACGATGGCTTTTTTGACGTTTTCACAGGGTCGATAAAGGCCTTAAAACTCTTAAAGACGGGGTTTACTGACTTCACCCACCCCAATCCACCTTCTCCCCAGCACCACCGTCAATACCACAATCGTCACGCCCGCCGCGAGGTGCATGGCGAAGTCCAGCACGTGCAGGTGGATCTCATGGCACAGCGACAGCAGCATCGAGGACATAAAAGCGATGCCGCAGCCGGCCAGCGCCAGGCTTTGCCGTGGATAGAGCGAACGGGTGCGCTGCAGGCTGATGATGGAGATGACGATCATCGGCAGGCTGGCGGAGAGCATAAACAGATAGCAGTGGATGCCCTCGCCGAAGCGGCCATGCTGCGGGACGGCGGCAGTGGGTGCGGTGTTAAGCAGGTTAAGCGCCAGCCACAGCACGGCGAGCAGCGCGGCCCAGCGCAGCCCGAGCGGCCTGCGGCCGGCGATACTGAGGTTAAAGGCCCCGGCGATTGTGCTGGCGCCGATAATCAGCGAGAGCAGCAGCGTGGCGAGCGCCATCAGCGCCCCGCTCTGCGTCCAGTCGGTGAAGCGGGTGTGCAGCGCCCAGCTGCTGAGCGTGCCGCACGGCAGCACCGCCGCGATCCAGGCAGCCACGCGCCAGCCGGTCGGCCAGGTGCGCTTCACCGGGCGGGCTGAGCCGCTAAGTTTGTCGATCAGATGGTCATGATTTCTCATGATTACCGCTTCCGTATTTACGTAGGTTGAGCATTGCGCGATGCAACAGTGATTTCACCGCCGGGACCGACAGATTATTCTGCGCCGCCGCCTGCGCCAGGCTCTGCTCGCGCAGATGAACGGACTCAACAATCTCCCGCTGGCGCAGCGGCAGGCTGCCGAGATAACCGTTCAGCTCTTCACCCTCGGTGGTGACATAAGCCCCCTCACGGGCGGGCTGCTGCTGCAGCGCTTCGTCGTCCTGCACTTCGTGGCGGCGCCCGCGCTGGCGCAGCGCATCAATCGCCCGCGCCGCGCTGATCGCCGCCACCCACGGCAGGATCGGGCGCTGCGGATCGTAGGTGTGACGCACGCGGTGAATCGCCATTAACGTCTCTTGGATCACATCCTCAATCAGCGCCTCATCGGCGATTTTTTTGCGCACGAAGCCGCGGATGGCGGGCACCATCGCTTTCAGCAGCTGGTTATAGGCGTCTCTGTCGCCTGCCTGGGCACGGGCCATGAGTGCTGGCCATAACCGCGCGCGGGCGTCAGTGTCCGCCATTGCCTGACCTGAGAAACTTAAGGCATCGCATTACGCAGAGGTTTACTCCCGTCTGTTTACGTTTTTTTTGCGCCGGCTGTCGCTTTATCGAGCGCCGAAATCACAATGTTTGGCGTCAGCACCTGCGGCAGCACCACCGGCTTACCGCCGTCGGCCGGATAAACCACGTAGAGTGGTAATCCACCCCGGCCAAAATCACTCAGCGCCTGCTCCACGTCCGGATTGTACTTCGTCGAGTCGGCGACCATATAGATGGTATCGGTACGCGCCATTGCCGCCTTCACCGCCTGGGTCGACAGCGAGGTGCGGTCGTTCACCTGGCAGGTAATGCACCATGACGCGGTAAAGTTCACCAGGATCGGTTTGCCCTGCCCTTTAATCGCATCGACGTTGGCCGGGGACCACGCCACGGCGGCGGCGGCTTCAGAAGCTTGCGCGCTGCCTGGCTCATCCGCCGACGCTTTAAGGTTAGCCAGCGGCGGCACCGCCAGCAAAATAAATAGCGCGGTAGCAATGTGCAGCGCCCAGTGGCGCTGGCCCATCATACGGCGTTTCTGCGCCATGCCATACAGCCAGGCGGCAAAGCTCACCAGCAGACAGCAGCCGAGGATCGCCGCCAGCGCCGCCGATCCCGCCTGGCGCTCCAGCACCCAGATTAGCCACGCCACCGCAGCGAGCATCGGGAAAGCCAGCGCATGCTTCAGCGTCACCATCCAGGTGCCCGGTTTTGGCAGCACGCGTGCCAGAAGCGGGAAGAAGGAGACCAGAGTGAAGGGCGCGGCAAAACCGAGCGCCAGCGCGATAAAGATCACCACGCTGACGGCGGGCGGCTGGGTCAGCGCATAGCCGACCGCGCTGGCCATAAACGGCGCGCTGCACGGGGTGGCGACGATAATCGCCAGCGCCCCGGTCAGCGCCGAGCCGGTCAGACCGCCGCGCCCGCTGCCCACTTCGCCGACGCGCTGCACCGACATCCCCACTTCAAACAGGCCGAACAGATTCAGTGCCGACAGCAGCATCACCAGGATCAGCAGCGCAATCACCAGCGGCGACTGCAGCTGGAAGCCCCAGCCCACCGCCGAGCCGCCGGAGCGGGCCAGCAGCAGTACGCCCACCAGCAGCAGCATGGTGACCACCACGCCCGCCAGAAACGCCAGCCCTTCCGCGCGCGCCTGGGCGGGCTTGTCGTGGTGGCGGATCAGGCTCAGCGCCTTCAGCGAGACAACCGGAAACACGCACGGCATCAGATTGAGAATAATGCCGCCAAGGAAGGCGGCGGCGATGGCAGTCAGCATGATGAACCCACTCAGGTTAGAAAGTTAAGCCGGGTTGGCCTGACGATATTTTTTCACCGCGTCCAGCGCTTTCTGGATATGCGCGTCCGGGTTTTTATCGGTGTAGCTCAGCAGGATTTTGCCATCGGGCGCAATCACGTAAGAGGTACGGTCAGAGAGGGTCTGGCCTTTCATCTCCATGGTGCTTTTATACTCTGCGGCCACTTTCGCGCCCGGGTCAGCGGCCACGGTGAACTTGTCGCGGCACTCAAGCTGGGAGAATTTAGCAATCTGATCAACGTTGCCGGCGGTGACGCCAATCACGGTGGCGCCCTGTTTTTTGAACTCATCGGTCGCTTCGGCAAAGGCGTGCGCTTCCAGCGTGCAGCCCGCGCTGAAGGCGGCCGGGAAGAAGTAGAGCACCACCGGCCCTTTTTGCAGCGCCTGCTGCAGATTAAAGGTGGTGGCTTTACCCGCCAGCGCAGCGCTCAGGTTGAAATCGGGGGCTTTCTCGCCCACCTGCAGCGCGGCGAGCGCGGAGGTGACGGGCAGTGTCAGGCTCAGAACGGCTGCGGCAGCCAGCGTACTTAACGAGGTTTTGTAACGCATGTTGTTTCTCCAGTATGAAAAAAGGCAGAGTGCCTGATGACCTTAACTGGAGTTTCGCTGGAGTTTGGGCAAAGGTTGCGGTGTGAAAAAAATATATTTAAACCAGCCCGATTATCCGGTCTGCTGCAGCGCCTGCGCCAGGGTCATATCCCGCGGCGAGGCTTCGCTGATATCCAGCTGGTGAAACGCCCCCAGCATCCACGCGACACAATGTTGCAGGCGGAAGAGGAATCAGCAGGCGATAAGTGCACGCTTTGCCCTGGATTAGCGCGGGAACCAACGGATATAGATTTTGCGTACCCTCTCTGAAAACCGGTGTTGAAGGGTGGCGCCTGACTGGGATAAGCCCGAAATATTTTTATGCGGTGTTTAAGGCTCGGTATTCAACAATTTTTTGCGTTGATGTTAGAATTCAGCAACACAGCTAATGATTTAACAACCATGGAAGATGTTCATGAAAAAAATTCTGGGGTTAGCCCTGTTCACTGCTGCTTTTAATCTGCACGCTGCCTTTATTCATCCAATGGATTTCGACGGGTCGGAAGCCCAAAAAAAAGAAGTGATTGAATACATTCAGGCAAAAGTGAAAAAAGACTACTGTGAAGGCAGTATCGATATGTGCCAACCTACCACGTTGCGCATGATGGAAAAGCAAAACCTCAATGCTTTCAAGCAGATGACACAAGCCAAAAATCGCCCAGTAATGGACAAAGTGATTGCGGATTATTGCCAGGGCGCTATTGATATGTGTAATTACAACAACTTAGATATGATGTACAAACAAAATGTAAAAGCCAGCGGCGAGAAACTTAGCTGGTAATTACGTCACATTAGGTCATATCAGATGGCCTGCCCCCTCATTTAAGCTGATTACTCACCCGCCACCAGCGCTGCCGCTGCTGGCACAGCTGCAGGTGGCAATACTGAAGCCGTTCGAGGTCCAGCCCGGCAATCGCGCCCTGCATCAGCGGCGCGGCAACGCTCTGGCGCTGCTGCCAGCGCTCAAGGCTGCGCGCCAGCGCGTCCTGGCTGCTGCTGTGCAGCGAATCGGTTAACACCGCCTGATTATCCGCCAGCTGCTGCGCCGTCAATGCGGCCAGCTGCTGCGTCATCTGCGATAAAAATTCGTCAATGCACTGCCACAGCTGCGCCACGCTGAAGGTGGGCGACTGCAGCGCAAACAGGATGCCAGGCTGGCCCGCCACCTGCTGAAAACGACAGCTGACCACATAGCCAATATTCTGCTCCACGCGCAGGCGCTGGAAAAAAGCCGGCTGATAAATTAGCGCCAGCAGCTGCCACGCGGCGAGGCATGCGGCGCTATTCTCTGCCAGTGGGCAGAACAGCAGCAGCGCGGCGTCGGGGCTGGCGGTGGCAATGGCATATTCAGGCTGCGGCGCGATGGGCTCGGCCAAGGCGCGCACCGCCGGGTTGATTGCGCCGGGGAAGGCACTCAGCAGCTGCGCCAGCTGTTGATGCAGCGCCGCGTCGCCCCCTTCCAGCGTGGCCTGCCAGGCAACGTGGGGCAGCATGTTGCCTGCCGGAGTGTCACCGGCCGCCTGCAGCAGTTCCGGTAACGCCTCCAGCAGCGCACGTACCGCAATGCCTGCATGCCGTGCCTGCTGCTGGCGCTGATGTGCGCGTTTGCCCTGGGCGATCGCCTGCGGCGCGAGCGATCGCAGGCGGACGATCAGATCGCTCAGCGTGCTCACCATCAGCAGCGGGCTGGCGCTGAGCTGGATCAACCACAGCCCCTGATGGCGGCTGACGCTGAGTGCGGCATCCTGATGCACGCAGCTGGCCGCCAGCGATCGCAGGCTGGCCTGCAGGATCTCGCCCCAGGACGCAGGCAGCGCCTCCAGCGGGCTGAGCAGCAGGATCGGTTGCTCAGGGCCGGGCTGATGGTGGAGTAATGCCTGATGCACCGGCAATGTCGGCGTTACCGTGCCGGCAGGCTGCGGATAGAAGCGCAGATCCGGGCCAGCGCGGCGTGCCGGTTTAAACGGCCCTGACTGGTAGCGTAAGGGGAACCCCTGCGCAGCCCGCAGCGGCAGCGGCCGATCGGAGATGCGCAGGCGGGTCGCGCGCGCCGGGTGCAGCCCCTCCAGCAGCGCGTTGAGATCCACATCGGCTGCCTGCACGGGCGCAAAGCCAAACGCCCGTTCGCGCAGCTGGTCCATCGGCGGCAGCCGGGAAAAGTGCCGATCCGCCAGCTGCGCCGCGTGCTGGCGCTGCTGCGCGGTGAGCTGCGTGAGCTGCTGGAGCCAGTGCAGCACCCGGCCTTCCACCGCCGCGGACTGCTGCCGATCCACCAGCGTCAGCTCAATGCTGACCACCGTCTGCGAAGCGCTGCGGTAAGCCAGCAGCAGGCGCGCCTCATCGGCGAGATCGTCGGCGCGCAGCGCGGCCATCAGCCCGCCCTCTGCTTCATCCAGCAGCAGCTGACGCAGCAGCGTCAGCTCGCGTTGATACTCCCCGTCCAGCAGGTATGAGAGGCGCAGGCGCGGCGCACCGCTGAGCTGCAGGGCGATATCCCGCTGCGGAGCCAGGCGCAGCGCGGGCAGCGGCGCCAGGGCGACCTCCTCGTTGACGAACGTGCTGGCGTGATGCTGCGCCAGCTGCCCTAGCTCGTCGTCACTCTGCGGCCCGTGCAGCCACAGCGTCATATGCGGCGCGCGGTAATAGCGCTGATGGAACTGGCGCAGCGCGGCAAGCAGCGCCGCGATGTCGCTGCCAAAATGCCGGGCATTGCCCGCCTGAAAACGCTGCCACGGATGCGGCTGAAAGGCGCTGCTGAGCGCCGCCTCACACAGCGTCTCCTGATGGCTGCTCAGCAGCTGGCACTCGGCGTCGAGGGTGGCGATTTCCTGGCGGATGGCCTCCTCGGCCAGCAGCGGCGCCGCCAGCATATCGCTAAGCCGCGCCAGCGCTTCTGCCAGCTGGGAGGGCGCGCACTCGAAGAAGAAAGCCGTGCTGCTGCCCTGGGTGGTGGCATTCAGCCGCCCACCCTGCGCGGGCAGCCAGCTCATCAGCCGCTGCGCGCCGCTGAAGCTGCGGCTACCGGCGAACAGCAGATGCTCCAGCAGATGTGCCAGCCCCGGCCACGCGTCCGGTTCCTGGTGGCTGCCGACATCAACCTGCAGCAGCGCCGCCGCACGGGTGGCCTGCGGGTCGCTGACCCGCTCAACCCGCAGGCCGTTACTGAGGCGCAGCATCCGTCAGCCCTTGAAGATCAGCTGCGCGTTAACCCGCTGGGAGTTAGCGCGGTTGCGGAACTGCAGCTGGTTCACCTGGATATTGGTGCAGTTGGCCTGCTCACGCGCGGCGAGGATTTGGTGGTGATGCTCCGATTTACTGCACACCGGGTCGGTGTTGTCGGCGCTGCCGGTCAGCATAAACGCCTGGCAGCGGCAGCCGCCGAAGTCCTTCTCCTTCTCCGAACAGGAGCGGCACGGCTCCGGCATCCAGTCAAAGCCGCGATAGCGGTTAAAGCCGAAGGAGTTAAACCAGATATCCTGCAAACTCTGCTCCAGCACCGACGGAAACTGCACCGGCAGCTGGCGCGCGCTGTGGCACGGCAGCGCGGTGCCTTCCGGCGTGACGCTGAGGAAGATCGCGCCCCAGCCGCCCATGCACGGCTTGGGCCGCTCTTCATAGTAGTCCGGGGTGACAAACAGCAGGTTGGCGAGGTTATCGCTGGCGGCCATCTTCTCACGGTAGCGATGCACCACCGCTTCAGCGCGTTCAATCTGCTCACGCGTCGGCAGCAGCCCTTCGCGGTTAAGCTGCGCCCAGCCGTAAAACTGGCAGGTCGCCAGCTCAACGTCATCCGCTTCCAGCTCAATGCACAGCTCGATAATGCGATCGATCTGATCGATATTGTGGCGGTGCAGCACGAAGTTAAGCACCATCGGGTAGCCGTGGGCCTTCACTGCACGCGCCATCTCCAGCTTCTGCTGGAACGCCTTTTGGGAGCCGGCCAGTGCCGCATTCAGCACTTCATCGCTGGCCTGGAAACTGATCTGAATATGATCCAGCCCGGCCTCGGCGAAGGCGTCGATCTTCTTCTGCGTCAGGCCGATCCCCGAGGTGATCAGGTTGGTGTAGAAGCCGAGATCGCGCGCCGCCTTGATAAGCTCAGCCAGATCCTTACGCACCAGCGGTTCACCGCCGGAGAAGCCGATCTGCACCGCGCCCATCGCGCGCGCCTGTTTGAACACCTCGATCCACTGTTCGGTGCTCAGCTCTTTCTCCTGCTGGGCAAAGTCGAGCGGGTTCGAGCAGTACGGGCACTGCAGCGGGCAGCGGTAAGTCAGCTCCGCCAGCAGCCACAGCGGTGGCTTAACGTGGGATTCAGGCTGGTTCACGGAAAATTATCCACTTCTGCTCGCGCGCCGCCGCGAAGAAATCGATGACGTCATCGTCCACGCCGCCCGCTTCCGGGAAGCGTGCGTTCAGGGCATCGACGATCTGCGCCAGCGTGCGTGTGCCATCCACCAGTTCAAGGATCAGGGTGGCGCTGTCGTTGAGTTTCGCCATGCCTTCCGGGTAGAGGATCACATGGCAGCCCTGCACTTCTTCCCACTGCAGGCGGTAGCCGCGGCGGAACATCGGGATGGTTTGTGGGGTGCTCACAGCAGCCCTCCTTTATGCCAGACGGGCTGGTCGGTGACGGTGTGATACGGTGGGCGCTGCAGGACGTAGGCCATGGTCATCGCGTCGAGCATGCTCCACAGAATATCGAGCTTGAACTGCAGGATCTCCAGCATGCGCTGCTGCTTCTCCACCGTGTCGCAGTACTCCAGCGCCAGCTGCAGGCCGTGCTCCACGTCGCGGCGAGCCTGGCTGAGGCGGCCACGGAAGTAGCCGTAGCCCTCTTCTTCAATCCACTGATAGTGCTGCGGCCAGCTGTCGAGGCGCGACTGGTGGATCTGCGGGGCGAACAGCTCGGTCAGCGAGCTGCAGGCCGCTTCCTGCCACACCGCGCGGCGGGCAAAGTTGACGTAGGCATCCACCGCGAAGCGCACGCCAGGCAGTACCATGCGCCCGGAGAGCAGCACCTCACGATCCAGCCCTACCGCTTCACCCAGGCGCAGCCAGGCTTCAATACCGCCGTCGCTGTCGCTCTGGCCGTCGTGATCGAGGATGCGCTGCACCCATTTACGGCGCGTCAGGGGATCCGGGCAGTTCGCCATGATCGCCGCATCTTTTAGCGGGATGCTGGTCTGGTAGTAGAAGCGGTTCGCCACCCAGCCCTGGATCTGCTCACGCGTCGCTTCGCCGTTGTGCATGGCAATGTGGAAAGGGTGATGGATGTGGTAACAGGCGCCGCGATCGCTCAGCGCCTGCTCAAACTGCTCAGGGGTCATCAGGGTCGGAGTGCTCATAGTTCGATACTCATGCCGTCAAAACTGACCTCAATGCCCTGCCGGGTTAGCGCGGCACGCTCGGCGGAGGATTCATCAAGGATCGGATTGGTGTTGTTAATGTGGATCAGGATCTTACGCCTGGCGGGCAGATCGGCGAGCAGCGCCATCAACCCCTGCTCTTCGCCCAGCGCCAGGTGGCCCATATCGCGCCCGGTATTGCGCCCGACGCCGGTGTATGCCAGCTCGTTATCCTGCCACAGCGTGCCGTCAATCAGCAGGCAGTCGGCCTGCGCCATCAGCGCCAGCAGCGCAGCATCCGGCTCGCCGAGGCCCGGTGCGTACAGCAGCTTGCTGCCGGTTTCGCGGTTTTCGATCATCAGCGCGATGTTATGGCCAGGCAGCGGGCGCCCGCGATACGGCGAATAGGGCGGCGCGTTGCTGAGGATGGCAATCGGGGTAAAGGTCAGCGCCGGGCAGACCGCCACGGAGAACGGCTCGCCGGGCTGAATAGCGTGATGCTGCAGCCCGCCGTTCCAGTGCTTCAGCATGGTGAAGATCGGGAAGCCGCTGGTCAGGTCCGCGTGCACTTCTGGCGTACACCACACCTGGTGCGGGCAGCCTTCGCGCAGGTTAAGCAGCCCGGTGCAGTGGTCGATCTGGCTGTCGGTAAGGATGATCGAGCCGATCGCCGTGCCGCGCAGCGCGCCGTGCTTATTGAGTTCGGGATTGGCGGCGATCTGGTGGCAGATATCGGGCGACGCATTACACAGCACCCAGTCGCTGCCGTTATCACTGACGGCTATCGAGGACTGGGTACGTGCCGTAGCCGGGATGCTGCCATCGCGCACGCCCTGGCAGTTGCGGCAGTTACAGTTCCACTGCGGGAAGCCGCCACCGGCCGCAGAGCCGAGAACTTTGATTTTCATGGGGAAACCGGGAGTAGGAATTAAAAATGCCCGCAATAACGCAGGCATCAATGCAATTGCCTAAATAATTCGTGCTGTAACAAGGCAGCAACGCAGCACATCCCCGGGAGCTTACATCAGTAAGTGACCGGGGTGGGCGAGGAAAGCTAACGCAGTTACAGTGCGAAGTATGACGGCAATTTAACGGTTGGAGATATATAAGGTCACTTCCAGGCCCAGACGCATATCGATGAAAGTTGGTTTAGTCCACATAATCATATCCTCTTGGTGTTCAAAAAACAGACGTCACACCTGTCAGTGTCGACAAGGGATCGGCATGTTGTCAAATTATAAGAATTTGGCGGCACAGATGTTGCGCCTATGATAAATCGATATCAACCCTAAAATCTGCACGGTTTATGCTATTTTGAACTATTTGGTTCAAAATCCGGGCATTATTTGCCCCAGGTTTTTCTCAGCACGCGCAGCCAGTTGGCGCGGCACAGCTTGTAGATTAGCGCTTCGCTGTAACCCGCCGCACGCAGCGCGGCCAGCAGCCGCGGCAGGCCGCTGACGTCGCCGATCTCGTCCGGCAGATTGATACCGTCAAAATCGGAACCGAAAGCCACGCGATCCTCCCCCAGCTTCTCCAGCAGATAGTCGAGGTGCTGCACCATCACGCTGAGCGGCATATCGCCATCGCGCTTGCCGTCGGCGCGCAGAAACGCCGTGCCGAAGTTCAGCCCCACCAGCCCGTCGCTGTCGGCGATTGCGGCCAGCTGGCTGTCGGTCAGGTTGCGCGGCTGCGGGCACAGGGCGTGGACGTTAGAGTGGCTGGCGACCAGCGGCGCATCGCTCAGGCGCGCCGTGTCCCAGAAGGCTTTTTCATTCATGTGCGACAGGTCGATCATCAGCCGCTGCTGGTTGCAGGCGCGGATCAGCCGCTTACCCGCGTCCGTCAGCCCGTCGCCGGTATCCGGCGAGCCGGGAAAGCTGCCGCTGACGCCAAAACCAAAGCGGTTGGGGGTATTCCAGAATGGCCCGATGCTGCGCAGCCCGGCGTCAACCCAGCGCGCCAGCTGGCTAAAGTCGTCATCCAGCGCCTCCGCCCCTTCTATATGCATCACCATCGCCAGCACGCCGTCGGCCAGGCACCGCTCGATCTCGGCCACGCTGCGGCAGATCTTAGCGCGCCCCGCCGATCCCGCCGCCAGCTGCTGCAGGATGTGCAGCTGCTGCTCGACAATCGCCAGCGGGTCGAAAACTTGCGCCTGGCGCGCGGGGAATTTCGCCACGTAGTCGGCTGGCGGTACAAAGATGGCGAACAGCCCCCCGGCAAAGCCGCCAGCCTGCATGCGGGCAAAATCCAGATGGCCGCTCAGGCGCTGCTGCATAAAGGCTTCAGCCGGGTTATCGGGATGATGCAGCCACAGATGCAGCAGCAGATCGTTATGGCCGTCGAAGATCGGAGTGTGCGGAGAAATATCGGTCATAGGGGCGCCAGCAGTCTCGGGGGAAGCGGACCATCATAGCGCAGAAAACCGGGAAAGGGGGCAGCAAAAGCCAGGGCGGGAGTGACCCCGCCGCTGGGGGGAAGCACAAGATCTAACTGCCGAGACGGCTGGTCGGCGCCTTCGTCGCCGCTGCGGGCGGGGGCGGCGTATTGGCGTCCAGCGGGCGGGCAACAATGCTGGTGATCGTCTCCATCGACTTGAACGTGCAGCTGCAGTTCAGGTTCTGGCACTGGTGATAACGCTCCTTGGTCTCACTGCTGATGATACGGCTGGAGCGGGCGTGGCTGTTATGCTGGCAAATCGGGCAAGGCATCATAAGTGAACTCCGTGGGGTCAGTTAAACTCACACTGTGTGAATAAAACTAATTATATTCACTTTAAGTGAATCATCAAGTGAATTTTTCACTTCGTGGGCTAGTCAGCTTCAATAAGGAGCTGGTAGGTTTCACCTTTCCACGAGCTTTCCAGATTTACCGTCGTGCGAAACCCTGTGCTATCAATCACATGCCCCACTTTGACCACGGTCCACTGCTGCGCATCAATCACCGTTTTAAATCCCCGCAGCCGCACCGGGGTTTCCGGGAACAGGGCAGGCATCCCCATCGCCAGGACGAAGCTCATGCTGGCCGTCAAGGTCTGGCGCGCCTTCCACTCTGCCTCTGCTTTTCTGACTGCTTCATCCTGCGTGCTGAACACTTCACTGATGATAACGTCCCGCTGATAAAGCGGCAGCGGGCTGTCCTGCTCAGCGCCGTCGCCAAACAGCTCCGGCTGGTTATCCGTGATGGCGCGAAACACTCTGACCTTACCGCTGCTGGCTTTATCAAGCTGCAGCCAGCGGGTCTGGACGCCGCTGTATTGCAGCTTTGACACCACCTGCCAGGCATGCTGGTCGCCCTCTTTGCGCGTTAACACGATGGGTGGTATCTCGGTTCCCTGAGCGGTTCTATTGCCGCCACGGGGCAGCATCAGAACGGTGTTCTCCTTAACGGTGACGGTAGCACCATGGTTTATCGCCAGCTTCGTCAGGAACTGGGCATCGCTCTCATCCGTCTGGTCGAGATGGGCAATGCTGATAGATGCCAGCCCATCGCTGACTTTAGCCTGCAGACTGTTGCGCTCAGCTATCTCAGAGACGACCTGCCCCAGCGTGGTTTTATCCCAGGAGTGCTGCGCCTTCTGCGTCAGTGATTCGCTCAGGTTGGCGCTGCGACCGACCAGGGTTAATCGGTCGGGCGCCCCGGTGTGATGCAGTTCATCAATGATAAAATCCCCTTTGCAGAAGAGCGGCCTTCCCTGCCAGCCGATATACACGCGCAGGATAGCGCCGCGCTGCGGCATCATCAGCCAGCCGTCACTGTCATCCAGTAACAGCGTCAGCGTGTCGGCTTCCAGACCCCGTGCATCATCAATCGTCATACTCAGCAGACGCTTGCGCAGATTGTCGGTGATATCGCGGTTATTGAGCCGAATAAGGTAATCGGGCGCCAGCGGCGCGCCGATATCGACCGGAATCGAGTTATTCATAACAGGCTCCCTGCCAGCTCGCGTGCCTTAGCGCTCACCTCGCCGTAAATCTGCTCCAGCTGCTGTTTCAGGTCGCCATACAGCCCATCCAGCGAACCGTCGACGCGCTTAAGCTGTAGGGTAAAGCTAATTTTTTGCGCCGCTCCGTTCGCCAGCAGATCGGTATGGACACCATTCACCGCTTCAATAACAAAAATCCCGTAAGGTATCCCTTCACCACTGAGCAGCGGCCAGACGCGCCCGCTCTCAGCCATGCCTTTCAAAATCGCCAGTGACGGCACTCCCCCGGTGATTTCCGGGCGCAGTTCCCCTGCCAGGGTGATGCTTTCATCCCCAACGCCAAGAAACTGCTGAGCCGGGCGCGAGCCGATACGGCTGCCCGCCGCCCAACGGTAAGCGCTCTGATGCGTCATGGTCTGGAAAGGCAGGGTGCGGCGCTGGAATACGAACATACCTAAAATCATCATCATGCTTTATTACCCCAGGTAACTGCTGCGCTGGCTGATAGCGGCCCGCGCACGCGTTTGCTGCTCGTGATTCTCGATCAGGGTGCGTACGTCTGCCTCCCCCATGCCTGCAGGAACATTAATCACGTAGCTGCTGTTAAAGGTGTTCTGCTGGCTGCTGCTGCTGGTGGTGGCGGTCACCGGTTTGTAACGGGCACCGCCCAGCGCGACAGGAAATTCACTCTGCGGGAAGCTTTCTCCTGCACCGCCGAGGGCAGATAAAGGCGGCTGTTCTGGCGGCTGGTCGCGCAGTGATGCCTGCGCATCCGCCGATTTTTTATCAATAAGCCCGAGCTTTTCCATCAGGCCGATAATGCCACTGCTCAGGTCATTGAATATCTTCAGCGGCAGCATAAAGGCATCGCCCAGCGCTTTGCCTATCCACTCCCCGGCACCGCCAATTTTATTCAGCGCTTCTCCTGTCAGCGCGATCGGTTGCATCAGCTGTTTAAAAGCGTCATACAGCCAGGCGATCCCCGCGCCCACCCTGTCAAATACGGGTTTAAAAGGCGCGAAAAATTGCGCCGCAGGAGCCAGTGCGGAACCAATCCCCCTCATCACTCCGGCGAAGAACGCGCTAATTGGCTCCCAGTATTGGTAAATGAGCGCCACACCCGCCGCGACAGCCAGCGCGATGCCCGCTATCGGCAGCGTTATTGCCCCCAGCGCGGCCGTCATCGCCCCTCCGGCAAAAGTAAAGACGCTGCTCAGCATCCCGGCGCCGGCGATCAGCAGATTCAGCCCGCTCAGCACCGGTGCCACCACTGAGCCGATCGCCCCCAGCGCCCCGACCAGTATCACGCCGCCGGCCACCAGCTGGGCCATCCCGCCCGCCAGCGCCGGGTTAGCCTGGATCCAGCGATCCACACTACCCAGTAGCCCGGTGGCGGTCTGCGTCAGGCTGCGCAGGGTGCCGTCGAGCTGCTGGAAGATAGCGATGCTGATGGCCTCTATCGCGCCGTTCAGCCGGGCGATATCCCCCGCAAGGTTATCGGCGCTTGCCGCTGCGCGCGTGGGCGGCAACCCGGCGGCAGGCGATGGTTCCGCCCCCGGCGTTGCTGCAGCGGGCTGCACCGTCAGCGCCTGATAGCCCGGCTGCAGCAGCTTCGCCCCTTGACGGGCCACGCTCATTGCCTGACCGCTGACCGCTCCGATCTTATCTACCACACCCTGCACGGCCTGATAGCGCTGCTGAACCTTGCTCTGACCGAGCGTAAAGCGCTGCTGTGCCTTATTAAGGTTGTCGCGGGCCCGCTGCGGGCGCTCAAGCGCCTCGGTAATGCGGATCTCCTGCAGGCGCTCCTTGCTGGCTTTGAGTGCTGATTTACTGTTGCGCGTGGCGTTTCGGGTGCGCGTCGCGCTGGCCGTTAGCGCCACGCGCTGCTGAAACATGGCATTGCCAAGGGAGTGGGTCTCCCCGGGCAGATCGTTTAAGAACAGGCTTGCCCGGATCACCGCTTTGCGCAGTCCATCCAGACCGAGGTTAATACTCATCATGACTCTCCACTCTGTGTCCCGCTGCGCACGATGGCCTTGTGCCGCCAGGCGAGCAGTTCTGCCAGCGGCATGGCGTTCATTTCCGACGGCGGCCAGTGAAAGATGGCGGCGATATCCGCCATCAGGTCATCTACCGTCAGCCCGTCGGGCCAGCGGAGGTGTCCGGTTTCGCTGACAAAAAAGCGATCACCCGCCCGCCCAGCTCAATCAGATCGATCGGGTCAAGGTTCAGGCACTCTGATTTGGTCAGGTTCGGCAGCGTGATGCGCGGCAGTACCACGATCAGCGCGTCGACGTCCGATCCGGCAAGATCCACCAGCCGCGTGCCGCGCAATGCGCCCGCGTTCGGTTTGATCAGCTCGACGCTGGCGATGGTCGTTTCGCCACGCACGATTGGCGTGACCAGCTGAACGGTATTTTCTGACTGTTGCATGAGAATTCCTTATTTCATTGGAAAGCGGGTCGGGCATGCCCGACCCCTACGGGGTGCACAATGCAGGACAGGTAAGCCCGGCCCCGGCGGGGTGCACGATGCGGGTCGGGCATGCCCGACCCCTACGGATTAAACCAGGCCGATGTTCTTACGGTGCTCGGCCAGGCGGTCGATGCCGTTCACAATCTCGACCATGTTGACGGTGTCGATCTCAATCAGCGCTTTGCCGTTCCAGCTCAGCTTGTAGTAGGTGCATTTGGTGGTGATTTTGGTTTCGTTCTCCTCACCCTGCTTGCTCTCGCCGAAGTCGAACTGCTGATGCTTGCCGCGCAGCTCCACCTCCACCGCGATGGTCTCGTCGGTGTCGTCACGCTGGTAGGAACCCATAAAGCGCAGCGGCACCGTGGCGCCACCCCACTGGCTCAGCACGCGGTCGTCGAGGCCGGAGATGGTCCACTCCAGATCCAGCGCATCATCTTCCAGGCCATTATCGATATGCGCCACGCCGTTCATGCCGCCGCCGCGGTAAGGGTCGAGCTTGCGCGCCAGCTTCGGCAGCGTCAGTGAGGTCACCACACCCTGATAGCTGTTGGCATCGTTAAACAAATTCAGGTATTTCAGTTTCTTAGGCAGTGCCATGAGGGTTTCTCCTTAGCTGTTCACAGAAGCGGCGAAGTTCGCCAGGTAGCTGTCGGTAATGCGCTGACGCAGGGTCAGATCTTCCAGCGGTGGCACCGGGGTGTAGTCGTAGTCGATATACAGCTTGCCGGCTTTCAGGCTCTCCTGGCTGTTGGCGCTTTCGTCGTACCAGCAGTTGGCGCCCAGCAGATAACCGGCGTTGATCAGCTCACGGAACTTGGCGTTGATCCCGGCGATAATGTCGCGCACCAGCGTCGGCGTCAGCGGCTTGTCGTTGGCCCACATATGCGCATCGGCCATGGTGTCGGCGATCACCTGCGCCGAGCGGGTGTAGTTTTCAAAGGCGAACAGCGGGTCATCGCTACAGGTGCGGTTGCCCCAGAAGCGGAAACCGTCTTTGCGGATCAGCGTGGTGACGCTGGCCTCATTCAGTAGATCGGCATCGGTCCCCACCTGCTGCAGGTCCCAGAATACCGAGGCGGAAACGCCGGTCACGCCGTTGACGCCGACGTTCGACAGGGTTTTATGCCAGCCGCTGTCGTTATCGATTTTGGCGCGCAGGCCGAGGGCGCGGGCGGTGGCATAGGCAGTTTCCGCCGCGCTGGTCACGGTGTTCCAGGCGACAAAGTCGGGCCAGATCACCATCAGCTCGCGCTGGCTGAAGTTTTCGCGATACTTGAGCGCATCGCTTACCGTTTTACAGCCGTAAGCCGAGATATAGCCGAAGGCGCGCAGCTGCTGGCAGATTGCCGCCAGCGCGGTGGCCACTTCCAGCGAATCCAGCCCCGGCACGCCGAGAATACGCGGCTTAACGCCAAGGTCGGTCTGCGCCGCGAGCAGCGCTTTCATCCCGGTGTAGCGGCCGTTAGCATCGCTGCCGCCGATGATATTGCTGGTGGTTGCCGCTTCGTCTTCACCCTCCTCAACGCGCACCACTACCGTTACCGGCTTGCTCTGGTCGGCAATCGCCTGCAGCGCTTTCGCCAGCGTGCCGCTGACACCGGCTTTCCCCACCGCCGCCTGCACGTCGGTAATCAGCACCGGCGTGTTGAGCGGGAATACGGTGGCATCAGCATCCGCTGCAGTGCAGACCATGCCGACAATAGAGGTGGATACCGTGGAAATACTGCGGGTTCCGTCATTGATTTCAACGACGCGTACGCCGTGGTGATAATTAGCCATCTTTATTACACTCCGTGGTTGGGGTGAGGTAATGATGACAAGAATTTAATTGGCGGGCATGCGATTGGCGTTGTGAAGAGCAGGACACAACAGCTGGGATAAATAATTAAATATTTAGCTTTGAAAATATAAAACTCTCCGTGGCTTCCCAGGGAGAGTTTTATTTAAGCGCGAAAAATATTATGCCGTGCGATACCAGCCCATTAACTTCACAAAGGCGTTGGTGATGTTAATTGCGGTACCCGAACCGGTATTGGCGGTGGTGCCGGAGACGGTGTGGGTGTGGGCGCCGATAGCGACTGTATGAGAGTGTGCACCGATTGCAACACTATGCAAATGTGCGCCTGAGTTTGTTATCAATGCACCATCCGCCCCACCCGTCCTGGTGGGTATAGAATCTGCGCCACCAGTTTCTAATCCTCTCGCCCCATACCATGTTTTAAGTCCATGAGTATGCGCACCTGCGGAATTGGTGGATTTTGTCCCATAATCAAACGTACTGGTTGTTTTCGTCCCATAATCAAACGCACTGGTCGTTGCCGAGAAGGTATGGCTGTGTGCCGGAATATTCGCGGCGGCCAGGGTTATTGTATCCGCCCCACCTGACGTCATCACATCACTACCATTCTGGCTGCCTAAGCGAATAGTTTTATTCTCGCCGATATAACTCCACGTCGTTCCAGGAAATAAGGTGTTAGGGTTTTTATTTTGTGCAAACCACAACACAATTCCAATCGGATAAAGCTCGTTAAGATAATTACGGTTCGCCAGATCGTATGCCGCTTTCACCGCTTTTGGCGTGGCGGCCAAGGTTTCGCTGCTGCTGTTAATGGCGCTACTTAGCATCACGTCGCCCTTAGCGGTCAGGCTGGCGTCAGGATAAGCACGGTTCGCCAGGTCATAAGCCGCTTTCACCGCTTTTGGCGTGGCGGCCAGGGTTTCGCTGCTGCTGTTGGTGGCGCTGCTCAGCTGTATCAGCCCTTTCGCTGTCAGGCTGGCATCGGGGTGATTGCGCGTTTTCTCATGCTCGCCAATCTGCAGATTGACGTACTCTTCGGTAGCGAATATCAGGCTGTCATCCAGCGTCAGCGCAATGGCTTCGCTATCGCTGACGGCAATCACCATGCGCAAGGTCTGCGTCCTGCCGGAGCCCTCCTCCAGCGTCGGCTTGTAGGTTTCCGCCATATTACAGACTGCCAGCAGGGTGCCATCGCCAGCGATCAAGCCCAGCTCACGCATCCAGAAGCCGCCGCTGCTGGCGGGAATTATGGTTTCCACCACCATCCAGTTACTGCGGGTTTTATCCACCTTGGTCGAGTTCACTGCCTGGCGATACACCTCATGCACCAGCGCAGTCTGGCTGGCAACCGGCGTGGTTGGCTGGCCATTGCCGTCGCCCACTGCCATTTGCTTGATATCCACCTGAGTGCCATTCGCCATCGCCGCGGCAATACGCGCCTGTCCTGCCGTGGTCACGACAGATTTAAATTTTAACGCCATTGATAACCTCACAAAGCAGGGAAAATAGTGACCGTTTCAGCGTCATACTGAACCGGGCCGAGCCAGACAACACCCTGGATATCCTGGGTAATCGTCAGGCCGGTAAGATGGCGACTGACAGGTTTTGCATCACCGATCAGCCGCTCCATTTCGTTAAACATCGCTTCATCTATGCCCGATTCCAGCACGCCGATATCAAGGCGGAAGGTGCCGGGCGGTTCGCTGGTTTGCCACCACTCATGGACGTTAATCACATACCCCAGAGGCTCCACCACCCGGCGGATGGCGGAAATCGTCCCCTTGCGGCGGTGGATAAACTGCGAGGCGGCGACCACCGCACGCCGGGTCTCTTCCGGCCACTCCTGATCCCAGCGGTCCACCGACCAGGCCCAGGCGAGATAGGGCAGCAGCGGCAGCGGGCAAGTCTGCGGGTTCCACAGGGTGCGCAGCGGCACCGGCAGCTGCTGCAGGCGCGCACAGGCTTCGGCGGCGGCCACCTCGAGCTGTGACGAACCGACGGGCAGCAGGCGGTCACTCATCGGAACCTCCTACCGCGATCTGCGTAGCGGTGCAGTACGCCGCCTGGGTTTTATCCAGCACCACATCAGCAGCAGGCTGCGCCAGCTCCACGCGCTGGACACCCTCGACGTGCAGCGCCGCATACAGCGCTGACCTGCGGATATCGCGCCCCAGCCGCGACTGGGCGTTAACAAAGGCCGCCAGCCGGGCTGCCGAGGCGGCGCGGATCGGCTCCGCCTCCGGCCCGGGATAGAGAAACAGCGTGGCCTCAACGCGGTACTCGACGATTTTTGCCGACTGCACGCTGACGCGATCCGCCACCGGGCGCACCTCCTCGTCATTCAGCGCCGCGTTGACGACGGCGAGCAGTTCGGCGCTGGCCTCGCCGCGCCCTTCACGCGACAGCACGGTGACGGTGACCACGGCCGGGGACGGGCTGATGGCGGTGACATCCGCCACGCGACCATCGGCGCTGCGGGCGTGATATTCATAGGCCCCGCCCGGCCCCGCCACGCTCAGCCCCTCAAAGGCCTTGGCGATGCGCAGACGGAAGTCGTCGTCGCTCTCAAGCCGCGCCGGGGTCGGCGGCAGCGTGCTGTTATCTGCAGGTTTCAGCACCAGACGGGTGACGCCGTTGTTGACCCCAAGCTGGTCGAGATCGCTGCCGCTGGCGAATGCCACCATGGTGGCTTTCGCCGCTTCGTTAATGCGCTGGCGCAGGATCACCTCGCGGTAGGCGTTCTCCTCCAGCAGCTTGACGATCGGCTCCGACGCCAGGGTTAAGGTGCGGGCTATCGCCTCCTGCTTATCGGCGGGATAGAGCGCAATCAGCGCGCTTTTGCGCTGCTGCAACAGGGTCTCAAAATCCAGCGCTTCGACGATGTTCGGCGCGGGTAACTGACTTAAATCAATCGTGGCCATAGGTGTTAACTCACTGGAATGGATAAGGAAAATGTGGACTGGTTGCGGGTGCCGCTTAGCGCTACCTCCATGCTGCCGTCAAACCCCGGCTGGTAGCGGATGCTGTCGAGCGTGATGCGCGGCTCCCAGCGCAGCAGCGCCATGTAGCAGGCCGACATAATCTGCAGGCGCAGCGTCTCGTTCTGCGGCTGGTCGAGCAGCGCCGACAGCAGCGAGCCGTAGTCACGGCGCATCACCCGCGAGCCCTGCGGGGTCAGCAGGATGTCGCGCACCGACTGGCGGATATGGTCGATATCAGTTAGCTGCAGTCCGCTGTCGCGCTGCATGCCGGACCAGGTTGCTGTGCTCATCACTGTGGCCCCGCTGTTTTGCTGCCGCCGCTCTCGACGCCCGCGTGAACGTGGCTGTGGGCCACCACCCCGTTGGAAGAGAAGCTGCCGCCGCTGTGGCTGATATTGCCCTGCAGCGTGCCGCCCTCGCTGAGCGCAAAGGTTTTCGCCTTCAGCTGCTGGGTGCACTCCACCAGCGGGCTGTCGAGGGTAATTTTCACCGCCGCCCGGATGCTGGCCGACTGGATGCCGCTGGCGGTCAGCGCGCCGCTCTCGGGTTCGTAAGCGATCTGCGCCCCGTCCGGGAACTGCCAGCACACCGCATCTTTTGCTGCCGACGGCGCCGGGAAGGCATCGGAGAAAATCCCCGGCAGCACAAAGGCGGTGGTCAGCTCGCCGCTCAGCGCCAGCAGGAGAACCTGCTCACCGGGCGACGGCGCATGCCAGCTGCGCACCTGGCCAGCGCTGCTGTTCAGCCACGGCAGCCAGCCGGTCAGGTTGCCATCGCTCTGCACCCGGCAGCGCGCCCGGGGCAGATCGACCTCGCTGACGGTGCCGATGCGCAGCAGGTTATTGAGCTGGCGGCGGGTCTCCACGACAAATTCATTCATTGCTTACTCCTTCTGGCTTTCAGACGGCGGGCCATTCACTGACCAGCTGATGGTTGATATACAGCTGCCACGGGCGCGGGACGTGTTCCGGCTGCGGCGGCTCTGGGACGTGCGTGGCGTGCAGCGCGCCGTCGAGTTCGCTGACGATCACCCGCTCAGTGAGCTGCAGCAGCACGCTGAAATCGCCGTTTTCCAGATGGCTGAACAGGATGGCGTTCTGCTGCTTATCCGCGCTGGCCTGCTGGTCGGGCTGGTTGTCACGCAGCCACAGCAGCAGCGGCAGCATTAGCGCATCTTCGTCGTCCACGTACTGGCTGAGCGTGACGCGCAGCGGGTACTGATACTCAAAGCTCAGCGAGCTGGCGAGGGTGCTGACCACCCGTCCCGGCTCAAGGGTGAGCGTCAGCCGCTGCGGATCGGTTTGCAGCAGCGGCACTTGGGCCAGCAGAGCGGCGCGTAACAGGGTTGGCTTTAACATCGTGTTGCTCCTGACACTGTTTAATGGTTTCAATTTGCAGGCCGCACAGCAGCAGCGCCTGCTCCAGCTGGCGAATGTCGGCCAGCAGATCCCCCTGAGTCACGCTCTGGCTGCCGGGGACCGGGCAGCTGCTGACCCTGGGACAACCACGCCAGATAATCACGGGCGCTGGTGAAGGCGGGGCGCTGCTGCAGGCGGATAATCCCGTCAGGCAGAGCAGCAGTGCTCCAGTGGCGAAGTGCTTCATCACGATCAATCATCCTGTTCATAGTGAGCTGACGTTTCAGCCCGAGATCGCCGGCATCAATCAGCGCCTGGCGCAGGGCCAGCTCGCTTTTTTCACGCTGACCGTTCTCTTCCTGCATCTGGCTGAGGGTGACGTCGCGGCTGACGATCCCCGCGCTGAGAGTGGCGTTCTGCTGCTGCAGCACCCGCAGCTGCTGGTTCAGGCGCACCAGCTTCCAGCTCACTGCGGCGAAAAGCGCCAGCATCAGCATCAACAGCAAGGGCAGCAGGCGCTTCACTCTGCCCCCTTCAGGCACCAGGCCTGCTCTGCCCTGCGCCGCTGCACCAGCCCCTGGCTCGATTTGCCATCCACGTAGATCCAGCGCGGCAGCTGACTGCAGGCGGCGCGCCACTTCTGCTGGTTAATCAGCGTGGCGAAGGTCGAACCGCACGCGGCACCGACCCCCACGTTGAAGGCAAATGACACCGTGGCGTCGTACACCGGCTGCGGCATGCTGACCGGCATGCAGCGCGCTATACCGCGCTCCACCCGCTGCAGGTCGTCGATCAGGTTGACCGCCACCTGGCGCTCGTTCACCGCGCTGAGCGGCGTGACGCCACGGGTATGGCCGATGCCGTTAGTCCACACCCCGGCGCTGCACTGGTACGGCGATGTGCGGCAGCCTTCAGCATTCGCCAGCAGCAGCAGGCCGTCAGAGGAGATGCGCAAGGTGCGAAACTCCGGCAGCAGCGCGGCCAGCGCGACAATCGTCAGCACCGCGCACTTCTTAGCTGTGGAATTCATCGTGTTTCCTTTGCTCCTGGCGCAGCTGTAACAGCAGCCAGGTTTTGCGGCGGTAGTGCCAGTTGATAAAAAAGTTGGCGACATTGATGGCCAGCGTAGCCACCGCCACCAGCGCCCCAATGCCAAAAGCGATGTCCTGCACCGTGTGGCGGCTGGCCCACATCATCAGCACACCGACCAGGTAGCTCACAATCGAGCTGTTTCTCTCCATCGCTAGCTCCAGAGATTCAGCGTTTCATGGGTGGCAGAGCTTGGGAGGTCGGGTAGCTCAAGCGGGTAGCCGTGGGGCAGGCAGGCGCCCTGCTCTGCCAGCCCGCTATTGGCCGCGTAAACCTGCTCTACCACCTGGCGGGTGCGGCCGTAGTGGCGAAAACAGATTTCATCAACGCTGTCCCCCTGCAGGGCAAAAATTTTCATAGGTGGTTCTCCCGGATTGGTTAAAGCGCTTTCAGGAACGGCAGGCCGATTGAAATACGAGCTGCCGGATGACCTGTTGAAGTGTGCGATTTCGCCGCAAGCCGCTCAATGCGGGGCTGTTGTAGGAGCGGTGTGACAACCGGGAGTCGGATTATGGGAAACGATATAAACAAAAAAGCCCCATAAAGGGGCTAATAAGGGAGGGTGCGTAGAGGGGGCGGCATCCGTTCCTGATACGCAAACAAGTTTGGCCGGACAGCAGGACTGAAAAGCCGTTTAGCGCTTCTGCGGCTGGGCAGAAAAGATGACGGAAAACTGCGCATTTTTCAGCTCTATGCCGCTGGCAATGTCGGCAATCAGGTGCAGGGCAATCTCACGATCGCGCTCCTGGCAGACCCCTTCAGAGGTTAACCTTGCAATCAGTTCCACCCGCTCCAGGATAACTCGTTCCGCTAATTCTTTATCCACAACTTCCCCCTCCAGTATTACTGTATATATATACAGTAGCATAGCGTTCATCATTAATAAAAGTATTTTCGGCCCGGCTAATGAGCGGGTTATCTCGATGATAATTAGGTAGTTAGATGCAGAGGCATTTACCCAAACATGTAATGCGATATTTTTAACTGCGGGACGCGCCAGACGTGATTTTTCACCGGGGAGAGACGATTTTACAGTCGATCATGCAGTTTACTTAATCAAAAACCGCGCGGGTACGGCTTCCCTGCCGACTGTAGCTGACGTTATACAAGGGGGGAACGGCAGTGTTTTGCCTGGTGTTCGTCAATCTCTTTGCAGCTGACGCATAGCGTCACGCCGTGCAGCGCTTTGCGCCGTGCCAGCGGGATCGGTTCCCCGCACGCTTCACAGAAAAAGGCGCTGGGCTGCATCGGGCGCTGAACGGCACGCGCAAGGTGGCGCGCCAGATTTTCGGCTTCGCGCTGCTGTGCGCGGTCCATTTCATCGGCCATTTAAACTCTCCGGTTAGCGGCAGGCAATTCACAAAAGATGAATAACTGGCTTTCATCGCGGTGAATAGCAGGCCTGAAGATTGTAATTTTTGCTCTTTTCGGGCAAACTCCGGGGTTGTTGTATCGCGTACTGCCAGTAAAATCACACAACCCTACAATGCAAATTGTATATTCACTAAAAGTGAAATAGCAAGGAGTTTTAGCTTGAGCCTACAAATCGATTTCCAGAGTGGGGCAAAAGAAGTGCTGGACCGTGTGCTTCAGGCATATGGTTTTTCCACCAAGCTGGCACTGGCAGAACACCTCGGCATTGCCAGCAGCAGTCTGGCAAACCGCTACTCGCGCGGCTATTTCCCTTCGGATATTGTGGTGCGCTGCATGGCGGATACCGGCGCAACGCTGCACTGGCTGGTGACGGGTCAGGGTGAAGCACTGAGCGGTGCAGGCGCTGAAGAATCACAAAAAGTGAATACCACATTGCTACCGCGTCAGCGGCTGGAGGCCGGTAAGTTGAGCGATTTGACGGCGGTGATGCTGGATGAAGATTTTCTGGCGTTCAGCGCCACGGCATTGGTTAAGCCGCTGATCGTGGTGGAAGGGCAGCGCCAGTGGATTGCCGAGCAGGCCTGGGCGGAGATCCTTGACGGCGAGTGGCTGGTATCGATGGAAGGCCAGGTGACGGTGCGCCACCTGACGCGTATTCCACCGGGCCGCGTGCGCGTTAGCAGTGCCCTGCAGCAGTTTGAGTGCGCGCTGGGCGACATTACCCCGCTGGCACGCCTGGTTATCGCCTGCCAGCCGCTGTAAAGCCGCTTTCCTGCCTGGCCCTCAAACACCCGGTCGAGGCAGGCCTCGACCCTACGGGGTCAAAAGCATAAAAACAAAAAACCCCGCCGAAGCGCGGCTTTCCTGCCCCGTAGGGGTCGGGCATGCCCGACCCTCAAACACCCGGTCGAGGCAGGCCTCGACCCTACGGGGTCAAAAGCATAAAAACAAAAAACCCCGCCGAAGCGGGGTTTTCCTGCCCCGTAGGGGTCGGGCATGCCCGACCCTCAAGCACCCGGTCGAGGCAGGCCTCGACCCTACGGGGTCAAAAGCATAAAAACAAAAAACCCCGCCGAAGCGGGGTTTTTCATTGAATGAGTTCGAAGCTGACCGGTAAGCCGCTTTCCTGTCATAGAGAGTGTCGTGGACAGTCATTCATCATGTCCGTAGGGCAAATAACAAAAAACCCCGCAAAGTTTTCACTCTGCGGGGTTTTTCATTGAATGAGTTCGAAGCTGACCGGTAAGCCGGGTTCTGTCGTGGACAGTCATTCATCTAGGCCAGCAATCGCTCACTGGCTCAAGCAGCCTACCCGGGTTCAGTACGGGCCGTACCTGGTGAACCCCTATTTGGCCTTGCTCCGGGTGGAGTTTACCGTGCCACGAACTGTTGCCAGCCGCGCGGTGCGCTCTTACCGCACCCTTTCACCCTTACCTGATCCCACTTGCGTGGGCCATCGGCGGTTTGCTCTCTGTTGCACTGGTCGTGGGCTTGCGCCCCCCAGGCGTTACCTGGCACCCTGCCCTATGGAGCCCGGACTTTCCTCCCCTCTGTCTGTCTCCCCCGAAGGAGGACGGCAACAAAGCGGCGACTGTCTGGTCAGCTTCGGCGCGCAGTGTATAGGGTTTTTACCGCGTTGTCACTCACCCTGCTGCTCCAGCGCGTAATTATACAGCGCATTTTTCTTCACGCCGTGGATCCCGGCGGTCGGCGCCTCTGCACTTGATAGCCCTGGACTATGTTCTGTCGATCCCAACAGCGAAAAAAAAATTTTCACTTCACCCGCAGAGACAAATAAAAAATTAATCACCTGTTTATCAGCAATCGAAAAAATAAAAAAGAATTAAATATCGCATTTATTTTTTTAGAAAAATAACAGATCGGGCACTGCTATTTTTTTGCTATTATCCCCTTGAGGGAAGCATTGTTTTCCAGTGACAACTTGGCTGTAAAAAACCACAGCCAATTAAAGCCCGCGCAGCTCGCACGGAATACGATTGAGAAGAATGGAATCATTTAGCTTGAAAACTTTAGCTTTGTTATTTTTATTCATATTTGTATCGGCAGCACAGGCCAACCTGATTGTCAGCGTCACCGTTGCCCCCTCCTTTGTGAATGGTGATTTCACAGGGCAGCTTGTAGGCGCTGATGAAAGCGACCCGACGCCCAACCCCTGTTATGGTTTAAACGGATGTAATCTCGCGTTTTTTGTCATATCGGAAGATTGGTTACCGGCTGGACGTGATAATTATAGTTCAATAGATGGCAACGGCTGGTCTGTTAACGCCAGATATTATAAAACGCTTGGCGAGTGGGTTAAGGCGGCTAAAGAAAAGGGTGATTTATATCGCACGGGAAAAGATTACCTTCCCACATACTACAGCAAAAAACCGTGTATGGTCATTGCAGCCAGAAATCTAGGTCACGGGATGCTTTTAAACACGATTGTTTCCAACTGTGCAAAGGGCATTGTGCATGCACCAACCTGCTCTATTGAACCTCCCCAGATTACCGTCGATTTTGGCGAACTCAGCAGTAGCCAAACCAGCAGCGTTATCGCCAGCACGCCGCTCTCGCTAAGCTGCATCAGTGGAGGTAACGTAACGATTGAAACTAACAGTAAAGAAATTGTTCCGCTTAACGGCTCATCGGTCACGGTGGCAGAACTCGACTGGGGCAAAGGCTTTGGCAATCCTGGGAAATTTACCCTGGCAGACAATGAAACCAGGCCGCTGACCCTGCGCACCCGGCTTAAAGGATTTACCGCACGGGATAGCGGCTTCTACTCCGGCAGCGCCGTTGTCAATATTGCCTATTACTAACGCAACGCTGTTACAAAGAGTGTCGTGGACCTGCGCGCCCCCAGGTTACCTGTCACTCACCCTGCTGCTCCAGCGCGTACTTATACAGCGCATTTTTCTTCACGCCGTGGATCTCGGCGGTCAGCGCGGCGGCTTTCTTCAGCGGCAGCTCGCTCTGCAGCAGCGCCAGGGTACGCAGCGCTTCCGGCGGCAGCGCCTCTTCTTCCGCCTGGTGGTAGCCTTCAACGATCAGCACCATCTCACCTTTACGGCGGTTCTCTTCTTCCTGCACCCAGGCCAGCAGCTCCCCCACCGGCGCACCGTGGATCGACTCCCAGGTTTTGGTGATTTCACGCGCCAGCACCACATAGCGTTCGGGGCCCAGCACCGTCACCATATCCTGCAGGCTGTCGAGCAGGCGGTGGGTGGATTCGTAGAAAATAATGGTGCGCGGCTCCAGCTCCAGCGCGCGCAGCGTATCGCAGCGGCCTTTGCTTTTCGCCGGCAGAAACCCTTCGTAACAGAAACGATCCGACGGCAGGCCCGCGGCGCTCAGCGCGGCAATCGCGGCACAGGCGCCCGGCAGCGGCACCACGCGAATGCCCGCTTCACGGCACAGGCGCACCAGGTGATAGCCGGGATCGTTGATCAGCGGCGTACCGGCATCAGAAACCAGTGCCACGCTCTGCCCTTCGCGCAGCTTCGCCAGCAGCACTTCCGCTTTCTGCTGTTCATTATGGTCATGCAGTGCGAACAGGCGCGCATTGATGGCGAAATGTTGTAGCAACAGTCCGGTATGACGTGTATCTTCCGCTGCGATCAGATCGACGCTCGCAAGCACCTTCAGTGCCCGCTGGGTGATATCGCCCAGATTACCGATGGGTGTGGGAACGATATAGAGCGTGCTGGCAGAAATATCTGCCCGATCGTGTTGTTTCATTGTTTCATCCGAATTGCCGATTTAATATTGAGCATCTTGAAAAAAACATCACTGGATACAGTATGCTTCCTTCGAAAGTTCTTCAGCGCAAAGCGCTACGCACGGTACCGCTTCTGCTGGCCGCCCTGATTTTTGCCGGATGTACCGGCCAGGCTCCAAAAACGCCCGAGGCGAATGTGCAGGGAGCCGCAACCGGCACCTCTGACTATTACCTGCAGCAGATGCAGCAAAGCGCAGATGATAACAAGGTTGGCTGGCAATTACTCGCAATCAGAGCGCTGTTGAACGAAGGCAAGGTGCCGCAGGCGAGCGATCAGTTCTCCCAGCTGCCGCAGAACCTGGACGCCACCCAGCAGCAGGAGCGCCAGCTGCTGCAGGCTCAGCTCAGCGTGATGCAGCAGAATCTGCCCGCCGCCGCTGACCAGCTGAAGCAGATTGATATCGGCAGTCTGTCGAAAGATCAGCAGGCCCGCTACTACCAGCTGCTGATCGCCGCCAGCCAGGGTCGCCCGTCGCTGGAAGTGCTGCGCGCCTATATTGCCCAGGAGCCGCTGCTGAGCAACCCGGCAGACAAGCAGAAGAATATTGATGCCACCTGGCAGGCGCTGAGCCAGATGACGCCTGAGCAGCTCAACAGCCTGAACATCAACGCGGATGAAAACGTACTGCAGGGCTGGTTGGATCTCTCCGGCGTTTACCGGGCCAACAGCAACGACCCGGATATGCTGAAAGCCGGGATCCGCGACTGGCAGACGCGCTATCCGAATAACCCGGCGGCGAAAATGCTGCCGACCGCGCTCAGCCAGGTGCAGAACTTCCAGCCCGCTTCCACCGGCAAAATCGCGCTGCTGCTGCCGCTGAGCGGCCAGGCGCAGGTGTTTGCTAACGCCATTCAGAAAGGCTTTAACGACGCGAAAAACGGCGTGCTGGCACAGGGTTCCGCCCCTGCGGCACCGGTTGAAGCGCCACAGGCTGCCGCTGCGGATACCGCAACCCCGGCCGATCCTAACGCCGTAGTCAGCCCTTCTGCTGCGCCAACCGATGCCGCCGCTGCGCAGCCACAGCAGGTGCAGCCGCAGTCCGCGCCAGCTAACAGCGTCGAAACCGCGCCGCCGTCCAGCGCTACGCAGGTACAGGTCTATGACACCAGCAGCCAGCCGATTGAGCAGGTGCTGGCGCAGGCACAAAAAGACGGCGCTACGCTGGTGGTCGGTCCGCTGCTGAAAAGCAACGTCGAAAAGCTGGCAGCCAGCCAGACGACCCTCAACGTTCTGGCGCTTAACGAGCCGGAAACCATCCAGAACCATCCGAATATTTGCTACTTTGCGCTTTCTCCTGAAGACGAAGCCCGTGATGCCGCGCATCATATGTGGGACCAGGGCAAACGCGCACCGCTGCTGCTGGTGCCGCGCAGCTCACTCGGCGACCGCGTGAATAAAGCCTTTGCCGCTGAGTGGCAGAAGCTTGGCGGCGGCACCGTGCTGCAGCAGCAGTTCGGTTCGACCGCAGAGCTGAAGCAGGGGATCAACAGCGGTGCCGGTATCCGCCTGAGCGGTACGCCGGTTAACGTGCAGCCTGAACAGCCCGCGGGCGTTACCATTGGCGGCCTGACGATCCCGGCCCCGGTCGCTGAACCGACGGCGGCTACCACCAGCGGCGGCAGCGTTGACTCGGTGTATATCGTCGCCACGCAGGATGAACTGGCACTGATCAAGCCGATGATCTCCATGCGCGTCAGCAGCCGTGATAATGTGGGCCTGTATGCCAGCTCGCGCAGCTATCAGGCAGGCGGCGGCCCGGACTACCGTCTGGAAGTGGATGGCCTGCAGTTTAGCGATGCTCCGCTGCTCTCCGGTGCCAACCCGGCGCTGATGCAGCAGGCGGCGAAGATGTTTAACAACGACTACTCGCTGGTGCGCCTCTACGCGATGGGCATTGATGCCTGGACACTGGCGAACCACTTTAACGAAATGCGCACGCTGCCGGGCTTCCAGGTTAAGGGCGACACCGGCAGTCTGAGCGCGGATCGGGACTGCGTGATTAACAGGAAGTTAGTATGGAGCCAGTATCGTCAGGGACAGATCGTTCCGGCCAACTAAGCCGGCAGCAGCAAGGGGCGAGCCGTGAACGTCAGGCTCGCCGCCTGCTGGAAACGTCAGGCCTGCGTTTTGTCGCCGCTAACGTGCGCTACCGGTCAGGCGAAATTGACCTGATCATGCGCGATGGCAAAACGTGGGTATTTGTCGAGGTGCGCTACCGCAGCAGTGACCGTTTTGGCGGCGCGGCGGCCAGCGTCACCCGCAGTAAACAGCTGAAGCTGCTGCGTGCAGCAGCACTGTGGCTTAACGGTCGCGGGCAGAGTTTTGACACCGCCGACTGTCGTTTTGATGTGGTAGCGATCACCGGCGAGCAGGTGGAATGGTTACCCAATGCGTTTACAGCAGAATAACTAGACCAGGTGAATGACGTGCTGGAAAGAATCAAAGTCTGTTTTACGGAAAGTATTCAAACACAAATCGCGGCGGCAGAAGCGCTGCCGGATGCCATCTCACGTGCGGCGATGACCATGGTACAGTCGCTGCTCAATGGCAACAAAATACTGAGCTGTGGTAATGGAACCTCCAGCGCCAATGCCCAGCATTTTGCTGCCAGCATGATTAATCGTTTTGAGACCGAGCGCCCAAGCCTGCCCGCCATTGCGCTGAGCGCGGATAACGTGCTGCTGACGGCCATTGGTAATGACCGCCTGCACGAAGAGATTTACGCCAAGCAGGTGCGCGCGTTAGGCCATGCCGGCGATATCCTGCTGGCAATTTCAACGCGCGGCAACAGTCGTGATATTGTCAAAGCCGTAGAGGCAGCGGTCACCCGCGATATGACCATTATCGCCCTGACCGGCTACGACGGCGGCGAGCTCGCCGGTCTGCTGGGTCCGCAGGATGTGGAGATCCGCATTCCTTCCCACCGCAGTGCGAGAATTCAGGAAATGCATATGCTCACCGTGAATTGTCTGTGCGATTTAATAGATAACACTTTGTTTCCCCACCAGGATGTTTAAGGAGCTTAAATGAAGGCATTATCTGCATGTGCAGTTATCCTTACCGCGTTGATGCTACAGGGCTGTGTCGCGGCGGTTGTTGGCAGTGCGGCCGTGGCGACCAAATCCGCCACTGACCCGCGTTCCGTTGGTACGCAGGTTGATGACGGCACGCTGGAACTGCGCGTCACGAACGCGCTGTCGAAAGATGAGCAGATCAAACAGAGCGCACACATTGTTGCCACCGCTTATCAGGGTAAAGTGCTGCTGACCGGGCAGTCACCGAGTGCCGATCTGGCGCTGCGTGCAAAACAGATTGCCGTGGGCGTGGATGGCGCAACCGAGGTGTATAACGAGATCCGTACCGGCGACAAAGTCAGCTTCGGCACGGCATCTTCAGATACCTGGATCACCACTAAAGTGCGCTCACAGCTGCTGGGTAGCGATCAGGTGAAATCCTCGAATGTGAAAGTCACCACCGAGAATGGCGAAGTGTTCCTGCTGGGTCTGGTGACGGATGCAGAAGCGAAAGCGGCTGCGGATATCGCCAGCCGGGTTAGCGGCGTGAAACACGTCACCACCGCGTTTACCATTTTGAAATAAGATTTACGGGCCGACCGGAAAAAAAGGTCGGCCACTACGTAATACCGTGCAAATCCTCAATACTGGCCGACCGGAAAAGAAGGTCGGCCACTACATAATACGGTGTAAATCCTCAATACTGACCGACCTCTACATGGTTTGGTTAACATAAATCGCAGGGATCGACATTGAAAAAGAAAAACCTGAATAGGGAACTACCGACTATTCCAGTCATCCGTGTGAATAATATTTCCGTCAAAAAATTTCCAGCTAATTTTCTCGTAACGGAATTCTACTATCTCCATATGATTAAACCTCTCTTTACTGACCTCTTTAATATCAAACATGACTGGAGAGATACTGACAACCCGGACATTTTCCATTAGCGTATTGAAATATTCGATTTCCTGTCCGTTACCGTTAATTCCAAACCATTTCGCTTCTACTTTCTTCAGCGTTTTGCCTGTGGTTAATGCCCTGTATAATAGTGGAGACGAGCAGTCGATCTCTTTCTCAACCATAAATGGCAGATGACGACGATTACCCGTAACTTTCCCTGTTAAGTCATCAGTTGGCAAGGTAATGCTATGATGTATTCCAAGTAACTCGATACTGCCCTCACGCCCAATAATATCGACGCTACCTTTAAGAAGGCGATCGTGGTCATCAGTCAAAAACAGATACACCGGAATAACCATATTAATTCACCTCATAAAAATTCTCAGCCGTAGATTGACCAATAACACTTACAATGTGAGACAGGCAGTGCTTGCCATTTCTGGCCTTATAAAGTGCTTCGATAACATTGACCACATACTGATTCCTCTCTTCCCTGGTACCCCTATAGAAGGGTAGTGAACATATCTCACTTTCATTCAAGACCTGAGTTCGGTTATCAATTAAAGCCAATACTCTTGTTGGATTAGTCTGTAACGCAATAGATAGTACTAAACCCAAATCTTCAGCCGTACCAGCATCGGTAAAGGGTGCTAAAACCTGTACTAAATCAAGCCATTCTGGTAATCCATTAGTGATATTATCCATCACACATTCCCACTCGCCAGATTGCACATCAGGCTGGCTGTAGTTTATATATCTCCTGGCACCTAACTCCTTTATTTTATTTTTCACTTCGCTAACGGTTACCTTTTTACAAACAGGAGACGGTAATGGTCCAAAAGCAAACACTGAGAATGTTGAAAATGATAAAACCAAAGCTATTACTATATTCATGGCACCACCCGTAAAATAGAATCACCAGAATTAAGTATCGATTGGCGAATCCCTGCACCATTAATCACTATGCAACCTTCTGAAGACGAATTTGGCGGCTTACTTGCATTATCACCATGTATTCTGAATGCAGAACGCCCAAAAGTGTTCGTTCCTGCTATCGGATCTAAAATTACCGTATAAGGTCCACGATGATTGTTATAACCATTAATACGATAAAATCCTTCCGGTATTGGACCAACACGTTCAACTTGCTGCATTGAGGGTGCATTGAGTCCACTTCCCACTCCACTATATCCACGCGCAACAATGCTTCCGTTATGTCTGAGCACACCAGTTCCTTGAGAATACTCCCACGTCATATCACTCTCCCTGAGCCTTTTCCTTTATTTTTCGCAGGGGTAATCTAACCAGGAACCTATTGGTTTTTTGTGATCTATGTCGACTAAAAATTAATTTAAGAAATAGCTTTAGCGGATGCAGTAATAGCGAATTTAAGAAAATAGGATAAGGCACTACGTAATACCGTGCAAATCCTCAATACGGGCCGACCGGAAAAGAAGGTCGGCCCCTATAACCGGCTTAAACAATCCATTGCCACCGCCTTGAAGCTGGCGAAATCCGCGCTGTCGCGCAGCCTTGTCATCGCCCGCTCGCGCATAAACGTCACGAACAGATCGTAGATGGCCATCGCCTCTTCGTACTCCGTCTTACTGATCGCCAGCAGGAAAATCACATATGCGGTTTCATCCCCCCACGCGATGCCCTCCGGTGCCAGCACGGTATAGACGCAGGTTTTCTTTGCCAGCAGCCCCAGCGAGTGCGGCAGCGCAATGCCTTCGCCGAGCATGGTGCTGACGATGGCTTCACGCTCTTCCACCGACGGGTAAAACGTCTCATCCACCATCCCTTCCTGCTCCAGCTCGCCGCACAGCTGGCGAAACAGAGCGCTGCGGTCCAGCGGCCGATCGAGGATCAGGAAATGGCTGGCATCGAAGAACTTTTCCAGCATGTAAGGGCGGGTGCGATCGAGCAGCACCAGCTTGCCGAGCTGCTCCAGCTGGTACTCAGTGGGGAACGGCGACATCACCACGACCGGCTTATCCTTGTCGCTAAGGCGCACGGTGGAGATAACAAAGTCCTCGTCCACGCTCGCCAGCTGCTCGTACTCGCGCAGCGTAATAATGCCGTTCACCACGATCTGCGGGTATTTGCGCAGTAGCATCGCCTGGATCATGCGCACCGTGGAGTTACCGGTGTCGCACACCAGCAGGATCTGCGGATGGCGCTGATAGCCCACGTTGTAGTGGCGCTCCAGCCCGACGCCAATATGCAGCACCAGGAAGCCAATCTCGTTTTCGCTGATGGTGTACGGGGTGTATTTGCCCCAGCTGGAAACCGCCGCCAGCGTCACGTCCCAGGCCATCGGATAGTGCTGTTTGATGTTGGTCAGCAGCGGATTGGGAATGTGGATCTGATAGCGCACGCGGGTGATCATCGTTTTGATGTGCGTCAGCAGGTCGGCGCGCAGCTGCGGGTCATTTTGCAGGTTGAAGTTGTAGTGGGTGTTGATGTAGCCGAGGATGTAATCCACCAGCGAATCGCCGTCGTCCGGGCTGATGGCGCTGGGCGCAATCTCTTCCACGCGGCGGGCGGCGATATTAACGCGCAGGTAGGCCTCTTCCGCCGGGGAGATCGCCTTGCCGACAATCGGCCGCATCAGGTTAACGATGTGGCGCGCCGCATCGCGCACCTCATCATCGACATCCTCCGCGCTGAAGTCGGTCAGCGGGTAGCCCTCGCCAATGCGCCGCACCGCCACCGCGCAGTAGAGGCGCAGATAAAACTCGCCGTCGTCGGCCAGGCGGATATTAAAGCGCGACAGGCACTGCTGCAGCAGCGGTTGCAGGGTGGTGAGCATCCCGCTGTTAAGCGCCTCCAGCTGTAGCAGCGGGCTGTCGCTGTCCTCCTGCGCAATCTGGTACAGCAGGTCGGTCAGGCAGGTGCGCATCGCCACTTCGGGGCCGAACAGCTTCATACCGTAGCGCGGCTTGGTTTCAATCGCCAGCTGATAACGCGCCAGCCACTCTCTCACCTCGGCCATATCGCTTTGCAGCGTGGTGCGGCTGACAAACCATTCGTCGGCCAGGTCTTCCAGCTTGAGGGAAAAAGCCGAGGTGAGAAAACGGGTGAGCAGATAGTGCACGCGGGCGGCAGAGGTGCGCGGCACGCGCAGATGTGAAGGTGACTGCTGCTGCAGCTGAGCGTAGCGGCGCGCATCGGCAATCTCCAGCCGATAGCCCGCTCCGCGGCTTAGCACAAAGCTGGCACCGTGCTCGGCCAGCAGTTCGTTGAGCACGTTAATATCGCTGCGCACAGTGCGCGTGGAGACGTCGAAGCGCCGCGCCAGCTCCTCCTGCGGCAGCGTTTCGTTTTGTAGCAGATCAAACAGCTGGGCCAGTCGTTGGTTGGGGAATCTCACGGAGCGCTCTTCTTTAGATAGTCGACCTTGTTAGCGGGTTGTTGCAGGCTAACGGAATTCACTGCGGGAAAATAGCGCGCCCCGGCATAATCCCAGGGCGCGGTCAGTATTAACCGACTAATTTTTTGGTCATTGCCAGCAGCGTGGCGACATCCTGCGGCCGCGTCTGCCCGCTCTGTTTATCGATAATCGAGCTGTAAATATGCGGGATGATCCTGCTGACGCCCGCATCCAGCGCGATCTGCAGGATCGCTTCATAGTTATCGAGATCGATACCGCCGGTTGGCTCCAGCCAGAACCCCTGCGCGGCGCAGGCTTCTGCCACCGCTTTGAACTCGTCGATCGCCTTCAGGCCGCCCATCGGGAAGTATTTTACCGAGCTGCCGCCCATATCCTTTAGCAGCGCAACCGCGGTAGCGACGGGCACAATGCCGTCGGCCTGCTGCGAGCTGAGCGGCCCGGTGGAGATCTTCACCTTGCCAACCGTGCCGGTCGGGGAGATCAGGCCGTTGACCACGGTGTCAGACTGGCCAAGCAGCGCGCGCGAAGTCGCGACGCCGGTAAACACCTGGTTGACGTGCTGCGGCTGCACCTCAGCGGCAATCGCGCTGACCATCGCCGACTGGTTCGGGTCACCCGCGCCGAGGCCGACCGACAGCGCGTTATCAATCAGCGCCGCGTAATCACGCATATCGGCTACCGCGCTCGCCACGTCCGGGTAGTCCTTCGACAGCACGCCAACCAGCACGTGGCCTTCTGCGGCTTGCCAGATGTCGCGGGCATTCTGTTTCGAACCGGCGAGGACATTCAGGCAGACGCGGTCGCGGTAAAATTTCGGTTTCAGTGTCATGCGCGTGCTTCTCCGGTTAACAGATCTCTGATGCAGATAAAAATGGTGTGCAGCTGTTCGGCAGAGACGCTGCGCACGTCGACTTCAACAATGCCTTCGTTGGCCTTGTAGCCACGGAAGTAGATGGCGATGGCACCGGTTTTCAGCGCCTGCACCACTTCACCGGTGGTGCGGCCTATCACCGCCTCGTCGAAGTGGATCTCAGCGCGGGCGATATCACGCCCGGCGGCGTCCCACACCGTGCGCGCCTGAATGCCCGCCAGCTGGTTTAAGCTGTCGATAAACGGCGTCATCTTCTCCACCATCTGCGCGCCGGTGGTCTTCTCCACGCGCAGATAGTTTTCAATCGCCTGCGTCAGGCCGAGGATCCCCTCTTTGCCGACCTTCATCGCGCGGCCAATGCCGTTCGACTGGCGCTTCACCCACTCAACGTACTGCGCTTTGCCGATCACCAGCCCGCTGGTTGGCCCTTCAATGGCTTTTGCGCCGCTGTAGATCACCAGGTCAGCACCAAAGCCGTAATAAGCCTGCAAATCCTCCTCGGCGGCGGCATCCACAATCAGCGGCACGCCGTGTTCACGCGCCACCCCGGCGGCCTGCTCCACGCTGAGATGGCTTTTCTGCACGCTGTGATGCGATTTGATATACATGATTGCGGCGGTCTGCGGGGTGATCGCGGCGGAGAGCTGCTGCGGCGAGCACTCGTTGGCGTAGCCCGCTTCCACCAGCTTGCCGCCGCCAAGCGCCACCATGGTGCCCACTGGCGCGCCGTAGTTAACGTTATGGCCCTTTGGCAGCACGATGTCGTGCGGCACCATCAGCGGTGCGGCGTGCAGATTTTCCAGCAGCCAGTCGTTATCCTTAACGATAACCGCCGCTACCGACTGCGCAATCCCGGCCGAAGCGCAGGAGACCACCACCGCCGCTTCACAACCCAGCAGCCCGGCAATATAGGCTCCGGTTTTGTTGACCAGATCTTTCATTTCAAAATAGTGATTGAGGCCATAGCTCACCGTCTCCACCACGTCCGCGCTCGGGGTCGACACACCGAGAATGGTCATGCGGCCGGAGGCGTTGATCACCTGCTTGAGATGGTATTTCTCATAAATTGAAAGCTCATTTACTGAAGTCATTACGTTTCTTCCCTTCGTTAGTCACGAATGCCTGACCGGCGACCACAGCGGCCAGCGGCACCAGCTGCGTTGTACCGGACAGCGTTTGTCCGTCTGAGTCGGTGAACAGCGCGCTCTCCTGCTGCACGTCGAAAATGGTCAGATCGGCGTCATAGCCGACTTCAAGGCGCCCTTTACCGACGAGGCGCAGGCCGTCTGCGGCGTGCGCGGTAACGCAGTCGATCACCTGCGGCAGCGTCATGCCGATGCAGAAGAACTTCGACATCACGTGCGCGAGGGTATACACCGGGCCGTTCAGACGGTTGCGGCAGTAGATATCGGAGCTGATGGTGTGCGGCAGAATGCCCTGCGCAATCGCCACGCGCGCCACTTCGAAGCTGAAGCTGGCGCTGCCGTGGCCAACGTCGAGGCGCACGCCGCGTTTGAGCGCAGCGCTAACCGAGGCGCGCAGCTCGCCCTGCGGCGTCAGAATGCGGTTCGGCTTGCCGTTATAGCAGTGGGTGATGATGTCGCCGCTGCTCAGCAGGTCGGCAATTTCATCGAGGTTGGGCGGATTATTGCCGATATGCACCATCAGCGGCAGGCCGCCGTTCTCCTGCTGCATCGCCTTGGCGCGCTGCAGCGGCTTAATGCCGTTGTGCTCTACCACGCTGCTGCTGATACGCGCTTTCAGGCCGAGAATAAACTGCGGCAGGCGCTGCAGCGCGGCTTGTACCGCTGCGGCGTCAATGCGCGCCATATCTGCTAACTCGTTCTGCGTCAGAATGCCGCTGCGGGCGATATTGAGCAGCGCGTAAACCTGGGTGCTGGCGCTGCGCGTCAGCTGGTAGAAATCGTCGATATCGTCGGCGCCGGTGCTGCCGGCGTCCACCACCGTGGTGACGCCGGTTTCCACGCCGATGCGGTCGGCTTCATCGTGATAAATCGGCGATTTGGGGTAGCAGTGAACGTGTGAATCAATCCAGCCCGCGCTGAGCCAGTAGCGCCCGTGCAGGTCCCACTCGCGCTGTGCCGGGCCGTCGATTTGCCCGACTTCGGCAATCTTGCCCGCGCGAATCGCCACATCGCTGAGGGTGCCATCGCTGAGGCGCGCCCGGCGGATAATCAGATCATACATTGCAGACTCCTGAGCGCGGCGGCGTCCTGCCGCCGCGCAAGTTGGTTACAGCGCCACCGGGAAGATTGCCCCCAGCACCATGGCGCCGAGGATAGCGCCGCCGGTAATCGGTTTATTCCACAGGTAAAACAGCAGTGAACCCACCAGCGAGCCGAGGCCAATGGGGATCGAAGCGGCCATTGCCGACAGGATAATCAACGGCCCGAGGAAGCGGCCGGAGGCGTTACCCGCGCCCATCATCACGTCGGCCCCGTAGGTGGAGTCGCTGTTGTTGATGGTGAACTTACGCGCCAGGATGATGATGTAACCCACCGCCAGGCCGAGCGCCAGGCCGGTAACCAGCGAGGCCGCGAAGTTGGCTACCGGGAAGACGATGCCTGCCCCAAGCAGCAGTGCCGGCACGCCAAGGCCGATACCGGTCTGGATCGCCCCGCCAATATCAAGAATACCGACCAGCGAGCCTTCGATAATGCGCGCAAACAGGAAGCTGGCGCCAAATGCCGCCACCGCGCCGTAGACGCCGGTTTCCATACCGGAACGCAGCATCGACACAAACGCCACCTCGTTAAACGCGCCCAGGCCGTAGACGTAATACATATGCGTACCGGCGAACACCCCGGCAGAGAGCAGACCGACAAAGATCGGGAACGACCAGTCGGCATACCAAAAACCGCTTTTTGACTCTTCCATTACCATCGTCCTCTTATTTGCCGCTCAGGGAGTTGTGGATCATCTCCATCCAGCCGGGCACGCCAAGCTGGAAGGACTGCAACAGCTTCATGTCGAAGCCACGGAAGAAGCCGCTCAGCACGAACAGCAGCACGATGGCGATCATCATCACCTTCGTGACGCGGTTCCAGCCCGCCTCTTCCACCCCTTTGCCGATCAGGATACCCAGCACCAGGCCCGGCACGGCGTTACCCATAATCAGCTGCGCGAGGCCGCCGAAGATGGTGGCCCAGAAGCCCGATTTCTTCCCGGCGTCGATGGCCGCCAGCCAGAAGATCACCGGCATCACGGTGTTCACCAGCAGGTTAGCCGCAGGCACCAGCACTTTCACCGCGGTGACCTGCAGCGCAGCAGGCACGGCAGAGGCGGTGGAGTTGAGAAACGCCACCACAATCATGCCGATGATGCCGCAGGCAATCGCCATCTTTTTCGGGTTATGCAGGGTTTCCGCCACGTTGCGGTTTTTCACCATCAGTGCCGCCGCGCCCCAGTTGGGGATGATGCGGTGGTCAACGTCCTGAGTGAAGGAACCTGCCGCCACGGAGGAGGCCCAGGCGTTAAAGAAGAAGCCAAGGCCGAAGGAGAAGTGAGAAGCCGGGTCGCCCTCACAGGAATTCAGTTCACCCAGTGTGCGAAATGCGCCCATGCCCTGTGTGGTCGGGGCGTGGAACATACGCGCTGCCCCGGCACCGACACCCACTCCGACCAGGCCGCCAATAATCAACGACTTAAATAAGATGATTAAAAACATCAGTTTTTTCCTTTGGATTTATATCCCAACGTTTTTAGTTAACCGCGGTGAAATCCACCTTGTCGGTGTCGACCACCGCGACGTTGACGGTGATCGCCAGCTCAACGCTGTAGGTTCGCCGCTCGCGCGCCAGAAAGAAGAACAGAAACTTTTCCGTTTTGACGCGCAGTTCGGCACGCAGCACCTTTACATCCACCGGCTCAATACGCAGGAGGATATTGCTGGTGGACTTGAGCACCGTGTTTTGCACCCGGCTCAGGGCGTCGGCAAAGGCTTTCGCTTTGCTGTCGCCCTTGCCGCTGACGTTCACCGTGGTGGTGAATTGCTCTTTCATCAGCCGTGCTTCTTCTGCCACGCCTGCACCAGACGCTCGCCCAGCTCTTCTTTATCCATAAAGCCGAAGCCCAGCACGGTGGCGCCTTCGTTGATGGCGGTGACGCCTTCGTCGATGGAGCGCATGCCGTGTTTGGCTTTATAGCCATATTTGTTCTGTGCGGTGATGGCACCTGCGCCGCCGCTGCCGCAGAAGGAGATACCGAAGTTGGCGTTTTCCGCTTTCATCACGTCGCCCAGCTTCATATCCGCTGCCACGCCAGGAACCACGATGGCTTTACCGCCCGCTTTCTCGATACCTGCTGCCACTTTCTGGCCTTTACCTAAACGATCGCCGATCACTACGATGATTTGAGACATGGTGTATTCCTTTAATTTATAGAGTGATTACTCGTGCCGTCGGTGACGCAGTCAGTTTGGGTGCGGACAGCGCGGAAAAACCGGAGCGTACACGTAGTACGTGAGGATTTTACTCGCTGCGCTCGCCCTTAGGGCCGCCCTAAAGGGCGTTCAAATTGCCCGCAATTTGTGAGCACTGCCCAATCCCAAAATGGCAAGTAAACCAGGCACACTATTGGTTTTCTTTGGCGACTTCGAAATGCACGGAGAGTAGCCAGGCTTCCTCTTTCGGCAGATTACCGAACAGATCGACCACCTGCTGTGCCAGCAGCATGGATTCTGGCGAAATATCGTCAAACAGGTCAGCTTCCACTTCGGGTAGCGCCTCACCGGTCAGCGAGCGCAGCGCCATCGCCCGCACGTGGGAGGTCAGCATCTGCTGCTGTACCGGGTTGGGCTGTATTGCCCTGGCCGCAAACAGGTCGGCAATCTGCCCCATCACCCGTGCGGCCAGCGCCTGAATCTCATCATCCTGCTCTGTTGCCACACTCGGCCCCGTTCCATTACTCACATTCGTCCCCCCCCCTTTTTGCAATGGTTATAAGCTACCGCTGCGCAGAGGTGCTGTGGAGAACGACTTTTTCCGCCAGCAAGCGGAAATAAACGGATGGGGTACGAGCCAGGTCGCAAAAAACATCAGACCGTGCATCAATAATTAAAAAATGAGAGTTAAATCACAAAATAAAGACTATTTTGCGCAATTTATGCAGAGGCAGAGAAAACAACAGCAGAGTAAAGCGGCCAGCAGAAGGAAATAGAGGAAAAACCTATGACGGATTTAATCAGGGCCGGGAAACATTCCCGGCCCTGAGCATTAGCGGAACTTTTTGTGATTGGCGTCGCGGGTTTCAGCCATTTTTTTCGCTTCATCCTTCGCGCCTTTCAGGTCTCCGTCATTGGCCAGCTTGAGGCTGGTATCGATCTGGCCAATCAGGGTATCCAGTCCGGCGTGATAGTCTTTGATCTGCGCGCTGTCTGCCGGCTGGCCCTTAAGCTTATCCGGCGTCTGGATTTTAGCGTTTTCAGCTGCGCCCTTCATATCGGTCAGCGCTTTAATCATTTCGGCTTTATCGTCGGTTTTCTGCACCGTACGCAGGCCGCCTTTCAGCATATCCATATCGCCTTCCAGATCCTGCGACAGCACGGCGAAACTGGACAACAACAGCGAACCACTCAACATTGCAAACATTAATTTACGCATTGCTTCAGTCCTTTTAATTATAAAAAAAGGCGACTGTCTTGGCAGCCGCCTGATAAGCATACGCCTAAATCGCTAAATTACTGCCCGGCAATCTTCATTTCTGGTAACAGAATGGATCCACACTGGATATTGCTGCGGGTTTCAATATCGCTGCCGATGGTCACCATATTGCGCCACATATCTTTCAGGTTACCGGCGATGGTGATTTCACTGACCGGATACTGGATTACGCCATTCTCAACCCAGAAACCGGATGCGCCGCGCGAGTAGTCCCCGGTCAGCGCGCTGACCGCCTGGCCCATCAGTTCCGTGACCACCAGCCCGGTGCCGAGCTGCCTGAGCAGGTCATCAAAGCTGTGGCCCTGCCCGGCAATGCGCCAGTTATGGATGCCGCCCGCGTGGCCGGTGCTCTGCAGCCCCAGCTTGCGCGCCGAGTAGCTGGTCATCAGCCAGTTCTGTAGTACGCCATCTTTAATGATGTCGCGGCGCTCGGTCCGCACGCCTTCGCTGTCGAACGGCGTTGAGGCCAGCCCTTTCAGCAGGTGCGGATGCTCCTCAATCGTCAGCCATTCCGGCAGGATCTGCTGGCCGAGGGAGTCAAGCAGGAAGGTGGATTTACGGTAGACGCTGCCGCCGCTGATGGCCCCCACCAGGTGACCAAACAGCCCGGTGGCCACTTCCGCGGCAAACAGCACCGGCGCTTTCATCGTCGACAGCTTGCGCGGCGACAGGCGTGACAGCGTGCGGCGCGCGCACTCTTCACCGACCGACTCTGGCGACTTCAAATCCTCCATCGCCCGGCCAATAGTATAGGCGTAGTCACGCTCCATATCGCCGTTGGCTTCGGCAATCACGCAGCTGGAGAGCGAATGACGGCTGGAGCAGTAGCCCTGCAGCATGCCGTGGCTGTTACCAAACACTTTAATGCCGACGTGGCTGTTAAAGCTGCCGCCTTCGGTGTTGGTGATGCGCGAGTCAGCCTTTAGCGCGGCCTGTTCTGCACGCGCAGCCAGTTCGATAGCGCGATCGGCGTCGATCTCCGTTGGGTGGAACAGATCGAGATCCGGCGCGTCAAACGCCAGCAGCTCGCGATCCGCCACGCCGGCAAACGGATCCGGTGAGGTGTAGCGTGCAATATCCAGCGCGGCCTGCACGGTGCGTTTGATCGCCTCCGGGCTGAGATCGGTGGAGGAGGCGCTGCCCTTACGGTTCTGATAGTAAACGGTGATGCCGAGCGCACCATCGCTGTTGAATTCGACGTTTTCCACTTCCCCGTAACGCGTGCTGACGCTGATGCCGGTGGTTTTGGTTACCGCGACTTCTGCCCCATCGCTGCTGACTTTCGCCAGCTCGAGTGCTGTTGAGACCGCCTGCTCCAGGGTTTTACGCTGTTCTGCAACTTGGGAGAGTAATTTCATCGGCCTGCCATATAATTAGTTGAGAAATACCTGCATCAAATGCAGCTCTCAAGGTGATAAGGAATGATTTGAGTCTAACAGACTCAGAGAACAATTTCGCAGTAGCCACGTAACCTGATAGCATTAGCCTCTTTTTCAGGAGCCGTACCAATGACCAAGCAGCCCGATGACTGGCTCGACGAAGTACCCGATAACGAAGAAGAAGAAGACGAAGAGATTATCTGGGTCAGTAAAAGTGAGATTAAACGTGACGCCGAAGAGCTGAAGCGCCTCGGTGGTGAACTGGTGGAACTGGGGAAAAACTCCCTGGACAAGATCCCACTGGATGAAGATCTGCGTGCCGCGATTGAGCTGGCGCAGAAGATCAAGAAAGAGGGCCGCCGCCGCCAGATGCAGCTGATCGGTAAGATGCTGCGCTCGCGTGATGAAGAGCCGATCCGTACCGCGCTGGACAAGCTGAAGAACCGCCACAACCAGCAGGTTGCGCTGTTCCACAAGCTGGAAGTACTGCGTGACCGCCTGGTGGAACAGGGTGATGACGTGATCCCTGAGGTGCTGAACCTCTACCCGGATGCGGACCGCCAGCAGCTGCGTGCGATGATCCGTAACGCGCAGAAAGAGAAAGCGACCAATAAGCCGCCAAAAGCCTACCGTCAGATTTTCCAGTATCTGCGCGAATTAGCCCAGGCGTCATGACAGCCTGTTAAGGGCGGACCGGAAAAGAGGGTCCGCCCCTACAGACACAGATGTAGGGGCCGATCGTTTTTTTCGTTCGGCCCGCCATACCCTTACGCTAACCGATCCAACAGCTTCTGATGGATCCCGCCAAAACCGCCGTTGCTCATCACCAGGATGGTATCCCCCGGCTGGGCTTTTTTGGCGATCATCTCTACCAGCGTATCAATATCCGCACTCCACTGCGCCGGCTGAATGCAGGCATCGGCAACCTCAGAGACCTGCCACGGAATGTGGTGCGGCTGGAACAGGAACACTTCATCCGCACGCGCCAGCGACGGGGCAAGATCGTTCTTGCTGATACCCATCTTCATGGTGTTTGAACGCGGTTCCAGCACCGCCAGAATGCGCGCGGTGCCGCCCACTTTGCCACGCAGCGCGGAGAGCGTGGCGAGGATAGCGGTCGGGTGGTGAGCAAAGTCATCGTACACTTTGATGCCGTTGCTCTCACCGCGCAGCTCCAGGCGGCGGCGGGCGTTGATAAACTCATTCAGCGCACGCCCGGCATCTTCCGGCTTCACGCCCACATGGCGTGCCGCAGCAATCGCCATCATGCCGTTATGCATATTGTGCTCGCCGACCAGCGCCCAGTTGACCTCGGCTACGCGCTCACCGTCCAGCAGCACTTCCCAGTGCGACGCATCCGGCGACAGCTTCTTCGCCTGCCAGTGGCCGTTTTCACCCACGGTTTCCTGCTCGCTCCAGCAGCCCATCGCCATCACCTGCTTAATATTGGCATCGTGCTCCGGCAGGATGATCTTGCCCTGCCCCGGCACGATGCGCACCAGGTGGTGGAACTGCTTCTGCACCGCACGCAGATCGTCAAAGATATCGGCGTGGTCAAACTCAAGGTTGTTGAGGATCAGGGTGCGCGGACAGTAGTGCACGAACTTGGAACGCTTGTCGAAGAACGCACAGTCGTACTCGTCGGCCTCGATCACGAAGAATGGGCTTTTTCCTAAATTCGCCGAAACCTCGAAATTCCCCGGTACGCCACCAATCACAAACCCCGGCTGATAGCCGCAGGCCTGTAAAATCCACGCTGCCATGCCTGCGGTGGTGGTTTTGCCGTGGGTTCCCGCCACCGCAATCACCCAGCGGTCGCGCAGCACGTAATCGTGCAGCCACTGCGGGCCGGAGAGGTAAGGAATATTGCGCTCCAGCACTGCTTCCACACACGGATTGCCGCGCGTCATGGCGTTGCCGATGATCACCAGGTCCGGGGCGGGATCGAGCTGTGAGGCGTCATAACCCTGAATTAAATCAATACCCTGCTTTTCCAGCAGCGTGCTCATTGGCGGGTAGACGTTAGCATCTGAGCCCGTGACTTCATGGCCAAGCTCGCGTGCCAGCATCGCCAGACCGCCCATGAAAGTGCCACAGATACCGAGGATATGAATACGCATAAAAGGTCCGTTGCTTAAAAAGTTCCCGCACAGTGTACCGTCCCCATCGTGCGGAAGAAACGGATTTGCCCTATGTTCTTTAGCGCCCAATCGGCTAGACTGCGTACGCATACGTTGGCAGTTTGTGAAGCAGGCTGCTACTCAACCGCAGATTCAGGGATTGTGTTATGAAAACGTTAGGCGAATTCATCGTCGAGAAGCAACACGACTTTCCGCACGCGACAGGCGAACTGACCGCGTTAATCTCCGCGATCAAGCTGGGCGCGAAGATCATCCACCGCGATATTAACAAAGCTGGCCTGGTCGATATTCTGGGTGCCAGCGGCGCCGAAAATATTCAGGGCGAAGAACAGATGAAGCTCGATCTGTTTGCCAACGAAAAGCTGAAGGCGGCTCTGAAAGCGCGCGGCATCGTGGCCGGTATCGCCTCTGAAGAAGAAGATGAGATTGTGATCTTCGAAGGCGTCGAAAACGGCAAGTACGTGGTGCTGATGGATCCGCTGGACGGCTCCTCCAACATCGACGTTAACGTGTCTGTCGGTACCATCTTCTCCATCTACCGCCGTATTACCCCACCGGGTACGCCGGTGACCGAAGAAGACTTCCTGCAGCCGGGCAGCCAGCAGGTTGCGGCCGGGTACGTGGTTTACGGCTCCTCCACCATGCTGGTTTACACCACCGGCTGTGGCGTGCATGCCTTCACTTACGACCCGTCACTGGGCGTGTTCTGCCTGAGCGCAGAGCGTATGACCTTCCCGGAGAAGGGTTACACCTACTCGATCAACGAAGGCAACTATATCCGCTTCCCGCAGGGTGTGAAAAAGTACCTCAAATTCTGCCAGGAAGAGGATAAAGAGACGCACCGTCCCTACACCTCACGCTATATCGGCTCGCTGGTGGCGGACTTCCACCGCAACCTGCTGAAAGGCGGCATCTACCTGTACCCAAGCACTGCCAGCCACCCGAAAGGCAAGCTGCGCCTGCTGTACGAGTGCAATCCGATGGCGTTCCTCGCGGAGCAGGCCGGCGGTAAAGCCTCTGATGGTAAAAACCGTATTCTTGACCTGGTGCCGCAAAGCCTGCACGAGCGCTCACCGTTCTTCGTCGGTAACGATCATATGGTCGACGACACTGAACGCTTCCTGCGTGAGTTCCCGGATAACGGCAACTGATTCGTAGGGACTGACCAAACTGTAGGGGCCGATCTTCTTTTTCAATCGGCCCTTTAACGTTGGCGGGTCGACCGAATAAAAGGGTCGACCCCTACATTATCAGGCGACGTGAGTGACTTTAAACACCGCCATTGTCTGCACTAACTGCTGCGACTGCTCTTCCAGCGACTGGGTGGCAGCGGCGGCTTCTTCGACCAGCGCGGCGTTCTGCTGTGCCACTTCATCCATCTGCGTCACCGCCTGATTCACCTGCTCGATGCCCCGGCTCTGCTCCTGCGACGCGCTGGAGATCTCTTTCATCAGGGTGGTCACGCGCATCACCTCGCTGGAGATCTCATCCATGGTTTCCCCGGCTTTGGTCGCCATGTCGCTGCCTTCGTTGACGCGGACTTGCGACTCCGCAATCAGCGTACGGATCTCTTTAGCGGCGGTGGCACTGCGCTGTGCGAGGTTGCGCACTTCGCTGGCGACCACGGCGAAACCACGCCCCTGCTCACCCGCTCGCGCCGCTTCCACCGAGGCATTCAGCGCCAGAATATTGGTCTGGAAGGCGATACCGTCGATAACGCCGAGGATGTCGCCAATGCGCTGCGAACTGTTGGCGATCTCTGCCATTTTCTCCATCACGTAGCACACCACTTCGGCGCCTTTATCGGCCGTGTCCGAGACCGAGCGCGCCAGCTGGTGCGCCTGCTGGGCATTATCCGCATTCTGCTTCACGGTGGCGGTCAGCTGCTCCATGCTGGCGGCGGTCTGCTCCAGCGAGGCGGCCGACTCTTCGGTGCGCTGCGAGAGGTTAAGGTTGCCAGAGGCCAGCTCGCGGCTGCCGACGTCAATCTGCATGCTGGCGTCGCGCACCAGGCTGACCGAGTGCTGCAGCGACTGCTGCATGCTGCCGAGCGCAGCATTGAGGCGGCCCAGTTCGGTATTGCCGCTTTCCGGTACCGGCTGGGTGAGATCGCCTGCCGCGACATGCTCCAGATGCTTAATCGCGCCATCCAGCGGCTTCAGCAGCAGTTCACGCAGCACCATCCACGCCAGCGCGACCAGCAGCAGGGTCAGGCCGCCCGCCACCAGAATCAGCACCGTCATCAGCGTCTGATTGCGTGCCGCCTGCGCCAGCTGAGCCTCGCTCACCTCATCGGCATAGCTGCCGAAATTATTGACCGCTTCGGAAAACTTACCGGCCAGCGGGGAGATGTTGCCCTCCAGCACCTCGTAGTAGTCATCCGCGCTCTGCTTTTGCAGCGCGTTCATCATCGGCGTGATGCCGCCGTCCAGGTAATCCTTGTAGGTGGCGACCACCGCATCGGCCAGCGTTTTACCGTGCGCCGTCACCGTACCGGCATCGACGAATCGTTTCAGCTCTTGCAGTGAAATAGCCACATAACTGGCAGAACGCCTGGCGATGGTGGCCGCTTCATCCGGCAAGCCAACCTCAAGCTTGCGAATGGCCAGCGCGGCGGTAGCGCGGGTGCGCAGCAGGTTGCCATTAGTGATATATAAGGCATTGAGTTCAATACCCTGGATGCGATTGATAACATCCAGCGAGCGATTGCCTTTCTGAATAGCGATAATCCCCATGATGCTGACCACCAGCAGCAATAGCGTCATCAGTGAAAGCAGCACCAGTAATCCCGAGCGTATTGAAATCTTCTTCAGCATGATTGTTGTCCCGATAAGATAGTCAGATTATTCAAGAGCGTTAAATCGTCATCATTATCGGCACTTCTGCGGTTAATCTTTACCCTTCGCGCAGGGTTATGTGCCTTCTGACACCTCCAGCCTGATCTGAGTCAATAACGACGTCCGATCGCGCACGCTGGAAAACCCCGGCGCAAAGCGCGGCAGCAGCGACAGCGTAAAGCGCAGGTGCTGACCCGGTTCACGCATTACAATGCGGCTTTCCGGCTCGGCGAAGACCTCACTCAGCGGCTGCGCGCTCTCCGGACTTCCCCCTGACGGCAGAAAATTGAAGCTGGCCGCGCGGCTGTCGAGGCGGGCATCATGCAGCCGCAGCTGCATCTCCCCCTGTTGCCCGAAGGCAAAGGCCGCTTCTGCGCCCTGCGCTGAGGTGAAGCGCACGCTGATAATTTGTGGCGCATCGCAGTCAATGCCGATCTGCACCTCGCGCGCCGTCAGGCTCAATTTTTCTGCCGAGCCGGGGATAAGGTGGCGATTCAACTCGCCGTAATCGATGCGCCCACCGTGGCTGGTCACATGACAGGCTGCTTCTGCTGACGCCGCAGAGAGCAGCGTGGCCAGAATCAGCAGGCTGTTACAGGCACTGCGCGATAACTTTTTCATACAGTTGTTTCTCCGATCTGCTGTTTTTGCTGTCGTAATGAAATTCACAGCGCTGTTCGCCGCTGCCGGTCTCGGCGAAAAGATGCACCTGTTCGGGGGCGTTGCTTAGCCAGACCACACCATCATCGATGGCGCTGGTGATGTAATTGTTTTTTCGATCCCAGACGCGGCTGCCGCGCGGCAGCGGTTTACCGTTAGCCAGCGTCAGGTTGAACAGCAGGCGATTGCTGGTGAGCATGGCATAGCGAAACTTTTTCACCGTGCCGCGCGCCAGCGTGGCATCACGGTGACCGTTACTGATATCAATATGTTTTGGCAGCTTCTCGGTATTCACATCGATGCTGCTGCGCTGCCACGGCGTCATCGACGGCACCAGCGCCCGCCCACGCCAGTCGGTCCAGCTGGTGCCGCCGGGGGAGACAATCTCCACCCCGGCCAGCTTCTCATTCAGCTCCACTACGCCGAAGGTATCGCCAATGCGCGCGGCGGTGAAGGTCAGCCCTCCCTCATGCAGCGCCATGCCCCCGTTAAGGCCAAGGGAGTAATTTTGCTGCCCGGCGCTGTCGTAACCTGCGGTGGCGTTCATCCACGTATAGTGCAGATTGGTGTTCAGGGCGCCGTAGACCGACGAGGCTCTTCCCGTCAGGTCGCGCTCGGTCGAGAGCTGGTAGTTACTGTTGTCAGAGAGTTCGCCACTGCTCTCCAGCCCAATACGTTCGCTGTCATTGCTGCGGCGGTAGTAGCTGTTTTGCCGCTGTTCGCCGAGCGGGAAGCTCAGGTTAAGCGACAGCTGGCGGTCGTTGCTTCGCCCGTCACTGCCGTGTGAAGCGTGCACCGTCACCAGCGTAGACGCCACGCGCTTACTCCAGCCCAGGGTGTGAAAGCGCGATGATTTGCCATCGTGCGAGCGTTGAGAAACCGCGTGGCTGTAGGTGAATCTTCCCAGTTTAGGGGGCGCCCAGGCCAACATCAGGCTGTACTGGGTGGTGCCCTCTTTCTTTGTCGTGCGCTGGCGATCCGTCGCTTCAGCCGGCGTGAGAAAACCACTGCTGCTTTTAGTCAGCCCGACGCTGGCGGAGAAGGTGTCAGAGAACTGATAGCGCGTGTTCAGCCGCAGCTGTCTGCTGACCTGGCGACGGTAGCTGTCATTGACCGCGACCAGCTGCGACATGACCGTCAGGGCGGGCAGCGGGGCGGACGAAGCCGCCAGCGCCAGCGAATGATACTGCCGGGAGAGCAGCATGCCGCTTTGCAGATCGAGCCACCCTGCCGGCTGCCACTGCTGCGACAGCGTCGCCAGCAGCGGTTGCTCGCCACCGCCGCTGTTGCGCATCTTTCCGATCGCCAGCGAGTAGCCCTGCGCGCTGGAGGTGAGCGTGCGCCCGAAGCCGCTGGCCGGTACGCTGAACTGCTGCACGCGTCCATCGGTTTCCGTTACCGTTACCTCAAGATCGGCATTGCGATTTTTCACCGGAATATTATCCAGCGTGAAGGCGCCTGCCGGTACCAGCGTACGAAAAACCTCCATTCCATACTGGCGGATTTCGACTCTTGCCTGGGCCGTCGCGCTAAAGCCGTTTACCGTCACGCCGGAACCTTTCTCTGGATTCAGGCCGTTGTCCGGCATCAGCTGTACGCCGTTAATGACGCCCAGCGCGAAGGGCGTATTGCTGACATTAACCACCCCCGCCTGCAGCAGTTTGTTGAGCGGCTGCAGATAGCGCTGCGCCCAGAGCGAGCTGATTTCACCGCCCACTTTGCCATCCATTTTCTGAAACTGCTGGCGACTGCGCACCAGCCAGTTATTAACATTGATGCCGTTCTCGGTGTTCAGCCAGCTGTAACGCTCCTGCCAGCCGCGCGCGCGCGCCAGCGAGGTGTAGAATTCATAGTTGAGCATGCCCGCGCCACCGCCCTCTTCACCCTGCAGCGCCGGATCGTCCTGCTGCAGTCTCTCCTGCGGCACCACCAGGCTGACCGTCAGACGGTAGGGACGATAGCGAATGCTGACGTCAGGATCGCTGTCGGCCCAGTCATGACAGGCGGCACTCTCCTCGCCTGCCGGGCCGTCAGGCCGCACCTCTTTCACGCCCAGCTGCTGAAACAGTTTGGGCGTAAAGCACAGTGCCCCCTGTGGGCCAAAACGGACCCGAAAGGCGCCCACCATCTGGCCGTTCAGGCTGATATCCACCAGGTTATCGCCTGCCGGGAAACGGTTGTTGCGCTCAAGCAGCTGCAGCATGCTGGGGTCGATACCGCTGCGCTTCAGGCGCCCCGCGTCCCAGCTGACGGCGGCGCTGGCCGGCTGCGTCCCATCGTCTGCAGCGCCACAGGCAGAATGCAGGGCGCCAGCGAGGGTCAGCAGCAGAAGTAGCGGCCTGTTCATTAGCTGGCAAGCGTGACCGGCTGTTTAAACTTACCGGCAACATAGCCATATTTAGAGAGCGTCTGAATCTGCACCTGGCGGCCCGACTGGACGCCTGCGCTTTCCGGCAGCGTCACGTTTAGCGACTGCCCCGGCAGGATGTAGCTTTTACTGAGCTTCAGTTTTCTTCTTAGCGGCAGCAGTTCGATCTCCTGCGCCAGGCGCACCACCATCTCCGAGGGATTGGTGACGGTTAAGGTTGTGCCGCGCTGGGTCCATTTCAGCGCCTTCCACGGGTCAGCGCTCATCTCCAGCGCTGCCGGATGGATAATGACCGGCAGATCCTGACGAATATTCATGCCAATACTGTTGGCGCCGCTGGCAGTCTGCGGCGGTATCCCTTCGAAAATAACCCGCTTCATGTGCTGATGCTGCAGCGGTTTATCCTGATTGAGAATAAAGCGCACGCGCTGCGTCTGACCGGCAGCAATGCGGCTAACGGGTTGAGTGACCAGTATCTGCGGCTCTTTATCATCCGGCAGGTCGTAAACTTTTACGTAAAGCAGCGCTTCGGTATCGCTGGTGTTGGTTATATTAATACTGCCACCGCCCTCTTCCTCATTAATAAGCACCATTGAGGTTTCAGGTTTCATAATTGATGACTGCGCGAAAGGAGAAATAACAGCCAGTGATAATAATAAAGAACGTAATAACATATAAATAAACTTTCCGTTAAAAATAACACATAGAGAAAAAGGACATGCCACCAGGGTTCGTGGCATGCCAAAGATAACTATTTTTTCTCTGCGTAATTCAGACTGTAAAGGCGTTAATTACGCCTCTATTAAGCGAGGGGAAATAACGTCAGGTTAGAGATAGACCACATCAAAAGTTGCCATACCGGAGAGCGTAATCTCATCGGCGTTCCCGAGGTCGTTGATGGACGCAATATAGGGCGTGGCCGAAAGTCCCATGGTCAGCTCTTTGGTTGCCGCTGGCAACGCTTCGCCGTCCAGCGCTAAGCCATACAGACTATTGCCGGATGCCTTCCATTGAATTTCCTGACTGCTGGCTGTCCAGCTGCTGCCGCCGGTATCCGACTCCAGCAGCATCACCGCCTGTTTGTCATCAGCATGAGCGTTCTTTGCCTCGGCACTCAGCGTCCAGGCGCCGATCATCTTGCCTTCTGACGTGGTACCCAGACTGAAATAGCTGGCGTCGTTTTTACCATCAATGCTGACTTGCCCTGCCAGTTCAGCAATATCGGCAGGCTTCACCAGCACCAGCGCGCTGGCTTCACAGGCAACTTTGAGGTTAACGCTTTTACTCTCCAGCTGGGTTGCCCGGTTGGCGTGCAGGCTGGTGGCATCAATATCCCCCCAGTTCAGTACGCTGCCACCTTCCAGCGCGACGTTGCAGGCGGGTGGCTCGATAATCCCCCTGACCTGCAGCCGTGCCTGGGTGGCTGCCTGCGCCGCACTGAGCGTTCCCAGCCCCAGCACAGCGGCGGCGACCAGTGGTAATGTCATTTTTTTCATATTAATCACTCTTTAATTCGGGCGTTGTTTCACAGGTAGACAATGTCAAAGGTCGCGTTGCCGTTGAGCGGGATATTCTCCAGCTTGCCCAGCTCGTCCGCCGGGGAGATAGCCGGGGTGACCTGGATATGCAGCATCACGTTTGAGGCGACGACCGGAGCAGCCGTTACGCTGTCGCTGAAGGCATTCAGGGTTTCGCTATTACTCCACTCAATGGTGTTGATCCGGCTCCAGCTTGCGCCTTGATCATCTGAGCTGACGAAGAAAATACCGGGTTTTCCGTTCAGTTGAGATGCTTCGCGGATGGTGCTGATGCGGTAAACCCCCACCAGCTTGTTTTCTCGCGTGGCGCCGAGGCTGAACTGCAGAGCCGGATCGGGCACCCCATCCAGCGGCGTGCCTGCCAGCTCGGCCACATCTTTTGACTTGATGGAGAACAGCGTTGGGGAGGCACAGCTGACGTTCAGGCTGGTGCTTTTCTGTGGCAGCCAGGTCGGCTCATCGCGCTTCAACTCTGAGGCGCGGATCTTGCCCCAGTCCAGCCTGCCGCCGCCCTGAAAATCAATGTTGCACGAAGGCGGTTTAATCACTCCGCGAATTTCCAGCGTGGTGCTGTCTGCTGCCAGCGCGTTTTGGCTCACTGTCACGCTGCAGAGTACAGCCAGAGCGCAGGAGAGTTTTTTTATCTTCAGTGTCATTGTTGTAGTCCGTAACTGAGGGGGGCTATTGCAGTGGGAATACACCGCAATCACCCCAACAAGATTCGCAGCCATCATAGTTTTCCTGTCTGGTAAGTCACTTTATTAATCCATTAATCTCTCGCTAAAAGAAGAAAAGCAGTCATTAATGCTAGCTAAAGCGACATTCACCGCTATTACACCCCCCTGTAACAGGGGCAGACAGGGAAGCTGCAGGTCAGAGGAAATGGGGGGCTGAGCGTGGCTTTTTTTTGCACAAAATGGAGATTATTAATCGATTAATCTGCTTAAAACGGCAGCGCTTAAGCTTTTTTAATCCCTATAGCGCATCAGCGGCAGCGTTTTTTCTCGCAAACACGGCGCTACCGCGCTCAGGTCTATTCTGAAAGCCGGAAAAAGGGGGGTGCGTTGCCGGGTGAGATAGCTATAATACCTGGCACTTAACTACGCTAATTAAAGGAATTGAAATGAGCCTGAACCACGTTCCTGCGGGCAAAGACCTGCCAGATGATATCTACGTCGTGATTGAGATCCCAGCGAATGCCTCTCCGATCAAATACGAAGTCGACAAAGAGACTGGCGCGCTGTTCGTAGACCGCTTCATGGCGACTGCGATGTTCTATCCGTGCAACTACGGTTACATCAACAACACTCTCTCCCTGGATGGTGACCCGGTAGACGTGCTGGTGCCAACCCCGTACCCACTGCAGCCAGGTTCAGTGATCCGCTGCCGTCCGGTAGGCGTGCTGAAAATGACCGACGAGTCGGGTGAAGATGCCAAGGTTGTTGCCGTTCCACACAGCAAGCTGAGCAAAGAGTATGAGCACATCCAGGATGTGAACGACCTGCCAGAACTGCTGCGCGGCCAGATCACCCACTTCTTCGAGCAGTACAAAGCGCTGGAAAAAGGGAAATGGGTTAAAGTTGACGGTTGGGAAGGTGTGGCAGCAGCTAAAGCTGAAATTGTTTCTTCTTTCGAACGTGCAGCAAAATAATCCGTGCAGGAGATGAACTCTCCTCCGCGTTAAATAAAAACACCGCTGCGGCGGTGTTTTTTTTAGCTTTTATCACTATCTCGTAAAAATAAAAACAGCCCCACGCTTTAATCGACGAGCGATATCGTAATCGCATTCTCAGGGAAATAATCATCCTGAATGGCAAACAGACTGTTGCTAAATACCGGATGCAGTTTCAGGGTAAAACTGAGATGCTGTCCAGCTTGGTTTAAAATAATCTGACTGCTCGGCAATAATTTTGCCGTACTCTTATTTTGCGCTTCATCGCTGCGCAGCCACGGCGATCGTTCAGTAAACTGACTGCCATGGTTGTCGAGCACCAGCGCTGAAATAGCCACTTCGAGATTTCCATCACGGCCAAAAGAGAACTGCTGCGGGTTGCTGCCGTTGCTGCCGCTAAATGCCAGTTTCATCTCCCGGGGAGCATCGCAATCCACGCTGACCTGCACTTCACGTACCGGCAGTTCAATCCGGCTGGCGCTGTCTGGCATAATCCGTTTATTCAGCTGACCATAATCCAGCTGTAAAGTACTGCTGCTGATAGTACAGGCCGCTGCGGCCCCCAGCGGAGTGAGCAGCAGGGCAGCAGCCAGCGCGCGCCTTGCCAGCTGACGCACCTGAATTTCTCTTTTAATCACTCTTCCTCCCTGATGTTTGCGCATGCGCTGCCCCACTGACGGGCAGGCGAAACTTTCCGGCGACATAGCCATACTTTGACAAGCTCTGAATTTCCAGCTGGCGCACCTCTGACCCTCCCTGCCCGGCCAGCGTGACGACCTCCCTGGGCAGCAGATAGCTTTTATCCAGCGTCACTGTTTTCTGCTGCGGCAGCAGCGTGATGCTCTGCGCCAGGCGAACTACGTAGCGCCCGCTATTTTCGATGCGTAGATCGCCGTTGACCGTCCTGCAGCGCAGCATCTTCCACGGATCCGCCAGCATGGGCAGGGCCGCCGGATGGATGATCACCGGCAGATCCTGACGCAGATTGACCGCCACGCGATCCGCGGCGATCGGCACCAGCGGGATCCCCTCAACGATCACTCTTTTCAGGTGCTCATGCGCCAGCGCTGCGCGGGTATTGAGTAGAAAGCGCACGCGCTGCGTCTCGCCAGCCGCCAGCCGGGTCACCGGTTGCGTGACCAGCAGCTGCGGCCCCCGATCGTCCGGCAGATCGTAGACCTTCACATACAGCAGGGCGTCCACATCGCTGGTATTGGTCACGTTCAGGCTGCCGCCCTGCGCCGCCTCCTGGATCAGCACCATCGAGCTGGCCGGGCGCATAATGGATGCTTCTGCTGCGCCCGCCCGCAGCAAAGCGGCCAGGCAGAGGATTAGCGTATTGCATTGGCTGAGTTTCACGGATTGAGGTTACCGTAAGTTGCGCTACAGATAGACTAAGTCGAAGGTCGTGCTGCCCGCCAGGGTGACGCTGTCGTCAAAATCCAGCGCCTGCCGTGCGGCCACCGAGGGGGTAACGCGCAGCGTAAAGAGCGCCGTTTTCGCCGGCAGCGGCTGCGGGTTAACGCCGTCAGAAAAGGCGATCAGCTGCTCACCCGGCGTGGTCCAGCTCAGCTCGTCCTGCACCGATTGCCACGTTTTACCCCTGTCGTCGGAACTTATCAGTGCCGCCATCTTTTTCCCATCCACCAGGCAGCTGCTGGCCGCGCTGTGAAGGGTATAACTGCCAATCGCTTTGCCCCTGCGGGTGGTGCCAAGGCTAAAGAGGGTCGCATCGGCGCTGCCTGCGTCTGCCGCTCTGGCGGCAATATCCTTTGCGCGCAGCGCGAACAGGGTAGCGGTTTCGCAGCTGACGTTAAGATGGGTGGTGCGCGCAGGCAGCGTGGTGGCATGGGTACCCGACAGCGACGCGCTGTTAATCTGCTGCCAGTCAAGTACCCCCTGCTGGTCAATGGTGAGATCGCACGAGGGCGGCGAGATCGCCCCTTTTACCTGCAGCGTGAGCTGCGTATCGGCGTGCGCGGTTGAAGCGGTAATCAGCGTGCTGAGCAGTAAAGTGCGGCTCACTATTTTCATCTTGTTCCTCCCTGGTTGATGGTATTCAGACGCAGACGCCGCTGATTTTCTGGAAAGGCGCATCCTGCGACTTATCGTCTTCAAGCTGATAGGAGAAGCTGCACTGCTGCTGCTTATCGGCTATTTCAATATGCAGCGTGGCTTTTTCCGGCGAATTTTCGAGATAAACGGTGCCGTCATCGATCGCCATGGTTAACAGCTTATTGTTTTCATCTCTCACCATGCTGCCGCGCGGCAGCGGTTTTCCATCGCTGAGCTGCAGCGTCAGCAGCAGCCGGCGCGTGGTCAGCACCGAGAAGTTGATGCGTTTGACCGCCCCGCGCGCCAGGTTGACGCTACGGTGGCCGTTGCTGACATCGCTGCGCTTCGGCAACGTTTCGGTGTTCAAATCCAGCCCGCTCTCTCTCCATGCCTGCAGGTTGGGCGCCAGCGCCAGCCCGCGCCAGTCGGTCCAGCTGGTGCCGCCGGGGGTGCTTATCTCAACGTTGGCCAGCGGTTCATTCAGCGCAATCAGGCCAAAGGTCTGGCCGATCGGATTAGATGAGAACAGCAGATGGCGATCGATCAGCGCCATACTCCCGCTGCCGCTCTGTGAGTAACTGCGGTATCCCCCGCCGCTCTGCTGGGTGGTGACCCCCATCATGGTGTAGTGCAGGTTGGCATTAACCCCGCCCTGCACCGACTGCGTGCGCTGCTGCAGATCGCGTTCGGTTGACAGCGCGTAGCTCATATTATTGTTAAGCGCCCCCTGCGTCCGGGCACCCAGCTGGCTGGAGCTGGCACTGCTGCGGTAATAACTGCTGAGCTGCTGCTGTCCCAGCGGCAGCGTCAGGTTGACCGACAGCTGTTTATCGCCAGAGCCGCCGCTGCTGCGCACATAGCTGGCCGACAGCAGCGCCCTGTTGATATTTCGACTCCAGCTCAGCATGTTGTAACGCGTGGCACCACGCCCGGTGCCAAAGCTGGTGCTTTCAGAGTGGCTGAGGGAAACACTCCCCAACACCGGTAGCGACAGGTTGGCCGACAGCGAGTACTGGGTGTTTTCCAGGTCGCGGACGCCGTTGCGCCAGCGGCTGCTGGCTTCACTGAGTGTTAAATAGTTCGGCGTGTTCTTACTCACGCTGCCGCTGAGCGACAGCAGAGCGGAGAGCCGATAGCTGGCTGACAATGAGAGCCGGCCGCTGCGCACCTTGCTGTAGCTGTCGTTGGTCGCCATGATCTGCGCCGCCAGCTGAAAACCCTGCAGCAGCTGGCCGCTGACCGCCATTGCCAGCGACTGGTACTTTTTCGCCAGCATGATGCCGTTTTGTGCCGAGAGACGCGACGTCGGCTGCCAGCTCTTATTCAGGGTGAAAATAGCTGGCACTTCATGATTCTGACTGCCTGCGTCACGCAGTTTACCCAGCGCCAGCGAAAATCCGCGTGGCGCAGCGCTGCTAAACGCCATCAGCTGACTGGCGGGCACGCTGAAGTGCTGCTGCCGACCGTCGGTTTCCAGCACGCTGACCTCAAGATCGCTGTTGCGGTTGGTCAGCGGAATATTACGCAGGTGAAACGGGCCAGCCGGCACCAGGGTGTTATAAATGACCACACCATACTGACGCACCTCGACGCGCGCCTGCGGCGTACTGGCAATGCCCTCGACCATGACGCCGCTCTCCTCCTGCTGTTCGAAGCCATTATCAGGGATCAGCTGTACCCCGTTAATGTCGCCGACGGCAAACAGCGTATCGCTGACGCTAATCTGACCAAACTGCAGCCGCTGCTGCCAGCGGGCAAGGGCGCGCTCAGCATAGAGAGAGCTGACGCTGGCACTGTTTACCCCATTACTCTGGCTCAGCTGCTGATAGCTGCGCACCATCCAGCCGCCGAGATTGAGGCCATCTTCCAGCGTCAGATAGCTGTAGCGGCTGCGGGCGTTGCGGCTGACGTTGAGGGTATTAAAGTAGCTGTAGTTAAGCAGCGCCCCGGCACCCCCGGTTTCGCTGCTGTTCCCCCGCTCAGCAGGGGCCAACCAGCTTTGCGGTACCACAATACTGGCTGACAGCGTGGCGGGATCGGAGCGGGTTGTGATATGCGGGTCGCGCTTTACCCAGGCAAAGCAGCCCTGCGGCGGCATCTTTTCCACGGATTTTAACCCCAGCTGCGCGATCAGCTGCGGGGTAAAACAGAGATCCCCTTCGGCACTCACCGTGACGCTGAAGGTGCCTTTAAACTCACCGTTGACGCTGAGATCGAGGACATTGACGCCAGCAGGAAAGCGCGCGCTGTTCTCCAGTATGCTGAGCTGAGCGGGGTCAATTCCGCGCGCTTTCAGTAATTTTACCGCCAGCGACTCCTTGTCTGCGGCAGCACTTTGGGATTCGTCCGGCTCACGCTGCTTACCCAGCGCCAGCGGTGTTTTATTTAACGGCGGCAGCGCGACATCGCTCAGGACTTCTGCCGGCAGCGCCAGCAGCGCCAGAACGCAGAGTGGTGCCGGCCTCAGACAACGGGAAGACATGATAATCAGCTGCCGTGACTGACAGGCATGTCTACTTTGCCGGTATCAAACCCGTACTGCGAAAGGGTCTCAAAGCGCACCTTGCTCACATTGGCCAGGGCTCTGGCATCCGATACCGCCACAGCCAACGTCTCGCCCGGCAGCAGGTAGCTTTTCGTTATTTTGGCTTTTTGCCCGCTGGGAATCAGCGTAATGTCTTGTCCAAGCCTGATGACATAAGCCGTGGCGTTGTGGACCGTCATTTTTTCACCGCCCACCGACCATGCCAGTGCTTTCCACGGGTCGGCTGCGGCAACCAGCGTGCGCGGACGAATAATCAGCGGAAGGTTCTGGCGAACGTTGATATTAACCTTATTTTTTCCAGGTTCAGATATCAGAGGAAGCCCTTCTAACGTCACCCGTTTTATGTGTTCCACGCTTAACGGCTGCTGGCTTGACAGCAAAAAGCGCACCCGCTGGGTCTGCCCTGCACCAACACGCACTACCGGCTGGGTGACCACCACCTGCGGCTGTTTATCGTCATCCAGATCGATGACTTTGACATACAGCAGTGCCTCCCGATCGTCCGTATTGGTCACATTAATACTGCCACCGCCCTTCTCCTCATTAATTAATATCATTGAGCTTTGCGGCTGCATCACAGCGAAGGCAGAATGAAAAAACAGCAGCGACGGGAGGGAAAATAACAGAGGAAAAAAAAGCTTGAGCATAACAATCATCCTTGATGCTTAATCGGGTAATACAGCCACCGGCGCAACCGCTACGAGCCTGAGCTGAACTGTTGTTCCGGTGGCATGATTAATTATAAGTAGATGATATCAACCGTTGCGACACCAGTCAGTTCGGCTTCCTGCACACTGCCAATTGAGCTAAGGGCATTAATGGTTGGAATAACGGACAGACCGAAACGCTTAACTTTCGCCAAAGTACGCCCATCTTGCGACGAACTAATATCAAAACCTGCCGTGGTATTCACGGTGCTATTTTTCATAATAGCCTCTGAAGCCCCAGGGCCACCCATGAAGCGGCCATTCTTATCACGCCAGTACATGGCATTGGTAGGCTTGCCGTCGATGTTACTTTCTTTAGGATCAAATACCAGCTTGAAAGTTCCCAGTTCTGCGTCGTTTTTATAACCGAGTGAGAAAGCAAAGCCGTCCTTGTTAGCCGTAGCCATATCGGAGAATTTGATACCGGTAAAGGCTGCTTCCGGGCAGGTCACCGTGATGGCAATTTTCTTCGCGATATCTTTCAACTCGGTAGGTTTATCTTTGTTAAGCTTAGCGACATCAATATCACCAAAGGCGATACCCTGCCCACCACCGCCCACGGTTACGTCGCAGGCAGACGGCACAAGCTTGCCGGTCACCTGCAGATTTGCCGATGAGCTAGCCATAGCCTGGCCAGAAGCGATAACGCAGAGGATTGATGCGGCAAGTACGGTTATTTTTTTCATTGCAATAGTCCTTTATTTTATAGTGACCTGACCACTCGCAGATACTGCGGCAGTATCGGTCTGGAAATAATCAGCCGCTCAGCAACAGCCGCCGCTTAGCGCTGACCATCGGGTGCATTCCTTTCCAAAAAAACAGAAACAGAACACCTTTAATACACATTAATCCTGTAAAAGATCATAAATGTATTTAAGGTGTTTCATTTACCAAAAGCCCCTTATTTAAGGAAGTTAATGGAAATATGGTTCCAAAATAAGATTAAATAACACCTGCTAAGTTAATCGGGGCGTATAATAACATGCGAAATTAATAAATCTACAGACCACTTAGCCACATCCGCCAAAATAATAAATACTGCAAAAAAAAGCTTTTTATTTAGCATTTAATATCGCAATAATGTCTTATCATTAGTAAGGCGATATGATTGATATCTACCCTACTGCCCCACAGTTTATATCCCCGGTAAAACAGCAACAGAACCCTCCTATTTTCCACTGATTTATCAGCCAGTATTACTGAAGAGACAAAGGCCCAGATAACAGGCAAAAAAAACACCGCTCGAAAGCGGTGTTTTTTGGGGGATTATTCAGCCGCATCGCGCCGCAGCCAGTCGCCGCTGGCGATATGCTGCCTGCCGGCGACGGAACGCTGATAGACATAGAGCCAGGCGCTGCCATACGGCGTTTGCAGCAGCTCCCGTTTGTACTCACCGCCTTTGGTTCTCAACGCATCCAGCTCGCCCAGCGTGGAGGCGTCGATGCGGTAGACTTCGCAGTAGACCTGACCTTCACCGTGAACCACGCCCGGGTAGAGCCCGAGGTTATAGAGTTCGTAGCCGTCGATCTGATGATCGCCCAGCCACTGCCCGTTGGTCATCCAGTGACTGTTGCCCTGCTTGCGCCGCAGGCTGCCATAAACGATTATTCGCATTGCTAAAACTCAAACTGATAGAGCACATCCAGTGCCTGGTCGATACCAGACACCGCTTCCAAATAGAGTTTGGGCATCAGGCGGTAACGCAGCGTTAACGTCGCCAGTGAATCAAATATGCCAACACCGTATTTTACCTGTAGACCCGGCAGCACGTAGCCGCTGACCTGCACCTGCTGGCTGTCGCCAACCCCTGCAGTATCCAGCGCCAGGTTGCTGACGCCGAAGGTCTCCCCGATTTTACCCACAACCTGACCACTTTGTGCAACCCCCAATCCGACCAGCGCTGAAGTTAATGCGTCACTGTCGCTGCCGGAGGCGCCTAAACCCTGGCCGCGCAGCAGATAGGAGAGCGCCTCCTGCTGGGATTTCGCCGGGTCGGAGAAGATCTCAACCTTGGGTTCATCCGCCAGCCCGGTGACGCGCACCCCGGCGGTGACATCATCCTCGGTGGCTTCCGGGTTACGGATCGCTTCCATATTGATGTAAGGCTGGTCCGGCGGGCCGGAGAACTGCAGCTCGCCCTTGCGCACCAGCAGGTCCTGCCCGTAGGCGTGGAAGCGACCGGACGGAATGTTGATCTGCCCGTTCAGCCCGAGGCCACGCTTATCCTGCACCAGCTTAAGATCGCCGTTGAGCTTCGCTTTCAGGCCAAAGGCGCTGAGGCGCACATCGTTGCCGACGTGGATGATCAGATTGCTGTTGATCGGGATGGCGGTGGACTTCGGCGCAATCGGCTTGAGGTCTTTATCCAGCAGCACTTCGTCGGAGGAGACGCCAACCGCGCTCTCCGGCACCTCCTGCACCGTAATGCGCGCCCACGGGATGTCGACGCGGCCATCGAGATTAAACAGCTGCGGCGTGGCTTCAAACACCAGGTCCGGCGACACGTCCATACGCACCATCGGCGGCACGGTGACGCGCACTTTATCGCCCTTGGCCGCCACGCGCGCGCGCCAGGCATCCAGCTGGCTCCAGTCGGCGTCACCGTTCAGCGCTATCTGCCCTTGTGAGGTCTGGATCAGCCCCTCCAGCGTCGAACTCATGCCGTTGAACACCATATTCAGATTGGCTGCCGTCAGGTCAACCGGCATAAAGCTGCCGTCGACATCGACATTGCGCAGCCCCAGCTGGCCGAACACCTGCGGTTTCTGCAGATTGCCGCCAAGGCGCAGGTTGCTGCTCAGCACCCCGGCGATTTTCTCGCCCTGCATCAGCGCCGGGTTGAGCATCGCCAGCGACAAATTGGCAATATTGATATTGCCGGAGAGCGTGCGCTTGCCCTGCGGGTCGGCAATCTGCACGTTACCGTCAAGCTGGCCGTTACCCGCGATGCGGATCAGCCAGTCGAGCTGCGCGCGGCCATTTTTCAGCGCCGCATTAAGGTTCAGCGTGTCGAAGGCGACCGGCAGCGTGTTGCCCTGCACATCCTGCTCCACTTTCACCCCGCTGCCCTTCAGCGCGATGCGCCCGGTCGGCAGTGCACCATCGGCAGTCCAGGAGACATCGGCATCGCCGTTGAACACGCCGCGCAGCTGGGTCGCTTCCGGCATAAACGGTTTGATCATCGCCAGGTCAAAGCGATTCAGCACCACGCGCGCGTTGCCGGAAGGGCCCGCTTCCACCGTCTGCGGCACGCACAGCTCGGCGTTCGGGTTCTGCCAGCAGTGTGGGCCAATCTTCACCGTCTGGGCGCTGTTGAGATAGTCGAGCGCGATAGCGCGGGTTAGGCGCCACTCGCCAACCGGGGTATCAAAGCGGGTGTTGTTGAGATTGCCCTGCCAGCGCTGGGTGGCGCGGTCAAAGCTGCCGTTCAGCGCCAGCTGGCCGGAAACCGGTTCACCTTTGAGATTGAGCTTGAGCTGATGCTGCTTCTCCGTGCCGCTGGCATCAAGGGTCAGCAGATCCACCGCCAGCGCATCCTGCTTCAGCTGCTCGACGCGCAGCGCCAGTTTGCCCTGCACCTGCTCGCCGGAGCTGACGTCGCCATCCAGCTTGATGCGGCCAATGCGCATCGCCTGCCAGCGCAGCCCGCTGGCGGTAAGGTCGGCCAGCAGCTGTGGGGTTTTCAGGTCGCCACGGGCGCGGAGAGTGCCTTTCGCTACGCCGCCCAGCCCCGGCAGCGCATTGTCGAGATGCTGCGCATCGATATTGGCATCAAGGTTCAGCTTATCGCCGAGTGAGCCTTTCACATCAACGTTGTTACGCCCCAGCACCAGTTTGATGCCGGGAATATTCCACTGGTTGTAGCTGTTGCCGTACAGCGAACCGTCGGCGCTGACCGCGTTGTTTCTGACGTTGCCTTTCAGCTTCAGCTCCGGCACGCGCATCTGCCAGCTGCCGCCGTACAGGCTGCCGCGCGTGGTGATTTTGCCGTCCAGCTTCGCTGGCCAGTCCGGGTACTGCTTCGCGGTATTGATGCCGCTCAGCAGCAGTTCGCTGTGCCAGCTGACCGCCTTGCTCCAGTCCACCAGCGCGCTCAGGTCAGCATTGCCCTGTAGCGCCGCCAGCCGCAGCTTATCCAGCGCAAACTGCTCAACGTTGCCTTTACCGTCCAGCGTCAGGGTGGCAGGAGGAATGCCCTGGCCCTGCAACGCCGCCTTCAGCGACATCACGTAATCGGTGGCTTTGCCTTTGAAGGTGAAGTTGAGGTTATCCGCCTGATACTGCGCCGCGCCATCCAGCGGCCAGCGCAGCTGCGGGCTTTGCAGCGTCATATTCAGCGGCAGGCCGATTTCAGCCAGCTGCGTATCCGCATTCAGCTGGGCGCGCACCGGGCCGGAGAGATTCAGCGCCAGCCTGAGGCTATCGCGCAGCCCGCCGTCCAGCGTCATCTTGATTTTTTCGCCCTTGATCGGGTCGATATTCAGCGCGCTGTAGAGGTTGAAGCTGACCGGCCAGCTGCCGCTCAGCGTGGCCTGCCCCTGTGCGTTAAGCTGCCCCTGCGGTGAGTCAATGTCGAGGGTTTGCAGCTGCAGCAGGCTGTTTTCGCTCTTCGCCTTCAGCAGCAGGCGGTTGACCGCAATATCGGTATCGCCGGTGATGCGCAGCTGCTCGCCGAGGATCTGCTGCACCTCAACATCCAGCGGCAGCGTGAATTGCGGCAGGTCCGGCAGCAGCGGTTTAGCAAACATCGCCTTCAGGGTTTCACCCAGCGGCTTTTCATCCGGCTGAGGATCCTGCACTTTTGGCTGGACCACCTGCTCGTTGGCGACTTTTGCCGCTTTCGGCAGCGCGATCAGCAGCCCCTGAATATGGGTCGGGGTCAGCGTCAGGCTGCGCGCCTGCCAGTGCATTCCGCTGGTGAAGTCGGCGAGAGAAATGGCGGTATCATCAATTTTCAGATTGATGTTGTGCAGTGCCAGCCTGCTGAGAGTGAGCGGATAGGGGGTGCTGATCTCCCCGCTGCTGCTCTCTTCCTCAACCGGTGGCGTGGCGGCTGGGGCCATTTTTTTGCTGTCCACCACCACATTGACGTCCTTCAGCGACAGGTCGTTGACGCAGAACGCGCTCTCTTTCAGGCAGCTTAGCTTGAGCGCAAGATGGAACTCCCCGGCGTTAACCGTGACGCCCGGCATCTCATACTTCAGCCCTTTGACGGTGAGATTACGCCAACCACCGTCTACCTGCTGGATATCGAGCCCCGGCACCCAGCGCGCAGCGCCGTTCAGCACCAGATGCAGACCGGTGGTGGTGCCGAGTAAAAAGGCAACGCCGCCCAGCAGCACTACCACAAAAACCCCAATGCCAATCAGGCCCTTTTTCCACCACTTCATAGTTCAGGCCCCAGTCCAATGTAAAACTGAATATCGCGATCGTCCTGGTCGCCAATTGGCCGGGCAATGTCCAGCTTGATTGGCCCAACCGGCGACTGCCAGCGCACGCCAAAGCCCGCGCCGGTTTTGAAATTACTCTGCTTGATGACGTTGACGGCTTCGCCCGAATCGACAAACACCGCCCCCCACCATTTGCCTGACACATTGTATTGATACTCCAGCGAGCCGGTCGCCAGTTTGGAGGCACCGGTCAGCTTGCCTTCGTCATCGCGCGGCGAAATACCCTTGTACTTATAGCCACGAATGCTGCGATCGCCCCCGGCGAAGAAGCGCAGATCGGGTGGGACCTTGCTGAAGTTGTTGGTTTCTATCCAGCCGAGGTTACCGCGCACCACAAAGCGGTGTTTGTCTTCCAGCGTGCGGATCCAGACGTTCTGCGCCTGCATCACGGCGAAGTCAATATCGGAGCCCCAGGTGGTATCGGAGACATCCAGCGAGTAGCGCTGGGAATCACCCCAGGTTGGCATCAGCCCACCGCGCGAGCGGGTGCGGTTAACGCTGACGCCAGGGTAGATCAGCATCGTGGTGTTGGTGACGCTGCCCTGGGTAAAGTGGTCGAGGCTCCAGCGCAGATTAATCGCCCGCTGCCAGCCGCTGGAACTGTCCCAGTAGCGCGAGGCAGCCAGCGTGCTGGAGTCGGCTTTGGTGTCGTTGAGATCGGTGCGCTTCAACCCGCCCTGCAGCAGGTAGTACTGCTCGAGGGGGCTTTTGCGCAGCGGCATTTTATAGCTGAAGTCCAGCTGCTGCTCGGGGGCAGAAATATTGGCGCTGGTGCTGAAGCTGTGGCCACGATCGTTGACCCACGGCTTTTTCCACGTTGCTTTGACGCGTGGGCCCACGTCGGTCGAGTAACCTACACCGGTCTCAATGGTGTTCTCGGTGCGCGGCGACACCACGCCATGCAGCGGCAACACTTTGCTGTCGCGCGCCTTATCAAACTCGGGGGCCACCACCACCGAGTTAAACCAGCCGGTCGCCGACAGGCGGCGATTCAGTTCAGCCAGGTCGCGGGAGTTGTAGTAATCGCCTTGTTTAAACGGCACCAGGTTTTGCAGATAGTCTTCGCGGATTTGCGAACCGGAGAAGCTGACGTCGCCAAAGCGATAGCGCTGGCCGCTGTCATAGTCGAGGTCCCAGAAGGCTTCACGCCGCTCTACCGACACCCCCAGCTGGCTTTTACGGTAGTCGCCGTCAAAGTAGCCTTTGCGCAGCGCCAGATTGCTCAGCGAGCTTTTGAATTTTTCATAGTCGCTGTGGTTGAGCACCGTCCCCAGCGGCGGTTTTCCGCTTTTCACCAGCTTTTGATAGTCTTCGTCTGTGCGGGCGCCGCCGCGCAGGATCACGGTTTCTCCCGCCAGTTTTACCGGCTCACCAGGGGTGACTTTTGCCAGCAGCAGCGGACGCTTTCCGCCAGGAGGAGGAGGTTGCAGTTCGAAGTCGATCTCAGGTTCGTAGTATCCCAGCGCCTTCAGGCCCTCTTTCACCGCTTCGCTCACCCGCGAGCGGAAGCGGCCATCGGAGGTCACTTCATCATTAGTGATGGTGGATAAACGCGCCCTGACATTCTTCTGTAACTCCCCTGATAACCCTGTCACCTGCAAACGAACGTTCGCTGCCTCTACGGCAGGCGCAACGATCAGCAGGCAAGACATGCAAACCACATGAACTCTTGGCACGCTTACTCCCGTTTTTATTGCCAGCCCGCAATCCACCGGGCTTAACCTGATAATCCCATTATGCGACCATTGGGCTGCAACAGCTTTCAACCCTGCATGAATCACTGTGGCTAAGTCGCATCTAAACCTAAGACAAATTTTGTGCCTATTGTGTGCAAAGTCACGGTACGTTACAACACAGTATCGCGATTGCGGGTAAAAGGAGTGTAACGCGCTATGGCGATCGGACAAGTCGCCGCACTTTTTCGCCGCGCGCAATCCACTCCCGCAACTGCCGTAATTGTAAGCGCTCGCCGGCACAGTTATAATCTGCCGGCAGGGCGCACCGCGCCCTGATTACCCTTCTGCTCCGGCGCACTTGCCGAACCGCAGACATTTTTGGCACGGATAGCCCTGATCGACCCGATTCGACATCATCCTGCGCGCTGCCCAGGCCAAAAATGACAAGTGATTAACCCGGCCCACTCTGACCGCGAGCCTATTCTCACCGCCACAGAGCCGAGCCAAATAATGGATGTTCTATGTTAGACAGCTTGCTTGTCATCGTACTGCTGATTGCCATCAGCTCATTTTTCTCTCTGTCAGAAATTTCTCTGGCGGCTGCCCGCAAAATTAAACTTAAGCTGCTGGCGGACGAAGGTAACATCAACGCGCAGCGCGTAATGAAGATGCAGGAAACCCCCGGCATGTTCTTTACCGTGGTGCAGATTGGCCTGAACGCCGTCGCCATTCTTGGTGGTATTGTCGGCGATGCCGCGTTCTCCCCCGCTTTCCGCTCGCTGTTTGAACGCTTCTTCGAGCCGGAGATGGCGGAGCGCATTAGCTTTATCTGCTCCTTCACCGTGGTCACCAGCCTGTTTATTCTGTTTGCCGACCTGTTCCCTAAACGCCTTGGCATGATCGCGCCGGAAACCGTGGCGCTGAAGATCATCAACCCGATGCGTTTCTGCCTGTTTCTGTTCCGCCCGCTGGTGTGGTTCTTTAACGGCGGGGCTAACATCATCTTCCGCCTGTTTAAAATCCCGCTGGTGCGCAAAGACGACATCACTTCCGACGATATCTATGCGGTGGTGGAGGCGGGCGCGCTGGCTGGCGTGCTGCGCAAGCAGGAGCATGAGCTGATCGAGAACGTGTTCGAGCTGGAGTCGCGCACCGTGCCTTCATCGATGACCTCCCGCGAAAACGTGGTGTGGTTTGACCTGCACGAAGATGAGGGCAGCCTGAAAGAGAAGATCGCCCGCTTCCCGCACTCCAAGTTCCTGGTGTGCAACGAAGATATTGACCACATTATCGGTTACGTCGACTCGAAAGAGCTGCTGCTGCGCGTGCTGGGTAATCAGAGCATGGCGCTGAACAGCGGCGTGCAGATCCGCTCGGCGCTGATTGTGCCGGACACGCTGACGCTCTCTGAAGCGCTGGAAAGTTTTAAAGCGGCGGGTGAAGACTTCGCGGTGATCATGAATGAATACGCGCTGGTGGTGGGCATTATCACCCTCAACGACGTGATGACCACGCTGATGGGCGACCTGGTCGGCCAGGGAATGGAAGAGCAAATTGTCGCGCGCGACGAGAACTCATGGCTGGTAGAGGGCGGAACGCCAATTGATGACGTGATGCGCGTGCTGCATATCGACGAGTTCCCGCAGTCCGGCAACTATGAAACCATCGGCGGCTTTATGATGTTTATGCTGCGCAAAATTCCAAAGCGCACCGACTTCGTGAAGTTCCACGGCTTTAAGTTTGAAGTTGTCGACATCGACAGTTACCGCATCGACCAGCTGCTGGTGACGCGTATTGATGCACGCCCGACTACGCCGGCGCTGCCGAAAGATCCTGAAGAGAGTGTGGTTTCGTAGAATGCATTGAGAATGGTGCAAGGGTGGTTTGCGGTCGAGGCATGCCTCGACCCTACTTGTCGGGTCAGGCATGCCTGACCCTGAATCTTTTTTATCAGTTAAACTCAGTCTGCAGGCGCAGAACCTGACGGTTAACTTCTGACATCACGCTGTAGTGCTGTTTATCCTTGACGCGGGGAATAAGGATCTTACCCTTATCGAACTCAAACGCGCCCACATCCTTGATATACAACCTTCCCCGGAACAACGTTTTGACGTATTTAGCGACCTGAAATGGATTATATCGCTGGAAGATCTTCATTCTGTTTTTACTCCTGAACGTATAGCGTACGCTTCATCGTGACCAAGCACGGTACGAAGTGGTGAAGCGCAAAGTGACTACAATATAGAACAACATTCGTTGCCGATGTTCCTAAAAGCGATTTTTTTTACTGTTTTTACACATCATGACAGAACTCTCTGTTACCTGAACGTACCTGCGCAGTGTAAACCTTCAATACATAGGGTTTTGTGCGATCTGTTGCAAAGATGTTGTTTCGATGCGACAGCAGCATCATCCGCGCTTATTATTGCAGAACCATGACTAACTGGTCGGATCACATCGAAACTCGGGAGCCATCATGACAACAGCCCGCCAACTGGCAGCTATGCTTTGCCTTTTTATCCCTTTTACCGTCGCCGCGCACAACTTCAACATGGGGGAACGCGTTGCGCCGGTCGGGATTGCCGACAAGGGGGAACTGGTGCTGCAGCAGGATAAGTTTAGCTATAAAAACTGGAACAGCGCGCAGCTGCCCGGGAAAGTGCGCGTGATACAGCATATTGCCGGGCGATCTTCCGCTAAAGAGCAGAACGCGGCGCTGATTGAGGCGATCAAAGCGGCAAAACTGCCGCACGACCGCTACCAGACAACCACGGTGGTGAACACCGATGATGCCATTCCCGGCACCGGGATGTTCGTGCGCAGCAGCATTCACAGCAACAAGCAGCAGTTCCCGTGGTCGCAGTTCATTGTCGATAGCAACGGTGCGGCACGTGAAGCCTGGCAGCTGGAGAGCGGCGGCTCAGCGATTATCGTGCTGGATAAGCAGGGTAAGGTGCGGTTCGCCAAAGAGGGTGCGCTGACGCAGGATGAGGTGAAGCAGGTGATGACATTGTTGCAAGAGTTACTGCACTAATGATGACCAGGGCGGACCGAAAAAGAAGGTCCGCCCCTACAGACCCCTAATCATGGCGGACCGAAAAACAAGGTCCGCCCCTACAGAAATCCAGGTAGCATGGGGCCGGCGCGGCAAACATCAATATATTGAGACGCGGAAACCGGGGTTGAGGAACGACTCACGCGGGGTGTAATCCAGCGTTTTTCCCTGCCAGTCGTGCACGTGGGCGCCCGCTGCCAGCGCCACCGCGTGGCCCGCACCGGTGTCCCAGATATTGGTTGGCCCAAAGCGCGGGTAGAGCTGCGCTTTGCCTTCCGCCACCAGGCAAAACTTCAGCGATGAGCCAATCGCGGTGGTCTGATGCTCGCCCAGCTGGCTGAGATAATCTTCCAGCTCGCTATCGGAATGGGAGCGGCTCACCACCACCAGCGGCGGATGCGCGTTCTGTACCTGGATCTGCACCTTATGCCCGCCCTCTTCTTTCCAGGCTTTGCCATTATCGGCGGAATAGAGCACTTGTAATACCGGCGCATAAACCACGCCGAGCACCGGCTTGCCGCCCTCAATCAACGCGATGTTCACCGTGAACTCGCCGTTACGCTTAATAAACTCTTTGGTGCCATCAAGCGGGTCAACCAGCCAGTATTTCTGCCAGTGCTGACGCACTTCCCAGCCGGCAGGATCTTCCTCTGACAGCACCGGGATCGCCGGCGTCAGCGCCTGCAGGCCAGCAACGATCACCTTGTGTGCGGCAATGTCTGCTGCCGTAACCGGGGAATCATCGGATTTATGGGCGACATCCAGCGGCGCCTGGCCGTCGTACACTCGCATAATGGCATCACCGGCATCACGCGCCAGCTGACAAATTTGGTCTAACACTTCCCACCTCCTGACTGTTCTGGTGTTTTCAACAGCATAACGCACCTGACGCGCAGGGACACGATTTCCTGGTATTTTATGATAAATCACAGAGTTAAGGGGCGGGGAAAAGGCGGGTTGTGGCGGTGTTTTCGCAGGCAGGCTCAGGGGCCGGGCGCGATGCCCGGCCCGCGAAGAACTTACAGGATTTCCAGCAGTTCGACTTCAAACACCAGGGTGCTGAATGGTGGGATGGAAGCACCCGCACCGCGCTCGCCGTAGGCGAGGTTGTGTGGGATCACCAGTTCCCATTTAGAGCCAACCGGCATCAGGGTCAGCGCTTCGATCCAGCCTGGGATCACGCCGCTTACCGGGAATTCAGCCGGCTCGCCACGCTGTACGGAGCTGTCGAACACGCTGCCGTCGATCAGTTTACCGGTATAGTGGACGCGTACGCGGTCCTGACGGGATGGGATTGCGCCCTCACCCTGAGTCAGCACGCTGAACTGTAAACCGGTCTCGGTGCTGCTGACGCCGTCGCGCTTGGCGTTGTCTTCCAGGAACTTCTGACCTTCTACTGCCATGGCCTGTTGGCGCTCCTGACGCACGGCTTCTGCACGCTCGTGAACTTCACGCAGCGCGCGGTGAACCACATCAACAGGAACGGACGGGGCATTCCCTTCCAGCGCGTCGCGCAGGCCTGCCAGCAGTGCTTCTGGCTGTAAACCCTGCAGACCAGATTCCTGCAGCTGCTGACCGACCTGTAAACCGATACCGTAACTTGCTTGCGCTTCAACGCTGTCAAAAGAAGGGGTTGTCATGGATTTTCCTTTCATCATTGATAAAACCGAAGACGAAGCATAACAGCGCAGACAACGGGCGTAAAATCCCATCTTCCACTGGTGACTTTTCGCCGTGAAACGGAAACAATATCACTTCCGATTATTAGCCCCAAAACCCCTTGCTGGCCTGTACCGATAAAAACACGCCACCAGCAACGGGCTAAGCTACAGTGTATTAGAGGTATAAATGGGCCAGATTGCCCGCAGGCGAAGGAAAGGCCAGCCGCAGTTAGTCAGCCAGGTCAAAAACTGGCTGGCAAACCGCTCACTGATTGCGCGAGTGTCGCGCCAGGAGGAAGAAGCAATGCCAGACGCATCGCCAACATCACGTTTATCGTCGTGGCTTCATCAAATCTGGCATTTGCCGGACCAGATAAGCTGGATGAACCCGCTGCCAGCGCCTCATCGCCGCGGCATTATTGCCGCCGCGCTGGTTGTCCTGCTGGCCTTCCTGTGGCCGTCAACCCCGCAACAGCGTGCGGTGCAGCCGGTCACGCCCATGCAGAGCGGCGACGCCGGCACTGAGGTACCGTTACAGGCGGAAATCACCGATAGCCCTCCGCCAGCAACAACCCCCACCGCGCCGCCCGCGCAAACCAGCACCGCCCAGCCGGACAGCCAGGGCGAGTGGCATGAATACCTGATTGCCTCCGGCCAGACGCTGGCGCAGCTGTTCCGTGACAATAATCTGCCGGTCAACGATGTGTTTGCGATGGCGCGGGTTGAGGGCAGCGATAAACCGCTCAGCACGTTACATGCCGGGCAGACGGTGAAGATTCGTCAGGATGCGCAGGGTGTGGTGACAGGATTGACGCTGGACAGCGGCAACGGGGAAATACTGTTTACCCGCCAGCCCGATGGGACATTCTTAAAAGCGCAGTAGAAACAAAAACGCCGCCCCGAGGGGCGGCGCTTTGAACAACGCTAACGTCAGCGATTAAGCTTCAGCAACGATGTTAACGATCAGCTTAGCGAAGACTTCGCTGTGAACCTGGATGTCCACTTCATGCTCACCGGTCACACGCAGAACGCCGTTCGGCAGACGAACTTCGCTCTTAGCCACTTCAACGCCAGCTGCAGTAATTGCATCAGCGATGTCGCGGGTACCGATGGAACCGAACAGCTTACCTTCGTCGCCTGATTTAGACGCGATGGTCACGGTGCCCAGTGCATTGATTTTCTCAGCGCGTGCATTAGCTGCAGACAGAACGTCAGCCAGTTTGGCTTCCAGTTCTGCACGACGTGCTTCGAAGAACTCAACGTTTTTCTTGGTAGCAGGAACAGCTTTGCCCTGTGGTACCAGGAAGTTACGAGCGTAGCCCGCTTTAACGTTAACCTGGTCACCCAGGCTGCCCAGGTTTGCTACTTTATCAAGCAGAATAACTTGCATTACCTTATCCTCTTTAAGTCGTTAATAGACGGCGGCCGATTACTGATGACGATCAGTGTATGGCAGCAGGGACAGGTAGCGAGCGCGCTTGATGCAGCGAGCCAGCTGACGCTGGTATTTTGCACGAGTACCGGTAATACGGCTCGGGACAATTTTACCACTTTCAGTGATATAGTTTTTCAGCGTAGCGATGTCTTTGTAATCAATCTCTACAACGCCTTCCGCGGTGAAACGGCAGAACTTGCGACGACGGAAATAACGTGCCATTAGGCTAGTCTCCAGTATCTATCAATTCAATCTGCTCGGCATGCAGTACGATCTTGTTCAGGCCATTGCGCCCTTGATGGCAGCTAATAAATCCCTGAACCGTAACCTGCGTACCGACCGTTATACTTTGAGTAATGGCCTGATGGGCTTTGCCGCTGATAATCACCGGCATCCGACACCAGGCTTGCCGGTTAAAACCGGCTTCCACCTGCTCTGAACGGTGCTCAAGCACGAACTGGCAGTGTGGAATTCCTGACGGGCTCACTTTTCGTATCGGCGTCTTGCACACGGTGCCAGACAGCGTCAGACGATTGGCCGTCACGGACAATTACTCTTCAGAATCCCCAGCATCTGCATCATCAGAGGTTTCGTTAGCAAAATCTTCGCGACGATCACGACGCTCATCTTTCGCTTTAACCATCGGAGATGCTTCAGTTACCGCGTGCTTAACGCGCATAACCATGCTGCGGATAACGGCGTCGTTGAAGCGGAAGTTAGTTTCCAGCTCATCGATCGCTTCCTGCGGAGCTTCCACGTTCAGCAGAACGTAGTGAGCTTTGTGCAGTTTGTTGATCGGGTAAGCCAGCTGACGGCGGCCCCAGTCTTCCAGGCGGTGGATCGTACCTTCTGCACCAGTGATGGTTGCAGAGTAACGCTCGATCATGCCAGGAACCTGTTCGCTTTGGTCAGGATGAACCATAAATACGATTTCGTAATGACGCATCGAATTTGCTCCTTACGGATTATTCAGCCTCCTGTCAGGGTCAGCCGCGGCCCATGGAAGCAAGGAACGTTATAAGCCGTGACCAGAGTAAACTCCGGGTCACAACCTGAGAATGCGGCTGAAAAATTGACGCGTAATCATACTGGCGAGGAGGGATAAACACAAGGTAAATATTGGCGCGGAGACGGGGATGTCGGGCGGACCGAAAAAGAGGGTCCGCCCCTACGGCTTATAGATGATGCTTAAAAAAGGCGGTAAACGCGCTGAGCGCCGGCGGGGTGATGCGGTGGCCCACGCCGGACTCGGTAAGGTACGTCAGGTTGCCGTCCTGCCCGCTGTCACGCAGGGCTTTTTCCAGCCGCGCACTTTCTGCGGCGGGCACCACCTCATCGGCTTCCCCGTGCCACAGCAGCAGTGGGCGATTGGCCAGCTTTTCCAGCTGGTGGCCGACATCATACTGCGCCAGCGGTGCCAGCCGCTCGTCCAGCTGTTTTTTCTCCTCCTGCGTGCGCGCCACCCGCGGCGGAAACAGCGTCCGGGCCAGCTGGCTGAAATAGCCGGAGCCCATCATGCTCGCCGCCGCGCGCAGCTGCGGATAGCGCGCCATCGCCCCCAGCGCCGTCATGCCGCCCATTGATGCCCCGGCCACCGCCAGCCGCTCAGCGTCTACCAGCTGCCGCGCGCGCAGCGCCTGTTCAATTCCGGGCAGTTCGTCAATATTGCTACGCAGGATCTCCCAGAAATGCGTCAGGCGCAGTTCGCTGTCGCCGCTGTAGCGCGCACCGTGCAGGTCAGCGTCCGGCAGCACCGCACGAAAACCGGCCTGGGCCAGCGCGACGGCGAAATAGGCGTAAACCTCTTTTGACGAGGTGAAGCCGTGATAGAAAATCACGCTGGGCAGTGGCGCATCGCGTTTGCCGGCCGGAAAGGCATGCAGGCACTCAATTCCGGCGAAACTTTCACTATTCAGCTCGATCATCAGGTTTCCTCATAAACTTTATCCGCGCCATGCCGTTAATCCGTGTAACACCCTAACCTAATTAAGGCACAACAATGAAGCGTCTCTCTCTCAAGACATGGAGTCTGGGCGTCAAACTTTCGGTACTGACCTCGCTTGGCGTGGCGGTCCTGTTCCTCGTGTTAACCCTGGCGCTCAGCCACAGCGCCGCGAAGCAGGTTCATACGCTGACCCTGAGCGATATGGAAAACCAGGTTAACGGCATCGGCGATATGGCGGGCATGTTCAACACCACGCTGGCTGAAGAGGTGAGTAATTACACCGGGCTGTTCCAGAGCTTCCTGCCAAAGCGTTTTACGCTGGATGAATCCCAGCAGATTGTCGTCGGGGCGCAACCCACGCCAACGCTGCGCGCCGGGCTGCGCACCCTCAACCTCGACCAGGTACTGGTGGATGACTTTCAGGAGCGCACCGGGGCGATTGCCACTATCTTTGCCCTGACCCACGATAACGAGTTTATGCGCGTTTCAACCTCGCTGCGCAAAGAGAACGGCGATCGGGCGATCGGCACCCTGCTTGACCACAGTAGCCCGGCCTGGCAGCCGGTGCAAAAAGGGGAAATCTTCCGCGGCGTGGCCCTGCTGTTTGGCAAACGCTATATCACCCAGTACCAGCCAGTGCGCGATGAGGCGGGCCGGGTGATTGCCATTCTGTTCGTCGGAGTGGATATCAGCAAGCAGTACGCGGCCATCCGCCAGAAAGTGCTGGCGAAACATCTCGGCGACAGCGGATCGTTCTTCGTGCTGAACCGCGCGGCAGGGAAACAGTACGGCCAGTATCTTTTCCACCCGACGCTGGAAGGGAAGCGGCCCACGCTGCCGCAGGCGATCCAGCAGCAGCTGCTGAACCAGCCTCAGGGCCGGCTGGAAACCCTGGATGAACACGGCGACCCGCAGATCCTCGCCTGGCAGTATCTGCCGGAGTGGAATTGGGTGGTGGTGGCGCAGGTCAATAAAGCCAGCCTGCTGGCCCCGGTTCAGCAGACGCGCAATCTGTTCCTGCTGATCGGCAGCGCGATGGTCCTGGTATTCGCCGTGACGTTTGTCTGGGTAACACGCCGCTGGCTGAGCCAGCCGCTGCAGCAGGTGATCGCCCTGGCACGCCAGTATGCCGCCGGCGATCTGCGCTCGACGCTGAACACTCGGCGCCAGGATGAAGTGGGCCAGCTGATCGTGGCGATTAACGGTATCGGCGAGGGACTGGAGCGGGTGGTGGCGCAGGTGCGCCATGCGGCCGATGAGATCGCCAGCGGCACCGAGGCGATTGTCGCCAGCAGCGGCAATATCAGCGAGCAGATCACGCGCCAGGCCAGCAGCGTCGAAGAGACCTCGGCCAGCATGGAACAGCTCGGCGCCACCGTGGCGCAAAACGCCGGTAACGTGACTCAGGCGCTGCAGCTGGTGGGTGAGGCGGCCTGTGCCGTCAGCCTCGGCGATAATACCGTTAGCCGCTCCGTCGCCACCATGTCGGATATCAAAACCGCCTCGCAGAGCATTGCCGATATTACCCAGGTGATTGAATCGATCGCCTTCCAGACCAATATTCTGGCGCTCAATGCGGCGGTTGAAGCGGCGCGCGCCGGGGAAAACGGCAAAGGCTTCGCGGTGGTGGCGGCCGAAGTTCGCTCGCTGGCACAGCGCAGCGCGCAGGCGGCAAAAGAGATCGAGGGGCTGATTGCCAACTCGCTGAGCAAAGTGGTGCAGGGGCATGAACTGTCCGAACAGACGCGCAGGGCGATGGATAACATCACTGCCAGCATCGGCCAGGTGAAGACGCTGATGAGCGAAATCAATATCGCATCGCAGGAGCAGACGACCGGGATCGGCCACGTCAATCTGGCGATGGCGCAGATCGGCCAGGCTACCCACCAGAACAGCGAGCTGGTGACACACTCCGAGCTGACCGCGCAGGAGCTGAGCCGCAAGGGGCACCATCTGAGCGAGCTGGTGAAGGTGTTTAGCGTGAAGTGATGATTGTGGCGTACACTGATATTCAGACTGTTTTGAGATGAATATCATGCGCCAGATACCTGCTCTGCTGGTCGCGCTGCTGCTGACGGGCTGCAGCGCGCTGAATACCACGCCACAACCGCCGCCTGCGGCAACGTCGCAGGCCCAGGAGATCACCCGCGCGCAGAGCGGCACCCTGCCGCGCCTGGGCACCATCAGCGCGACGGTGCGCGGCTCCCCGGACGATGCCGAGCGTGAGCTGGCCGCGAAAGCCAACGCCGCAGGTGCCACTTACTATCTGATCCAGATGGTCAGTGAGACCGTGGCGCCGGGCATGTGGTACGGCTCAGCCATTCTTTACGGCCCGTCAGCTGCCGCCGCTGGCGCGCAGTAGCAGGCGCTGACAGACCTTTTCCGTCAGCAGATAACCTGACTGCGGATCTAACTGCTGGCGGCACCACGCATCCGCCAGCGGTGGGTCGAGATGGCGCAGCACCTGCTCCGCCGTTGCCAGAGTGAATAAACGCTCGACCAGCTGCCGCGCCTGCGCTTCCTGCGGGCGCTTCAGTGCCTGCCGCAGCTGGCGCCAGCGCTGGTCAAAGTAGCGGCTCTGCCCTTTCACACCGTCAAAACCGGCCTCAAGCTGCTCCAGCACTGCAGGCTGCTTCGCCAGCACGCGCAGCACGTCGAGGCACATCACATTGCCCGATCCCTCCCAGATGCTGTTGACCGGCATTTCACGGTACAGCCGTGGTAGCTCACTCTCCTCGCAGTAACCAATCCCGCCGAGGATCTCCATCGCCTGCGCGACAAATCCCGGCCCGCGCTGGCAGACGGCAAACTTGGCGGCGGGCGTCAGCAGGCGGCAATAGCTGCGCTCGCCGGCCGTGGCGGGCTGGGACCAGGCGCGCGCCAGCCGCATCAGCACGGCAGTTTGCCCTTCCAGCAGCAGCGCCTGCGCGCACAGCTGCTGGCGCATCAGCGGCTGTTCGATCAGGGTTTTGCCCTGCACCTGGCGCTGGTGAGCATGATAGAGCGCCACGGAGAAGGCGCGGCGCATCAGGGCGTGGCTGCCGAGCGCGCAATCAAAGCGGGTGTAGCCGCCCATTTTGAGGATCTGCCGCACGCCCTCGCCCTCTTTGCCTATCAGCCAGCCGCTGGCGTGGCGAAACTCCACTTCACCGCTGGCGTTGGAGCAGTTACCCAGTTTGTCCTTCAGGCGCTCGATCTGCACCGCGTTACGCGTATTGTCCGGCAGCAGGCGCGGCAGAAAGAAGCAGGAGAGCCCGCCCGCCGTCTGCGCCAGCACCAGATGCGCATCGCTCTGCGGCACCGAGAAGAACCATTTGTGCCCCACCAGCCGGTAGGCTTCGCCCGGCCCGCGCTGCGCCAGCGGTTCTGCCCGCGTGGTGTTGCTCAGCACGTCGGTACCGCCCTGCTTTTCCGTCATCCCCATGCCGATCAGCAGCCCGCGTTTTTGTTCGCCGCCGCGCAGATGGGGATCGTAGCGGTCGGAAAGCAGCCCGGGCAGCCAGTGCTGATAAGGTGGCGGCAGGGATTTTTGCAGCAGCGGAATGGCGCCGAAGGTCATGGTTACCGGGCACAGCGTGCCGGCTTCCACCTGCGCATGCAGCAGAAAACGCGCGGCGCGCGCGACGAACGCGCCCGCTGGCGCATCCGGCTGCCACGCGAGGTTGTGTACGCGGTTGGCGCACAGCCCCTGCATCAGCAGGTGCCATGCCGGGTGAAAACGCAGTTCGTCAAGCCGCTCGCCGCGGGCATCATAGCGCAGCAGTTCAGGAGGATGACGGTTCGCCAGCCGCCCCAGTTCGAGCGATTCGGCGCTACCCAACTGCTGACCGACGGACGCCAGGCGCTCGCTGTCCCAGCCAGCGCCTTCACGCTGCACGGCCTCAAGCAGGGGAGTATCAGAGAGAAACAGATTGCTGTTGCTGAGCGGTCGGGGCTGATTAAAAACGCGATGAGTTTTCCAGTCCATTGCGGCATCCTTTTCTGACAAGCCAGAGGAAAGGATAGGACGGACAGAGGAGAATGCTGGGGCGCAGGTCACGCCCCGGACAATTTACTTCACGCTGCGCTGACGCACCGCTTCAAACAGGCAAACACCGGTGGCGACGGAGACGTTCAGCGATGAAACGCTACCCGCCATTGGGATACTAATCAGTTCGTCGCAGTGCTCACGCGTCAGTCGGCGCATGCCTTCGCCTTCCGCGCCCATCACCAGCGCCATCGGGCCGGTCATTTTGCTCTGGTACAGAGTATGGTCAGCTTCGCCAGCCGTTCCGACGATCCACACGTTGGCCTCCTGCAGCACGCGCATCGTGCGCGCCAGGTTGGTCACGCGGATCAGTGGCACGTGCTCTGCTGCGCCGCTGGCGACTTTTTTCGCCGTGGCGTTAAGCGCCGCGGAGCGATCTTTGGGCACGATGATGGCGTGAACGCCAGCAGCATCAGCGCTGCGCATGCAGGCCCCGAGGTTATGCGGGTCGGTGACGCCATCAAGGATCAGCAGAAACGGGTTATCCAGGCTGGCCAGCAGGTCCGGCAGATCGCCTTCCTGATACTGACGGCCCGGCTTGACGCGCGCGATGATGCCCTGATGCACGGCACCTTCAGATTTAGCGTCCAGCATCTGCTTGTTGGCAACCTGGATAACGATGCCCTGTGCTTCCAGCGCTTTTACCAGCGTCTGCAAGCGGCGGTCTTCACGCCCTTTCAGGATAAATACTTCCTGGAAACGCTGCGGGTCGCTGTCGAGCAGCGCCTGCACGGCGTGGATACCAAAAACAATTTCACTCATGGTTCAGGATACTCAAATGTCATATTCATTTAGTGGGTGACCGAAGCAGGCTGACCGAAAAAGAGGGTCAGCCCCTACGAAAAACAGGTTACCCCGTTTCGCTGCATCGCCCGGATGCGATTAGGCGTCGTCGGTCTTCTTCGCGCGCTTAGCGCGCGTGGCGCCAGGTTTACGGGTTTTATCCGACGGCTTACGCGGTTTCTTCTCTTTGTTTGCCGCAGGGGTATTTTCTGCCCCTTTGGCCGGGCGGAAGGCGCTGTCCGGCTCGAAGTTGGCACCCTTGCGCGGTGCGCGACGACGGCTGCCGCTGTTTTTCGCCGCACCGCGTTTTTCACGCTCGCGCTCGGTTTTGCCTTCGCCACGCGGCTTACGGCTGCTTGAGATCAGCGCGAAGTCGATCTTACGCTCATCCATATGCACCGCCTCAACGCGGACTTCAACAGTATCGCCCAGGCGATAGGTACGACCGCCGGATTCACCGATCAGGCGCTGGCCGATGGCGTCAAAGCGGTAGTAGTCATTGTCGAGCGTCGAAACGTGTACCAGACCATCGATGAACAGATCGGTCAGGCGCACGAAGAAGCCGAAGCCGGTGACGCTAGAGATCACGCCGCTAAAGGTTTCCCCGACCTGATCCTGCATAAAGTCGCACTTCAGCCAGTCGGCAACATCACGCGTGGCTTCATCGGCGCGGCGTTCGGTCAGCGAACAGTGCTGGCCAAGCTGCAGCATCTGCGGCATTTCGTAATGGTAGCCGCCGGTTGGCGTGGTGTTACCCTGCAGGGTGCCCGCTTCTTTCGCCAGCAGATACTTGATGGCGCGGTGCAGCAGCAGGTCCGGGTAGCGGCGGATCGGCGAGGTGAAGTGCGCGTAAGAAGCCAGCGCCAGACCGAAGTGGCCACGGTTTTCCGGGTCATATACCGCCTGCTTCATTGAACGCAGCAGCATAGTTTGCAGCATTTCGTGATCCTGACGACCGGCGATCTGGCTCAGCAGCGCGGAGTAGTCCACCGGCTGCGGTTTGTCGCCGCCCGGCAGCGTCAGGCCCAGCTCATTCAGCACCGAGCGGAAGCTCTTGATGCTCTCATCACCTGGACGGTCGTGATCGCGGAACAGCGCCGGTTCGTTGTTTTTCTCAACGTAGCGGGCTGAAGCGATGTTGGCGAGGATCATGCACTCTTCGATCAGCTTGTGCGCATCGTTACGCGATACCTGCTCGACGCGCTCAATGCGGCGGTCGGCGTTGAAGACAAATTTCGCTTCTTCGGTCTCGAAGGAGATACCGCCACGCTGCTCGCGCGCTTTTTCCAGCGCCAGATACATGCGGTGCAGCTCTTCCAGATCTTTCACCAGCGGCTGGTACTGCTCGCGCAGTTCCTGATGCCCCTGCAGAATGTTCCACACCTTGTTATAGGTCAGGCGGGCGAAGGAGTTCATCACCGCTTCGTAGTGTTTGTAGCCGGTCAGCTTGCCGGTGGAGGAGATAGTCATCTCACACACCATACACAGACGGTCAACTTCCGGGTTCAGCGAGCAGAGGCCATTTGACAGCACTTCCGGCAGCATCGGCACCACCTGGGAAGGGAAGTAAACCGAGGTACCGCGATTCACCGCTTCGTCATCCAGCGGGGTACCCGGGCGCACGTAGTAGCTGACGTCAGCAATCGCTACCCACAGGCGCCAGCCGCCGCCGCGCTTACGCTCGCAGAATACCGCATCATCGAAGTCGCGGGCGTCTTCGCCATCAATAGTGACCAGCGGCAGATCGCGCAGGTCAACGCGGCCCTGTTTCGCCTCTTCCGGCACTTCTTCGCTAAGGTGAGCAATCTGTTTTTCCAGTGCTTCCGGCCATTCGTGTGGAATATCATGGGTGCGCAGCGCCATATCGACCGCCATGCTGGTGCCCATGTTATCGCCGAGCACTTCCACCACTTTACCGACGGCTTTACTGCGGCGGGTTGGGCGCTGAGTCAGCTCCACCACCACCACAAAGCCCATGCGCGCACCCATCAGCTCTTCAGCCGGGATCAGGATGTCGAAGCTCAGGCGGCTGTCATCCGGGACGACAAAGCCAACGCCGGAGTCGGTGAAGTAACGGCCAACAATCTGTGCGTTACGCGGCTCAACCACGCGCACTACGCGGGCTTCGCGGCGGCCTTTACGGTCGGCGCCCATCGCCTGCGCGAGGATCATATCCCCGTGCATGCACATTTTCATCTGTTCGGCAGAGAGGTAGAGATCGTCTTTGCTACCTTCAATGCGCAGGAAGCCGAAGCCGTCGCGGTGGCCGATAACCTTGCCTTTCAGCAGATCAAGGCGCTCCGGCAGCGCGTAGCACTGGCGGCGGGTAAAGACCAGCTGGCCATCGCGCTCCATGGCGCGCAGGCGGCGGCGCAGCGCTTCGATCTGCTCTTCGCCGCTGATATCTAACTCTTGCGCCAGCTCTTCACGGCTGGCCGGCTTTTCGCGTTTGTCCAGATGGGCAAGAATGAACTCGCGGCTTGGAATGGGGTTTTCGTACTTTTCAGCTTCTCGTTCCTGAAAGGGATCGTGTGACATCGAGGTTCCTCCGTTGTCAGCTGCTGAATGAAGGTCGTTCATTCAGCAAAATTTTGTAGAGCGGATGGTTGTCTTCAACCAGATCGGCCAGGGTGTATTGGTCCAGTTCACGCAGAAAACTCTGGACGGCGTCATGCAGCGCTTTTTTCAGGCGGCAGGCAGAGGTGATGTGGCAGAAATCGCTGTGGCAGTTCACCAGCTGTAGCGGTTCCATATCGCGCACCACCTGACCTATCACTATTTCTTCAGCAGGCCTACCCAGTCGGATACCGCCATTCTTACCGCGCACGGCAGCAACATAGCCAGCACGACTAAGTTGATTGATTATTTTGACCATATGATTACGTGACACGCCATAAGTGTCCGTGACTTCGCTGATACTGGTCATCTGGCCTGCCGGAAGCGTGGCGAGATAGATCAGCGCACGTAAACCATAATCTGTAAAACTGGTCAGCTGCAAGAAAACCTCAGAGAGTTCACCGCGGTTGTTGCGATCGTCCGCTTAAGAATGGGTGTGATTAGCAATGATAATAAACCAGCCTCAGCGATTGGGGCCATTTTATTTATCATGACAGCAGAGGGGAACGGCGGATAACCGGTGCTGGATAAAAGCTGGCCGGGCATTGCCCGGCCTGAAACTGAATTATGCGTCAAACGGGTCGCGCAGAATCATGGTTTCACTGCGGTCCGGGCCGGTAGAGATAATATCAATCGGCACTCCGGTCACTTCTTCAATGCGCTTGATGTAGTCGCGCGCTGCCTGCGGCAGGCCATCCAGCGTTTTCACCCCGAAGGTGGTCTCAGACCAGCCCGGCATGGATTCGTAGATTGGCTCAATGCCTTCCCAACCCTCTGCTGCCAGCGGGGTGGTGGTCACTTCGCGGCCATCCGGCATGCGGTAGGCTACACAGATTTTTACCTCTTTCAGGCCATCCAGCACGTCCAGTTTGGTCATGCAGAAGCCAGAAAGGGAGTTGATCTGCACCGCGCGGCGCACGGCAACCGCATCCAGCCAGCCGGTGCGACGACGACGGCCAGTGGTGGCGCCAAACTCGTTGCCCTGCTTGCACAGGAACTCACCGGTTTCGTCGAACAGCTCGGTGGGGAATGGACCTGCACCAACGCGCGTGGAGTAGGCTTTGACAATGCCCAGCACGTAATCAACGTAGCGCGGACCAATACCCGAACCGGTTGCCACGCCACCTGCGGTGGTGTTGGAAGAGGTTACGTACGGATACGTACCGTGGTCGATGTCCAGCAGCGTACCCTGCGCGCCTTCGAACATGATCAGGTCGCCACGCTTGCGCGCGCCGTCCAGCAGTTCAGAAACGTCAACCACCATGCCCGTCAGGATATCGGCAATCGCCAGAGTATCCGCCAGCACTTTGTCGAAGTCGACTGCCTCTTCTTTGTAGAAGTTCACCAGCTGGAAGTTATGGTAATCCATCACTTCTTTCAGCTTCGCCGCGAAGGTTTCTTTGTTGAACAGGTCGCTAACACGCAGGCCGCGACGGGCAACTTTATCTTCGTAGGCCGGGCCGATACCACGACCGGTGGTGCCGATCGCTTTCGCGCCACGGGCTTTCTCACGTGCCACATCAAGGGCAACGTGATATTCAAGGATCAGTGGGCAGGCTTCTGAAATGAACAGACGTTCGCGTACCGGGAAGCCACGATCTTCCAGACCTTTCATCTCTTTCATCAGCGCGGCAGGCGACAGAACAACACCGTTGCCGATGATGCTGGTGACGTTTTCACGCAGGATGCCAGATGGAATTAAGTGGAGGACGGTTTTCTCACCGTTGATGACTAGCGTGTGGCCAGCGTTATGGCCACCCTGATAGCGCACTACGTATTTAGCGCGTTCTGTCAGAAGGTCAACAATCTTACCTTTACCTTCGTCACCCCATTGGGTGCCCAGTACGACGACGTTCTTACCCATTTTCAAAATCACCGATTGCTTAAAAAAGGATTCTACCATCGTCATTTTAGTCTTTCAGCTGTTTTAGCATACGATTGCGGACTTTTTTGCCAAAGTGCGCGACATCACCCGCAGCGTTAAGCCTATGCCCCGTTCGCGCGGCTGAGCATGTAGTAGATTACTGCGCCTGCCACCACCAGCCCACCGCCAACCCGGCGCAGCAGTCCATCGGGCATGTTTGCCATTGCCAGAATCATCCGCCGCCACAGCTGCGGATAGAGCACCGGGCCTAACCCCTCGAACACCAGCACCAGCCCTAACGCCATCCATACAGTTGTATTCATTATTGTTACTCGCCGCTTCGCCTGGAAAATCCCATAAAAAAAGGGCCGGAGAACCGGCCCTTCGCACGTTATAGCAGATTATTAGCGCGTGGAGGAAGACGGACTTTTCATAAAGCGGAAGAAGTCGCTATCCGGGCTCAGCACCATCACATCCTGATTGCTCTTGAAGCTGTTGTCGTAAGCACGCAGGCTACGCATAAAGGCGTAGAAATCCGGGTCCTGACTGAAAGCATCAGCAAACAGCTTGGCCGCTTCGGCATCACCTTCACCCTGCGTGATCAGAGCCTGACGGCGGGCTTCTGCCAGCGTACGTTCAACTTCGTAGTCGGCCTGAGCACGCACTTTGGCGGCTTCTTCCGCACCCTGAGCACGCTGGCTACGGGCAACGGATTCACGCTCGGCACGCATACGCGCATAGATCGCATCAGACACTTCGGTTGGCAGGTTGATCTGCTTGATGCGCACGTCAACCACCTGGATACCCAACGCCGCCATACTGTTCGGGTTGATAGCCGGTTCGTTGCTGTTGGTCTCGCTCTCAACGCGCTTAGCCACAGAGGCAATCGCATCGTCTGCTGCTGGCGTAGCCACTTCATCATCCGCACCCGCACTACCGGTGTTCAGCGCATCGCGCACATCGGTGGTCAGACGGCCACGGGAATCGGTGACGATATCTTTCACGTCCAGACGCCCAATCTCAGAACGCAGACGGTCGCTGAACTTACGTTTCAGCAGCACTTCGGCCTGAGAAATATCACCGCCGCCGGTGGCGAGGTAATAACGGCTGAAGTCGCTGACGCGCCATTTGATATAGGAGTCAACAATCAGGTCTTTCTTCTCTTTGGTGACGAAGCGGTCGGCCTGGTTGTCCATAGTCTGGATACGCGCATCAAGTGACTTCACAGATTCCAGGAATGGGATCTTGAAGTGCAGGCCTGGCGCATACACCAGCGGTTTATTTTCATCATCGCGCAGAACTTTACCGAAGCGCATCACAATGCCGCGCTGGCCTTCCTGCACCACAAACAGTGACGCGTACAGCACCACCAGCACAACAATCAATAGTACGATTAATGGCTTACGCATCGATTACTCTCTCCCTTCGCGCTGGCTATCGTTACGCTGAGCATTCACCCGGCGCTGATCCATGATGTCGTCCGGACTGAACGACGAACTGCTGCTGGCGCGCTCGCTGCTGCCTGAAGCGGGTGGCAGACGCAGCAGGCTGCTGCTTCCGCTCTGGTTATTGCCGGATGCCGCGCCACTCTGGCCGCGCATCAGCTGATCGAGAGGCAGCACCATCAGGCTGTTGCCTTTATCGTTAACCAGTACCTTACGCGTGTGTGACAGAACACGTTCCATGGTTTCGATATACAGACGCTCGCGGGTGATCTGCGGTGCGGCTTTGTATTCCGGCAGGATACGCGCAAAGCTGTCGACTTCACCCTGGGCTTCCAGCGTCACGCGGGACTTGTAGGCACGAGCCTGCTCAAGGATACCCTGCGCATCACCACGGGCGCGCGGCAGCTTATCGTTGGCGTAGGCTTCGGCTTCACGTACCGCCTGCTCACGGTTCTCACGTGCGGCAATGGCATCATCGAATGACGCTTTAACGTCTTCCGGTGGGCGCGCCGTCTGGAAGTTAACGTCCAGCAGGGTAATACCCATATCGTAAGGGCGAATTGTCTCTTCCAGCTCGCGCTGGGTTTCGCTACGCACCACGGTACGCCCTTCGGTCAGAATTCGGTCCATGGTCGAGCGACCAATCACGCCACGCAGGGCGCTGTCGGTTGCCTGACGCAGGCTGTCATCGGCGCTGGTCACCGCGTACAGGTAGCGTTCCGGATTGGTGATGCGGTACTGCACGTTCATCTCAACGCGCACCACGTTCTCATCCGAGGTCAGCATGGTGCCGGAAGCAGAGAGCTCGCGCACCGCCTCCACGTTCACCGCACGTACCTGATCGACAAAGGTCGGTTTCCAGTTCAGACCTGGCTCGACCAGATGGCTAAACTTACCGAAGCGTGTCACCACGCCGCGCTCGGCTTCTTTGATGGTGTAGAAGCCGCTACCGGCCCAGATCACCACCACGGCCACGGCCACGATGCCAACCAGACGCCCGCCGCTGCCCGGCTTGCGCGGTGCGCTGCCGTTACCTGACCCGTCACCGCCGCTTTTTTTGCCACCGCCCAGTCCACCAAGCTTATTGCTCAGCTTACGGAAGATATCATCTAAATCAGGAGGCCCCTTATCGCGCCCTCCTTTATTTCCCCCAGAGTTGCCGCCTTGATTATTGCTGCTTCCCCACGGGTCGCGGTCCTGTCCGTTATTCCCGGGCTGATTCCACGCCATGTTTATACTCCATTAATTGTGTGTGCGGTGGTATCCCAAGCCGGGATACGCGTGTCAGGCAACATCAGTCAAACAATGTAATCCACCAGCGTCGGTTCCTGTTTGCACAGTCGGCGCCAGTCGACGATCGGCATGCGCACGTGTAATCCCACGCTACCGTCCTCTTCATTCCACTCTTTTTCTATCGCCTGCAACTGGTAAAAACGGCTACGCAGCCGCCCTGCAGCCGGCGGTAGACGTAAATCATACTGCGCAATCTCACCGGCCAGGCGCTCGGTCAGCGCCTGGAACAGCAGCGGGATGCCCTCTCCACTTTGGGCGGAGAGCCAGACCCGGATTGGCAGGTTCTCTTCATCACGGTCGATGCGCGGGACGAAACCGTCAAGCATATCGATTTTATTCATCACCAGCAGGCTGGGGATTTCATCGGATTCAATCTCTTCCAGCACTTCGTTTACCGCTTCGATGTTCTCATCGACCCGCACGTCCGCTGCGTCAATCACGTGCAGCAGCAGCGCGGCCTCGCGGGTTTCCTGCAGCGTGGCTTTAAACGCGGCCACCAGGTCGTGCGGCAGGTGGCGAATAAAGCCTACGGTATCGGCCAGCACCACTTCGCCCACATCCACCACGTCAACGCGGCGCAGAGTCGGATCGAGGGTAGCGAACAGCTGGTCGGCCACGTAAACCTCGGACGTGGTCAGGCGGTTAAACAGTGTGGATTTACCGGCGTTGGTGTAACCCACCAGCGATACGGTCGGCACATCGGCCTTGTTGCGAGCCTGCCTGCCCTGCTCGCGCTGTTTCGAGACGCGCTCAAGGCGGGAGAGGATCAGAGTAATGCGATTGCGCAGCAAGCGGCGGTCGGTCTCCAGCTGGGTTTCACCCGGCCCGCGTAAACCGATACCGCCTTTCTGGCGCTCAAGGTGCGTCCAGCCGCGCACCAGCCGCGTGGCCAGATGGCGCAGCTGCGCCAGCTCAACCTGTAATTTACCTTCATGGGTGCGCGCACGCTGGGCAAAAATATCGAGGATCAGCCCGGTGCGATCAATAACGCGGCACTCGCACAGCGCTTCAAGGTTGCGCTCCTGCGCTGGACTCAGGGCGTGATCGAACAGCACCACGGTGGCACCGCTCTCTTTTACCGCTTCGGCGATTTCGACAGCTTTTCCTTCACCGACAAAATATTTGGGGTGTGGCGCTTTGCGGCTGCCAGTGACAACGCGCAGCGCTTCTACGCCAGCAGAAGAGACCAGGGTTTCGAACTCCTGCAAATCTTCCGTATCTCTGTCTTGCGAGAAATAGATGTGAACCAGTACGGCCTGCTCACCGGCATCATAACGGTCAAACAAACTTAAAACCTCTCAGTACCTTGTTAAACCTGCTACGCGTTGGGGCCATACAGCGTTAATACCAGATTCAAAATGCGCGTCCAGCTTGCCAGACGGCGTTTTTATGATCCCACCCAACCGGGGTGAGATGAGGAAATCAGCGATAGTTCTCTTGTTTAATTCTTGTTCATTATTCGAGTATCATCGCCAGGACGGGGAACCTGAATGCCAAAGACTCCCCGTCGTGGAGGGACAGCCACGCTACTTATTCAGCATCTTCACTGTCTTGTGAAGGCTGAGAAGACGCCCCCTGGTTACTGCCACTATGATGATAGTTGCTGCTTCCGCCACCCGTGTTGTTACTGTGGTGGGAGACCGGACGGGACGGAACAACGGTAGAGATCGCGTGCTTATACACCATCTGGCTAACCGTGTTTTTCAAAAGAATAACAAATTGGTCAAACGACTCGATCTGGCCCTGAAGTTTGATACCGTTTACCAAATAAATCGAAACCGGAACACGTTCGCGACGCAGTGCGTTCAAGAACGGATCTTGCAATGATTGCCCCTTAGCCATTCTATCTTTTCCTTATATGCTTGTTGTTTGTAACTTAAGAACCCTGCGGTTCGAAATACGACGTAAAAATTTGCGCAAGAAAACAGACCAATTGTACACAATCACCCATGCTTCGCACTAAGAACCTGTAACACTTGGGAGTACGCCGCTTCAGGCTGTTCGCTGTCAAGCCAGTGAACGTCCTTCCAGCCGCGTAACCAGGTTATCTGGCGCTTAGCTAACTGCCGGGTTGCGCAAATCCCCCGATAAACCATGTCATCGTAATCAATTTCACCGGATAAAAATGACCACATCTGGCGATAACCAACACAACGAATGGAAGGCATGTCCGTATGCAAATCACCTCGTGCAAAGAGCGCCCGAGCCTCCGCTTCAAATCCTGACGCCAGCATCTGATGAAAGCGCTGCTCAATTCGTTGATGGATCAGCTCGCGGCTCGCGGGTGCGATGGCGAACTGGGCAACATCATACGGCAGAGCTTCGCCCGATGTTTTTGTCAGTTCCGTTAAAGTTTTACCCGAAATAAAAAAAACTTCCAGTGCTCGCGAGAGTCTCTGGGGATCATTCGGATGAATACGACGTCCAGCAACGGGATCTACATCACATAACTGGCGGTGAAGTGCTTCCCAGCCCTCTTCACTCGCCATCTGCTCTATACGCTGACGTACCTCTGGATCCGCCGAGGGCAACGGCGACAATCCTTCCAGCAACGCCTTGTAATAAAGCATGGTGCCACCAACAAGCAACGGAATATTCCCACGTTGGGTAATTTCCGCCATTTCAGCCAGCGCATCGCGACGAAACTCAGCGGCTGAATAGGTTTCAGCCGGGTCGCGGATGTCCAGCAAACGATGGGGCGCAAGCGCCAGTTCTTCGGCAGAAGGCTTGGCGGTGCCAATATCCATTCCGCGGTAGATCAGCGCCGAATCAACACTGATTAGCTCAACCGGTAACGCCTGACGTAATGCAATCGCCAGTGCGGTTTTGCCGGAGGCCGTCGGCCCCATCAAAAATATTGCCTTAGGCAGGCCAGCCGTGGATTGTTCACTCATGCTTCAGGGCATTCATCGCCGTCGCAAGATCGACATCTTGCAGTAATCCAGAAGGTGGCGATTTCACCAGTTGCGGGCAGAGTCGTTCGACTTCAGCCAGCAGGGAGATCGCCTGCGAGTGATTCCAGTGCTGATGTTCAGAGACCGCCTGGCGCGCTAACCACTGCGCCGTCTGGCTGACTGAAACATCCTGCTGCCGGGCCAAATACCCTAACATTTCTGGAATCAAGTTTTGTAAATTTTGTTGGCGTAATGGTAAAGGCACGGCGCGCAGCATCACATGATGGCCGTCAAACTGCAGGTCGATACCCATCTGGTTTAATAAAGCCGCGCTGCTGCTACCCGCCTCTCGTTCCGCCTTCTCCAGCTTCAGCCGGACCGGAATCAGCAGCGGCTGCGGTTTTAACGCCTCGTTGCCAGGGTCGAGCTGCGCCTGCTTTAACCAGCGCTCCGCCACCGCTAACGCCACCAGCGCCAGCCCTCTCTTCCCTTCGACCAGCGCATACTGCTGCTCTACCACCGTCAGCACGCGGCCAAAGCTGTGAACGTGGGCGCCGAGCGGTGGCTCTTTTACCGGCTGCGCAGCAGGCTCTTCGCTGCGGGCGGGCGCTGGGGTTTTCAGCAGCTGCTGATACACCGCACCTTCCCGTTGCTGATAGGTCGGAGGCAGCGGCGGCGGCCTGCTGCTGCCCCCCCCTCCGCCACCCGACGCTGCCGCCGGGCGCGGCGCCGCTGCCGGTGCCGGCGTGGCGAAGTGATTGCCGCCTGCCGCCTGGCGGTTTTCCGGCTGCCAGCGTTCAGCGGGCGCGGAATCGGTCACGTCGGGCAGGCTTTCCGCACCGGTTTCCTGTAGCGCGCTGACCACGCCCTGATAGATAAAATCGTGCACCAGCCGCGACTGATGGAAGCGCACTTCGTGTTTCGCCGGATGCACGTTGACATCCACCTGGTGCGGATCGATCTCGAGATAGAGTACATAAGCGGGCTGATGCCGATCGCCGAGCTTATCCTGATAGGCCTGGCGGATGGCATGATTGATCAGGCGGTCACGCATCATACGCCCGTTGACGTAACAATATTGCAGCTCAGGCAGCGCTTTCGACCCGACCGGGTCGGCGACCCAGCCGTGCAGGCTCAGCTCGCCGTGCTGCCACGCAATTTTGAGTGCATGGGTCTGGAAAGCGGTGCCGCAGATCGCCCCTAAACGGCGCTCGCGCTGGCTGTTATCGCTGACGCCGCGGTACTGGCGCATCAGTTTGCCATTGTGGCTGAGGGAGATCGCCACATCAAAGCGTGCCAGCGCAATACGGCGGATCACTTCATCAATATGGGTAAATTCGGTTTTCTCGGTGCGCATAAATTTACGCCGCGCCGGGGTGTTATAGAACAGGTCCAGCACTTCCAGGGTAGTGCCGACCGGGTGCGCGGCCGGTTTCACCGTGACGCTTTGATCGCGCCCTTCAGCATAGGCCTGCCAGGCTTCACTTTGCGCCTCGGTGCGCGAGGTCAGCGTCAGGCGTGAAACCGAACTGATACTGGCCAGCGCTTCACCACGAAATCCGAGGCTGATAATCGCTTCAAGGTCATCCAGCGTGGTGATTTTACTGGTGGCGTGGCGCGCTAAGGCCATTGCCAGCTCGTCTTTACCTATGCCACAACCGTTATCGCGAATGCGGATCAGCCTGGCGCCGCCCTTCTCGATATCAATGTCGATGCGCGTGGCACCGGCATCCAGGCTATTTTCCACCAGCTCTTTGACTACCGAAGCCGGGCGTTCAACCACCTCTCCGGCGGCAATCTGGTTAGCAAGCTGTGGCGGTAATACCTGGATGGGCATGATGTATCCTTGAGTTCGTTTTGGCACGGGCCGATCGGAAAAAAAGATCGGCCCCTACAAACGACAGCGAACATTGTAGGGGCGGACCCTCTTTTTCGGTCCGCGCGTGATTATGACGTCGGGATCTTCAGCGTCTGGCCCAGCATCACATTCTGCGACTTCATTTTGTTCGCCTGCTGGATCGCCTGCGGGCTGACGCCGTATTTGGCCGCAATCGCCGTGAGCGAGTCACCGCGCACCACTTTATGGCGCAGCGGCTTTTTACTTCTGGCCACGCTGGCCGTCGCCGCACTGCTGCTGCCTGCCGGCACTTTCAGCCGCTGTCCGACCCACACCACGTCTCTTTTCAGAGTGTTCATCGCACGCAGCGTCGTCATGCTGACGCCGTAGTTCGCGGCGATACCGGACAGCGTCTCACCGCGTTTCACCACGTGGCGCTGCGTCGGGCCGCTGTACTCTGTGCCTGCCGGGGCCGGGTTAGCTTCTACCTCAACCGCCGCTGCGGACTGCAACGGACGGTTTTCCTCCTTTGGGATTGATTGCAGCGGGTGCGCCAGGAAGTAGTTGCGTAAGCCTTTATAAATCGACTCGGCAATCTTCTGCTGGTATGCGCTACTGCCTAGCAGTCGCTCCTCCGAAGGATTACTGATAAAGCCGGTTTCCACCAGCAGGGAAGGAATATCCGGCGAGCGCAGAACGCCCAGGCTGGCATGTTCCGGTCGGCGCTTGTGCAGTGCGCCCACGCGCTGCAGCTGAGCAATCACTTTTACCGCGACATCATATCCCACCCGCTGCGAGTGGCCGAACTGCAGGTCGAGCACCGCCTGGCTGAGGTAGGGATCCGCCTGGCTATTTGCCAGCAGATCGCCGGCCCCGCCCAGCAGTTCAGACTGTTTCTCATGCTGCTCTAACCAGCCTGCCATTTCACTATTGGCGCGGCGGTTCGACAGCACCCATACCGATGCACCGGAGGCGCTGCGGTTTGGCGCGGCATCGGCGTGAATCGAGACCAGCAGGTTGGCGTTCTGCTTACGCGCCACGTCCGAACGGCCCATCACCGAGATAAAGTAGTCGCCATCGCGCGTCATCACCCCTTTAAACATCGGGTCGGCATTCAGCAATGCCTTCAGCTTGCGGGCAATGGCGATGGTCACATTCTTCTCTTTCAGCCCGCCGCCGCCAATCGCGCCCGGATCCTGACCACCGTGCCCGGCATCGATCGCCACAATCACCGTGTCATTGCTGCTGGCAGCGCTGCGCGGCCGTGCCACCTGATTACCGCTGCTCACTGCCGTCACCGGGTTGGCATCGAATGGGCTTTTAGGCGGCGTGCTGCTGACCGGGCGTGAGGCGGTCGCGCTGCTGACCGGCGCACTGCGGCTGGCCGTTTGCGCCGGCTGCGTGCCGGAAATGGTGAACACCACGTTGTAATTGCTGCCGCTGCGCTTGGTGACCGCCCGCGTTTTGCCGCGCTGGGTCAGTTCAAACACCAGGCGGATGCTCTGGCTGTCCTGCGCGTTGCTGGAGCGGATGCGCTTCACGATATTCTCACCGCTGAAGGTCAGTGGTAATCCCTGCACCACCGCACTCTGGCGGATGTCGAGCACCACGCGCTCCGGATTATGCAGCGGGAAGAAAGCGTAGATCGGCTGTGAGCTAAAGCTGAGCGTCACCTCCGCCTGATTACTGCCGTTCGAGACTTTGATATCGGAAAGATTGGCGGAGAGCGCGCTAAACGAGCAGCAGAACAGGGCCAGCAGGCACCAGGATTTAAAACGCAGCATCATGCCTCACCCTGCTCAGCAGCAACGCGCTGCAGCATGGTTTCGCCCGCGGGCGAGCAGGCGCGCAGTTGGGCCTGGCGTGCGTGGCCGACATAGCTAAGGTGCAGCTCCAGGTCGGGCTCGGGTAAGACGCCTGCGCCCTGCTGCGGCCATTCGACCAGGCACAGGCTGTCCGCGCCGAAGTAATCACGAATGCCCATAAACTCCAGCTCTTCCGGGTCGGAGAGGCGATAAAGGTCAAAATGATAGACGCGGCGATCGGGCAGTTCATAAGGCTCCACCAGCGTATAGGTCGGGCTTTTAACATTGCCCTGATGCCCCAGCGCCTGCAAAAATCCGCGGCTAAAGGTGGTTTTACCCGCACCCAGGTCGCCATAGAGATAAAGGGTCGCCGCGCCGTCACAGGCGCGGGCCAGGCGGGCACCCAGTGCGAGGGTTGCTGCCTCATCGGGCAACGCAATTTCACAGGTCATCATTCTTTTGTATTCGACATCTCAGGATTGACAAACAGATACAGCTCGGCAAACAGATCGGTGGCTAACATCCCGCGTGTACCCTGACGTTTTGCCACCGCTTCGGCCGCCGCTCCGTGCGCTACGCACCCTGCGCAGGCGGCATCGTACAGTGAGAGCTTTTGCCCTGCCAGACTGCCGATGATACCAGATAACACATCTCCCATGCCCCCGCTGGCCATACCGGCATTACCCACATCCGCTATCGCTATGCTGCCGCCGGCGTCGGCGATTAACGTTCCGGCACCTTTTAACACCACGACACCGCCATAACGCTTCGCCAGGCGCCTTGCAGCAAGTAAGCGGTCACTCTCAATTTCACTGACTTTACAGTTGAGCAAGCGGGCCGCTTCACCGGGGTGCGGCGTAATGATTCGATTTTGACGTTTATCGGGGCTGATTGCCAGCAGGTTAAGCGCGTCAGCGTCCCAAAGCATCGGTTTCTGGCAGTTTTCTACTTTGTTCAGGGCTTTTTTGCCCCATGCACTCTGTCCCAAACCGGGGCCAATGACGATGACATCGGCCCACGCCAGACCGTCATCCATTGCGGCCGCGCTCAGTTCCTGCACCATCAGTTCTGGCCGGGCGGTCAGCAGCGGGCCAAGGTTGTCTTTGTGAGTAAGTACTCGCACTAAGCCAGCTCCACTTCGCAGCGCGGCCTCGGCGGTCATGCGGATGGCTCCCGCCGTGCCGTGGTCGCCGCCAATCACCAGCAGCTTGCCGTGATCGCCCTTGTGCGAGGTGGGCCGACGCGGCTGCAGCCACTGCGTCAGGCTGGTGCCATCATAACGGGCCAGCGGCGCGGGCTGGGTGTCCAGCCAGCTATCCAGACTCAGCGCATGACAGTGCAACTGCCCGACATGGTCACGCGCCTTGCCGGTCAGTAATCCCGGCTTAAGGGCAATAAACGTTAAAGTATGGTCGGCATTTATCACGCTGCCGGGCGCTGTGCCGTTAGCAGCCACTAACCCCGAGGGTACATCAACGGCAAAAATCGGCGCTGAATGGCGATTAGCCTGCTCAATCAGCTGGTCATACGGCGCTTGCACAGCCCGGTTGAGGCCGGTACCCAGCAGCGCATCGACAATCACCTCCACCTTTTCCGGCCAGGCGATCGCCGCATCGTGGATCGCGCCGCCCGCCGCCAGCCAGCCATCGCGCGCCTGCTGCGCCTCTTCCGGCAGCGCCTTGCTGCCCTCCACGGCGATCGCCGTCACCGTCAGCCCGGCGGACTGCGCCAGCCGTGCCACGATATAGCCATCGCCGCCGTTATTGCCATGCCCGCACAGCACCAGCCAGTGCTGAGCCGCAGGGTAGCGCTGGCGCAGCTGCGCAAATGCCGCTTCGCCGGCGCGCTGCATCAGTTCGAACAGCGTGAGGCCGAGTGCATCGGCCCCTTCGCGCTCCAGCCGGGCTAACGCCTCTACAGGCCAGACAGAATAGGGTAAACTGTCAGAGTCTTTCTGCTGGTTCAGGTTATTCATGTCGCATCCTCTCGATTTCAATCAACTCGCCCTGGATATTAAACAGTGGGGGCTGGCGCTCGGCTTTCAGCAGGTGGGTATCTGTGATACCGACCTGACGCTGGAAGAGCCGCGGCTGCAGGCCTGGCTGGATAAGCAATATCACGGTGAGATGGACTGGATGGCGCGTCACGGTATGATGCGCGCCCGTCCCCATGAACTGCTGCCCGGCACGCTGCGGGTGATCAGCGTGCGGATGAATTACCTGCCTGCCAAAGCCGCCTTTGCCAGCACGCTAAAAAATCCGCGTCTCGGATATGTTAGTCGCTATGCGCTGGGGCGTGACTATCACAAAGTATTACGCAACCGCCTGAAAAAGCTTGGCGATATGATCCGTGAGCACTGCGAACAGGCTGAGTTCCGCCCCTTTGTTGACTCCGCTCCGCTGCTGGAGCGCCCGCTGGCGGCGAAAGCCGGGCTGGGCTGGACCGGCAAACATTCGCTGATCCTCAATCGTGAAGCCGGCTCCTGGTTTTTCCTCGGCGAGCTGCTTGTCAATCTGCCGCTGCCGGTGGATCAGCCGGTTGAGGAGAACTGCGGGCGCTGCGTCGCCTGTATCACGACCTGCCCAACCGGCGCCATTGTTGAACCCTACACCGTCGATGCCCGCCGCTGCATCTCCTATCTCACCATTGAGTTAGAAGGCGCAATCCCGGAAGAGTTTCGACCGCTGATTGGTAACCGTATTTACGGCTGTGACGACTGCCAGCTGATCTGCCCGTGGAACCGCTACGGCCAGCTTACCGATGAGGATGATTTTAGCCCACGTGCGGTGCTGCACGCTCCGCCGCTGACCGATCTGTTTGCCTGGGATGAAGCAAAATTCCTGCGCGTGACGGAAGGGTCGGCTATCCGCCGCATTGGTCATCTGCGCTGGCTGCGCAATATTGCGGTGGCGCTGGGGAATGCCCCGTGGGACCAAGCCCACCTGTCAGCGCTGCAAGCGCGGCTGGGTGAAAACAGCATGCTGGATGAGCATATCCACTGGGCGATAGCCTGCCAGCTGGCGCGCAGAGATGAAAATACGATTGAAGTGCAGAGCAGCCAGCAAAAACGCCTGGTGCGGGTGGTGGAGAAAGGCTTACCCCGTGATGCTTAAATGCACAACACGCTGAATATTACCGACGCGAAATCTTTTCCACATGCTGTGAATAAAAATAAAAACTCGTTGTCATTCAAGCGTCACAGAAAGCACAAGCGATCCAGATAACATTTTGAAATAATCACAATAAACTTAAAATCAATGACTTACACAAGTCATGTAAGATTTTGCCCATTTTAGCTGATAAGCGTGCGGCAACAGAAGCTGTGGATAAGTCTGTTTAGAAAATTATTTCAGAGAGCGTAAATTAGCGAGCGCACGGCGTCTGGCGCTGTGGATAAGTATGGGGCTAAATGAGAAAAAATTTTATTTGGAGCGGGAAACGAGACTCGAACTCGCGACCCCGACCTTGGCAAGGTCGTGCTCTACCAACTGAGCTATTCCCGCTTAGGAGTGGTGCTGCTTTACTGCGCTAAAAACCTGTAAGTTATTGATTATACTGATTTTTAACCCCCTCTTTCTGAGGAGAGGTCGCCATTATGTACCTGTTTAATGGTGCTGGCAAGCGTTGCGTCAAAAAAAATTCATGTTGCTCACAAATGCAACAGCACGCACTGCGCCTGCCAGCGGGCTGGCCAGCTGACTGGTTACTGAGAGTTCAGCTGTTGCCAGCGCTGATAAACCTTAATTGCCTCGCCACTCTTCTGCTGAACCATCGGCAGGCGGCGCTGGGCAATCGGCTTGCTGTACTCAGCATAGAAGGTGTCCAGCTCAAAGTACTTGCGGTCATCCTGGTAGAATGGCGCGTAGTCTTCGCGCGTGGTGAGATAGACCACTTTTTTCGGGCTGCAGTAGTAGAGCGAACCCAGGCACATCGGGCACGGGCTGGCGAGAATATAAATTTCGCAGTCGGTCAGGTTTTCCGTGCCCAGCTTAGTGCAGGCTTCACGAATTGCGAGGATCTCCGCATGCGCGGTCGGATCGCTGGTCTGCGCAACTTGATTGGCGCTTTCCGCAATCACTTCGCCATTGCGCACAATCACCGTGGCAAACGGGCGCCCGCCCTCTTCAACGTTTTTCAGCGCCAGGTCAACGGTGCGTTGTACAAAATCCATGATCTTCTCCTCATTAGCAGTAGTGACAGCACTGAGGTTAAGCGCGCATTGGTATAATGTAAAAGTCGCATTTATAATCAACGCTATAAGCTGAAGTTATAGGAAGCGGTATGCTGTTGCGCCATATTCACTATTTTCTGGCCGTGGCCGAGCACGGCAGTTTTACCCGTGCTGCCAGCGCGCTCTACGTCTCACAGCCCGCCCTGTCCCAGCAGATTAAACAGCTGGAGGAGACGCTCGGGGCGATACTGTTTGACCGCTCCGGCCGCACAGTACGCCTGACCGATGCCGGTGAAGTGTATGCCCGCTATGCGCAGCAGGCGCTGCGCGAGCTGTCGGCGGGCGAACGGGCTATCCACGACGTCGACAACCTCAGCCGTGGCGCGTTACGCATCGCCATCAACCCGACGTTTACCGGCTACCTGCTTGGTCCGCTGGTGGCACGCTTTCATCAGCAGTATCCGTCGATTACGCTGGCGATCCGCGAAATGCCGCAGGAGCAGATGCAGCAGGATCTGCTGGCTGACCGGCTGGACCTGGCGCTGGGGTTTGCCGACGGCGTGCAGGCCGATATCGACGCCCAGCCGCTGCTGAGCGAGACGCTGGCGCTGGTCGTTGCCCGCCATCATCCGCTGGCCATTGAGAGCCAAATCGGGCTGAGCGCGCTTAACGACCTGCATCTGGTGCTGCTGACGCCCGAATATGCCACCCGCGAACAGATTGACTATTACTGCCGCCAGCACCAGCTGCGGCCAAAGGTGCAGATGGAAGCCAGTTCGGTCAGTGCGGTGGTGGAGATCGTGCGGCGCACGCAGCTGGCCACGCTGTTACCGGCGAAGATTGCACGGGAAAACGGGGAGCTGAAGGCGGTTGCACTCTCCCCTTCTCTGCTGGAGAGAACGGCGGTGCTGCTGCAAAGAAAAGGGGGCTATCAGACGGCGGCGGCGCGGGCGTTTATCGACCTCGCCAGACTGAGCTTTGCCAGCTAAGCCGCGCGAAAAACAGGCATAAAAAAAGAGCCTTGCGGCTCTTTCTTTAATTGCTTACAGAGCGGAATCTGCAAACTGAATTTGGAGCGGGAAACGAGACTCGAACTCGCGACCCCGACCTTGGCAAGGTCGTGCTCTACCAACTGAGCTATTCCCGCTTGGGTGGTGCTGATACGGCTAAAACGTAATTTGGAGCGGGAAACGAGACTCGAACTCGCGACCCCGACCTTGGCAAGGTCGTGCTCTACCAACTGAGCTATTCCCGCTCTGCGTAACGATGTAAATTCTTCACCGGTACGGGGTGCGCATTATACGAGGATTTTATCCTGTAGCAACCCTGTCCCGCTAAAAATTTTCACTTTTATGTCTGACTGCCGATTAAAACAGCGTAATGGGGTTTTAATCGGCAATCTGGCGCGAAAACAGCCTGCTTTCAGGCAATTAAAGCTGAATAAAATGTTCGCGGTAATAGGCCAGCTCGGCCACGGATTCGCGAATATCGTCCATCGCCTGGTGGGTACCCTGCTTTTTAAAGCCTGGCAGGATCTCCGGCTTCCAGCGGCGCGCCAGCTCTTTCAGGGTGCTGACGTCGAGATAGCGATAATGGAAGTAGGCTTCCAGCTCCGGCATATATTTGAACAGAAAGCGGCGATCCTGGCCGATGCTGTTGCCGCAAATCGGCGAGCTGTTGTGCGGCACCCACTGTTTAAGAAACTCAATCGTCGCCAGCTCGGCGGCGCGGTCATCGTACTGGCTGGCCTTGACGCGTTCCACCAGGCCACTGTGGGTATGGGTATTGACGTTCCACTCATCCATCAGCGCCAGCTGCGCGTCGGACTGATGCACGGCAAACACCGGGCCTTCCGCAAGGATGTTTAAATCGGCATCGGTCACCAGCGTGGCGATCTCAATAATCCGGTCCTGCTCCGGGTCCAGCCCGGTCATCTCAAGGTCAATCCAAATCAGGTTGTTAGCATTAGCAGTCATATAGGGTCCCACGGCGTATACTCGTCATACTTCAAGTTGCAGATGCGTTAGCTGCGTCTACTCACTCCGGTCACATAGTTTACTATGCTCCCGGAGACTCGCAGCCTTGCCGCCTTCCTGCAACTCGAATTATTTAGAGTATAGGCTGCATAGTTAAGTAGCGTGTATGATAGACGTTTTGCCCTGCCAGGGCGAAATATGCCGAACAGGGTGTGAGGAACAGTGACTAAAAACAAACTATCCAAAGGTCAGCAACGTCGCGTAAGTGCCAACCACGATCGTCGCCTGAAGCAGCGTGCTGATAAACCCGAGCCAGATGACAATCTGTTCGGGGAAGCGCGTGATGGCGTGGTGATCAGCCGTTTTGGTATGCACTGCGATGTGGAAGATGCGGATGGTTCCGTTCACCGCTGCAACATCCGCCGGACTATTCGTTCGCTGGTGACCGGGGACCGCGTGCTGTGGCGCCCGGGTGCTGAAGGCGCAGCCACGGTCAAAGGCATTGTTGAAGCCGTTCACGAGCGCACCTCGGTGCTGACCCGCCCTGACTTTTATGACGGCGTCAAACCGATTGCCGCCAATATCGATCAGATCGTGGTGGTCTCGGCCATTCTGCCCGAGCTGTCGCTGAACATTATCGACCGCTATCTGGTGGCCTGCGAAACGCTCGGCGTGGAGCCGCTGATCGTGCTGAACAAAACCGACCTGCTGGATGCGGATGGCCGTAAGTTCGTCGACGAGCAGATGGATATCTATCGCCACATTGGTTACAAGGTGCTGATGGTCTCCAGCCATCGCAAAGAGGGCCTGGCAGAGCTGGAAAGCGCACTCACCGACCGTATCAGCATCTTTGCCGGGCAGTCGGGCGTGGGCAAATCCAGCCTGCTGAATGCGCTGCTGGGGCTGGAGCTGAGCAGCGCGGAGATCCTCACCAATGACGTCTCCGATAACTCGGGCCTGGGCCAGCACACCACCACCGCATCACGCCTGTACCACTTCCCGCACGGCGGCGATGTGATTGACTCGCCGGGGGTGCGTGAATTTGGTTTATGGCATCTGGAGCCGGAACAAATCACTCAGGGATTTGTCGAATTCCGTGACTATTTAGGTGGCTGCAAATTCCGCGACTGTAAGCATGACACCGACCCCGGCTGCGCCATCCGCGAAGCGGTGGAAAAAGGTGAGATCGACGAATCGCGTTTTGTTAACTACCACCTGATTCTGGAAACGATGTCTGAAGTGCAGGCGAAAACGCGCCGCAACTTTACCACGGACAAAGACTGACCGGGGCGCGCCCGCAGGCAGGCAATAGCCTAATCCTGCCGGCGCTGCTACAATCCGCCCCCTTTTATCGAGTGTCTTGCCAAGCCAGGAGGCTAACGTGTTAGATCGTATTAAACTCGGCCTGAATAATATACTGCCTAAAAAAGCCCTGACTGAACTGGCAGGCTGGGGTGCCAGCAAGCGTGCAGGATGGCTGACCAAAGCCGTTATCGATGCTTTTGTCTGGTATTACAAAGTGGATATGAAAGAGGCGCAGAAACCCGATACCGCCAGCTATCGCACGTTTAACGATTTCTTCGTGCGCCCGCTGCGTGACGATGCCCGCCCGATTGAGACTGACCCAAACCTGCTGATCCTGCCTGCCGATGGCGCCATCAGCCAGCTGGGCCGCATTCACGGTGACCAGATTTTCCAGGCGAAGGGCCACACCTATTCGCTGGAAGCGCTACTGGCCGGAAACGCCGCGATGACCGATATGTTCCGCGACGGCGAGTTCGTTACCACCTACCTGGCCCCGCGCGACTATCACCGCGTGCATATGCCGTGTAACGGCATCCTGCGCGAGATGATCTACGTCCCGGGCGATCTGTACTCGGTGAATCCGCTGACCGCGCAGAACATTCCCAACCTGTTTGCCCGTAATGAGCGCGTCATCTGCCGCTTCGATACTGAAGTTGGCCCGATGGTGCAGATTCTGGTGGGCGCCACCATTGTCGGCAGCATTGAAACCGTCTGGTCCGGCACCGTGACCCCGCCGCGTGAAGGCGTGATCAAGCGCTGGAGCTGGCCGGGTGCCGATGAAGAAGGCGCCGTGGTGCTGCTGAAAGGCCAGGAGATGGGCCGCTTCAAGCTGGGTTCCACGGTGATCAACCTGTTCGCGGCAGGTAAAGTGAAACTGGCAGAGAGCCTGGCGGCAGAGAGCAAAACCCGCCTTGGCGAAACGCTGGCCATTGCACTCCAGAAAGAGAGTGCGGAAGACGTCCTCCATCACCCATAGCAGAGCGCCATGTCACGCCTGATCCTCACGCTTTTGTTAGGCTGGAGCTTGCTCCAGCCGGTTTATGCCGCCAGCGCACCGGATGCCGCGCAGATCAAACAGGAACTTGATGAGGCAAAGTCAGACAAAACGACCGCGAATCAGGCGGAACTTGTCGCTGCCCTGCAGGGCACGATTAACTGGCTGGATGAGCGCGAGGAGTCCCTTCAGCGCTCAAACGATTACCAGCAGGTTATCGATGACTTCCCTAAGCTCTCGCGCGAACTGCGCCAGCAAATCGTCAATCTGACCGACAGCAGCAGAACGCTGCGCAGCAATATGAGCGCGGCCGATCTCGATCAGGAGATCCTACAGGTCAGCAGCCAGCTGCTGGAAGAGAGCCGCCAGGCACAGCAGGAGCAGGACCGCGCGCGCGAAATCAGTGACTCACTTTCCCAGCTGCCGCAGCAGCAGACCGAAGCGCGCCGCGCGCTCAATGAAATCGAACGCCGCCTGCAGGGGCAGCCTGCTGCCACCACCCCGCTCGGCCAGGCTCAGCTGGCACAGCGCCAGGCGGAATCCGCCGCGCAGAAGGCCCGCGTTGACGAGCTGGAGCTGGCGCAGCTGTCGGCCAACAATCGCCAGGAGCTGGCGCGCATGCGCGCGGAAGTCCACCAGCGCAAGTCCGCCGAGCTGGATGCCTACCTGCAGGACCTGCGCAATCAGCTCAACGGCCTGCGTCAGCGTGAAGCGGAAATGGCGCTGGCCCGCACCGAGCAGCTGGCGGAAAACAGCGGCGACATGCCCAGAGGTATCACCGATCAGTTCCGCGTCAACCGCGAGCTCTCCGCCGCGCTGAACCAGCAGGCGCAGCGCATGGATCTGGTGGCCTCGCAGCAGCGCACCGCCGCTAACCAGACGATTCAGGTGCGCCAGGCGCTGAGCACCATCCGCGAGCAGTCACAGTGGCTCGGCGTCTCGAACGTGCTGGGGGAAGCGCTACGCGCCCAGGTATCACGCCTGCCGGATATGCCCAAACCACAGCAGCTCGACAGTGAAATGGCCCAGCTGCGCGTGCAGCGCCTGCACTATGAAGACCTGCTGGAGCGCCAGCAGTCGCTGCGCCAGCTGCGTCAGGACGATAACAGTAACCTGACCAACGAGCAGAAACGCATCCTCGATGCGCAGCTGAAAACCCAGCGCGAGCTGCTGACCTCCCTGCTCTCCGGCTGCGATAACCTGATTCTGGAAGTCACCAAGCTGAAAGTGGGCAACAGCCAGCTGGTGGATGCGCTGAATGAAGTCAAAGAAGCCACCCACCGCTATCTGTTCTGGACCGCCGACGTCAGCGCGCTGAGCTTCAGCTATCCGCTCGATTTGGCACGCGATCTGCAGCGCCTGCTGTCGCTGGATACCCTTGGCCAGCTCGGCGGGGCGATGGTGATGATGGTCACCAGCCGTGAAACCGTGCTGCCGATCATCGGCGCTATCCTGCTGGTCGGCTTTAGCATCAGCTCGCGCCGCCACTTCCGCCGCTTCCTTGAACGCGCCTCCAGCAAAGTCGGCAAAGTCACGCAGGACCATTTCAGCCTGACGATGCGCACCGTATTCTGGTCAATACTGGTGGCATTGCCGCTGCCGGTGCTGTGGGCGGCGCTCGGCTACGGTTTACAGCACGCCTGGCCCTATCCGATTGCCGTGGCGATTGGCGATGGCGTCACCGCCAGCGTGCCGCTGCTGTGGGCGTTTATGATCAGCAACAGCTTCGCCCGCTCACAGGGGCTGTTTATCGTTCATTTCCGCTGGCCGCAGGCGCGCGTGGCCCGTGCGATGCGCTTTTACACGCTGTGCATCGGGCTGGTGGTGCCGCTGATCATGCTGCTGATCGCCTTCGATAACCTCGAAGACCGCGAATTCTCGGCCACCCTTGGACGCCTGTGCTTTATCCTGATCTGTGGCGCACTGAGCATGGTGACCGTCAGCCTGAAACGAGCCGGTATTCCGCTGCACCTGGATAAAGAGGGTAACGGCGAGAACTTTATTAATAACGTGCTGTGGAACGCGATGATCGCCATTCCGCTGCTGGCGGCGCTGGCTTCCTGCATCGGCTATCTGGCAACCGCCCAGGCGCTGCTGGCGAGGCTGGAAACCTCGGTGGCGATCTGGTTCCTGCTGCTGGTGATTTACCACATTATCCGCCGCTGGATGCTGATCCAGCGCCGCCGCATCGCCTTTGATCGCGCCCGTCAGCGCCGTGCCGAAATTCTGGCACAGCGTGCACGCAGTGAAGAGGAGCTGACCGCGCAGCAAACCGCCGCCGATAATATCGATGTGGAAGAGCCGGTGATCGACCTTGATGCCATCAGCGCACAGTCTCTGCGGCTGGTGCGCTCGATCCTGACGCTGATCGCGCTGGTGTCGGTGATCGTGCTGTGGTCGGAGATCCACTCTGCCTTCGGCTTCCTCGAAAACATCCGCCTGTGGGATGTCAGCACCACCGTGCAGGGGGTGGAGAACCTGCAGCCGATCACCCTCGGATCGGTGCTGATCGCCGTGCTGGTGTTGATTATCACCACCCAGCTGGTGCGCAATATGCCGGCCCTGCTGGAGCTGGCGCTGTTGCAGCACCTCAGCCTGACGCCGGGTACCGGCTATGCCGTCACCACCATCACCAAGTATCTGCTGATCCTGATTGGCGGGCTGAGCGGCTTCTCCATGCTCGGCGTCGACTGGTCGAAGCTGCAGTGGCTGGTGGCGGCCTTAGGGGTCGGGTTAGGGTTTGGTTTGCAGGAGATTTTCGCCAACTTTATCTCCGGCCTGATCATCCTGTTTGAGAAACCGATCCGCATCGGCGATACCGTCACTATCCGCGACCTCACCGGCAGCATCACGCGCATCAATACGCGCGCGACCACGATTACCGACTGGGATCGCAAAGAGATTATCGTGCCGAACAAGGCCTTCATCACCGAGCAGTTTATCAACTGGTCGCTGACCGATCCGGTGACGCGCGTGGTGCTGACCATACCCGCTGCGGCAGAAGCCAACAGTGAAGAGGTCACCAACGTGCTGCTGACCGCGGCACAGCGCTGCAGTTATGTGCTCGATACGCCGCAGCCGGAAGCGTTCCTGGTGGATTTACAGCAGGGTATTCAGCTGTTTGAGCTGCGTATTCACGCCGCTGAAATGGGGCACCGCATGCCGCTGCGCCATGAGCTGCATCAGCTGATCCTGCGCGGTTATCATGAGCACGGGCTGGAGATGCCGTTCCCACCGTTCCAGGTACGCATGGAGACTATCGGTCGTAAAACGCCGGCCAGCAACGGCGCACCGGCGGCGAGAAATTATAAGTCAGGCGGATTGTAATTTAAGCATGTCGCGGCTGCGGGTTTGCTGTCGGAGCTGCCCCTGATGACCACAGCGTCAGGGTGCACACACCTCGCGCAGACAGCGGATCAGCGCATCGGCTGCCGGAGAGTGCAGGCAGCCGGCGCGCACCGTCAGCCCGATGGCGCGCTCGGTATCCGGCAGCGGTACCGGCAGCACCACCAGCGCGCCGGAGGCCAGCTCAACTTCCAGCTGATGCGCGGAGACCGCCGCCAGCATATCTGACTGCATCAGCAGCCCGCGCACCAGCGCCAGATCGCCGGTTTCCACCACCGGATTAGGCGCCGGGATGCCCATTGCCTGAAAGCTGTTGTCCAGCAGATGGCGGGCAGGCGTTGCCGAACGCGGCAGCACCCAGCGCGCCGCCCGTAGATCGGCGCTGGAGATGGCGCCCCCCACCAGCGGATGATCGTGGCGCGCCAGCAGCACCATGCGCTCGGAAAACAGCGTTTCACGCGTCACGTCGAGCGCCTCTTCATCACGCCGCAATGCCCCAAAGATAAAATCGATATCGCCGGAGCGCATCTCAGAGGCCAGCACGCCAAATGCGCTTTCGCTGGTCACCACCCGCACGCCAGGATAGCGCGCCGTCAGCATCACAATCGCCTGCGGCAGAATGCGCGTGCGCCCCAGCGGCAGAGCGCCGACCCGCACCGTCCCCTCCAGCACCCCGCTGCGGGCGGCGATATCGGCCGGAATATGGCGCAGTTCATTCAGCGCTCGCCGCACGTTAGGCTCTATTTCACGCCCGGCCAGCGACGGCATCATGCCGTGTGGGGTGCGCTCCAGCAGTGCGACGCCCGCGCCGTTTTCCAGCACGCGCAGCGCTGCACTCACCGCTGGCTGGCTCAGCCCGAGCCGGGCCGCCACTGTCTGCATATGCCGCGTCTGGCACAGGGTGATAAAAATTTGCAGGCGACGCACGTTGAATAACCACAGCGGCTCCGCGTCGCTGCGCAACCCCGCGCGCCCGTGCAGTTTTGCCAGACGCTGCGGCACCTGATGCAATTCATCAATTGCCCGTAGCGCGCGCGGCAGCACGCATTTGCCGAGGTCGGTCAGCATCATTCCCCCGGCGTGACGCTCAAATAACGTCACGCCTAAAGTGAGTTCGAGATCGCGAATTGCACGGGTGATTGCCGACTGGGTGCGAAATAATTCATCCGCAGCACGGGAGACACTCCCCTGGGCGACCACCTGACTGAATGCTCTGATTTGCATCAGGTTTGTCAGTTCCTGCGTTGCATTTTCCACTCTGATCCCCTGCCTGTTTTCGCCACCGTCCGATGTCGCAATATAAATAAAACGCATACCCGCTGCAATCAAATGAATTATCGCCACCGCGCCGGCGGTGACAGCATGGAAAAAAACAGCGGAGGAAGTGCCATGACTGAGAACACCCCAAAAAAAACCGCGCTGGTGGTTAGCGCCCACTCGGCAGATTTCGTCTGGCGCGCGGGTGGGGCCATCGCTCTGCACCATGCCCGGGGCTATGACGTCCACGTGGTCTGCCTCTCATTTGGCGAGCGTGGCGAATCGGCCAAGCTGTGGCGCAAGGGTGAGATGAGCGAGGCCAACGTGAAGGCGGCCCGCCGCAGCGAAGCGCAGGCCGCAGCGGAGATCCTCGGCGCCAGCATCGAATTTTTCGATCTCGGCGACTACCCGCTGCGCCCCGATAAAGAGACGCTGTTCCGTCTGGCGGACGTCTATCGCCGCGTGCAGCCGCACTTTGTGCTGACGCACTCGCTGCAGGACCCGTACAACTATGACCATCCGATGGCCACGCATCTGGCGCAGGAAGCGCGCATCATCGCCCAGGCCGAAGGTTACCGCCCGGGCGAGAAGATCATCGGGGCGACGCCGGTCTACTGCTTTGAACCGCATCAGCCTGAGCAGTGCAGCTGGAAGCCGGACGTGCTGCTGGATATCACCACGGTGTGGGACAAAAAATATCAGGCCATCCAGTGCATGGCCGGGCAGGAACATCTGTGGGAATACTACACGCGGGTGGCGCAGCAGCGCGGCGTGCAGGCCAAACGCAACGTTGGGATCGCCAGCAGCCGCGACATCGTTTACGGCGAAGGCTACCAGAGTATCTTCCCACGCGTGACGGAGGATCTGGCATGAGCATCATCGGTAAAAAGGGCGTCGTCGTGCGCCAGATCCCACGCGCAGCCAGCAGCGACATTGACGCGCTGGCCCGCTCCGGCGTCGCCACCGTCCATGAGGCCCAGGGGCGAAAAGGGTTGCTGGACCCGGCCATCCGTCCCATCCAGCAGGACTGCGGCATCGCCGGGAGTGCAGTCACCGTGCTGGTGGCACCGGGTGACAACTGGATGTTCCACGTGGCGGTAGAACTCTGCCAGCCGGGGGACGTGCTGGTGGTGGCGCCCACCTCTCCCTGCAGCGACGGCTACTTCGGCGATCTGCTGGCGACCTCATTGCAGTCACGCGGCGTGCGCGGGCTGGTGGCAGACCTTGGCGTGCGTGATACCCGCACGCTGCGCGCCATGGGCTTTGCCGTCTGGTCGCGGGCCGTGTATGCGCAGGGCACCGTGAAAGAGACGCTCGGCTCGGTCAATGTGCCGCTGGTGTGCGCCGGGCAGCCGATCTGGCCCGGAGATGTGATCGTCGCCGATGACGACGGCGTGGTGGTGGTAGCGCGCCGCGAAGCCGCCAGCGTGGCGGAAAAAGCGCAGCAGCGCGAAGCGCTGGAAGAGAGCAAGCGTGAGCGCATGGCAGCAGGCGAGCTGGGGCTGGATATTTATCAGATGCGCCCGCGCCTGGCGGAAAAAGGGCTGCGCTATGTCGACACGCTTGAGCAACTGGAGGAGTAACCCATGCGCCAGCGCCGCATCCCCTGTTTACTGATGCGCGGCGGCACCTCAAAAGCCGCCTGCTTCCTGGCAGACGATCTGCCGTCGGACCCCTCCGTGCGCGACCGGGTGCTGCTGGCGGTGATGGGCTCGCCCGATATCCGCCAGATAGACGGTCTGGGCGGCGCCGATCCGCTCACCAGCAAAGTGGCGATCGTCAGCGCTTCCCGCCGTGACGATGCTGATGTCGACTATCTGTTTGCCCAGGTCAACGTCGATCGGCCTTACGTTGATTACGGGCAGAACTGCGGCAATATTCTCGCCGCCGTGGGGCCATTCGCCGTTGAGCGTGGGCTGGTGACGGCGGGCAGTGAGCGTACCCGCGTGCGCATCTTCATGCAGAACACCGGGCAAATTGCCGAGGCGGAATTCGCCACCCCAGGCGGCGAGGTCGACTATGACGGCGATCTGCGCATCGATGGCGTGCCGGGCACCGCGGGCGAGATCGCCCTTACCTTCGAAGAGATTGCCGGATCGAGCTGCGGGGCGCTGTTGCCGACCGGCCAGCCGCGCGATCGCTTTGACGACGTCGACGTCACCTGTATCGATAACGGCATGCCGGTGGTGCTGCTGCGCGCCGCCGATGTGGGCCGCAGCGGCTATGAGAGCCGTGAGCAGTTGGATAACGACAGCGAGCTGAAGCAGCGGCTGGAGTCGATTCGCCTGCAGGCCGGGCCGCGCATGAATCTGGGCGACGTCAGCCAGCGTACGGTGCCGAAAGTCACCCTGCTGGCCGAGGCGCGCCACGGCGGTGCTGTCAGCTCGCGCACCTTTATCCCGCACCGCTGCCACGCGTCGATTGGCGTGCTCGGCGCGGTCAGCGTCGCCAGCGCCTGCCTGATCCCGGGCAGCGTTGCTGACGGGCTGGCGCGCATCAGCAACGCCCCCCAGCAGCGCCTGAGCGTGGAGCATCCCAGCGGTGAGTTCAGCGTGCTGCTGCAGCGCGCTGGCGATAATCCGCTGGCGGGCTGCGGGCTACTGCGCACCGCGCGCGCCATTTTTGCCGGGGAAGTCCTCATCCCTGCGGCTGTCTGGCCGCTAAGCAAGGAGTAGCGTTATGAACATCACCTTTATCGGTTTTGGCGAAGCGGGCGGCATCCTGGCCCGTGACTTACAGGCGCAGGGCCATGTGCTGACGGTGTGGGACCGCAAAGCGCTGGATGCGCAGAGCCTGCCCGCGCTGCGGGAAAAAGCGCTGCAGTGCGGCGTGCGGCTGGCGCCCTCGCTGGCTGAGGCGTTGCAGAGCGCCACGCTGGTTTTCTCCACGGTCACCGCATCCCAGGCGCTGGGCGTGGCGCAGCAGGCCGCGCCGCTGCTCAAGGCCGGGCAGCACTTCCTCGATCTGAATTCGGTGGCCCCGCATACCAAACGCGCGGCGGCCGACGCGGTGGGTGCGCACGGGGCCAGCTATATCGACGTCGCCGTGATGGCCCCGGTGCCGCCAAAACGCCTCGCCACGCCGCTGCTGGTCGGCGGGATTCAGGCTGAGGCAGTTAATGCCCTGCTGCTGCAGCTCGGTCTTAACAGCCGCCTGCTGGGCAGCGAAGTGGGGGAAGCTTCGGCCATTAAGATGTGCCGCAGCATCATGATCAAAGGGCTGGAAGCCCTGACCACTGAGTGTCTGAGCGCGGCGCGGCAGTACGGCGTCGAGCAGGCGGTGCTCGACTCACTGCACGCCAGCTTCCCTTCGCTCGGCTGGGATGAACAGCTGCCGCACTACCTGATTAGCCGCGTGGCGGAGCACGGCCAGCGCCGCGCCGAAGAGATGCAGGAAGTGGTGAAAACCCTGCGCGACGTCGGGGTTCCGCCCGCCATGAGCGCGGCCATCGTCGCAACCCAGCAGGGGCTGGTGGACGCACTGCAGGCGCGATCGCTGGAGTATCAGCAGCTCACCCCGTTTGTCTGGCAGGAGACGCTGGATAAGATCTATCCAGCACAATGAGTTATGTCGATAGAGGCATGCGTTTTGTTTATCGCGCGTTGCCTGGCTATTGGCAACGGCGTAGCGTAACGGCGACGAGATGGTCGTCTGAAAAAAATAAATACCGGGGCCAGTGCGCTCACCGGTGAATGGATATCAGGAAGCAATGTATGAAACTTAGAGCATCTGTAACCCTCTCCCTACTCCTGGCGGCTGGCATCGGCCAGGCCGCAGCGGCGCAGCTGGACGCGGCTCACGCTGACCGGGTGATCGCCAGCGTGAAAAACAGTATCAGCGCGCAGCACAGCACCGGCTGCGTCGCCGTGGTGGATGCCAGCGGCACGCTGCTTGCCTTCCAGCGCCTGGATGGCGCCTCGCCGGGCTGTGTCGATGCGGCAATCGGTAAAGCGCGCACCTCCGCGCTGTATCACGCCCCCTCGCTGAAATTTATGCAGCGCTTGCAGAGTGGCGAAACCACCGTGCTGGCTATCCCGCATGCCATCGCACTCGGCGGCGGTTATCCGCTGGCTCTGCAGGATGAAGTGGTCGGCGCCGTCGGCGTCAGCACGCCGAAACAGGAGCTGGACAATCAGGCTTCAGAGGCTGCCGCTCAGGCACTGAAATAACGCCAGGGGAATTCTGATGATAACTCTCTCACGCCGTCGGTTACTGACCGGCACGGCGGGCCTGCTGGTGGCTGGCGTCCTGGCTCAGGTGCTGCCCGCCAGCCTGGCCTTTGCCAGCCCTCCGCTGGCCGCTGCGGTGGCACCGTCCGCCAGTTTTCGCGCCATCTCCGTCAGGCTGACCGCTTTTGACCAGCCGGATGCCCTGCTGTCCCAGCGCCTGTACAGCTGGCTGCATGACCACTTTCCCCAGTTGGACAGCCAGCTGGATACGCTCAACGCGCTGCTGCAACAGCAGCCTGACGCCAACGGCAGCGCCCTGTTAACGCTGCTGGCGGCGCAGCCTAAAGCGCTGAACGACCTCTATCAGGCGCTGGTTTCCGGCTGGTATCTCGGCGTGGTCGGCCCGCTGCCGCGCCCGCAGTGTATTGCCTTTGAAAATATTGCCAGCTATCGGCTGGTTCGCGATTCCCTGTTACCGCCGAGCTATGCGCCGGGGCAACCTGATTTCTGGACGCAGCCGCCAGCAAGGAGAGCACATGTCTGATTCATTAAGCGCCGATGTGGTGGTGATTGGTGCCGGGATTGCCGGTTCGCTGGCGGCACTGAAGATGGCCAAAGCGGGCGCTTCGGTGCTGATGCTGGAGTCCGGGCCGGAGATTAAGCGCGACGAAGCGGTGGAGTATTTTCGCAACTCGCCGTTTAAAGGCGACTTTACCGAACCCTTCCCGCCGCAGCCGTGGGCACCGCAGCCGAAGTTTATTCCTGCCGATAATAACTACCTGATCCAGAAAGGGCCGGACCCCTATCGCGCCCAGTACCTGCGCGGCATCGGCGGTACCACCTGGCACTGGGCAGGCCAGGCATTTCGCCTGCTGCCGAACGATATGCGCATCCACTCTCTGTACGGCATCGGGCGCGACTGGCCCATCAGCTACGCCGAACTGGAGCCGTACTACTGCGACGCCGAATACCAGATGGGCGTCTCCGGCGACAGCGATCTGGCGTCGCCGCGTTCGCGCCCCTATCCGCTGCCCGGCATTCCGCTGCCGTACGGCTTCGAACGCCTCAGGCAGCGCCTCGGCCCGCTGGGCTATGAGGTGGGTATTGGCCCGCAGGCGCGCAACAGCATCGCTTACGATGGCCGCCCGGCCTGCTGCGGCAACAATAACTGTATGCCGGTCTGCCCGATCGATGCGCAGTATCACGGCGGTATTTCGGCGCGTAAGGCGCTGGATGCCGGGGTGAAAATCGTTGCCAATGCGGTGGTGTTCCGCATTGAAGCTGATGACAAAGGGACCATCCAGGCGGTGCACTACCTCGATCGGAACAAAGTGCGCCATCGCGTCACCGGTAAACAGTTTGTCCTGACGGCCAACGGTATTGAAAGCCCGAAAATTCTGCTGCTCTCCACCAGCGAACGCTACCCGGACGGCATCGCCAACAGCTCCGGCATGGTCGGGCGCAATCTGATGGATCACCCGGGATCGTCGGTGGAGTTCTACGCCGATGAGCCGGTGTGGTTTGGCCGCGGGCCAATGCGTCCGGGCAGCATCAATAATCTGCGCGACGGGGATTTCCGCAGCGAGCGCTCGGCGCTGCGCATCGACCTCGCCAATACCTCGCCGGTGCGCTACCTCACCGAACGGCTGGTGCGCCAGGGCTACTACGGTAAAGCGCTCAACGACAAGCTGGCCTTCCAGTCCGAACGCTTTGTCCAGCTGAAGTGCCTGCTGGAGATGCTGCCGGAACCGCAGAACCGCGTCACGCTCAGCAAAACCGAAAAGGATGCCTGGGGCATTCCGCGGCTGGAGGTCTACTACAGCTTCCCGGAATATGTGCATCGCGGCTATGACCAGTCGATGATCGACTTCCAGCGCATGGTGAAGGAGATGGGCGGCAGCGAGGCGATCTACAGCAAGCGCGGCGTTTACGACAATAACCAGCACATTACCGGCACCATGATCATGGGCAGTAATCCGCAGGATTCCGTGGTGGACGGCCACTGCCGCACCCACGATCACCCGAACCTGTTTATTGCCGGAACCGGGATCATGCCGTCAGCCTCGACGGTGAACTCAACGCTGACCGGAACCGCGCTGGCACTGCGTATGGCCGACAGCGTTCTTTCCAGCCTGTAAGGAGCACCCGATGAAAATTGTTTTAAGCACCTTCGTCATCGCGGTGGCCCTGATGCAGTGCGCAGCGGCGCAGGCGGCAGACAACAGCGCGCTGATCAAGCGCGGCGAGTACCTGGCGCGGGCGGGCGACTGTACCGCCTGCCATACCGCCACCAACGGCCCGCTGTTTGGCGGCGGCTTTGCCGTCAGCACCCCGTTTGGTCAGATCTGGGGCAGTAACATCTCTTCCGATAAGCAGTACGGCATCGGCAGCTGGAGCGACGACCAGTTTGTCGCGGCAGTGCAGGAGGGCATTGGCAAAAATGGCGAGCAGCTCTACCCGGCGATGCCTTACGACTCCTTCACCAAAATGAAGCGCGAGGATGTGCTGGCGATTAAAGCTTACCTGATGTCGATGCCTGCGGTGCATCAGGCGTCACCGCAGACCGACCTGCCGTTCCCGTTCAATCAGCGCTGGGGGATGCGCTTCTGGAAGTGGTTCAACTTTGATCGGGGTGAGCTGCAGAACGATGCGCAGCAGAGCGCACAATGGAATAACGGCCGCTATCTGGTTGAGGCGCTGGCGCACTGTGGCACCTGCCATACGCCGCGCACTCTGACGATGGGCATGGATAACGATAAACCGCTGGCAGGCGGCGATCTGGGCGGCTGGCTGGCGTACAACATCACGCCGGATAAGCAGGCCGGGATTGGTGACTGGAGTCAGCAGGAGCTGGTGACCTACCTGAAAACCGGCTTTGTCGCCGGAAAAGCCAGCGCCTCCGGCCCGATGGCGGAAGCTATCGAGCACAGCCTGCAGTACCTGCCGGAGAGCGATCTTGAGGATATTGCCACCTATCTCAAGAGCGTGAAGCCTCAGGGGGATAAGCAGCAGACCCGGGCGCGGGACAGCTGGGGGCAACCGTCGAATGCGCTGATTACGCTGCGCGGTGCGGATGCCGCCACGCGTGATGCGCAGCCGGGTGCGGTGGTGTTTGCCGGCAACTGCGCCAGCTGCCACGGCGCGGACGGAGCGGGTTCGGGCAAGGGCTTCCATGCCTATCCATCGCTGTTCCACCACACCAGCACCGGCGCGGCCGATGCGCGTAACCTGGTGTCGGTAGTGCTGAACGGCGTGCGCCGCCACATGGCCGAAGGCGAGATCTTTATGCCCGCCTTTGCCCCGGAGCTGAGCGACCAGCAGGTGGCCGACGTCAGTAATTTTGTCAGCCAGCAGTTTGGTAACCCGGCGGCGGCAAACGTCAGCGCGAAGCAGGTCAGCACGCTGCGCGAGGAGGCCAAACTGGCCTCGCCACCGGTTTTCCAGCAGGGCGATAAGCCTTAAATGGTCTCACCCATAAAGATCTGATAGCTGAGATCGACCGAGTCGGCGACAAAATGACTGTCGCCGATTTTTTTTAGCAGCAGCTCCGCGGCGGTGTAACCGATCGCATAACGCGGGGTGATGACGCTCGCCATTGTCGGGTACATTTCGCGGCTGATTTCCAGCCCGTGAAAGCCGGCGATGGCAATGCGCTGCGGCACCGCAATGCCGTGACGCTGGCAGTGCAGCAGCGCACCGAGCGCCAGATCGTCATTGGTGCAGAACACCGCATCAAGGTCGGGATGCCGCTCCAGCGCGCTGGCGAGCATCGCCGCCCCCAGCTTCTGCGAGGAGATCGCCTTTGGATTGATGCGCAGCCCCACCCCGCCGTGCTGCTCCATCGCCTGGCAGTAACCCTGATAGCGAAACTCATCGCGCCGGTCATCCTGCGAGCCAAAGTAGATAATATTGCTGCGCCCCTGGTCGAGCAGCACCCGCGTCATATCGTAGCCCGCGCTGAAGTTATTAAAGCCAACCTGCATATCCAGACAGCCGCCCTGGGTGTCCATCACTTCAACAATCGGGATCTGCGCCGCACGCAGATATTTCACCGCACGCAGGGTGTGATCCTTCTCGCTCAGCAGAATGCCGTCGATGTTGTACGACAGCAGATTGATGATCTGCTCCTCTTCCGTCTGCCTGTCATAGTTGTAGTTGGCGATCAGCGTCTGGTAGCGCCCCTCCTTGGTCGCCGCTTCAATGCCGCTCAGCAGGTCGGCGAAGATCTGATTTTTAAACGAGGGGATCAGCACGCCGAGGGTGTAGCTTTTCGAGCTGAGCAGCATCTCCGGCGCGCGGTTGGGAATGTAGTTTATCTCTTCGATGATCTGCGCGATTTTCGCCCCGGTCTGCGGCGAAACGCGGTCGGGGGTGCGCAGATAGCGGCTGACCGTCATTTTGGTTACGCCAGCAAGCGAAGCGATGTCCTGCAGGGAGATTCGGTGCGCGCGCATCAGGGTTCCGTGATTAAATGTGAAAAGGGGCGACCAGAAAATCGGTCGCCCCCTACTGTACAGCACAAGATTAATGAATAATCGCGTTCAGGATCAACACCCCTGCCAGGCCGAGGAAGGAGATCAGGGTTTCCATCACCGTCCAGGTTTTCAGCGTTTCGACCACGCTCAGGTTGAAGTAACCTTTGAACAGCCAGAAGCCAGGGTCGTTAACGTGGGAGGCGATAACGCTACCGGAACCGACCGCCAGCACCATCAGCGCCGGGTCGGCGTGGGTGATAGCGATAATTGGCGTGACGATACCCGCGGTAGTAATCGCCGCCACGGTTGCTGAACCCAGCGCGATACGCAGCATCGCCGCGACCGTCCAGCACATCAGCAGCGGAGACAGCGACGAGCCTTTCATCATATTGGCGATGTAGTCGCCCACGCCGCTGTCGACCAGCACCTGCTTAAAGGCACCGCCACCGGCGATAATAAAGACGATCATGGCAATGGCGGCAATCGACGAACCGCACATCTCCATCACCTCTTCCATCTTGCGTCCGTTCCGCAGGCCGAGGGTGAAGACGGCAATCACCACCGAGATAAACAGCGCCACCGCCGGGTTGCCGACAAATTCGAAGAACTGGCGCAGCACGTTCTCTTTCGGCGTGGTCAGCTCAAACACCGCCGCCACCGCCATCAGGATCACCGGGATCACTGCGGCAAAAATGCTGGTCCAGAAGCCCGGCATTTCGTGGTCTTCAAAGATTTTCGGGTTATACAGCCCTTCCGGCGGCGATTTTTCAAAGCCTTTGAGGAATTTAGAGAAGATCGGCCCGGCGATAATCACCGTCGGGATGGTGATGATCATGCCGTACAGCAGCGTGGTGCCGAGATTGGCGCCAAAGATGGTGGCGATCGCCGTCGGGCCCGGGTGCGGCGGCAGGAAGCAGTGGGTGACCGACAGCGCGGCAACCATCGGCAGGCCAACGTACAGCATCGGCATACCCGATGCGGCAACCACGGTAAACACCAGCGGCAGCAGCAGCACGAAGCCGATTTCATAGAACATCGCCAGGCCGACGATCAGCCCGGTGACCATCAGCGCCCACTGCACGCGCTGCTTGCCAAACGAGGCGATCAGCGTGGTGGCAACGCGCTGCGCGGCCCCGGTGTCCGACACCAGTTTCCCCAGCATCGCCCCGAATCCGAGGATCAGCGCCAGGCTGCCGAGCGTGCCGCCAACCCCCTTCTGGATTGAGGCGATAACGGCCAGCGGCGTCATCCCTTCCGCCATCCCCACCACGGCGGAGACGAATATCAGGGCGATAAAGCCGTTGACCTTGAAGACGATCATCAGCACCAACAGCAGGATTACGCCAATAGCTATTATTGTAATGGGCATAAAGCACTTCCTTTGAGGTAGAGGTAGGTACAGGTGAATAAGTTGTAGCTGTTACACCGCCACTCGCATGCCACCATCGACAAAAAGTAAGTGGCCGTTCACAAAATCAGAGGCTTTCGATGCCAGGAACACCGCCGCCCCGATCAACTCCTCCGGGTTCCCCCAGCGCGCCGCCGGGGTGCGCTTGCACAGCCAGGAGGTGAAGGCTTCATCATCCGCCAGTGCCTGGGTCATTTCGGTTTTGAAATAGCCCGGGGCAATGCCGTTGACCTGAATATTGTGGCGCGCCAGCTCCACGCACATGCCGCGCGTCAGCATGGTGACCGCCCCTTTCGACGCGGCATACGGGGTAATGGTGTCGCGCCCCAGCTCGCTCTGCATTGAGCCGATGTTGATAATTTTACCTTTCTGGCGCGTGACCATCTGGCGGGCTACCGCCTGCGAGACCAGGAACACCGCCGTCTGGTTGACCGCAATCACCTCGTTCCAGTCCTGCTCCGGGAATTCGAGGAACGGGCGGCGGCGCTGGATCCCGGCGTTATTCACCAGCACGTCAATCGGGCCTATTTCGCTCTCAATCTTCGCTACCGCCGCGTTCACTTCGGCGGACTGGGTGACGTTAAAGGCCACCGCGTGGGCTTTAAAGCCCTGCTGTTGCAGCTCGGCGGCGGCTCTCTCTGCGCCCTGCTGGGTGGTGGCGTTGATAATCACCTCTGCCCCGGCTTCGCACAGGCCTTTCGCCATCAGAAAGCCGATGCCGCGAGCGGAACCGGTGATCAGCACGCGTTTGTTTTCCAGCGAGAAAAGTGTGGTCATGGTCATCCCTTAGAAAGTTAGCTGCACTTTGGCGGCTTTGCTCTTGTCACCGGCAAACTGCAGCGCCGCATCGATATTCTGGTAGTCATAGGCACCGCTAAACAGCGGCAGCGGGTTAACCGTGCCGTTGCCGAGCCACTCAACCGCCGTATTGAACTCGGTGGTGAAGCGGAAAGAGCCGACCAGATTAATCTCTTTGGCGATCAGCATCATGATCGGGAAGCCCGGTACGTCGCCGCCCATACCGACCTGCACCAGCGTGCCTTTGGCGCGGGTGACTTCCAGGCAGCGGGTCAGCGAGGAGGGATGGCCGGAGGCCTCAAACGACACGTCAAAATAGCCCTTATCCGCCAGGTAGGGCGCAAAATCGCCGTCTGCGGCATGAATAGTGCGGGTCGCGCCCATGGCGGTTGCCATCTCCAGCGAGCGCTCGCTGACGTCGGCACAGACCACTTCCGCCGCGCCTTTGGCTTTCGCCGCGGCGGCAATCAGGCAGCCAATCGGACCCACGCCGGAGATAAACACTTTTTTGCCTTTCAGCGCGCCGCCCTGGTTGGCCGCGTGAATGCACACCGCCAGCGGTTCTGCGAACACCATAATGGTGTCGTCGGCGGCGTTGTCGTAGGGGATGCACTGCGCGCTGTCGACCACTTTGTACTGGGTAAAGCCGCCGTCCACGTGCGGGGTATACATCGCGCTGCCGAAGAAGCGCATGGTGGTGCACTGGTTATCTTCATCCGCCAGGCAATACTTGCAGGAGCCGCAAGGCTTCGACGGGTTAACCGCCACTTTCTGCCCCTCTGTTAGCGCCGGGTTATCGCTTTTCACCACCTGGCCGATCACTTCGTGGCCGAGGATCATCGGCATCTTCACCGCAAAACTGCCGACTTTACCGTGCTGGTAGTAGTGCAGATCGGAACCGCAGATGCCGCCGCGCGTGATGCGCACCAGCGTGCCTTCGCCCTGGTAGTTGACCTGCTGGCTGATGACTTCAACCTGTTGTTTACCGTTAATCATGCAGGATTGCGTGATGGTGCTCATGACGTACCTCTAAATGCGTATCAGTTCAGCTGCCTATCAGACAGATGTTTAACTTGTAAAACTGTGAATCAGATCACCAAAATTCATGTTACTAAACCCATGTTACGCATAACGTGAAGCAGGTAGCTCTTTCAGGGTAGCGGGAATCAGTGGCGCGCATCACAAAGCCAATAACTGCACTTTCGTCACGCTCATATCACCGCTACAGTAGAACTCATCCGACCACTTCAGGAATCGCTGACGATGAGCGTCTCACTGTTTGCCCCCCTCGACCTGGGATTCACCCAGCTTAAAAACCGTTTTCTGATGGGTTCGATGCATACCGGGCTGGAAGAGCACCCGGATGGCGCGGCGCGGCTGGCCGCTTTTTATGCCGAGCGCGCCCGTGCCGGGGTGGCACTGATTGTTACCGGCGGCATCGCCCCCTCGCCGGAGGGGGTGGTGAGCAGAGGCGCTTCGGTGCTCAATGACGCGTCGCAGCTGCCGCATCACCGCGAAGTTACCGACGCGGTGCATCAGGCGGGTGGCAAAATCGCCATGCAGATCCTGCACGCCGGGCGCTACAGCTATCAGCCCGCGCTGGTCGCCCCTTCCGCACTGCAGGCGCCGATTAACCCGTTTACACCGCGCGCGTTAAGCCATGATGACATTGTCCAGCTGATCGCCGATTACGCCCGCTGTGCGCGGCTGGCGCAGCAGGCGGGCTATGACGGCGTGGAAATTATGGCCTCCGAAGGCTATCTGATTAACCAGTTCCTGGTGGCGCGTACCAACCAGCGCGACGACCAATGGGGCGGCGATGAAGCCCGCCGTCAGCGGCTGGCGCTGGCGATCCTGCGGGCGGTGCGCGCCGCCGTCGGTGAGGCGTTTATTATTATCTTCCGCCTGTCGATGCTCGACCTGGTGGAACAGGGCAGCACCCTCGAGCAGACCATCCGCCTGGCCAAAGCGGTGGAACAGGCCGGTGCGACGCTGATCAACACCGGCATTGGCTGGCACGAGGCGCGCATTCCGACCATCGCCACTTCGGTGCCGCGCGCGGCGTTTGGCTGGGTAACGCAGACGCTGAAGCAGCATCTGCGCATCCCGCTGATTACCACCAACCGCATTAATCACCCGGACGTGGCGCAGGCGCTGCTGGACGAGGGCTGCGCTGATATGGTGTCGATGGCGCGGCCGTTTCTTGCCGACGCGGAGTTTGTGCTGAAAGCGCAGCAGGGGCGAAGCGATGAGATCAACACCTGCATTGGCTGTAACCAGGCCTGCCTCGATCAGATTTTCGTCGGCAAGCTGACCTCCTGCCTGGTGAATCCACGCGCCTGCCACGAGACCGAGCTGGTGATGACGCCCGCGCAGCAGATCAAACGCATTGCCGTGGTCGGTGCCGGGCCTGCCGGGCTGGCGTTTGCAGTTAACGCCGCGCAGCGCGGCCACCGGGTGACGCTGTTTGATGCCAGCCCGCAGGTTGGCGGCCAGTTCAATATTGCGCGTCAGATCCCCGGTAAAGAGGAGTTCAGCGAGACGCTGCGCTACTATCGCCGCCAGCTGGCGCTGCATCATGTTGTCCAGCGGCTGGATCACCCTGCCAGCGCTGACGATCTGGCCGGGTTTGATGAGGTGGTGCTGGCGAGCGGGATCGTGCCGCGCACCCCGCAGATCCCCGGCATCGATCACCCTTCGGTATTGAGCTATCTCGACGTGATCCGCGATAAAAGACCGGTCGGGCCGCGCGTGGCGATTATTGGCGCGGGCGGCATCGGCTTTGATACGGCGGAGTACCTGGCCGCCAGCGGCGAGCAGACCGCGCTGGATATCGCCGCATTTTGCCAGCAGTGGGGCATTGACCGCAGCCTGCAGCAGCCCGGCGGCCTGACGCGCCCGGTACTGCCGCATAGCCAAAGGCAGATCTGGCTGCTGCAGCGTAAACCCGGCAAGCCGGGCGCCGGGCTGGCAAAAACCACCGGCTGGATCCACCGCGCCAGCCTGCAAATGCACGGTGTGCAGATGTGGGGCGGCGTGCAGTATCTGCGTATTGATAATGACGGGCTGCATATTCTGCGCGACGGCGAACCGCAGCGGCTGGCAGTCGATAACGTGGTGATCTGCGCCGGTCAGGAGCCCAACCGCCGTTTAGCCGATGCGCTGATGGCGCAGGGGAAGCAACCGCATATTATCGGCGGCGCCGATGTCGCCGAGGAGCTGGATGCCAGGCGGGCAATTGCCCAGGGCACCAGGCTGGGGCTGGGGATTTAATTTGTTCCTCGTTGCCGGGAATATTTGTGTCTGCTGCGGGGCAACATTGAGCACGCCGGACCGACAAAGGCTGCATCCCTGCCCCTCAAATCGGGCGCCCGCTGTGAATGAGGTTGGCGGCAGTTTATAGCGGGTGACCTTTTTCCGGTCACCCCGTGGCAGTGGCGGAAGTGGGGGGATAAACATAGTATATTTTCACCAGTGACCAGACCCAATAAGACGAAATCTGTTCTGATGGTCTGCTCAGTGCCCTGGAGCGGACTTTGCAAACATCACTGTTTTAATTAGAGGATAACAGGTCATAATATGTGGGCCTCATTGACTGCGTTCCATCAATTCAAGCGTCTGACCATCAGGGCTTTGTAAATATATTACTCTGGTTCCCTGCATGGGGCCTGACAACACTGTCTGAGGTTTACCCGGCGTCTTCCAGCCGTAGTCCGATACTTTGCCCAAGAGCGTATCAAGATCCTCAACTATAAAAGCAAGGTGAGCGTAGCCTGGGATATAGGGCGCTGAAGGTTCTTCTGGCTGCTCAATGTTATTGTATTGTAGTAATTCAATTTGAATATCAGCCAGTTCAAGCAAAGCCATTCGTACATCAGCTCCCCTTGCACCTGTTACCTCATCGATTATAGGTCCAGACATTTTTCCTTCACGTAATAATTTACCTCCAAGAATCCGAGTCCAAAATAATAATGAGTCTTCAATGTTTTTAACTGAAAAACCAACGTGATTAACACTTAAGATCATGCAATTACCTGCTGAGTTTTGAATGTTCATCATCCAACTATATAGAAAAACTGCTTTATTTCTACACGATCAATGCGCGACCGTTTTACAAGCCTGCATCTTTTATCGATAAATTGCGAATGACTATATCTCGCTCATTGCGGACTGTCAGATTTAATTATTTCCTATCAAGATTCCAGCCTCGATGCTTCGCAATGGGCAACGATGTAGCAAGCAGTGAGAGTTCACCTCCTGAACGAAATAGGAGATGACGTTCTTAATGGTGAGACGGGCGTACCGAAAAAGAGGGTCCGCCGCTACGCCGCTGCGTGCCCCAGAGAAAAATCGAAACGTATCTCATCAAACGGGAACTGAATTCCATCGGGGCCATGTTCAATGACACCGTGGCTAAGCAGCTTCTTCACGTCGGTATGCACGCCCTTAATATCTCTGCCGACGCGTCGTGCGACCTCTCTGACCGACAAGTTGCCCTCGCCTGTCATGGCATTGAGGATGTTCATGCATTTTGGCGTAAGCACTTTGTGCAACAAGTCCCAGCTGGTGAAAGAGAGGAAATCGCCACGCGCTTTCACGTCGCCTTTGATTGCTGCCAGCGTACGGCGCTGAGTCTCTTCAATGGTGGAAATATTAATCGTTAATGTTCTCATGGCATTACCCCTTGAAGTTGTTTACGTCATCCCAAAAAGCCGAGAGCAACCCCTCAAGGCTTTCAAAAGAGATGCCGACCTCATCACTGCCGATATGTTTGTGATCGCCCTTGCCAGCTTCGTTGTCATAGCGCAGTACGCATTGTCCATCGACAACATAAGCGAGGCGGTACTTATAACCATGCTGGCTCGCCCTAACGGGAGGAGCGACTTCCCAGACAACAATTTCAACAAGCGCGTTATCATCAATAAATTGACGGATTCTGATTAACTGCTTTGCGACCATTGGGATATCCTTTCCACTTTCAGGTGTTGTAAATAATACCAACACTGCAGGGTGTTGTAAAACATTACAACAAAATTAGAGCACCTTAGCATCTTGCGGGCGGACCGAAAAAGAGGGTCCGCCCCTACAACAGTTTGCTGTCATTTTGTCGCCATGGTTTCCGCCCGCTTTTCTGGTAGCATCGAGCTCTTTCCCGCTTTGAGGAATTCACCATGCCCTCCCCTTATCGCTCACCGCTGCTTTCCCGTATTGACTGGCTCGACCACGCGTTTCTGCCCGCCGGGGAGCGCCCGCCGCAAGGGACGATCTACAACCAGCAGCGCCACAGCGCGCGCGTGATCCGCGATGTTGAGGCCCTGCCGGTCAAAAGCCAGGATGCGGACGGGTTAATTGGCAGCGGGTCAAATCCGCTGGCGGTATATACCGCCGACTGCCTGCCGATCTTGCTGGCCGATACGCGCCAGCAGCAGGTGGCGGCGGTACACGGTGGGTTAAAAGGGGTGCTGAGCGGCGTGCTGATTAATGCGATCCAGGCCTTATGCACACGCGGGGCGACGCCGGATAGCCTGTATATCGCCATCGGCCCGGCGATTGGGCCGTGCTGCTATGAGCTGGGGCAGGATGTGATTGACCATGCGCAGCAGGATGACCCGCAGCAGCTGGCCGAAATGCTGCCGTGGTCGGCGCAGGCGGTCAACAATCCGCTGGCGCAGCGCGCGCAGGCGCAGGGCACGACGGGGGGAGTGTGGTTTGATTTGCCGCTGCTGGCGCACAGGATTGCGCGACGGGCGGGCGTGCCGCAGGCGCAGATTGATCAGGCGGGGATTTGTACCTACTGCATGGCGGAGGAGAAAGCCAGCTACCGCCGCAACAGCCATTGCCAGCACGGATATGAGCAGCGCTTCTCGTGGATTGCGAAGCGGTGATAACAGCGGGCGAGGCATGCCTCGCCACTACGGTTGGTGCGAAATTTTCGTAGGGGTCGACCTTTTTTTCGGTCGACCCGCACTCCTCTAGTTACGGCATCTTCACCGAGCGCAGCACCACAAATTTCTGGTTGCTGGCGACGGTGGTGCAGTTACCAAACAGCTTTTTCATTTTGTGGTAGTTATCGAGGTGGCGGTTGCCGACGATGCGCAGCTCGCCGCCGTCCTGCAGGCAGCGGCGCGCATCGCGCAGCATCTGCCAGGCGATATGGTCGGTGACCGCGCTCTGCTGGTGGAACGGCGGGTTGCACAGCACCGCATGCAGGCGATCGGACGGGAAGCCGGCCAGCGAGTTATTGACGCGGAACTCGCTGCGCGCCAGATCCTGCGGGCGGTTGGCTTCAATGTTCATACGGCTGGAGGCCACCGCCATGTAAGACTCATCGACGAAGTGCAGCTGCGCCAGCGGATTCTGCTGCAGCGCCATCAGGCCTATCACCCCATTGCCGCAGCCGAGGTCAACAATCTCCCCTTCCAGATCGGACGGCAGATGCTGCAGGAAGAAGCGCGCGCCCACGTCCAGCCCGCCGCGCGAGAAGACGTTGGCGTGGTTGCCGATCTGATAGTCGGTGCCGTCCAGCTGCCAGCGCGCAATCACGTCACTCTCTGCCAGTGCTGGTTTTGTGAAGGTGCCGTAAATCAGACGCGCTTTTTTCCACGCCAGCGAGGTGGTAGTCGGGCCGAGCACTTTTTCAAACAGCTGCAGGGTCGAGGTGTGGATATCTTTCGCTTTACCGGCGGCGATAATCTGGGTCTGCGGGGTCACGACCGCGCGCAGCGCACGCAGCTGCTGTTCCAGTAATGCGAGGGTTTTTGGCACTTTCAGCAGTACGCGAGCCGGGGCGGCCGGCAGTGGCGCCAGGCTGTCCAGCAGCTGCACGCCGCCCTCATCCAGCCCGTTGAGCGCCAGGTTCTGCCGCGTCGCCTGCTGGTTCAGCCAGGAATCACTGATGCTGTACACGCCCTCGCCCGCCAGCGCACAGCCCAGCGCGCCGAAGGTATCGTTAAAGATCAGCGTCGGGCCGTTGACCGGGGCATCATCAAGATGGCGCAGCAGATATTCGTCGGCCGCATCCCAGGCCTGCAACGGGCTCTCTTCGCGCATTTGTGGAAATCGATGCAGCGTCAGCGTGCGGTTGCTCAGTTCAAGTTGGCTCATGGGATCACCTTAGTGGTAAAATTTCCGCGTTTTATCCCCTAAAACGGGCGCGCAGTAAACGTTTTTCTTTAATGGAGTTCGCATGTCGTCACTGATTTACCTGCAAGGTTACCCTGAATCCCTGCTGTCACAGGTGCGCACGCTGATCGAACAGCAGCGTTTAGGCGAGGTGATCAACCAGCGTTATCCGTCCACGCACGGCATCACCAGCGATAAAGCGCTGTATGACTACGCGCTGGATCTCAAGAATCAGGCGCTGCGCAATGCCCCGCCGCTGAATAAAGTGCTGTACGACAGTAAGATCAAAGTGATGAAGCACGCGCTGGGGCTGCATACCGCCATCTCACGCGTGCAGGGCGGTAAGCTGAAGGCCAAAGCCGAGATCCGCGTGGCGACCATTTTCAAACAGGCGCCGGAAGCATTCCTGCGTATGATTGTGGTACACGAGCTGGCGCACATCAAAGAGAAGGATCACAACAAAGCGTTTTATCAGCTCTGCTGCCATATGGAACCGCAATATCACCAGCTGGAGTTTGATACGCGCCTGTGGCTGACGGCGCAGGCGATGGAAGGGCGTGAAGGATAGTGAAAAAAAACCCCGCACGTCGCGGGGGGAAAAGCCGGTTATCGCGCGCGACAAACCGGTTTAAGTACTTCAATCGGACAGGTTTATTGAAAAACCACTTTCGAGATTCTGTCGTGATGCCACGCGGGCATCCGCTTCGCGCAGCAGCGGTTCAGCTTCCAGCTGCAGCATCAGGCTTTTGCCCTTTATCGCTGCCCCACCCGGGCTGACAAACGCCAGCAGCCCGTTGGCTTTCAGTGCCAGGCTACCCGGCTGTTCGGCGCGCCCTGCGGGCTGCATTTTAATCTGTACCGGCTGACCGTCGAGCCGTGCCTCTTTCACCACTACCCGCAGCTCGCCGTTCTGACCGTAGCGAAAACCACCGTTCAGGGCGCTGTCACCGTTAATCATCAGCTTCATCGTCTGGGAGAAGGGACAGGTGACGCTAACGTTCACCATCCGCTTACCGAGCGATAAGCGATCGCCTCCCTCTGCGGCGGGCTGCAGCTGCCAGCGCGACAGGGAGCCAAAATCAGCCTGGCCCCCCCCGGCACTCAGGGTGCAGCGGCTGTCAGTGGGGATCGACAGCGGCATTTCAGACGGGTTGCCGGGCATCGTTGGGGGCGCCGCATAAACCGCAGCATTGAGAAGAAGCAGTAGCAGGGTAAATTTTTTCATCGCGGTATCCTGCTGCCGCCAGCGTTTGCAGGCGGCAGCGTCAGGAGAGGATTAGTTCAGGGCTGCGTCGTAGCTCTGTACCGTAAAGCCCCAGGTGGTGGCCGGAGAAATACGCACCTGCTTGCTGCCGCTAACGGACTTATTCTTATCATTGCTCAGGGTAATGGTCTGCCCCGGCAGCACATAGCTGTTGGTCATGTTCCACTGACTGTTGTCCGGCAGGGTCTGCACGCTGGAGCCCATGCGCACCACGTAAGGCGATGGGTTAGTGACCACCAGCTTACCGCCCTGCGTTGACCACTTCAGCTGCTTCCACGGCGCTTCATCGCGTGCGAGGCCCGCAGGACGGATCAGCACCGGCAGGTTCTGACGCACGGTCATGCGCACTTCGTTTTTGCCTTTCTCTTTCGGCGGGACGCCTTCGAAAATCACCCGCTTCAGGCGTTCGGTCTTCAGCGGCGTTTTGCTGGTCAGAATAAAACGCACGCGCTGCGATTTCCCGGCTTCGACACGGGCGGCGGGCGGCGTAATCGTCAGCAGGGATTCGTTATCTTCTTTGATATTTTCCAGCGACGTCATCAGCAGCACCGGGAAGCCATCGCTGTTTTTTACGTTGATGGCACCTTCGCCATCGGACTCTTCCACGATAACCACCGAGGTTTCCGGGATCATGCCGGTCGCCAGCGCCAGGGAAGAAAACAGGGACAGAGAGAGTGCGCCTGCGGCCAGTAAAGAGGTCATTTTGTTCAGTTTCATGTTGGGTTCTCGACGTGTTTATAAATCAATTAAGGTTTCGGGTGCCTGGGTCTTTCTGCCCGGCTTATCCTCCGCTTTGGAGGTGACAGCGTCCTTGCTGTCAGGTGTTGAACTATTCCCTTTCGACCCATCCCTGTGCCGATGAAGAGAGTTTGACAGGTTGAGGGAGTGAGCAATATGAGAGCGGCGGCTTACAGCTGAAGGCCTGGGATGGGAATTTGTAGGCTGAGGACTACGCGTGATATGACGGGGACTGAAATGCAAAAAGCGCCCGAATTTGGGCGCTATAGTGAGGCAGGGCTTCAGGATTACAGGTAATACATTTCCAGCGTGCTCAAGCCGTCAAGGTGTACCGGCTGAGTCAGATCCAGCGCGGAGCCTTTATTGATATAAGCCTGTACTGACAGCTGGCCGGAGAACACGGTGAAGGCTACCGGGACTTTGCTACCCACCGCTCCCCAGCTCACTACACGGCTCCAGGTTGCGTCATACAGCATGCCGCCAGCAGCGGAGATTGCCCAGCTGGTGGCAGTCACAGGTTTCACCAGCGTGCTGACCGGCACGCCATCGGCGGTCGCGGTGGCGCCAACAATGCGAATACCATAGCCGCCCACTTTGCTTGCACCCTGCATGCCCAGGCCCACGGCTACGGTGCTGGCACTGCCGAACAACGCAACAGGGGCGACAGCTCCGCCCTCTACATTCTCCGTCACACCAGCCAGAGAGCCTTTACGCCCGTTAATTGCATGGACTGCCACCTTCGCCGGTGCATCACACTGGATGGTGAAGTCGATCATCTTTTCCGGCAGCACGGTATAAGCCGTTTTGCTGATGGAGTCGGCTTTGATGGTGCCGTAATCCACCACGGCGCCGCCTGGCAGCGTTGGAACACAGGCCGCAGGGACAATCGTGCCAATAACCCTGACGTCTACGCTGTCAGCGGCAAAAGCAGAAGTGGCAGAAGCGGCCAGCAGCAGAGCAATAACGGTTTTTTTCATTTTTAACAATTCCTTAGAACATTATTTACCACCGCTCTCCTAGTATGAGGCGGTGAATCTTCTGGCGCTAGCCGCACTGTGGCTGACGCTACCTGAGCAGATTATTATCCAGTAGGGTGTGCAGGGATATCAGCCCCCCTACCCGGAAGTGCAGGCCTCACCTCTGATTTTGTCAGCATTGGCCTACAGCCAATTAACGACACACCGCGCTGGCCTCTTCATACAGGCCCGGGTTAGCAGGCTTTTCCGCCAGTTTGAGGGTAAAGCGGCAGTCGCTCTGCCCCTGGCGTTCGATGCTGAACTGCTGGCCGTCGGCGGCGTCGTTAATAAACACCGCGCTTTTATCCGTCACCACGGAGACAAAGCTGTTATCTGCGGCGAACACGCTGGCGCCCTGCTGCAGAGGTTTCCCTGCCGCGTCCTTCACGTCGATCAGTACGCGGCGGCTACGCACCACGCCAAAGTCGATGTAGCTGACGGAGCCGCGCGCCGCTTCGGTCTCGTAAAGGGCGTTATTGATATCGACGTTCTTACCCAGGCTGCGGGTATCCACCTGCACCGAGGATTTGCTGTAGCTGGTGATGCGCGGGATCACCGCGTAGCCGCGCCCGTCGGTCCAGGTGGGTCCGGCCGGGGTTTCAACCCGCACGCCCTTCTCTTCGCCGATTTTGGCAATGCCGAATGTATCGCCGACCTTATACGGCGACAGCGTTACGCCGTGGTTGTGCACCACCGCCGCACCGCTGGCGCGCCCTGACCAGCTGGTATAGCCGTCGCTGTCGCGGCTGACGCCGGCGCTCAGCTGGCTGACCGGCGTCACCATGTCGAAGTTGCCGGTGGTCGAAGTCCGCTTGCTGCCGTTGTCATGTTCGGTGGAGAGACTGTAATTGCGATCCTGACTCAGACGCTCGCTGTAGCGCACCCCGGCGCGGTTACCGTTCTTACTGCCGTTAACCCAGCTGCTGATGCTGCGATCGCCCAGCGGCACGCTCAGGGTGAGGTAGAAACGGTCTTCCGATCCGTAATATCCCCCGCTGCTGCGCTCCAGGCTGGCACCGACATAGGTGCGGCCAAAGGCTTTGCTCCAGCCACCGCGCACGTAGCTGATATTACCGCTGCCGAAAGTCTGCGCCTGCGAGTATGAGAGGTTGAAACTGCCGACGTTCTGCCCGGACCATCCCAGGCCGAGGCCATACTGGCTGCTGCTGCGATTGATATCCTGCGGCTCGCGCGAGACGGCATCGCTCAGTTCGCGGTAGCCGCTGCTCTGTTTCGAGACGTTAAAGCTGGTGCTGAGGCGCTCGGTCAGGTTATGGCTCAGGCTGGAGGAGAGCGACACCCCCTGATTACCGTGCTCGCTGTCACGCGCTGCCGTCGCCTGCACATTCAGCAGGGTGTCATTAAACGGCTGAATATCGGTGCCGATTGCGCCAGCCTGATACGGTGACGACGCCAGGATGCCGCTGTTAAGCATCCAGCCCGGCGTCAGCTGCCAGCCCTTTGCTGCCGTGGCCAGCAGCGGCGACTGCGCGCTGCCCTGCTGGTCCAGCTGCCCGGCACCAAAAGTGAACCCCGGCGCGATGCGGTTGCCGTTCAGCAGAAAGGCCGCCGCCGGCACGGTAAACTGGCGTTTCTCACCGCCGGTGCCGGTGACCGTCACTTCCAGATCGCTGCGGGTATTCAGCAGCTGAAAGCCCTGTAGGGAAAAGGGGCCGGAAGGCACGGTGGTGCTGTGCACCAGCACGCCAGACTGACGAACTTCCACCACCGACTGGCTGTCGGCAATACCTTCCACCAGGCCAATACCGCGCCCGCCGCCCTGCAATGCCTGCTCCGGAAACATCTGGAAGCCCAGCACCTGACCTGCGCCGAACAGCGAGTTGCCAAGGCCAATCTGCCCGACCTGCAATACGCGCTTAGACTCCTTAAAGGTGCGCTGCGCGTAGGCGTTCTGATGTTGCAGGCTGTCGCTATTGTTGAAGTGCGTCAGCGACTGGCGGCTGCGGAAGATCCAGTCACCGGCGTTAAAGCCCGCTTCGCTGTTGACCTGGTAGAAATTCAGGCTGCTACCGCTGCCGGTTGAGGTCAGATACTGCGCGTCGTAGTTCAGCAGCCCGGCAACGCCGCCGTGGCTCCACTCGGTGTTCTGGCTGGCGTCCATATTGATGGCTTCGGCCGGGAGCACCAGCGTGATGCTCTCATCTTCCGGGCTCAGCTGCAGTTCGGTCTGCGGCCACAGCGCCTTCAGGTCATAGCAGTCGGCGGCCTTGCCCGGTGTATTCAGCCCGGCTGCGCGCATAAAGGCCGCATCCGCACACAGCTGCCCCTGCTGGTCGAACTGCACTTTCACCTTGCCACGCCCCTTGCCGTTGACCGTCAGCGCGACCGTGGTTTCGCCAGTATTAAAGCGCGGTGCCTTTTTAAAGGTTTCCGCAATGCGCGGGTCAATCCCGCGGGACTTCAGCGCTTCAAGGTCAAACTGGGTCTCTTCAGCCGCCATCAGCGCGGGCGGCGCGATCAGGTTAGCCAGCACCAGCAGGCTGATAAGTGAAAAGCGGAACAGCGTGCGCTCAGGCAGTGAATGAGACAGTTTCATTATTTCGACTCGACGTGTAAGTTCAATGAGATTAAGGGGTTAAGCCTGAATCTGTTGTTCAGGTTTTGAGCCAGAGCAGGCCAAATGCCTTGCGCTGTCCGATGAAATAAGTCTGACAGGACTACGGAATATTCTGAATGAGAGGGGGGGCGGTCCGCTGAAGGCCAGGGATGAAGATCTGTAGGGCGCGGACTACAGCCATCTTCAAGGCAAAAAAAACCGCTCCCGAAGGAGCGGCTGTTCAGCCATTCGGCAATCAATTACATGTAGTACAGGGTGATGGTAGTCAGGCCATCGAGGTGAATCGGCTTGCTGAGATCCAACTGGGATCCTTTGTTGATATAAGCCTGCACGCCAAGCTGGCCGGACAGTGCGGTAAAGGCAACCGGCGTTGAAGTCCCTGCAGCAGCCCAGGTAGTCATACGCTGGAAGTAAGGGGAGTAAGCCAGACCTGCGTAAGCATCTTTGACCCATGCACTGGTAGTACCGGCATTGTTATCCGCACGCAGGCTGTCAACCGCCACGCCATCAGCGGTCACGGTAGTGTTATCAATACGTACGCCGTAGCCGCCAATTTTGCTGCTGCCATCCATACCCAGGCCAGCAGCGCCTACGTTAAACAGTCCGAACAGGCTCATCGGTGCTTCACCCGCACCATAACTGGTCTCAGTCGCCCCGGCGAGAGAACCCACGCGGCCATTGCTGGCAATCAGCGCCACTTTTGCCGGTGCATCACAGGTAATGGAGAAGCCAACCTGCTTCTCTGGCAGCACGGTGTAGTTGGTCGCGCTGATGGTATCCGCTTTAATGGTGCCGTAATCGACCACGCCGCCGCCGGTCAGGGCCGGAGTACAGGCCGTAGGCACGATAGTGCCGATAACGCGCACATCAACGCTGTCGGCAGCAAAAGCAGTAGAGGTGGTAGCCAGCAGGGCCAGGGCAACAACAGTTTTCTTCATCATGACAGGTATTCCAATAAGTTAAGTTTAAGTTCACGCTGACGGTCAGACGAGGAACAATCGTTGCCGCTGGTGTTAACCCTTCCGGCATTTTCTGTCTCGCTGCTCAGTGAAATCATTGTGGCAGGACTACGGAATGTTCTGAATGAGAGTGCAGCCGGTCTGATGAAGGCCAGGGATGAAGATCTGTAGGGTGCGGACTACAGCCATATTCCAGGCAAAAAAAACCGCCCCCGAAGGAGCGGCTGATTCTGTAATACCGGGGAATTACATGTAGTACAGAGTGATGGTGGTCAGGCCATCGAGATGCACCGGCTTGCTCAGGTCCAGCTCGGAACCTTTGTTGATATAAGCCTGCACGCCCAGCTGGCCGCTCAGTGCGGTAAAGGCTACTGGCGTGGTGGTACCGGTTGCAGCCCAGGTAGTCAGGCGCTGATAGTTTGGAGAATAAACGATCCCTGAATAGCTATCTTTAACCCATGGTGAGTCAGCATGGCCCGGGTCGCGGTCGGCGCGCAGACTGTCAACCGCCACTCCGTCAGCAGTCACCGTGCTGCTGTCAATACGCACGCCGTAGCCACCAACTTGCGATGTACCTTCCATACCCAAACCCGCAGCGCCAACGGCTGACAGACCAAACAGGTTAACCGGGCTACGACCCGCTCCGTGAGCTGTCTCAGGGACGCCTGCCAGTGAGCCTGTGCGGCCATTGCTGGCGATCAGCGCTACTTTGGCCGGTGCATCACAGGTAATCGCAAAGCTGATCTGCTTCTCTGGCAGCACGGTGTAGTCGGTCGCGCTGATGGTGTCGGCTTTAATGGTGCCGTAATCCACCACGCCGCCGCCGGTCAGGGCCGGGGTACAGGCCGCAGGCACGATAGTACCGATAACGCGCACATCAACGCTGTCGGCAGCAAAAGCAGACGCGGTAGTGGCCAGCAGGGCCAGGGCAACAACAGTTTTCTTCATCATGACAGGTATTCCAATAGTTAAGTTTGAGTTCACGCTGACGGCCAGTCGAGGAACAATCTCTGCCGCTGGTGTTAACCCTGCCGGCATTTTTTGTCTCGCTGCTCAGTGAAATCATTGTGGCAGGACTACGGAATGTTCTGAATGAGAGTACAGCCAGGGCTCTGAAGGCCGGGGATGGGGATTTGTAGGCGTCAGCCTACAGGTCAGGCGAGAGTGCAGGAAAAGGGGCCGATCCTTTTGTTCGGTCAGCCCGCAGGGTTATCAGAGATAGTAAATTTCCAGCTCGCTTGCACCGCCCGATGCGATGCTGCGCTTCAGGGTGGTCCTGGGCGAGAGAGACAGATGCGGGGTGGCGATCGGCCTGTTGCCACCGCTTTCCGTCCAGCGGATATCCACCGCGCGCGGCCTGAAGCAGTCAATCTTCAGGTCGGGCTGCTGGGGCTGCCCGCTGACCATGGGTGAACAGGCGACGGGCACAATGGTGCCGGTCACGCGCAGCGTGACGCTATCGGCAGCGACGGTGGCATGTGCAACGAGTAGCGTGGTGGCCAGTAAGGCCAGATGAGTTAGTTTCATGGGGTTCTCCTGAGAGGGGATCATACCGTTGCTCTCAGGATCTATCGACCATTTTTTGCCATAACTAAAGGACTACAGGCAAAAAAAATCCCGCCGGAGCGGGAAAAACTACACCTACAGACACTCTTTTTTTATAAAAATAGAGACTTACAGATAGTTAACTTCCAGCGTGGTTAAACCATCAAGATGAATCGGTTTTGACACGTCCAGCGCCGAAACCTTATTCAGGAAGCCCTGTACGCGCAGCTGGCCCGTTAAGGTGGTAAAAGCGACCGGCGTTAACTGCCCGGCGGCGGCCCAGCTGACCGGCGTCACATCGCTCGGTGAAATCGAGAACAGCGTGCCGTCAGAGGCGGCCCAGGTGGTTGGCGCGTTTGCAAACGGGCGGCGGATAGCGTTGACGGCAACACCGTCTGCCGTAAAGCTGCTGTTGTTGATCATCATGGCATAGCCACCGATACGCGTCGCACCGTCCAGCCCCAGCCCGGCAGTACCCGATGGGAAGGTTTTACCCAGCAGCGTGATCCCCATCGGCATTGGCGCAAAGCCGTACGACGTATCATTCGAATCTGCCGTGGTATTTGGGCGGCCGTTAATCGCACGCAGGGACACTTTAGTTGGCGCTTCGCAGGTAATCGCAAACTCCACCGCTTTTTCGTTCAATACGGTGTAGCTGGTCTGATTCAGGCTGCTGGCCTTAATCGTGCCATAGTCCACCACTGCACCAGACGGGAAAGAGGGAGTACAGGCGGCGGGAACGATGGTGCCGACTACGCGTACATCGACGCTGTCTGCGGCGAGCGCCCCGTGGCTCAATGCCAGCAGGGTAATAGCGGTGATTGAAGTTTTCATTACAGAGTCCAGAAGTTAAGGGTTAAGCAAATAAGCAGGAAATTTAGCTGCGGCCATTATCTGCCGCAGCGTCTTTACCCTCCATCGGATTTGCAGGCCATACCTGTAGTCCATGTCCTGCATTTTGTAGGGCGCGACAGGGGATGGCTTACCAGCTCCAGCGCACGCCGAGGCTGGCCCCCCACGGTTGTTCGCTGTTTTTGCCTTTAGCCCGGGTGGCTTCGCTGTAAATCTGCAGATCGCGGTTAACCTGCGCCGCCATGCCAACTCCGGCTTCGCCGCGCAGACCGCTTCTGTCATTGCGGAAAGCGTGGCCGTTAAGATCAATATCATCGCCCGAGGCAAATTCGTTGATGGCCGCCAGCTGGAGCCACGGCTGCAGCTGCACGCCATTCGCCAGCGTGACGGAGCGCCCTGCCACGGCTTTCAGCTCGCCCTGCTGTGATGACATCTGGCCATTTTTCACCTGCATACCGTTATCCATCTGCCAGTTCTGCCCTTTGATCCAGCTACCTGCCACCAGCGCCGACGGTTCGATAAACCAGCCGTCGTTCAGTGCGATATGGCGGCCCGCTTCCAGCGACAGCGTGAAGCCCGGCGTGCTGAACCCGCCTTTGCTCTGCTCGCCGCCGCTCATCGTCACGCGGTTGCTGACGCTGAAGTTGTTGGCTTTTGCCACCGCATCGACAAACCAGCCATCATTCAGCAGCCAGGTGTTATAGGCACCGATAAAGTAGCTGTCGATCTTGCCGCTACCGCCCACGCTGTACTTCACGTTGTTATGGCTGACGCCGGTAAACAGGCCAACCAGTGAGGTGCTCTCCCCCACTTCGCGCGCACTGTCCACGCCGATCATCATGCCGCTCTGCTGCAGCTGCGCATCCGTCCCCCGGCTGCCGTCCTGGCGATATTCACCGCCCAGGGCGCGCAGCCAGGCACCGCCCTGCTGCTGACCGCTGCGGATCTCCCCGGCGCGGGTACGCTGAGTACTCAGTTCAGCATCCGCCGCCACGGGTAGCACATTGGTCAGGGCCAGCACGCTGCGGGCCGCCGGCGTCAGCGCCGGGTTGAGCGGCACAACCGGTGCGACGGGCACCACCGGTTCAACAGGCACCACCGGTTTAACGGGCACTACCGGTTTAACCGGCAGTCCGCTATCGGGGTCATCCACCGGTGGTGGCGGCAGGTCGATATCCGGTGAGTCCGTACCCGGGCCAGTTTCGGTGGGTTTCGCTGCCAATACCCAGTCGTCGCCGCGATGCTGCATTTCATATTGATACACCCCGGCATCCACCACCCCGTTATTCAGGGTGAAGAGCGCGCTGCCGCCCGCGGTATGCACCAGCGGCAGTACGCCGCTGCTGTCGGCCGGCTCGCGCCCGCTGTCGCGCACGCTGATGCGGTGCGCGCCGCTGGCGTCGCCGGAAATGTTGATCAGGTCGCCCTGCAAGCCGGCAATATCGGTGTTCATCACAAACTGACCGCTGCCGCTCAGCGCGCTGAGGTTAAGGGTATGGTAGCCCGCGTCATCGCTGACGAAGTTTACCGTACCGCTATTGGCCAATGCGCCGACGAGCGAATCCCCGGTGAGATTCCACACGCTGTTATCCAGCGTCAGGGTCTGCAGGTTCTGCACCGCGCCGGTTAGCGTGGAATCATTGCTCATCGCCAGCGTGACCTGGTCACCGGCAGCGACATTGACATCGCCGTTCAGCGTCACCTGACTGTCGGCGGTAACGGCCAGGATGCTGCCCGCGCTGGATTGCAGCAGCACGCCGTTGCCGCCAGTTACGGTGGTGCCCTTACTCAGCGCCAGCTCTCCCTGCGCACCCACAGCCTGGATGCCGCTGGCGGCCTGGCTGGTCAGGGTGCTGTTATCGAGGCTGACCGTACTGGCATCGCCCAGACTGTTGCTGCTGATGTACAGACCTGCTGCATTCCCCTCGGTGGTCAGGGTGCTGTTACTGATATCCAGCTCGCCGGAGCGCGTCCAGAGGGCGAAGGCGTTATCGCCGGTGGTCGTCACGCTCAGCCGATCGCCGACAATGCGCGATCCTGGATAAGCCAGCAGCCCGGCCGCCAGCTCACCCGCCGTGTTAATGGCGCTGTTGCTGATGTTGACCTGCCCGCCCATCGCGGCAAACACGCCCATACCGGAGCCGCCAGCGGTGGTAATGGTGACGCCATCGGCATCGACCTGACTCTGGGTGTAAATACCGTGGCTGCCGCTGCCGCTGGTTTTCAGCTCGCTGTTGGTGATGGTTGCCGGGCCGTACTGCGCGTTCAGTGCCGTGGCAGCACTGCCCGTGGTGCTGAGCACGGAATCGGCGATCTGCGCGCGTGAATTTGCCTCGGCAATCCACATCGCATCGGCACCGTTACCGCGGGTGGTCACCGACGTCTGGCTCAGCGTGGCGCTGGCATTTTTATTTACGTTAACGCCGATACCGCTGCCGCTGTTCAGCTGACTGTTGTTCAGGGTGATATCGCCGTTCAGCAGGTAGACCGCATCACCGCTTTCGCTGGCGATTGTGCTGTGACTGAGCGTGACTTCGCCGCGGCTATTTTCCGGGTTGTAGATTTCCACCCCACGGTGCTGATCCAGGGCATTGATCGTCACGCGATCGCCATTCAGCTGCGCATTTCCTACCTCAATCGCCGCCTGCGTTCCCGTGCCCTGCATCAGGACGCTGACGTCATTCAGTACCGCGTCAACGTGCGTTGAAAATATGCCGCTGCCAAGTGCAATTCCGCTGGCACTGCTGCCGTTCACCACCAGGCTGACGCTATCCGCTTGTAGCGTTCCGCCGCGCATATCGATGCCACTGCTCTGGCTGCCGTTGGTGACCAGCGCCAAATCCGCCAGCGTTAGCTGGCTGTCACCGCGCACGGCGATGGCGCTACTGTTCACGCCGCTGGTGGCGATCAGACCGCCGCGCAGCGTGGCCAGCGCAGCGGTAACGTCGAGCCCGTTCGCCTGCAGCCCATTGGTGCTCAGAGTGGCACCGTTCAGCGCCATCGCGCCGCCGTCAAGGATGCGGGCGGCGAACAGATTATTGCCGGAGGTGCGGAAGGTGAGCGGCACGCTGGTTTGCAGCAGGCTTCCTGTCCCGCTGGCTAACAGCGGATAATCGCCTGCGCTGCTGGTGGTATAACCGCTGCTGACCAGCAGCGTCGAACCGTCGGTAACGCTATAGCCCGCATGCGCGGGAGAAAATGTGCCGGACGCCAGCGCCAGCAGACAGCACTGAGATAGCACGGAAGGGGTAAATCGTTGGCTCATCGTATGTTCCTGGACAGATACGCGCTATCACAATTAAAAATGAAATTGCCTGACGCTCTCAGCAAGAAATAGAAAAACCTCGCTTAAGGCGCTAATTAATAACGTCGAATCTCATAATCTAAAGTTTAATAACGCAAAGACAGTCAAACCAAACCATAAGATGATGATTTAACTGATATAGGTCGCGAATAGTAGGGCCATGAAAAAACAATTAACATCAGATAGAAACAGCAGTTACGCAGGCCTTTTTACTTATTTTGTCATCCATTTCAGCGTGGACTACATTGAATAAGATAATTCTGTATTTTTATATTAAATCACTTTTACAGTTTGTAATTATTATGACAGTATTCGGGAAGGACATTTATTTATGAGGCGTTGTAATGGCTAACATTTTGATGATTGACGATCATCCCGTCGCACGTCTGGCGATCAGGATGCTGTTAGAAAAAGATCAGCACACGGTGGTCGGCGAGGCGGATGACGGACTAAAGGCATTACAGATGGTGCGCCAGCTTGAACCGGATATGGTGATTGTCGATCTCGACATCCCTTCACTGAGCGGAATAGAAGTGATTGAAAAGCTGCGCGCCAGCGGCTTCAAAGGGGGTCTGCTGGTCCTGACCTCACGCGATGATGAGCACTATCTCAGCCGCTGCATGAGCATCGGCGCCGACGGCTTTGTCAGCAAGAAAAATAATCTGGAAGAGCTGAGCGATGCGGTAAAAGCCGTAATGCGCGGCTACGGCTACTTCCCGCTGAAGCGTAAAAACGGCGGCAATATTGCCCATCCTGAACAGGAAACGGAGTCGTTGAAAGCGCTCTCCAGCCGTGAATTGCAGGTTCTGCGCTATCTGGCCCAGGGGATGAAAGTCATTGATATCTCGCAGCGCATGCACATCAGTAACAAAACCGTCAGTACCTATAAAACCCGGGTAATGACCAAACTGGAGCTAGAATCTAATCTGGCATTAATTGATTTCGCCCGGCGCAACCATCTGGATTAATCCTGTGAAAAAACCTGTCCTGTTCGTGCTGTTGCTGCTGCTTCCTCTGCTAATGGCGCGGGCTGAGGACACGCCCGAAACGCTATCGATTATCAGCCGCGAGAATTATAACCCCCGCAGTTTCAATATCAGCGATGAAGACTGGCGCTGGCTGGGGCAAAAACGCGAGCTGAAAATCGGCGTCTGGCTGCCGGAAACCCCGCCGTTCGATATGTTTACCGAAAGCGGCAAGTATGAAGGCATTGACGCCGACTATTCGCTGCTGGTGACGCAGTACCTCGGGATGCGTTCGCAGATTACCCGCTTTGCCAGCCGCGAACAGGCGCTACAGGCACTGGAAACGCATCAGGTCGATATCGTCACCGACCCGACCGGCAATCCGCTGCCCATCCATAGCACACTGGTCGGCAGCCGCAGCTTCATGCCGGATAATCCCACGCTGATGCGGCGTATCAGCGACCAGCGCACCAACTGGAAGGCAGTTAAAAACCTGCATCTGGCGGTGTCACATCACTATCTCGATTTGGCCTGGCTGAAACAGCACTTCCCTGAAGCGAGTATTCAACGTTTTGATACCGACGAAGAGGCGCTGGCATCGCTGGCCTTTGGCAACAGTGATTATTACCTCGGCAATCTGACGACCGCCAGCTATCTGGTCGGGCGTAACTACAATAACCTGCTGGCAGTACAGGAGATTTTTCCAGTGCGCGCACCGGGCAGCCGTTTTCTGATGCGTGCTGCAGACTGGCAGTTGGTCAACGCCGTCAACAGCGTGCTGGCCGCGATCCCGGCGACGCAAAATCAGGTGATCTATCAGCAGTGGAGCGAAGGCTCCGACCTGCTGCCCATTATTAACCGGCTAAATTTTAACGAACGCGAAAAACGCTGGCTGAAAGAGAACCCCAACATCCCGGTGGTGGTTAATTCGCTGTATGCCCCCTTCACCATGGTGGATGCCCAGGGCAATTTTTACGGCATCAGCGCCGATTTGCTGCGCCTGATCCGCCTGCGTACCGGGATTAACTTCACCCCGGTGGTCGCCGAGTCGGTCAACGAGATGTTCCGCGACGTGAAGGGGGGTAAAGCCAGGTTTATTGCCGCCATTAGCTACAGCGATATGCGCGATAACCAGCTGCGCTTTACCCGTCCCTATTTTTCCTCCCCCTTTGTGCTGGTGGTGCAGCAGTCGCAATCGCTGCCGATGGCGCTAAATAAGCACACCCGCATTGCGATTACTGAAAACAACATGCTGATCCCCGAGCTGAAAAAGCAGTATCCGGGCATCAACCTGGTGACGGTTGCCAATGCCAGTATCGCTATGCAGCTGGTCAATGAGGGCAAGGTCGACGGCGCGGTGCACACTCTGGTCGGCGGCGGCTATATGATTGACCGCTACTTTCGCAATAATTTAAAAATCGCCATGACGCTGGGAGATGCGTCATCGCAGATCTCTTTTGCTGTCAGCCCTGACCAGCCGGAGCTGCTCAGCATCCTGAATAAAGCGCTGGCCGACATCGCCCCACGCACGATGACCCGGGTGATCAATAAATGGCAAACCTCACCGGATGTGCAGCTGGATACCTGGGCTGCCTATCGCACGCAATTCTGGCTGCTGGGAGGCCTGACATTGGCAATTGGCCTGACGTCGCTGATCTGGATCTACTATCTGCGCCGCCAGATCTCTGCGCGCCGCCGGGCGCAGCAGAGCCTGCAATCTCAGCTTCAGTTCAGCGATAAGCTGCTGAATAACGTGCAGGTGCCGGTGTACGTGGTCGATCGTCAAGGCGGGCTGGTGCTGTTTAACCAGTCATGGCAGGAGTTCTTTAAAGGCGATAGCGTCAACGGCGCGCGCGGCAGCGTGGCCGATGTTAACAATCCGCTCAATGTCATCTGGCGCGAGATTAAAGATGAGGTGATACAGGGTAATGCCGCGCCGCAGCCCAGCCCGCAAGCCTTCCAGATTTTTAATGGCGAAAGTCAGCGCAGCGTGATCCATAACGCCGTGCGCTACCTCGACGATTCCCAGCAAACGGCGGGACTGATCTGCAGCTGGATTGATGTCACCGAGCATCAGAGCCTGACCACCGACCTGTCGCTGGCGCGCGAACGCGCCGAGCAGGCCAACCGGGCGAAAAGTACCTTCCTTGCCACCATGAGCCATGAAATTCGCACCCCGGTCAGCGCCATTATTGGCCTGCTGGAGCTGGCAGTCAGCGCGCCGGGGCGGAAAACCGACGATGATGAGCCGGTCAAAGTCGCCTGGGAATCGGCCCGGTCATTAATGGGATTGATCGGCGATATTCTCGATATGGCACGCATTGAATCCGGGCGTCTTGAGCTGGCACCAGAGTGGGTGCGCAGCACCGAGCTGGCGCCACCGGTGGTACGCGTGTTTGAGGGGCTGGCGCGACAAAAAAGCCTGCGCCTGAGCTGTACGCTGCCGCCGGTCATGCCTTATGAAGTGTTTATCGATGCCCTGCGCTTTCGCCAGATCCTCTCTAACCTGGTGAGTAACGCGATTAAATTTACTGAAAAAGGCAGTGTGGAAGTCAATATCGATATCACCGCTCTGGAGAATGACGAGGTGCGGCTGAGCGTGTCGGTGAAAGACAGCGGCAAAGGGATCTCCGCAGGTGAACAACACGATATCTTTAATCCGTGGGTACAGGCAGAGGACGGCAAGCGTCAGAGCGGCTCCGGCCTTGGCCTGGCCATCTGTTCCCAGCTGGTGCAGATGATGAGCGGCAACATTACGCTGCAAAGCGAACCGGGGCGCGGCACCGAGGTCACCTTCACCCTGGCCCTGGCAACCCGCAGTTCACGGCCGGAGGAGATACCGACCAAAGCCCTGCCAGCCGCCATTGAAGTGCCGCCGCTGCGCATCCTCGCGGTAGACGATCACCCGGCTAACCGCATGCTGCTGCGCCGCCAGCTGGCGCGCCTCGGCCATCAGGTGACCGAGGCCAGCGACGGCGAAAAAGCCTGGGAGATCTGGCAGCAGCAGCAGTTCGACCTGCTGATCACCGATTGCAGTATGCCCGGTATGGACGGGCTGGAGCTGACGCGGCTAATCCGTGCCCACCAGACGCAGCCGTTAATGATCGTTGGCCTGACCGCGAATGCGTGGCCGGAAGAGCGCGCACGCTGCCAGCAGGCCGGAATGGATGACTGCATGTTTAAACCGCTGCAGCTTCCGCAGCTGCAGGCGATGCTAGGCCAGGTGGCGCTGCGCATGGCAAAAGACAGGCCCGCCCCCAGCGAGCTGGAACAGATGCTCAGCTTTAGCGGCCTGAATAATCTGACCCAGGGCGATGATGAGCTGCTGCACTCCCTGCTGAGCGTCACCTTAACCACCCAACGCCAGGATATAGTCGAAGCGGCAGAGCTGCTGGAGCTGGAGGACTGGCCGGAAATGGCGAAGTGCATTCATCGCATGTCGGGTGCCTGCCAGATTATCAGCGCCAATAAAGCCGAAGCGCTCTGTCGCCGTCTGGAAGATCTCTGCCGTCAGGATGACGTCTCCGCTGAAGAAGCCCAGGCTCTGTGGCAGGAAACGGAGAACGAACTGGCTATATTAAATCGGGCTATTGAAAACTATCTGGCGGGGAATTAAAGCATGCCTTATGTCATCCCGTCAGAATAATCCTACGAAAGCAGCAGACGGCACTGATAGACAACAAACGGGGCCAGGAGTGTAATGAGATTATTCTAATTACACGGTCACCTGATTATGTCTCATATCGCCATGCTTGATAGCGACGCATTTTGCATTAAAGGCGTCGAGGAATATTTTAAACTCAGCGAAATTCACACCCTCGGCTGTTCATCACTGGCCGAACTGGATAATACGCTGCAAAAAAATCGGATTAAAGTGGTCATCAGCGAACTGGTAACGGACAATGATACCCTGTTTTCCTGCATTGATTACTTTAAGAATTTCCAGCACCGCTGGCCAACGCTGAAGCTGGTGATCTATACCCGCCTGCGCGACCCGGCGCTTATCGCTTACGTGCGTAAAACCCTGCCGCGCTGCGAGCTGGCATTTAAATATGAAAGCGCTATTGCCCTGTCGCTCTGTATTACACCTTCAAGGTTGCACCAGAAAAGCGCGGAAGAGGAGCTGGCCTGTTATCAGAAGGATATTTTAACCGCGCGGGAATTTTATTTGCTGCGCTTCCTGTCGGAAGGAAAATGCCATAAAGATATTTCGCGCCGCTTGCCGCTGAGCATTAAAACCATTAGCTACTATAAATTAAAAATTATGGAGAAGCTGAAATGCAAAAACATGGCCGACTTCCAGAAAAGAATGAATGACTTTGGGGTTTACTATTATCAATAAAATGGGTCATCTTCTTCACCCGTGGCCTGACGCTGAGCGCACCATCCAATGGAGCGCTCAGCGTTTTTTCAGCCTCAGATAAAGTCTTTTGCCTGCTGGATCAGGCTGGTTTTAGTCAGCGCACCAAGAAACTTCTTCTCTATCGGGTTATTCAGCACCGGCAGGCGCTCCAGCGTCACCTGGGCGAAGGCTTCCCACCCCTCTTTGATGGTCTGATTTTCATAGATATAGGGGAAGCTGCTGTCCATCACGCAGCTCACCGGGGAGGTCAGGGTAATCTCTTTATCCAGCACTTTATGCGAAATATCGTGGATCGACACGGCGCCAAGGAACTTCCCCTCCTCGCTGACCACATACACAAAACGCTCGCGCTTCAGCGAGCTAACCGCCAGCGCTTTACCCACCGAGGCCTCCGGCGTCAGCGCCGCGCCGGAGATAATAAACTGCGAGATGATACCATTATCGAAGTTGAACTTGGCGTCAGAGCGGCTGAAGTGGTTGTTCATCACCGGATAGGTGCTGGTGGAATGCAGGCGGTAAACCGTCATCGAGGCCAGCACGCAGGCGATCATCGCCGGAAACAGCAGGCTGCTGTTGAGCGTCATCTCCAGCACCATCAGCATCGCCATCAGCGGCGCCTGACTGACCGAGGCCAGCACCGCGCCCATACCCACGGCGGCGAACACTTCGGCGTTACCGATCGGTAGCCCGGCAGCGGCGGCCACCAGCGCCACCATTTCCCCCATTAAAGCACCAATCAGCAGCGCCGGGGTAAACAGGCCGCCCACCGCGCTGGAACCCACCGAGATCGCCGTGGCCAGCATCTTCAGCAGCAGCAGCGCCAGCAGCATCGGCAGCAGGAAATCCCCGGCCATAATGCGGACGATCACTTCGTAACCGTTGCCGAGGATCTGGGTGCTGCCTATCGCCAGCACCCCGACCAGCACGCCGCCGATACCGAGGCGCAGCGGCAGGCTTTTCAGCGGCGCGAACAGCCGCTTGCTCTGACCAATCAGCCCGATCATCGCCCAGCCAAGCAGCCCGGCCAGCAGCCCGATAAGCACCGTCAGGGCGATACTGCCCGCAGAGAGGTCAAACTGGCTGTGGGAGAAGGGATAGATGGCGGAGCGAAAGCCCAGCGACCACATGGTCAGCACCGCGACGCCGGCGGCGATAATCAGCGGGATCAGCCGCTGCATCGAGGAGATGCCAAAGGCGATCTCAGCGACGAAGATCGCCGAAGCCAGCGGTGCGTGATAGACCGACGCCAGCCCGGCCGCAGCGGCCATCGCCACCACATCGCTGTTCTTCAGCGGCAGCGAGCGAAACAGCCAGCGCCCCATCAGGCTACCGCTCAGGGCAGAGAGCTGCACCATCGGCCCTTCGCGCCCGATGGACGCGCCGCTGCTGATACTCGCCAGCGAGGAGAGCCCGCGAAACAGCGAGGTTTTAGTCGGCACCGCATCGAGCCGGGCGTTGATCACTTCCAGATAGTCGGTGCGCACCGTCTCTTTCTGCTCGATGGCGGCGGCGTAGCGCAGGAAAAATCCGGCCACCAGCCCGCCCGCGCCAATAATCAGCGGCCAGCAGTACCAGGGATAGGCGCGCATTGACTGCGTGATATCACCGGATCCGCCAAAAATCAGGGTATCCACCAGGGCGATGGCTTCACGGAAGAGCAGCGTCACCAGCGTGGCGACCAGCCCGACGGGTATGGCGACCAGGATGCTGGTCCAGTTAAGTGCGTGCCTGCTGCTGATACTCATCGGGTTCCCTCGGGATGATTTCCTGTATGGTGCGAGAGGTGAGCTGAAAAATCAAATCACGCCTTTTTGTCATTGCCTCACTTTACACAAATGGTACTCTGCTTTTTCGTTCACTCAGCCGCACAGGAACACTATGATTCGCTTCGCCGTCGTTGGAACCAACTGGATCACCCGTCAGTTTGTCGATGCCGCTCACGAAACCGGAAAAATGAAGCTCAGCGCCGTCTATTCGCGCTCGCTGCAGCAGGCGAAAACCTTCGCCAGCGATTATCCGGTCGAGCTGCTGTTTGACTCTCTGGAGCAGCTGGCGCAGAGCGAGGCTATCGATGCGGTGTATATCGCCAGCCCGAACGCCCTGCACTGCCCGCAGGCGCTGCTGTTTATGCGCCACGGCAAGCACGTGATCTGCGAGAAGCCGCTGGCGTCCAACCTGCGCGAAGCGGAGGCGATGGTCGCCTGCGCACGTGATAACCAGGTGGTGCTGTTTGAGGCGTTTAAAACCGCCAGCCTGCCGAATTTCCTGACCCTGCAGCAGTCGCTCACCCGCATCGGCAAGCTGCGCAAAGCCTTTATCAACTACTGCCAGTATTCGTCACGCTATCAGCGCTACCTCGACGGTGAGAACCCCAACACCTTCAACCCGGCGTGGTCCAACGGGTCAATTATGGATATCGGTTATTACTGCCTCGGCACCGCCGTCAGCCTGTGGGGGGCGCCGTACAGCGTCACCGCCAGCGCCAGCCTGCTGGAGAGCGGCGTCGACGCCCACGGCAGCGTGATCCTCAACTACGGCGATTTTGACGTGACTATCCAGCACTCGAAGGTCAGCCAGTCGACGCTGCCAAGTGAGATCCAGGGCGAAGAGGGTTCGCTGGTGATCGAGCAGGTTTCCGAATGCCAGCGCGTCAGCCTGGTGCCACGCGGCGGCAAAGCGCAGGATCTCAGCCAGCCGCAGCATATCAATACCATGCTGTACGAAGCGGAAACCTTCGCCCGCCTGGTAGAGAACAACGAGATCAATCATGCCGGCCTGGCAACCTCGCTGACCACCGCCCAGCTGCTGACCGAGATCCGCCGCCAGACCGGCGTGGTGTTCCCGGCAGACAGCCCCGATGCGGCGGTTGTGTAAATATTTCTAAATATTACTGAAGAATGTTGACCTGGCCCGGCGCGCAGCATATCTTTTGCCCAGCAAAGGGGAGTAACTTCTTCGCCAGTTAATCGTCAATACGGCATCCACACGATGTCCGGTTACTGGGGCAACCAAATTTTGGTTGTAAGTGAGACCTTGCCGGGAGGCGAGGTTTGCTTACAGCGACAATAATAATGTGGCTGGCGTCTTCCGACGTTGGCCATTTTTGTTATTGGGGCAAGAAAAAATGAATACTGTTGGCACACCGTTACTCTGGGGCAGCTTCGCTGTCGTTGTCGTCATTATGCTGGCGATTGACCTGCTGCTGCAGGGCCGTCGCGGCTCACACACCATGACCATGAAGCAGGCTGCGGCCTGGTCGCTGGTCTGGGTGACCCTTTCGCTGCTGTTTAACGTCGCCTTCTGGTGGTATCTCACCGGCACTGCCGGGCGCGAGGTGGCCGATACCCAGGCGCTGGCGTTCCTCACCGGCTATCTGATTGAAAAAGCGCTGGCGGTGGATAACGTCTTCGTCTGGCTGATGCTGTTCAGCTACTTTGCCGTGCCTGCGGCGTTGCAGCGCCGTGTGCTGATCTACGGCGTGCTGGGCGCTATCGTGCTGCGTACCATCATGATCTTCGCCGGTAGCTGGCTGGTCACGCAGTTCAGCTGGCTGCTCTATATCTTCGGCGCGTTCCTGCTGTTTACCGGGATTAAAATGGCGCTGGCGAAGGAAGATGACAGCGCGATTGGCGATAAGCCGCTGGTGCGCTGGCTGCGCGGCCACCTGCGCATGACCGATAAGATCGAAGGCGAGAAGTTCTTCGTGCGTCAGAACGGCCTGCTGTATGCCACCCCGCTGCTGCTGGTGCTGATTATGGTCGAGCTGAGCGATGTGATTTTCGCGGTCGACAGTATTCCGGCGATCTTCGCCGTCACCACCGACCCGTTTATCGTGCTGACCTCTAACCTGTTCGCCATCCTCGGCCTGCGTGCGATGTACTTCCTGCTGGCGAACGTCGCGGAGCGCTTCAGCATGCTGAAATATGGCCTGTCGGTGATTCTGGTGTTTATCGGCGTGAAGATGCTGATTGTCGATTTCTTCCATATCCCGATTGCGATTTCGCTGGGGATTGTTGGCGGCATCCTGGCGCTGACGCTGGTGATTAACGCGGTGGTGAATTACCGTAACGACCGTAAGTCCGTTCACTAATCTGCATACACTAATCTGCATAAAAAAAGGGTGACCACAGAGGTCACCCTTATTCAAGGCACATCACCGCTTAAATCAGCGATTTCACGGGCACTTGTAAACCTGGCCGCTCATTTTGCTGTCCAGCGGTGCGAAGCTGGACCAGATGTTCTGGGTTGGGCTGGTGGCACCATAAATGACGTTGCCGCCCATCTCGGCCGCACGGTTACGCAGGTCGTTGGCCGCGCCGCGCAGTGAGCTGCCTTCACCGCCTGCACCTGAGAACCAGTTGCTTTGCGCGCCGGTCACGTTGCCCAGCAGCTGGCAGCTGCTGGCCGGTTGCTGATCGGTAAAGGTGACGCGCTCGCCCGCAGAACTCAGGGTGTTAGAGGTACTACAGCCTGCCAGCAGCAGGGCCGCCACAGAGAGTCCCAGCAAGTTAATCCGCATTTTAATCCCCATTTATTATCATCAGATTCAGGCCAGAGCATCATCTATCCTTGCCCTGGAACCCGCAAAAAATTCATCAGGTTAGATCGTGTGCTAATGACTTTACTATTTTCCCCCCAAAAAGAAAAACCCCCTGTCAAAGACAGAGGGTTTTTACTCACGCGAGGTGGGGGAATTACATCATTCCGCCCATACCACCCATGCCGCCCATGCCGCCGCCAGCACCTAAGTCAGGCGCATCGCCTTTAGGCAGGTCGGTCACCATGCATTCGGTGGTGATCATCAGGCCAGCAACAGAGGCCGCGTACTGCAGAGCAGAACGGGTCACTTTAGTTGGGTCGAGGATACCGAAGTCGATCATGTCGCCGTACTCTTCGGTCTGCGCGTTGTAACCGTAGTTACCTTCACCCGCTTTCACGTTGTTGGTGACCACAGATGGCTCTTCACCGGCGTTAGAAACGATCTGACGCAGTGGGGATTCCATCGCACGCAGTGCCACTTTGATACCCACGTTCTGGTCTTCGTTCTGACCACGCAGTTCAGCCAGTTTAGAAGCCACGCGTACCAGTGCAACACCACCACCAGCAACCACGCCTTCTTCTACCGCAGCACGGGTTGCGTGCAGGGCATCTTCAACGCGCGCTTTCTTCTCTTTCATTTCAACTTCAGTTGCTGCGCCCACTTTCAGCACGGCCACGCCGCCTGCCAGTTTCGCTACGCGCTCCTGCAGTTTTTCACGGTCGTAATCAGAGGTCGCTTCTTCGATCTGCTGACGGATCTGAGTCACGCGGCCGTTGATCGTCGCTTCTTCGCCCGTACCATCGATGATGATGGTGGTGTCTTTGTTGATCACAACGCGTTTCGCCTGGCCCATATCTTCCAGACCGGCTTTTTCCAGCTCCATACCGATCTCTTCAGAGATCACGGTACCACCGGTCAGCACTGCGATGTCCTGCAGCATGGCTTTACGACGGTCGCCGAAGCCTGGTGCTTTAACCGCAGCCACTTTCACGATGCCGCGCATGGTGTTAACCACCAGGGTAGCCAGCGCTTCGCCTTCAACATCTTCAGCAATGATCAGCAGTGGTTTACCGGCTTTCGCAACGGCTTCCAGCACTGGCAGCATTTCACGGATGTTGGAGATTTTTTTGTCAGCCAGCAGGATGAATGGAGATTCCAGCTCAACTGCGCCAGTTTCTGGCTTGTTGATGAAGTACGGGGACAGGTAGCCACGGTCGAACTGCATACCTTCAACCACGTCCAGCTCGTCCTGCAGGCCGGTGCCTTCTTCAACGGTGATCACGCCTTCTTTGCCGACTTTTTCCATCGCCTGAGCAATCAGTTCGCCCACGGTTGCGTCGGAGTTAGCAGAGATAGTCCCCACCTGAGCGATAGCTTTAGAGTCAGAGCATGGCACAGACAGTTTTTTCAGTTCGTCAACCGCAGCGATAACCGCCTGGTCGATACCGCGCTTCAGATCCATCGGGTTCATGCCCGCAGCGACGGCTTTCAGGCCTTCGGTGATGATGGACTGAGCCAGTACGGTGGCGGTGGTGGTACCGTCGCCTGCAGCATCGTTCGCTTTAGAGGCCACTTCTTTCACCATCTGCGCGCCCATGTTTTCGAACTTGTCTTCCAGCTCGATTTCACGTGCGACAGAAACACCATCTTTGGTGATGGTCGGTGCACCAAAAGATTTATCCAGAACCACGTTACGGCCTTTCGGGCCCAGGGTAACTTTTACTGCATCTGCCAGTACGTTGACACCGCGCAGCATTTTTACGCGTGCGTCATTACCGAATTTTACGTCTTTAGCTGCCATTTTTACTTATTCCTTAAATTCGTTACGTTCAGTGACTGAAGTGAAATGAATAGGCGAAAATTACCCTTCAACAATCGCCAGAATGTCGTTTTCTGAGATGATCAGAACTTCTTCGTTGTCGATTTTTTCAGTTTTTGCGCCGTAGCCTTCGCTGAAGATCACGACATCACCCACTTTCACGTCCAACGGCTTCACGTCACCGTTTTCCAGGATGCGGCCGTTACCGACAGCCAGCACTTCGCCACGGGTCGATTTGCCCGCCGCGGAACCAGTCAGCACGATGCCGCCAGCAGATTTGGATTCAACTTCTTTACGCTTGACGATAACACGATCGTGCAATGGACGAATTTTCATTGTTAGCTCTCCTTTGAGAAGTCCAATCATTTTGGGATGAAAGCCGTGCTGCTTTGGCATCGGCCTCGTGACGGAAGAGATAAGGCCGGGTAGCACCCCTTTCAAGGGCAGGAGGTATTTTTTTTTGTTAACTGCTTCGTTCGGCGTTTTTTTGCACAACTGGTCGCCCAGTGCAAAAAAAACGGCGCAGCCCCTAAGGCTGCGCCGCTGGCGAATTTATTCGGCAAATCAATGGCGATCGTGACGATCGTCATGCTCAATCAGATTTGACTCTTTGCGCTCGTATTCGCCGTCCACGGTAAACCCGCTGTCCGGCCCGGCGCCATTGCCACGCCACATTTTAAGATGCGGCATCAGCTTCAGCGTCAGGTGCTTCTGCACCGGTGGTAACAGCAGCAGCAGGCCGAGGAAATCGGTGAAGAATCCCGGCAGCAGCAGCAGAAAGCCCGCCAGCACCAGCGAAACGCTCTTGATCATCTCCGCCGCCGGGCTTTCACCCGCGTTCAGCTTCTGCTGCATCAGCATAAAGTTTTTCATCCCCTGATTTTTCACCAGCGAGATCCCGATGCAGGAGGTGAAAATCACCAGCAGCATGGTCAGTAAAACGCCCATCACGTGGGCCACCTGTATGAAGAGTGAAATCTCGATCCACACCAGGGCAAAAATCACTAAGAACGGTAACCAGCGCACCGTATTCTCCTGTATCAGTGGCCGCCCCACTGTTTTGCGGCGGCAGAAAATGGCGGTCTTCGCGACCGATAGTATAGAAGGTGGGTCCGGCAGCCCGGTTTTTCAACTGGAAATGCCGAAATTCATCCCCCCCTTTCAAAGTGACCAGGATCACATATCATTGAAACTGTTTGATATGGCAAACGGTTTAAGTGATCTGGATTCAGGCTTTTGCAACACAGCAGAATATGATCGTGCTCAGCCCAGCGCAAACGGATAATATCCCGCTGCGGGCTGTACCCGGCCCGATAATCACTGGATGCCAGCCACGGAGCAGGCACTTAAATTGTGATGATTTAGACCCTATCCCATCAGGCGTAATTGTCGCAGTCAGTTTGGACACGGACAGCGCGGAAAAACCGGAGCGTACACGCAGTACGTGAGGATTTTGAGCACTGCCCAGGTGCAAAATGACAAGTAAAATAGCCTAATGGGATAGGTTCTGACCCGGTAATCCCCTAAAAGAAGGTTCACATGGCTAATAACATTCGTATCGAAGAAGACCTGTTAGGTATGCGTGAAGTTCCCGCAGATGCTTATTACGGTGTTCATACTCTGCGTGCGATTGAAAACTTCTATATCAGCAACAGCAAAATCAGCGATATTCCTGAGTTTGTGCGCGGTATGGTGATGGTAAAAAAAGCGGCGGCGCTGGCGAACAAAGAGCTGCAAACTATTCCGCGCAACGTGGCCAACGCGATCGTCAATGCTTGCGATGAAGTGCTGAACAACGGCAAATGCATGGATCAGTTCCCGATTGACGTCTATCAGGGCGGCGCGGGCACCTCGGTGAACATGAACACCAACGAAGTGTTAGCCAATATCGGTCTTGAGCTGATGGGCCATCAGAAAGGGGAGTATCAGTTCCTCAACCCGAACGACCACGTCAACAAATGCCAGTCAACCAACGATGCCTATCCAACCGGTTTCCGCATTGCGGTTTATAGCTCAATCCTCAAGCTGCTGGATGCTATCGGCCAGCTGAGCGAAGGCTTCCAGCGCAAGGCCGTCGAGTTTAATACCATTCTGAAGATGGGCCGTACCCAGCTGCAGGATGCCGTCCCGATGACGCTTGGCCAGGAGTTCCACGCGTTTAACGTCCTGCTGAACGAAGAGATCCGCAGCATACTGCGCACCGCGGAACTGCTGCTGGAAGTGAACCTTGGCGCCACCGCCATCGGTACGCGCCTGAATACCCCGGATGGCTATCAGCAGCTGGCGGTGCAGAAGCTGGCGGAAGTCAGCGGCCTCGCCTGCGTTCCGGCGGAAGACCTGATCGAAGCGACCTCCGACTGTGGGGCTTACGTGATGGTGCACAGCTCGCTGAAGCGCCTGGCGGTTAAACTGTCGAAAATCTGTAATGACCTGCGCCTGCTCTCCTCCGGCCCGCGTGCTGGCCTGAATGAGATCAATCTGCCTGAACTGCAGGCCGGTTCGTCCATCATGCCCGCTAAGGTGAACCCGGTAGTGCCGGAAGTGGTGAATCAGGTGTGCTTCAAGGTGATCGGCAACGACATCACCGTCACCATGGCCTCTGAAGCGGGTCAGCTGCAGCTCAACGTGATGGAGCCGGTGATTGGCCAGGCGATGTTTGAGTCGGTCCACATCCTGACCAACGCCTGCTACAACCTGCTGGAAAAATGCGTCGATGGCATCACTGCCAATAAAGCGGTATGCGAAGCCTATGTGTTTAACTCCATCGGCATCGTCACCTACCTCAACCCGTATATCGGCCACCACAACGGCGATATCGTTGGCAAAATCTGCGCCGAAACCGGTAAGAGCGTACGCGAAGTGGTGCTTGAGCGCGGGCTGCTGACCGAAAGCGAGCTGGATGACATCTTCTCCACCCAGAACCTGATGTTCCCGGTGTATAAAGCCAAACGCTACACCGATGAAAATGAACAATAATCCATTCATCAGATAGCAGCTTAAGGCACGTCAGTTCTCAGAACGACGTGCCTTTTTACTTGGTATGGCGCACAAATTTTTAACGGTTTTTTATCTTTAGCCTTAAGGAATACAACATGTTATTACCAGAACTCATCGTCGTGTTTTTGGCGATCTATTTAGGTAGCCGGCTGGGCGGCATCGGCATTGGCTTTGCCGGGGGAATGGGGGTTCTGGTGCTCACCCTCGGTTTCCAGATTACCCCGGGAGCCATTCCGTTCGACGTGATTGAGATCATCATGGGGGTGATCGCCGCCATTGCCGCAATGCAGGTTGCCGGGGGGATGGATTACCTGGTCAGCCTGGCAGAGCGCCTGCTGCGCAAGCATCCGCGCTATATCACCTTCCTCGCGCCGCTGGTGACCTATTTTATGACGCTGCTGGCCGGAACCGGGCACACCGCGTTCTCGACGCTGCCGGTGATTGCCGAAGTTGCCAAGGAGCAGGGTGTGCGCCCGTCGCGCCCGCTGTCGATTGCGGTCGTCGCCTCGCAGATTGCGATTACCGCCTCGCCGATCTCGGCGGCGGTGGTGTTTATGGCCGGCATTCTCGAACCGCGCGGCATCAGCTATCTGGCGCTGCTCGGCGTGGCGATCCCGTCCACCATGGCCGCTATTTTTATTGCCGCGCTGTTCACCAACTTCTTAGGGAAGGAGTTAAAGGATGATGATGTTTACCAGGCACGTCTGGCCAAGGGCGAAGTGACCCTGCGCGGCGCCAGCAAATTCCAGGAGAAGCCCGGCGCTAAGCGTTCAGTGCTGCTGCTGCTGCTGGGGATCGTTGCCGTGGTGCTGTACGCCACCGCCATCAGCGATGCCGTGGGGCTGATTGCCAACCCGGTGCTGCCGCGCAATGAGGCCATTGTGGTGTTTATGCTGACCGTGGCCGCGCTGATCTGCCTGACCTGTAAAATCGATACCGGGGAGATCCTCAGCGCCAGCACCTTTAAATCCGGCATGAGCGCCTGCGTCTGCGTACTCGGCGTAGCGTGGCTGGGCGACACTTTTGTTAAAGCGCATATCGGCGAGATCCAGCAGGTGGCGGGCGAGCTGCTGCATGACTATCCGTGGATGCTGGCGGTGATCCTGTTCTTTGCTTCTACCCTGCTCTATTCTCAGGCGGCGACCACCAAAGCGCTGATGCCAGCGGCGCTGCTGCTCGGCGTGTCGCCGGTTACCGCCGTCGCCTCATTTGCAGCGGTGTCCGCGCTGTTTGTGTTACCGACCTACCCAACCCTGCTGGCGGCAGTAGAGATGGACGACACCGGGTCGACGCGCATTGGCCGCTTTGTGTTTAACCACTCATTCCTGGTGCCCGGCACGCTGGCGATTATCCTGTCGGTTGCGTTTGGTTTCCTGCTCGGCGGAATTTTCCTCTGACATCAGGGTTCGATTCAGCACTGTAGGGGTCGACCTTTTTTCCGGTCGACCCGCTCATTTAGTGTCGACCCGAAATTCCTACGCCATGCTATTATCTCTCCCCCGTAAGGCCGGTCCCACATGGAGAGAGAAAGACCCGTTATGACCCAGCGACTTATCCCCTACATTTTTCTGCTGTTGCTCAGCCTGTTCAGCGCTACCGCCAGTGCATCACTGTTCGGGCAGAACAGTAACAGCCAGTTTGTTCCGGTCAATCAGGCTTTTGCTTTTGATTTTTCTCAGAAAAACGATCAGCTCACGCTCAGCTGGCAGGTCAAGCCCGGCTACTACCTTTATCGCCAACAGCTGAAGATCAGCGTACAGGGCGCGACCCTGGCGCAGTGGGAACTGCCTGCAGGCAAGCCACACGAAGATGAGTTCTACGGCAAGACCGAAATCTACCCGCAGAGCCTGACGCTGCCGTTTACCCTTGAGCAGGCCGGGAACGGCGCGCAGATGACGGTCACCTATCAGGGCTGCGCCGCTGCCGGATTCTGCTACCCGCCGGAAACCCGCAGCGTGCCGCTCAATGCCGTGGCAGCCCACAGCAGCGCACCTGCGCCCGCGCCATCAGCCGCCGTCAGCGCCGCGCCGGATAACCGCAGCGATAATACCCTGCCATTCTCCCCGCTGTGGGCATTGCTGATTGGGATTGGCGTGGCGTTCACCCCCTGCGTACTGCCGATGTATCCGCTAATCTCCGGCATTATCCTCGGCGGTAACCGCCAGTACCGCCTGGGCCGCCTGTTCGCGCTGGCGATGGTCTATGTGCAGGGAATGGCGCTGACCTACACGGTGATGGGGATTGTTGTCGCCGCTGCCGGGCTGCGCTTCCAGGCGGCGCTGCAGGCTCCCGCCGTCCTGATCGTGCTTTCCGCGTTGTTTATCGTGCTGGCGCTGTCGATGTTTGGCCTGTTCAGCCTGCAGCTGCCCTCTTCCCTGCAGACCCGCCTGACGCTGTGGAGCAACCGCCAGCAGGGGGGATCGCTGCCCGGCGTATTCCTGATGGGCGCGCTGGCCGGGCTGATCTGCTCGCCGTGCACCACTGCCCCGCTCAGCGCCATCCTGCTGTATATCGCCCAGAGCGGCAATATGCTGGCCGGTGGCGGCACGCTGTATCTCTACGCGCTGGGCATGGGCCTGCCGCTGATTGCCATTACGCTGTTTGGTAACCGCCTGCTGCCGAAAAGCGGCCCGTGGATGCAGACGGTCAAAGAGGGCTTCGGCTTCGTCATCCTCGCCCTGCCGGTGTTCCTGCTGGAACGCGTTATCGGCGATGCCTGGGGCCTGCGCCTGTGGAGCGCGCTGGGCGTGGCCTTCTTCGGCTGGGCATTTATCAGCAGCCTGAAAGCCAACCGCGGCTGGCTGCGCGTGCTGCAAATCCTGCTGCTGGGCGCCATGCTGATTGCTGCCCGCCCGTTACAGGACTGGGCCTTCGGCAATGCGCCAACGGCAGAATCGGCCGCGCACCTCAGCTTTAACCGCGTCAGCAGCGTTGAGCAGCTCAACCAGCAGCTGCAAAACAGCGCGGGCAAAATCACCCTGCTCGATCTGTATGCCGACTGGTGCGTGGCCTGCAAAGAGTTTGAGAAGTACACCTTCAGCGACGGCCAGGTGCAGAGCGCGCTCGGCCAGCTGCAGCTGTTACAGGCGGACGTCACCGCCAACAGTGCCACCGACAGCGCCCTGCTCCAGCACCTGAACGTGCTCGGCCTGCCGACCATTTTGTTCTTCGATGCCAGCGGCCACGAAATTCCCGGCTCGCGCATCACCGGCTGGATGAAACCTGCCGCTTTCCGCGCGCATTTGCAGAAACTGGCGCGTTAAACGACACTAAGGTTCGATAATGAAGTGTAAAAGAGGAGAACCGCGTGCAGCGTGAACACGTACTTGAACAGGCTCTGAACGTGCTGGAGCAGCATGGCCTTGCGGCGACCACCTCTCTTGAAATGATGGCGGGTGAACTGGACTGCAGTGCACAGGAGCTGCAGCGCTTCTGGCCGGATCGCGACGCGCTGCTGTATGACGCGCTGCGCTATCACGGCCAGCAGATCGACGTGTGGCGCCGCCAGCTGCTGCTGGATGATAGCCTGAGCGCCGGGCAAAAACTGCTGGCCCGTTACCAGGTGCTGGCCGATGCGGTGAACAATAAGCGCTATCCCGGCTGCCTGTTTATTGCCGCCTGCAGCTTCTATCCGCAGCCGGAGCACCCGATCCACCAGATTGCCGAGCTGCAAAAACAGGCTTCGTGGCAGTTCACTCATCAATTGCTGAGCGAGCTGGAAACGGACAACCCTGCGGGCGTCGCGCACCAGATGGAGCTGATTCTGGAGGGCTGCCTGTCACGCCTGCTGGTTAAACGCCAGGTAGAGGATGTCGAGACTGCGCGCTGCCTGGCGGAAGATGTGCTCAACTTTGCGCTGTGCCGCAAGAACGGTGCGCTGAGCTGAACAGCTTTTAATCCAGGCGGGCAAAAAGCAGGCAGTCGGCGGGAGTTTGCGTCTTTTTTATGACAAAGCCGTTGACGCCGAACGGCCTTTACGGTTTAATGCGCCCCGTTGCCCGAATAGCTCAGTCGGTAGAGCAGGGGATTGAAAATCCCCGTGTCCCTGGTTCGATTCCGGGTTCGGGCACCATATTTAGAAAAACCCGCCTCTGGCGGGTTTTTTGCTTTCTGTGCTTACCGCTTTTTTACCGCAGGCTTCAGGCAGCTCAATACCAGCCCGATAATGATCAGCAGCACGCCGATCAGCGCCCCGATATGGAAAGGTTCGGAGAATATCGGCAGCGCGATCGCCAACAGCCACACCAGCACATAGCTCAGGCTGAGCAGCGGATAAGCCCGGCTGAGCGCGATACGCCTGAGCGCCAGCATCCAGCAAAGCATCGACAGCGTATAGGCCAGCAAGCCGGCACACAGCGCTATCACCGCAGGCAGCGACAGCTGCTGCCACTGCCCGGCGATCTCCTCAATGCCCGGCAATCTCACCATCGACCAGCGCAGCATCAGCTGAGCCAGCGTCACCAGCATCACGCTGCACAGGGCAAAAACGTACCCCATTATACGTAACTCCCGATCATCGCCACGCCCACCATAATCAGCGCTGTACCCAGCCACTGATTCCACGTGAGCTGTTCACGCCAGATAAAATGCCCCGCCAGCGCGACCAGGATAAAGTTGATGCTCAGCATCGGGTAAGCCAGGCTAACCGGCAGCCGTTGTAGCACCATCAGCCACACCAGCATGCCGCCTGCCAACAGCAGCACGCTGGCAATGAGCCAGCGCAGCATCAGGCGGCGCTGAGTCTGATGTGCCGCCTGTTTCTGGCACAGCTGCCCGGCACAGGTCAGCAGACTGGTTAACAGCACCAACAGCAGGCTGATGATCATTTTACGGCGTAGTACTGCAGCAGCAGCAAGCGATCGGCACGATAGACATAATCAGCGGGCGGCAGATTGGTCGGCGTCGCTTCACCACGGTTGAGCATCAGCACCAGCGAAACGGTTCCATCCTGACGATGGGCCGCCAGCCACTGCGGGAAATCCTGCTCGCTGACGTAACGCGCCTGCGCATCCGGGTAGCTCAGGCCATAGCTCAATTCACCCTTCTTATCGAACGCGAGGATATCGCTGCGCTGTAGCGCCCAGGCGATGCCGGAGGCGATCCCTGAGTTATCGCTAAGAATAAAGCGGCTGCCAGCCAGCCTATCCGCGATAGGCTGGATAAACACCTGAGGCTGTTTGGTGTTCTGCACGCTCTCCGGAATAGCCGCTCCTACGCACAGCGCCAGCGCCAGCGGACAAAGCGCCGCGGCTAGCCAGCGGTGAGCACCGGGCCGCAGGCTCAGGAGGCCCGCCAGCGCCCAGCCCGCGAAGGAGAGCGTTGCCATCCCCAGCGCCAGCATCTGATGCGCCGGGTAGAGCGGGCGGTGGCTCAATCCCCATGGAGCCAGTACCAGCAGCAGCGCGATGACACAAACCAGCCCAAAGGCAACATTGATCCAGCCATTCACCTTGAGGATGCGGCTGCCCTGCTGCGCCAGGCGGTAGCCATACTGCGCCATCAGCAGGGCCAGCGGGGCAAACAGCGGCAGCAGATAGGTCGGCAACTTACCTTTGGCGATGCTAAAGAACAGGAATGGGATCACCACCCAGCTGAGTAAATACAGTCCACCGGCAGACTGCTGTCGTTCGCGCCAGCCCATCGATAACGCGCCGGGTAACAGGGCCGCCCACGGCAGCGCGCCCGCCACGATAATTGGCAGGTAATACCAGAATGGCGCTTTATGCTGGGCATCGGAGTCGGCAAAGCGCTGAATATGCTCAACCCAGAAGAAATAGTGCCAGAAGTCAGGCTGCTGCTGATGAATGGCCATCGCCCACGGCATGCTTAACAGCGCCGCACTGACTACCGCCAGCGGACCGTAAACCAGCAGTTCACGCAGGCGCTGATGCCAGATCGCCCAGGGCAGAATGGCGATCGCCGGCACCGCGAGCGCCAGAAAACCTTTGGTCATAAAGCCCATACCACAGGCTAATCCCAGCAGCAGATAGCGCAGCACCCGCTGCCTGACGCTCACCGCTTCGCTGGCGAACCAGTAGCAGCACATCGCCGCCGTCATCCACAGCGCCAGCATCGGGTCGAGCACCGCGTAGGTGCCCACGCCGTAGACCAGCAGCGAGGTGAGGAAAATCACGCTCGCCGTCAGCGCAATGGCGCGCCCGCCATAGATGCGCCGCCCCAGCCAGTACACCATCAGCGCACTGAGCAGCGTGCAAAATACCGAACCGATGCGCACGGCAAAATTATTATGACCAAATATCATCTGGCCAATGTTATTGAACCAGTAACCGGCTATCGGCTTCTCGAAATAGCGCGAATCAAAGAAATGCGGCGTTACCCAGTTGCCGCTTTGCAGCATCTCGCGACTGATCTCCGCGTAACGCGTTTCGTCAGGTTGCCACAGGTGGCGGAATTCAATCGGGATTAAGTAATAGAGAATGAATAATGAAATCAATAAGAGCGATTTGCTGGTTGTCGTCATTCCGATGATCCTGTCAAAGTTTCACAGCCAAGCCATCCTTCGCGACCGGCAATATGACCACGGATAATTTTTCCGGTCGGTAAAGTGTTTACATCTTGCGGCAGTAGCTCGCTCAAAGGACAAAACTGCAATCCCTGCTCCTTAGCGCGCTGGAGCAGTTCGGAGAAAGCCTGAAGCTGGCTAATCCCCTCCACTTCGGCATGAATGGTATAGACCGGCGTCCCCTGGTCGGCATGAATCTTGGCGAGGATGTAGTCGTTAAAGCGCCCGGCGCTGACCGCTGGCCCCACCACTTCATCCCAGGTGGGCAACGTGACCGGGATCTGCACCGTGCCCGGCTGCCCGTTACTCAGCAGCGGGCGAAACGGTGCCGTGCCCCGGCAGTCGCTGTTATAGGTAAATCCGCAGCCCTGCTTGGCCTGCACCACCCGGCCATCGGCACGCCAGCCAGCCACGGCAGAGCAGGTTACCGGCTGCCCGATAATCGCTTCCAGCGCTTCGCGCCCGAGAGCGATATGCCTGTCGAGCTGCGCGCTGGGCCAGACGCCAGCCCAGGTCTGCCAGGCGAAGTGATCCCAGGCGTGCAGGCCCACTTCATGATGTTCGGCGGTGGCCAGAATAGTAGATTTCAACCCCTCGCCAATCACCTTGCCCGGCCATGCGGTGCCGGCCAGCAAAATATCCCAACCGTAGAGCGATGCCGCGCGCGAGCGCAGCATTTTCCACAGGAAACGCGGTTTTAACAGGCGCCATAAATGACGCCCCATATTGTCTGGTCCAACGCTGAAGAAGAAAGTGGCCTGAATATTATGCTGGTTAAACACATTCAGCAGCGCAGGCACCCCCTGCTCGGTTCCGCGCCAGGTATCGACATCAACCCGCAGACCGACTTTTCTCATTCATCGCCCTCCTGCAGCTCAACGGTGCGCAGGAAGAAGTCGAGCGTGTTATCGATGGTGGTGTTCATCTCCACCGTCGGAACCCAACCCAGCAGACGTTTGGCATTACGGATAGACGGCTTGCGATGTTCCACATCCTGATAGCCTTTACCGTAATAGCTGCTGCTTTCCACCTCGCGGAAGCCGGCAAACGGCGGGAAGCGGTCGCGCAGCGGATGGCGCTCAAAGCTGGCGAGCAGGCATTCGGCCAGCTCTTTGATACTGGCTTCGTTATCCGGATTACCGATATTCACAATCTGCCCATCGCAGTTGTTATCTCTGTTTTCTATAATGCGGAACAGCGCTTCAATGCCGTCGCTGATATCGGTGAAGCATCGCTTCTGACGGCCACCGTCAATCAGCTTGATCGGCGAACCTTCCACCAGATTAAGAATGAGCTGGGTAATGGCGCGCGAGCTGCCAATGCGCGCGGCATTCAGGTTATCAAGGCGCGGTCCCATCCAGTTAAACGGGCGGAACAGCGTAAAGCGCAGCCCCTCTTTTTCGCCATATGCCCAGATGACGCGGTCCAGCAGCTGCTTCGACACCGAGTAAATCCAGCGCTGTTTGTTGATGGGGCCAACCACCAGGTTGGAGTTATCCTCATCGAAGTTGGCATCGGTACACATCCCGTACACTTCGGACGTCGACGGGAAGATGATGCGCTTACCGTACTTCACGCAGTCACGAATGATTTTGAGGTTCTCTTCGAAGTCCAGTTCAAATACCCGGAGCGGATTGCGGGTGTATTCAATTGGCGTGGCGATGGCAACCAGCGGCAGGATCACGTCACATTTTTTGATGTGATACTCGATCCACTCGGAGTGAATGCTGATATCCCCTTCGACAAACTGGAAACGGGGATGGCCGACAAAGCGGCTGATGGCATCGGAACCGATATCGAGGCCAAACACGTCAAAATTGTCATCGCGCAGCAGACGCTCGGTCAGGTGGTTACCGATAAAGCCATTGACGCCCAGGATCAGCACGCGCGTGCGGCGTTTGATCGCCGCGACCGGCCTGGAGTAGAGCAGCGCGCCCGTTACCATGCCAAGGTTCTGCGCCAGCTGGCTGCCGTTCATATAGACGCTGTTTTCGGTCTGACCAGTGAGAATTTCCAGCGCACCGTCACCGCAGGCCACCACAAACGGCTCTGCTGACAGCACGGTGCCTGGCTTAGCCTGGCTGTTGCTCGCCAGCACTTTGGCTTTCCACACCACAAATTTTGAGGTCCCGGCATAGGCAAAAGCGCCCGGCCACGGATCGGTGACGGCGCGGATCAGGTTATTGACCTGCTGCGCCGAAAGCGCCCAGTTAATACGCCCATCTTCTGGCGTACGGCGGCCCACCACCGTTGCCTGCGTTTCATCCTGCGGCTGGCCGGTGATGGTGCCCTGCTTCATCACCGGCAGAATGTTTTCCAGCAGCGTGCTGGCGCTCTTCACCATCTTATGGTGCAGCGTCAGCGCGTTATCTTCCGCTTCAATGCTGACACGCTGCTGGGCCACAATCTCACCCGCATCGGCCTGTTTCACCATGCGGTGCAGCGTGACCCCGGTTTCGCTTTCCCCATTAACCAGCGCCCAGTTAAGCGGCGCGCGGCCACGATATTTCGGCAACAGGGAACCATGCAGGTTAAACGCGCCGTGCTGCGCGCTGTTAAGGATGCGGTCGCAAAGCAGGTTGCGATAGTAGAAGGAGAAAATCAGGTCTGGTGCCATCGCCTGAATACGGTCGATCCACAGCGGGTGATTGACGTCATCAGGGGCATACACCGGGATGCTGTTTTCCGCCGCCAGACGCGCTACCGAGCCAAAGAAATGATTCTCAGACGCCCGATCGGCATGGGTGAAAATCGCGCTGATGGAAAAACCTGCCTGAAGCAGCGCGCGGATACCCGCACAGCCCATGTCGTGATAAGCAAAAACGATGGTTTTCATTACTCGGATTCCTGTACTGAAGCGTCTTTCTTAGGATGGATAACGCGTTGAATAAAATAGCGAGGTCTGGCCCGCACATCGTTGTAGATGCGGCCGATATATTCACCGAGCAGCCCCATACCGATAAACTGCGCCCCGATAAACATAAACAGGATGGCAAACAGCACAAAGACACCTTCGCCCGCCCAGGCGGCACCGAAAAACAGGCGCAGCACGATCAACATCAGGGAGAAGGCAAACCCTGACAGCGCAATCAGGCTGCCAAGCACGCTGAGCATGCGCAGCGGCGTGGTGGTCAGGCAGGTCACCAGGTCATACATCAGGTTAATCAGGCGCATAAAGCTGTATTTAGAGTCGCCAAACTCGCGCTCGGCGTGCGTCACCGGCAGCTCAATGGTACGGCGCGCAAAGGTATTGGCGAGGATCGGAATAAAGGTGCTGCGCTCATGGCAGTTGAGCATCGCATCGATAATATGGCGACGATAGGCGCGCAGCATGCAGCCATAATCCCCCATCGCCTTACCCGTAACGCGCTGGATAAGGTGGTTGATGGTGCGCGACGCGCGGCGGCGGAACCAGCTGTCCTGGCGGTTCTGGCGCACCGTGCCCACCACGTCATACCCTTCCTGAGCAGCAGCAACCAGCCGGGGGATCTCTTCCGGCGGGTTTTGTAAATCCGCGTCCAGCGTGATGATGAGATCGCCGCTCACATGGCTAAACCCGGCCATAATCGCCGAGTGCTGGCCGTAGTTGCGGTTCAGCAGCACCGCCACCACATGGCTGCCGGCCGTTTCGGCGGCGGCGGCGATCATCTCGGCGGAGGCATCCTGGCTGCCGTCATCCACCAGCAGGATTTCATACCGCAGATTCAGCGTTTGACAGGCAGCCTCGGTGCGGCGGATCAGCTCGGGCAGGCTCTCCTGCTCGTTATAAACCGGGATCACCACCGACACTTTCTCAATTTTTTTATCCGTCATCATTTAAACCCCGGCAAGCCCGCGCAGTGCAGTAATCACGCGCTCGACGTCACTGTCGGTCATATCAGGAAAAAGCGGGATGGAGCAGATACGCTCGCTGTTCCACTCGGTAGCAGGCAGCGAGAGCTGCGGATAGCGTTCGCGGTAATAGCGGTGGGTATGCGCCGCGCGGAAATGCAGCCCGGTGCCAATATCCTGCGCTTTCAGCGCCTGCATCAACCCATCGCGGGAGATGCCGCAGGTGGTCTCGTCGACGCGAATAATAAACAGATGCCAGGCGTGCCGGTGTGGCCATCCCGGCTGGGCCAGCGGCTTGAATGGCGTGTCCTGCAGCGCGGCAAGATAACGCTGTGCGATGGCGCTGCGGCGGGCGTTGATCTCGTCCAGCTTTGCCAGCTGTACCAGCGCGATTGCCGCGCTGATATCCGGCAGGTTGTATTTAAACCCGGGGGAGATCACCTCCGCCTGCGGCTGGCGGCCGTGAGTCTGGCGGTCAAACGCATCAACGCCGAGGCCGTGGAATTTCAGCATGCGAATGCGCTCGGCCAGCGCGGCGTCGTCCGTCACCACCAGCCCGCCTTCTGCGCAGGTCATATTTTTGATGGCGTGGAAGGAGAAAATTGCAGTCCCCTGCCCGCCGACATGGCGCTGGTGATAGTAGGTCCCCGCCGCGTGCGCGGCATCCTCAATCACCGCAATACCGTGGCGCTGACCAATGGCCTGAATGGCGTCGATATCCGCAGGCGCACCGGCGTAATGGACGGGAATGATCGCTTTGGTACGTGGGGTGATCGCCGCTGCAACCGCCTCTGGCGTGACCATTAACGTCTCCGGGTCAACATCGATCATCACCGGCGTAGCGCCCAGCAGCGTGATGATATTCAGCGTTGAAACCCAGGTCATTGACGGCGTGATCACTTCATCACCCGCCTGAATATTTAACGCCATCAGCGTGACGTGCATACCTGCCGTGGCCGAACTTACGGCGATGGCATGCTGATTACCGGTTAGCTGGCAGAACGCCTGTTCGAGCTCAGCACACTTTGGCCCGGTAGTGATCCAGCCGGATTGAAATACTTCCTGTACCGCGGCCAGCTCCGCTTCACCCAGTGAAGGGCGCGAAAAGGGAAGGAACGCCATTATTAAAATCCTTTAATGTTTTCAGTCTGTTCAATTTAGCACAACGTGCTTTTCTGGCGTCCCGCAGGGATAGTAATTACACATAAAATTTTACTTAAATGTGACAGTTAGCTCTCAGCACGCATATTTTTCTGTCGGGAATAGCCGCAGGTTATCTCAGCCCACGCCCATCATGAGATGCAGATTAATCCTATATGAGCTTCCTTAACTAAACATTAAACGCAACGCTGAACAATCTATCTCCGTAGAAGAGAAATTAAAATTACCCAAACAAAATAATGAGTTATGCGCACAAAGATTTCACGAGCGCTACGATACTTTGCCGCTTCGGGTTTCTCCCTGTCAGGAAAAAAAGAGCACATATTGCGCGACTGGCAATTTGGCCGGGTAACAAGGAGGGAGAAAGGAAGAGTTAAAAGAGTAAGAAATTGAGGCGACAGCGGCCAGAAACGGTGCGCAGAAATCGTGCAGCGGGCGGATCAAAAACAGGAGGGGGAAAATTAACGCTGCCTTAAGGTGGTCTTAATATTTTAGCCATATCATTACTTTTTTTTCAGGAGTCTGTCGTGATGAAATCGGTAATTAACGCGTCAGCCGCGCTGGCGCTCACTTCGCTGGCCCTGGTGAGCTTTCTGTACATCTGGTTTACTCTGTGAACCCCACCTCATGCTGTCATCAGGTTTTGTCTTTTTCCCCCTGCCTGATTAACGCATAGCCAAAGCTACGCACCGTGCGAATGCGCTCTTTGCCAATTTTCTCCCGTAAGTTATGGATATGCACTTCCAGTACGTTGGTGGTGGGTTGGCTCCTGCGCTGATAAATATCCTCACACAGCGTATCGCGGTGCACCGGGTTGCCAACGCTCATCATCAGGCGCGCCAGGATGACATACTCTTTGGGGGTAATTTCGAGCGCCCGATCGTTCATAAAAATCTGGCGATATTTCATTTCGAGGCGCAGATCGTCGACCACCACCTGCTGTCGCCCGCGAATCCCGGAGTGGGTCAGTTTATGCACCCGCGCCAGCAGCTCCTGGTTCGAAAAGGGCTTGATGATGTCATCGTCCGCACCGGCTTCAAGCCCGGCAATACGCTCATCGACCGCGTCGCGGGCGGTGATAATCAGCACCGGCAAGCGTTTAATCTGGTGGCATAAATGTGACAGCAGGTAGAGGCCCGCGCCGTCCGGCAGCCCGAGGTCAAGGATCACCAGCTGGTATAAGCCGGAAGCGAGATGCGTTTCCGCCTCCCGCCGGGTGGCGACCCCTTCGCAAACATAACCTTCGCCTTCCAGTGCCAGAATAAGGCCCTGCAAAAGCAGGGCATCATGCTCGACAATAAGAATTTTCATGGATTATCGACTCCGGCATGACGTCAGAATGTCATCCCCTGGAACATACTCTTTGGTCTGCGTGCCGGTTAATCCCAGCATCGTGGAGAACAGGTTGTCCTGAGAAAACTCATCGTTTTTCGCCAGCTTTTTCAGACACTCGCCGTTAACGCCATAGCGCTGCTGATAGTCCGGCGACAGCCAGATCAACATCGGGACGTGCTTCTGCGTCATCGGCGCAATCGCATACGGCAGGCCGTGCAGATAGGCGCCGTTTTCCCCCAGCGACTCACCGTGATCGGAGAGATAAACCAGGCTGGTGGTGTACCGATCCTGATGTGATTTCAGCACGTTAATCGCTTTATCGACGATGTAATCGATATACAGAATGGTATTGTCGTAAGTATTTATCAGCTGCTGCTGCGAGCACTCCTGAATCTGGCTGGTATCACAGGTCGGGGTAAATTTGCGGAACTGTGGCGGATAACGGTGCCAGTAGGTCGGGCCGTGGCTGCCGATGGTGTGCAGAACAATGACGCCGTTGCCTTTCAGGTTCTGAATATAATCCTCAAGATTGTGGAACAGCGCCTCGTCGTAACATTCACCGTTGATGCACATATCTGCCAGGTTCAGGCTGGTGACATCCTCATGCGGCACGCGATCGCAGGCCCCTTTACAGCCGCCATCGTTATCCTTCCACAGCACCTGAATACCGGCGCGCTGAATGATATCCAGCATCCCCTCCTGGTGAGCGGCAAGGTCGCTGTCGTAATGGGCGCGTGGCATATTGGAGAACATGCAGGGCACCGACACCGCCGTGGCCGTGCCGCACGAAATGGTGTGCGGGAAGTAAGCCACATCCTCTTTTGCCAGCAGCGGCGTGGTCTCACGCGAATAAGTGCCGCCCAGCGAGAAGTTGTCCGCGCGCGTGGTTTCACCCAGCACGATAATGGTCAGATTTTTTTTACCGCCGCTCATTAACGGGTTTAGCTTTGCATCCTCGCCAATCTTAATCAGCGGAGCATTCGCCAGCTTCTGATGCGAGTAATAAGAGAGCGAGGCGACAATGCTGTTCGACGGGCTTAACGCCTTCACCAGTTCCTTATTATTGCGAAACAGCGAGGCATAATCTTTGTAGAAGAACAGCGCCACCAGCAGGATCAGGCAGATGGAGATCGCCACGCCGATCAGGCGATAGAGCGCGCTTCTCCACAGCGGCTGCGTCTTTTTAATCCGCACCCAGAACGCCATCACCATCATCAGTACCGCCGTCAGCAGCAGCGTAATCACCATTTTCGGCGTCAGTAGCGCAAAGGTCTCCGATGCGGTGGTGTCCATCATGTTCACGATCATCGAACGGTCGAGCACAATGCCGTAATTGATAATGAAATACTGCGCGCAGGCCGAGACCAGGATAAACAGGGCAATCACCGGGCGGTCGAGCCACAGGAACGAGGCCAGCGTGGTGATGATATTAATCACGCTAAAAGCCACCACCGGCATCGACAGGAACACCAGCACGGTGCGCAGGTTATCAAGCGGCATATCCACTAAAACCTGACGGTAATAGGCAATATTCAGAAAGACTGAGATATAGAGTGAAAAGAGAATCAGATAAGAGATGCGGCTCAGCGCTGGTCTTTTAAAGTAAAGCAGTGGCATAACTTTTGGGCCCATTATCAAACAATTGCACCCAGTGTCGCCACCGCAGATTAGGAATACCTTAAGGCATTTAATAAATATGACATGGAGATTTTTTTTACTTTTATTATCAATAAAATAACGCTGCTTACTCTACGCTCAGCCGCTTAATTTATCGCCAACCGCCATATTGGCCATGGCCACACACTCCGCGTGTAGGATTTCCAACGCCCCAGAACCACAGGCAACCATCAGCGGTGAGATCGAAATCAGGGTGCCCGGCGGTTGCGGGGAAGATTCGTTGATCGCCCGGCTCTGCCAGATGATGATGCGCTGCCCCTGATAGCCGCTAAAAGCGCCTGGCCAGGGCCGCGTCAGCGCACGGATAAGATTGTGAACCTCGTCGGCGCTCTGCTGCCAATGGATTTCACCGTCTTCAGGCTTACGCGCACCAAAACTGCTGGCCTGGCTTTCGTCCTGTTCCGTTTCCGTCAGCCGCCCTGCCTTCAGCGCAGGAAGCCAGAGGGCCAACTGCGCCGCACTGGTGGCGACCAGCTTGTTATGCAGCGAAAAAACATCATCCTGTGGGGTAATGGCCACCCGCTGTTGAGCAAGTATCGGCCCGGCATCGGGCCGCTCGGTGATACGGTGGAGCGTGACGCCGGTCTCTTTATCCCCTTTAATCAGCGCCCAGTTCAGGTGTGCCCTGCCGCGATGGGCAGGCAGCAGGGAGGCATGCACATTGAAAGCTCCCACGCTGGCACAGGCGCGAATCTCTGCATTCAGCGCCTGACGGTATGAGAAACAAAAAATCGCTTCAGGTGCCAGCGCCCTGAGCTGCGCGACGATGGATGGCTGATTGATATCTTCAGGCATAAACACCGCAATGCCCTGCTCAGCGGCCTGCTGTGCCAGCGAACCGTGGAAGTGATTTTCACCCGGCACATCGGCATGGGTGAAAACCGCCATGACCTCATAACCGGCCGCCAGCAGCGCCTGCAATCCACTGCATCCCATATCGTGATAGCCAAACACCACCGTCTTCATCGTGCGATCCTTATGATTTACCGGAAAAACTCAAGCGACAGAATAAACCATTACTGCGCGGCGACGAGCAAAGATGACAAATTTATCATCTTCTGCTGCGCCCTCTGTTTTGTCCTGCCTGGCGCGAACTGACCGGGTCATATCGGTAAAATCAGCACGGTGGCAACACGCAGCAAAAACCTCAGCCTGACTCAGAAATAGCGGGTTAACTCCCCCCGCTGCGCTTAAGAAGATCCCTTAGAAACGCATCAACTGGTTGCAAAACGACCAGGCTGTTCCTATTATTCGCCACCTCAACATGGCTAATTATTAAGCGTTTCATTAACAAGGATTGTTTGATGTTGTTCCCTCATTTTTTGCGCCGGGCAGCGCCTTACCGCCCCTGCGCGCTAGCTTTTCCTGCGCTGCTGATGGTCTCCCCGCTGGCGCTGGCAGATGAGCAGTTAATCTTGCAACAGCAGCGGCAGAAGGCGCTTGAACAGCAGCTGCTGCCGCCCACGCCCGATATCCGTCTGCAACCCAACGTTGACCAGAGCGGCAAACTGGCATTCCCGCAGGAAACCCCGTGCTTCCACATTGACCAGGTGGTGCTAAGCGGCAAAGACGCTTTACCGCACTGGCTGCCGCTGCAGCGCATGGCGAATCAGGCGCAGGGCCAGTGCCTGGGTGGCAAAGGCATCAACCTGCTGATGAGCAGCATGCAGAACAGACTGGTGGATCACGGCTATATCACCACCCGCGTGCTGGCACCGCAGCAGGATTTGAAGAGTGGCATCCTGCGGCTCAGCCTCCTGCCCGGCTACGTTCACCAGGTGAAACTGACCCCGGACAGCGGCCGCTACGTCACCCTGTTTAATGCCTTCCCCGCCCGCTCCGGTAATCTGCTGGATCTTCGCGATATCGAACAGGGGCTGGAGAACCTGCAACGCCTGCCGACCGTGCAGGCCAGCATGGAGATCGTCCCCGGCGAACAGCCGGGTGAAAGCGACATCATGCTGCACTGGCAGCAGGCGAAAATCTGGCGTCTGGGCGCCTCGCTCGATGATTCCGGCACCCGCAGCACCGGGCGCTATCAGGGCGGTATGACCCTGTCGCTGGATAACCCCTTCTCGCTCAGCGACCTGTTCTATCTCTCCGGCACCCGCGCCGTCAGGCCCGGTAGTGACAAAGGCAGCCAGAACGTCACCGCACACTACTCGGTGCCGTTCCGCTACGCGATGCTGTCGGTCACCGGCAGCGACTATGACTACCATCAGAACGTCGCCGGGCTGAACGGTGACTATCGCTACAGCGGTAAAAGCCGCAATCTGACGGCCGAACTCAGCGAAGTACTGCACCGCAGCGGTAGCCAGAAAACCACCTTCAGCTACGCGGTACTGATGCGTGAGTCAAAGAACTACGTCAACGATACCGAAGTGGAAGTGCAACGCCGCCAGACCGCAGGCTGGCGCATCGGCCTGCAGCACCGCCATTACATCCGGCAGGCGACGCTGGATGCGGGCGTCAGCTACCAGCGCGGCACCCGCTGGTTTGGCGCGCTGCCCGCACCGGAAGAGTCCAACGGCTACGCCACCGCGCTGAGCAAAATCGTGCAGCTCAGCAGCCAGCTCAACGTGCCGTTTGCCATCGGCAGCCAGAATTTCCGCTACAGCGTGCAGTATCAGCGCCAGATCAGCAGCACCCCGCTGACGCCGCAGGAGCAGTTCGCCATTGGCAGCCGCTACAGCGTGCGCGGGTTTGACGGCGAACGCACCCTCAACGCTAACGGCGGCTGGCTGGTGCGCAACGACTTGGCATGGAGCACGCCGCTGCCTGCGCAGGAGCTCTATCTGGGGGCTGACTATGGGCATGTCAGCGGCCACGGCATTGAGGATCTGGTGGGTAACCACTTAGCCGGTGGCGTGGTCGGGCTGCGCGGCAACGTATTAAAAACCGGCTATGACCTGTTTGCCGGCGTGCCGATCGCCAAACCGGATGGCTTCAAAACCAGCCCGGTGACGCTGGGCTTCAGCCTGAACTGGGACTTCTGAGGAGCGCACCATGCAAAGCGGAATTTATGACGTTCATGCCCCGCTGCTGCTGGGCGGGGAACGCAGCGAAGCCGAAGTGTTCGGCGCCGCGGTGTGGCTGTGGATGCACTCGCCGCAGCACCGCGACCTGCCGCTGCATGCGCTGCCCACGGTGCTGCTGCCAATTATCAAGCATCAGCACTACCTGCTGGTGAGCCGCGAGGGTCGCCCGGTTTTCTTTATGAGCTGGATGTCGCTGGATAACGAGGCGGAGCGCCGCTACCTGTCGCAGCCCGCGATTATGGTGCAGGAGAGCGACTGGCTGAGCGGCGACCGCCTGTGGATCCGCGACTGGATCGCGCCGTTTGGCGACACCCGCGCCATCAGCCGCCTGGTGACGGATCTGCTGTTTCCCGACCGCTGCTTCCGCTCTCTGTATCACCAGGGAAAACGGCGCGGGATGCGGGTGATGAATTTTAAGGGCAGGCAAATCAGCCCGCAGCAGGCGCGCGCCTGGCGCGCGGGTTCACCATTATCCGTTGATATTCCCGAATTTCCGCCAGCGAAAAGTTCGCGGCGGGATGAGCAACCTAAAACTGCGCAAGCAGATATAACAACCTTAAAGGATTAAACATGAAAACATTATTTATCCGCTCTGCACTGGTCGCGATACTGGGTTTAAGCACGCAGGCCCAGGCCGATCGGCAAACCATTACTCTGGGGTATGCGCACAGCAAAGTGCAGGACCTGAAGAACATCAATGGCGTGAACGTTAAGTATCGCTATGAGTGGAATTCGCCTTTCAGCGTTATCGGTTCATTCACCTATATGGGCGGGAAGTCTGATTACTCTTACCTGGCGACGAAAGATATTATCGACAACAAAGTCGACCTTAAATACTACTCCCTGTCCGCGGGCCCGGCATACCGCATTAATTCCTACGTCAGCGTCTATGGCCTGATCGGCGTTAATTACAATAAAGCCGATTACAGCACCCGCTGGCTTAACTATGAAGCAGGCTCTTACCGCGATATGGGCACCAGCGACGGCAGCATCAGCAAAACCTCATTTATGTATGGCGCAGGTGTGCAGATCAACCCGATTGAGAATATTGCCGTGGATATTGGCTACGAAGGTTCAAGCCTGAATGACGGCGAGAAAGACCACGCCATCAACGGCTTCAGCATTGGTGTCGGCTACCGTTTCTAAGCGGCTGCCGTAGGGGTCGACCTTGTTTTCCGGTCGACCCGTGCCGTGATTGCGGGCTGACCGGAAACAAGGTCATCCCCTACCCGAAAATTATGCAGGGATGCAGCTATGAACAAGAATTTATACCGACTGATTTTTAACAAAGCGCGCGGCATGCTGATGGCCGTCCCGGAGATCGCCCGTTCAGGCCGTGCAGGCTCGTCGCCCTCTTCCGGCACCGGCCACACCCTCAGCCAGCCGATCGGCAAAGTTAAGGGTCTCTCTTTCGCCCTGCTGCTGGCCCTTGGGGCGGTGCAGCCGGTGCAGGCGGCGATCGTCGCCGATGGCCGCGCGCCCGATAACCAGCAGCCGACCATTATCGGCAGCGCTAACGGTACGCCGCAGGTCAATATTCAGACCCCGAGCGCGGGCGGCGTGTCGCGCAACGTTTACAGCCAGTTCGACGTCAACAACAAAGGCGTGGTGCTGAACAACAGCCGTGCCAGCACCCAGACGCAGCTGGCCGGGATGGTCACCGGCAATCCCTGGCTGGCAAAGGGTGAAGCCAAAATCATCCTCAACGAAGTCAACTCGCGCAACCCCAGCCAGCTTAACGGCTTTATCGAAGTCGCCGGGCAAAAGGCCCAGGTGGTGATCGCTAACCCGGCGGGCATTACCTGCAGCGGCTGCGGCTTTATCAACGCCAACCGCGCCACCCTGACCACCGGCCAGGTGAAAATGAATAACGGCCAGCTGAGCGGTTATGACGTCGATCGCGGCGAAATCATCATTCAGGGCAACGGCATGGACAGCAGCCTGCAGGACCATACCGATCTCATCGCCCGCTCGGTAAAAATCAACGCCGGGCTGTGGGCCAAAGACCTCGCCGTCACCACCGGGCGCAACAGCGTCGATGCCGCCAATCAGAATGCGACGCGCAAAGCGGACGACGGCAGCGCGCACCCGCAGGTGGCGATCGACGTGGCAGCGCTGGGCGGCATGTATGCCAATAAGATCCGCCTGCTCGGCACCGAGGCCGGGGTCGGCGTGCATAACGCCGGGGCTATCGGTGCCAGCGCCGGGGATGTGGTGGTCAATGCCGACGGCACAATAAGCAACAGCGGTGCCATCAGCGCCACCCAGGCGGTGCAGCTGACGACCCAAGCCGGCCTGAACAACAGCGGCACGGTCTATGCCGGGCGCGACACCACGCTGAGCGCCGCTGCCGCCGTCAGCAACAGCGGCATTATCGCGGCGCAGCAGCACACCACAATTAGCGCCGCCAGCATCCACAGCAGCGCCAAAGGCACCCTGGCGGCGGGGATGCGCCGCGACGGTTCCCTCGGCACGCAGGGCGGCAACCTGACGCTCAACAGTCAGGGGATATTGAGCGCCAACGGTCAGAATGCGGCAGCAGGCCAGCTCACGGCATCGGGCAGCGCTATCGATCTCAGCGGCAGCCAGACCTCCGCCGACGGCATCACTCTGAATGCCGGCAAGGGCGATATCAGCAGCGCCGGGGCCAATGTTTCCGCCAGCCATCAGCTCAGCGCCCGCACCGCAGGCCGCCTGAACAACGACGGCGGCAAAATCAGCGCGGATAAGCTCGACCTGACCGCCAACCGCCTGTCGAATCAGAAGGGCAACCTGCAACAGCGGGGGCTGCAGGATCTGACGCTGTCGCTTGCGGGCGGCATCGACAACCGCGGCGGCATACTCGGCAGCAACAGCAACACGCTGACGCTGAATACCGCCACCTTCGATAACCAGCAGGGCCAGCTGCTGGCGCGCGGCAAACTCACCGCTACCAGCAGCGCGCTGAACAACGCTGGCGGCACCGTCCAGTCCGGCCAGAGCCTGCTGTGGAACACGCAGGGCAACGCCTTTGATAACCAGCGCGGCACCTTCAGCGCGCTCGGTTCACTGACGCTGAACGCAGGCGATATCAACAACCAGCAGGGGCTGCTGGCCGCCGGGGAGTCACTGTCGGTATTCAGCGCCGGGCTGGACAACAGCAACGCCGGGAATATCAGCAGCAAGGGCGCGCTCGCCGTCACCTCCGCCGACCTCAATAACCGCGCGGGGCAGATCCAGGCGCTGGGCGATATCACCCTGACGGCGGCCAGCGCCAGCATCGACAACACTGGCGGGCTGATCCAGGGTGCGCAGGCGGTGACGCTGAGCGCGGCGGACATCGTAAACAGCCAGACCCGGCGCGACGGCGCGGGCATCCAGGGGAGCAGCCTGTCCCTGCGCGCGCAGAATCTCGATAACCGCGACGGCGCCCTGCTGGCCGATAACGACCTGTCGCTGTTCCTGAGCGGCACGCTGGACAACGGTAGCGGTCTGGTCAGCGCGCAGGGCAACCTGCAGGCGCAGGCGCAGCAGATCGCCAACCGCAGCGGCAATCTCGAAGCGGGTAACACCCTCAGCCTGCGCGCCGACGGCCTGAGCGGGGACGGCACCCTGCTGTCGCTGGGGGATATGACCCTCGACCTGACGCAGGATTTCAACAATAGCGGCAGGGTGCAGGCCAGCCGCGACCTGAACCTGACCACCCAGGGTGACCTGAACAACCAGGCGCTGATGCAGGCGGGCAATCTGCTGGCGGTGACCGCCAGCAATATGCAGAACGGCGCGGATGCGGAGCTTAGCGCCAACACAACCCAGCTGACGGCCACGCAGACGTTGAATAACAGCGGTCTGATCGACGGCTTCAACACCCGCATTCTGGCCGCGGTGCTCAACAATCTCGGCAGCGGCCGCATCTACGGTGATGCGCTGGCGATAGCCGCCACCACGCTGAACAACCTGGCGCAGAACGGCAAGGCGGCAACCCTTGCCGCCCGCCAGCGGCTGGATCTCGCCGTGGAGACGCTGAACAACCGCGACCACGCGCTGATCTACAGCGATGGCGATATGGCGCTTGGCCGCACGCTCGACGCCGACTGGCGCGCCAGCGGCCAGGCCAGCGTGCTGAACAACCACAGCGCCACCATTGAGTCCGGCGGCAATATGGCGCTCAACGTGGCGCAGCTCAACAACGTCAACGACCACTTTGCGCTGGAGAACGTGCTGGTGTCGCAGGAGCACATTTCCGAGTACGAGGTGGCGCACCTGAACAACGGCGTACGCTACAACGACAAGGATTACACCATCTACATCTATCAGGATGAGGTGAACATCCTGTGCATCGAGGGGGTGATCTGCCACACCACCGACGGCGACCGCTTTACCCACTACGACTACGTGCGCACCATCACCGAGGACCGGGTTAAAGAGAGCGACCCCGGCAAGATTATCGCCGGGGGAAGCCTCAGCGTCAGCGCCGACCGCGTGCTCAACGACAAGAGCCAGATTGTGGCGGGCGGCGACCTCAACCTGCAGGGCAGCACGCTGGATAACGTTGAGGTGGCGGCCAACCGCCAGATCAGCGACGCGGGCACCGCCACCTTCTACTCGCGCCATCAGCAGAAGCACGGCGACTCCTCCAACGTTGACGTCACCGGCTACACCCCGCCGACCGTGATCCAGGGCATCGCCCTCAACGCCAGCACCCTGCAGGACCACGCCCGGGGCGAAGGCAGCGGCCTGACAATTGGCGGGCGCGACGCCGCCGCCATCACCCCGGCCACCGTCCCGGCGGGCAAAACCTTCGAGGTAACTATCGGCTCCGGCGACGTAGTGCGCCTGGTCGGCCCGGACATCCGCGTGCCCGACAACAGCCTGTACCGGGTGCAGCCGGCCAGCACCAGCCCGTACCTGATCGAGACCGACCCGCGCTTCACCAACAAAAAGCAGTGGCTCAGCTCCGACTACATGATGAACGCCTTCACCACCGCCCCGAACAACGTGCTGAAGCGCCTGGGCGACGGCTACTACGAGCAGCGCCTGATCCGCGAGCAGGTCATCGCCCTCGCCGGCAGCCGCTACCTCGGCAACTGGCAGAGCGACGAGGAGCAGTACAAGGGGCTGATGGACGCCGGGGTAGCCTTCGGCAAACAGTACCAGCTCACCCCGGGCGTGGCGCTGACGGCGCAGCAGATGGCGCTGCTGACCGGCGATATCGTCTGGATGGTGGCGCAGACGGTCACCCTGCCCGACGGCAGCAGCCAGCGGGTGCTGGTGCCGCAGGTCTACGCCACGCTCAAGCCGGGCGACCTCGACGGCAGCGGCGCGCTGCTGGCCGGGAACAGCGTCGGCCTGAACCTGAGCGGCGACCTCAACAACGGCGGGCGCATCAGCGCGCAGCAGCGCACGCAGCTGCTGGCGCAGAACATCAACAACAACGGCGGCCTGATCCGGGGTGGCGACGTCGCGCTGCAGGCGCGCACCGACATCAACAACACTGGCGGCACCGTAACGGGCCAGCACAGCCTGCTGGCGCTGGCCGGGCGCGACATCAGCGCCACCACCACCACCCGCAGCGCGGAAAGTGCCGACGGCAACTTTGCCCGCAGCACCGTCGACCGCGTGGCGGGCCTCTACGTGCAGCAGCCGGACGGCAGGCTGGCGCTGCAGGCCGGGCGCGACGTCAGCCTGAGCGCGGCGCAGGTGGTGAACAGCGGCGAGAACGGCAGCACCGCTATCCGCGCCGGGCGCGACCTGAACCTCACCACCGTCGACACCGGCAGCAAAGACAACCTCAGCTGGGGCGACAACTGGCAGCACCACGGCAGCAGCCGGCAGGTCGGCAGCACGGTGACCGGCAAGGGCAGCGTGGCGCTCGCCGCCGGGCATGACGTGAACCTGACCGCCGGCACCATCAACGCCGGGCAGCAGCTCGGCGTGGCGGCGGGCAACGACATCCGCGTACAGCACGGCACCGACGGCACCACGCTCGACCAGCACTACAAGGCCACCGGCAGCAGCGGCATGCTGGCAAAAACCCGCACCGAGTCGCGCGACACCGTCAGCCAGCAGAGCGTGAACGGCAGCCAGCTCGGCGGCGATAGCGTGCTGATGCGGGCCGGGCGCGACCTGACCGTCACCGGCAGCAGCGTGGCGGGCAGCCACGACGTGGCGCTGAGCGCGGGCAACAGCCTGACGGTGAACGCCGCCACGGAGCAGCGCGACGAGTCGCATATGCTGCAGGAGAAGAAGAGCGGCCTGTCCGGCACCGGCGGCGTCGGCGTGACGGCCGGCTCCTCCAGCACCAGAACCACCGACGTGGCGCGCAGCCTGAGCAGCCTCGGCAGCACCGTGGGCAGCACCGGCGGCAGCGTGACCCTGAGCGCGGGCAATAGCCTGACGGTGAAGGGGGCCGACGTGCTGGCGGCGAAGGACATCGCCCTGAAGGGGAAAGAGGTGAATATCCTCGCCGCCGGGAACCAGAGCAGCCAGCGGCACGTGGTCGAGCAGAAGCAGAGCGGCCTGACCCTGGCGCTCTCCGGCACCGCGGGCAGCGCCATAAACTCGGCGGTATCAACGGCGAACGACGCCAGTAAAGAGAGCAGCGGCCGCCTCGCCGCCCTGCAGGGCATGAAGGCCGCGCTGACCGGGGTGCAGGCGGCACAGGCCGCCAGCCTGGCAGAAGCGGGCGGCGCGCCGGGCAGCATGGCGGGCGTTAACCTCTCTTACGGCAGCCAGTCTTCCCGCTCCGAACAGACCTCGACGCAGACGCAGAGCCAGGGCAGCAGCCTGACCGCGGGCAACAGCCTGACGGTGAACGCCACCGGCACCGACCTCAACGTGCAGGGCAGCCGGCTGCAGGCCGGAAAGGATATCAGCCTCGGCGCGGCGCGCGACGTTAACCTGACCTCGGCGCAGAACACCCAGCGCCTGGACGGCAGGAACGAGAGCCACGGCGGCTCGGTCGGCGTCGGCATCAGCTTCGGCCAGGGGTCGAACGGCCCGTCGCTCAACGCCAGCGTCAACAGGGGGCGCGGCAGCGAGACCGGCAACGGCACCACCCACAGCGAGACCACCGTCAACGCGGGCAGCAACCTCAGCATCACCAGCGGGCGCGACGCCACCCTGACCGGGGCGCAGGCCAGCGGCGAGGCGGTGAAGATAAACGTCGGCCGCGACCTGACCCTGACCAGCCAGCAGGACGAAGACTACTACGACTCGAAGCAGCAGAGCGCCAGCGCGGGCGGCAGCGTCAGCTCCGGCGGCGGCAGCGCCTCGGCGAACCTGAGCCGGGATAAAATGCACAGCAGCTGGCGGTCGGTGGAGGAGCAGACCGGCATCTTTGCCGGTAAGGGCGGCTTTGACGTCACGGTCGGCGGGCACACCCAGCTGAACGGCGCGGTGATGGGCTCCACGGCGGACGCGGCGAAAAACAAACTGGATACCGGCACCCTCGGCTTCAGCGATATCCGCAACCAGGCCGACTACCAGGTGGAGCACCAGAGCGTCGGCGTCAGCAGCGGCGGCAGCATCGGCGGCCAGTTCGCCGGCAATATGGCCAACGGCCTGCTGACCGGCGTTAACGGCAGGGGCAGCGACAGCTCAACCACGAAATCGGCGGTCAGCGACGGCACGATTATCGTGCGTGACCAGGCGAACCAGAAGCAGGACGTGGTTGACCTGAGCCGCGACGTGGAGCACGCCAACCAGACGCTCTCCCCCATCTTCGACAAGGAGAAGGAGCAGAACCGCCTGAAGGAGGCGCAGCTGATTGGCGAGATAGGCAGCCAGGCGGCGGATATTGCGAGGACGCAGGGCGACCTCAACGGGCTGGCGGCGGCAAAAAAAGCGCTTGGCCCGCTGAAGGAGAATGCGACCGACAAAGAAAAGGCCGAATATCTGGTAGCGCTGCGCAGCTCGGACGTTTATAAGGCCGAGATGCAGAAGTACGGCACGGGCAGCGCGCTCCAGCAGGGTATCCAGGCCGCCACGGCTGCGGTGCAGGGCCTGGCGGGCGGCGACCTGGCGAAGGCCATTGCGGGCGGCTCCACGCCTTACATCGCCGAGGTTATCAAGCAGACCGCGCCGGACGAGGCCAGCCGCGTAATGGCTCATGCGGTGGTGGCTGGCGTTATCGCACAGCTGCAGGGGAACTCAGCCGCGGCGGGTGCTGCGGGTGCGCTGACGACTGCGGCGATGGGTGAAACCATCAAAAAAGCAATGTATGGTGATGTGCCCGTCAGCCAGCTGAGCGAGGAGCAGAAACAGACGCTGGTCGCACTGGGAACGCTGGCAGCAGGCCTTGCTGGCGGCGTTGCCGGAGGCGATACGGCAGGAGCCGTTGCAGGCGCACAGGCGGGCCAGAACGAACTCAGCAACAATATGGTCGGCGCGGGAATGCTGTCACAGATGCTGGCACAGCAGACGCTGAACTCGGCGGCGATGGCCGAAGCAGGAAAAGGCAACGCGAACGACCAGGCGGCGCTGGCGCTGACGAAAGCGGTAAAAGCAGGGCTGAGCGCGGGCTGCCTGGCAAATGACGCCTGCGTGCTGATGGCAATAGTTTCAGCGCAAAGCCAGCAGCATTCGGACGGTTCTGGCAGTAAAACCGAAACCCTGCCGGTGAAGGATGACCTGACGGGCGGTAAGCTGGAAAATCCGGGCCATCAGGGTGAAAAGGATACTTCGCTCACCACGCCAGATCAGCGCGATCAGAACGGAGCTACGCATACAGGTAACAACGATGGAGCACCAGATACGGGCGGCAATACTACGGTTACGCCGATCCCTGATGGGCCGGGTAAGGATGATCTGGCTTATCAGTCTGAAGGTGACAAACCTGCTAATTTATCACCAGAAGGAGCAGGAAGAGCTGGAGCATTCAATGAAGCCAAGAGGCAGTCAGGTATACCTGTTAGCCAGAGCCCAACTCAAGTCTTGCCTAACACAGATAAACGTGGAAACCCACAGCCAGGTTTAATTTATGAGTTTGAAGTATCTAAACCGGGCGGCGGAACCCAGAAAATTTATATACGAGATGATGCTGGAGGACACTTTTTTGGAGTTGATGACCCTCAAAATCGTGGATCACATTTTAACGATCAAACAGGCAATCACTATGACTACTAAGATCGTAACAAGATACGCTGAAAATATAAATAAAAACAATGAGATAGCTAAATTTGAAAAATATTTCATTGAAGGGGAAAATATTTCTGCATTAAGCTGGGAAATGCCTAATGAGCCTCGCAAAAAAATGGGCGAAGCTTTAGTGAAAATGATGGCAGAAAAAATTTCACTTACTGAAGAAAAGCAAATAAATGTAATATTGGAATTAACACCAGAGCAACCTGATAATGCAATTGTAAAACACAAAAAGACATGGGGTTTGATTGAGAGTCGGGGGATAGATGTAAGTAAAATAAATAATAAAAAATCTTACATCACCCCTGGAAAGAAGGGATTAGTGTTAACTGGCACAGGGAAAATCCCTATCAGCACAGTAGGAGTTATTCAGGGAATCATTAACTCCCAGGATAAATTATATTTTACCAACATCGAAGCTGATAACATTTCCCAGCAAGACGGAAGTTTTGGGAAAATATCTGACTGGATGAAAAAAGTCTGGGAAAATAACGGGATTATTTTTATTTTGCTAGGAAGCTTCGATGAAATTCATTCAGAGATAGTAGCTCTGGGACACAAAGAAAACCTACTTTTTTTAAATGATTTTTATTTTGATTGAATAAGTCTCAATAAATATTGGGTCTCCGAAATGTTGACTAATCGTCGAAAAAAAACTAAGGAAATTTGCGGCGCGCTTTCCCATCTTCGACAAGGAGAAGGAGCAGCACCGCCTGAAGGAGGCGCAGCTTATCGGCGATATCGGCAGCCAGGCGGCGGACATCGCTAGGACGCAGGGGCATTTACGTTGAAGAGATAATTAAGTAATGAAAAACGTTTTAACATTCATACTTGCCATATTTCTTTCAGGCTGTATGGCGAATATTGACAGAACACGCACCAACGCTCTTGACGGTTATACAGAAACCACGATAAAGGAAAAGTTAACTGCTGGCAGCACCACAAAAAAGGATATTTTACTACTTCTGGGCGTACCGGCTTTTCCTGTAGAATACAACAAGATGAACACCTGGATTTACAAATCCACCCGAACAGATCGCCGCATCTATTTTTTCATCCCGTTTAATAATGATAAAGATCAGATTCTGTCGTTGAATTTAAACAGCGCAGGAGTATTAAACAGCTACAACTACATTGATAGCGCCACAAAATAGCGGCACTCTTTATGCCCACCAATTGTATTTAACTAAAACATTAGACAATTTGAATAGGAGATCCAAAAAAATGGAATGTATCAAGTGCGACCAGCCCGCGATTAGTGAATCTGATTACTGCGCAGCCTGTGAGAAAAAAGAGCTCAGTAAAATTGGCGGCTGGCTGTGGTTCCCATTAACCGCACTGATTTTGAACGGCTGCCTCTATACAGCTAGTTTTGTAAACAATTTGAATATATTGATGTTTAACTACAAAAATATAAGCAACACGTTAAAATCACTATTAATTTACGAAACAGCTATGATGCTAGCTCTGGTGACTGGTAGCATCTATCTCGGAAGCTTATTTTTCAGAAAAAAGCGCACTCTCCCCCTGTACTATATCACTCTACTTATCACAGCCATCGCGGTTGACCTTTCAGATCTTTGGCTAGCGGATCATTTTTTACAGATTGAGGTTAACGCTGCTGATATAAAACGAATCGCACAGAAGGTTATTCATGCTGCGGTCTGGATCCCCTATTTCCTGATATCAGTTAGGGTGAAGAGAACATTTATACGCTAATGGTCACTCAGGAATAACTAAGGTAAGCTTTCGTGGAAAATAAGATTGGTTTTACCAGGAAGTGGAAATATCCACTGACTGCAAAGAAAAAAACAAGATATATATAGGCAATTATGGGAATAAGTGAAGAGGATGGGATACTTTATGGGTTCTCAATAAAGCTTTATGATAAAGAAAATCTTTTGTCTTTTGATAAAAATGAAGTCATCCCGACGGGTAAACAGCTCACACAAGACGATTTTCATTAACCTTTAGGCAAAACAAATCCCGGCCGCGATGTCGGGATTTTTATCTATACCCCAGCCTGTTTCCGCTCTGTATCTGCCGCCCGCTGACCACCTCGACCAACTCTGTTACCTGCTGCTGCTTACGGGCCGACAGCTTACAGACCTTCTTCAGCGTATACATAATCTCCGGTTACGGCGTGAACGGTTGTACCATCAGTATCAGGCAGCCCGGCATCGGCTCCTAACAGAAATGGTTTAACTGATGCTGGGCGTGCTTTACAGAAACATGGTGGCAGAGAAGGTTCGGTATATTCATATACCAGCCAGAAAGCTGCTGTATTGAATCAAGAGGCTCAATCAATCGTGAATGAGATCTTGAGTAATCCTAATGCGAAAGTTCAAAGTAGAGTTGTTTTGAGAATAAACAGAAGGTTACAGTAGTTGAAGCCACTGCACCTGACGGCCGTGCATTGAGATTTAATGCCGATGGTTCACGATTGATTGGTTTCAGTGAACCATCTAAATAATATGGAGTTAATATCATGCTGGAATATAGCGCAGGAAGTTCTACGGATAGAGATGATCTTTATGTTGAGTTATCATTTAATCGTGTCAGTGGGGTGAAATCTGTCTATCTGAAGATAGACATTCTTTAAGCGTGCTTATTTATCCTAATGATGATGATATTTTTGAATTTAATTATGATGAGTTCATAAATCTTATCGACAAAGCAAAGAATCATCTTTTAAGTCTACAAGCTTTATCGTGAAAGTTATAAATCCCGCCTGCTCCAGCCACTCTCCGCGTAAAAACAGCCCATGATGCAGGGCGCTGCTATGAAACTCACAGCGGTGGGTCGGTTGCGGTACTTCAGTTGCCTGCGGTTCTGACTTACAATCGCGCTTAGCCATGATAACTACCTTGTATAGTTGCTGTGGTAAGCGGGCTGCTGGTGTTGACGCACCTTCAGTCCGCGTTTAATAACTCTTTATTACTCTATCTTTGTACCCATCTTTCGCTGTTAACTACTGTACAAATATACGCCTGCATCTCTGTAAAATCGCTGAAAACGCTGAAAACGCTGAAATTAACTGCGGCGCGCCTTTCATATTTTGATGAAAGTTTACTATTTTTTCGCGTGATTAATTTTTTGAAAAAACCACCACTTTCATACTAAGGATGTGCCGGTATCGGACGTGGCGCACGCCAGCCAGACACTCTTCCCCATCTTCGACAAGGAGAAGGAGCTTAACCGCCTGAAGGTGAGATGCGGCTTTCACTGAGTCGCCAACTGCCACCCGCAATCAACCTCCCTGCCGTTTTTATTTTCACCGCCTTATTGTTTTTGAATCGCTAATGATAATAATTGTCGTTATCTTTCACATTATCATAATGGCAACCATGAAAACGTTTACTTTTAAGCCGTGCCTTCTTGCCGTGCTTATCACCAGCATCTTCAGTTCTTCCGCTTTTGCCGCCAGCGCCGATGACACCCTCGTGGTCAGTGCCTCCGGTGACGGCTCCGCAGCCACCCTGCCGGCTTACACCAACAGCGCCACTAAGTCGGCAGTGCCGGAGAGTAAAACACCGCAGGTGATTAACAGCGTCAGCAGCAGGGAAATTAGCCAGCGCCATGCCAACTCGCTGAATGAGATCCTGCGCTATGCGCCTGGCGTGTCGACAGAAACCCGCGGCTCGACCAGCTATATGAGCGAGTACAAAATTCGCGGTTTCACCGTCGATAACACCTTCTACGACGGCTTGCAGCTGCCGTATAACGTCACCGGTAATACTAAAGCCAATATTGACCCGATCCTGATCGATCACGTGGATATCCTGAAAGGCCCGGCCTCTGTGCTGTACGGCAACGGATCGCCGGGCGGCCTGGTCAACATTCAGAGTAAAAAACCGCAGCGCGAGCAGCAAACCGAAGTGGGCTTTAATTCGGGTAGCCGCAACCTGCGTGAAGGCTATATCGACAGTACCGGTGCGATTGCCGACAGCGACTGGAGTTACCGCTTTATCGGCAAGGCCAGCGCGGGCGACGATCAGCCACATTCCACTCAATCAGAAAATTACCTGCTGGCCCCTTCCGTGACCTGGCAGCCATCGGATAAAACGCGTCTGACCCTTGATGCCCAGTACCAGGATATCCCAAGCCTGACGCCGTCTAATCCGCTGCCGATGGCTTATCTGCGTTCGGGGCACGCTTCCCGCCGTGATTACTCCGGTGATAACTGGAGCGGCTTTAAGCAGCGCCAGTGGTCCGTTGGCTACAGTTTTGAACATGAGTTTGACAGCGGCTGGGGCTTCGCGCAGAAAGCACGCTACTTCGATGTCGATACCCATCAGCGCAGCATCTACGCCACCGGTAGCATGACGCAGACGGCGGACAGCATTATCCTGCCGCGCTTTGCCTACACCACCGACGAAGACCTGCGCAGCTTTAATATCGATAATCAGCTCACCAAACAGGTAGATATCGGCGACGTTAAAAACCATCTGATGGTCGGTATCGATCACCAGCGCCTGGACTCGCACTTTAACTATCAGTACGCCTCGCAGAAATCACCGGATATCGATATGCTGCACCCGGATTACAACCTGGTGTCAGAGTCCGCTCTGGGGTTGTATACCGCGCAGAAAAATCGCCTGAGCTACAATCAGACCGGCTACTACTTCCAGGACCAAATCGAGTTTGACCAGCTAAGCCTGATCGCCGGACTGCGCTATGACGACTACCGTTCAACCAATACCAACTCTCTGAGCAACAACGATAAGAGCTGGGTTGAACAGCATCGTCTGACCAAACGCCTCGGCGCGCTTTACACCTTCGATAACGGTATCGCGCCGTTTATCAGCTACTCCGAAGGTTTCCTGCCCGTGTCGCCAACCGGCAATCTGACCAGCGCCAAACCCACTACCAGCCGCCAGCTGGAAGGCGGTGTGAAATACCTGCTGGCTGACTATGCCACCACCCTGACAGCCTCGGTGTTTACTATCCGCCAGAAAAACGTGCTGACTTCCGATCTCAGCTATCTGAACTATCGTCAAACCGGGGAAGTGGAGTCGAAGGGGGCCGAAGTGTCGCTGAACGCCCGCCCAACCGACAATATCACTATCATCGCCAACTACGCCTATACCCACGCGCTGAATACCAAAGATGATAAATACCAGGGCAAGCGCCCTACCCAGGTGGCCGAGAATGCATTTAACGTTTGGGGGGATTATACCTTCGACAGCAGCGTGCTGCGCGGTCTGACCGTCGGTGGCGGTGCGCGTTATACCGGTCCGATGGAGATTTCGCTGGCCAACGATCAGGGCAAACTGGGCGGCACCACGCTGTTTGATATGGCGCTGTCCTACAATATGGCGGCAGTGGACGCAACGCTGTCGGGCGTCACGCTGAAAGTCAGCGCGCAGAACCTGACCAACAAAGAGACCTTCACCTGCTACGACACCAATAACTGCTGGATCGGCCGCGACCGTACCTGGCAGGCGGGCGTCAGCTACAGCTTCTAATCACCGCTTAACGGGCGCTTCTGACGGGCGCCCTTCTATCTTCCCGGGTGCTGAGTCCCGCTCAGTGCCGGCATGACCTCTTTCATCAGCGCCAGAAACATGCGTAAACGCGCCGGGTAGTAGCGCGCATGCGGATAAACCAGATAAACCGGCAGCGCGGAAGCCTGCCACTCGGGGGCCAGATGCAGCAGCTCACCGCGCGCAATATCCTCTGCCACCACCCAGGACGAGGCAATGCCCACCCCCATCCCAGCCAGCGCCGCATTGCGCAGCGCGTACAGGCTGTCGGTCATCAGGCGTGGCTGAATATCAAAACGTTGCATCTCCCCGCTCTGCTCATGGCTGAGCGTCACGCTGTGGCGATAGAAAATACTCAGCGACAGCCACGGCAGGTCCTGCAGCTGCTGGGGATGGCGCGGCAGCGGCCGCTGTGCCAGCAGCGCCGGGGTGCCGATCACAATACGCGGCACTTCCGCCACCAGCAGGGCCACCACCGACGGATCGGTTACCGGGCCGACGTGCACCGCGCAGTCGATACCCTCGGCAATAAAGTCCGGGCGGCGGTCGCTCAGCATCCAGTCGACGGTCATTTTGGGGTAACGCTGCAGATAGGATTGCAGCGGAGCGATCATCTGGTCCTGACCAAAGGCGTGCGGAGCCAGCACGCGCAGCACGCCCTGCGGCTCCTCGGTGACGCCGCGCAGATCGTCCTCGATCCCCTGCCAGCTCTCCAGCAGCGTTTTGGCATGCGCATAGCAGCGTTCGCCGTCCTCGGTCAGCTTCATGACGTGCGTGGTGCGCTGCACCAGCTTCAGGCCGAGCAGCTTTTCCAGCGCCTGCAGGCGGCGGCTGATGGTCGGCTGGCTGGTTTCCAGACGCGCGGCCGCCGCAGACAGGCTGCCTGCTTCAACGATGCGCACGAAGGTCTGCATCAGTTCTATACGGTCCGTGCCAGCAAGAGAAGATTTGTTCATACGCTCATCGTATAACAGTTTTACTCGCCAGGCGACTACCCAGCGTCACCTGCGCAGCGGACAATAGCGGCATCCACTACTGACTAACAGGCTACACAACATGTCGACCCTCTCCGGCGCATCACTCACTCCTCCACCGCTCAGCGGCCGCACCGTGCTGATGTTAGCCAGCGGCGCGGGCTTTAGCGTGGCATCCATCTATTACAGCCAGCCGATGCTGGCGATTTTATCCGGCGATCTGCACGCCAGCGTCACCGCCAGCGGCCTGGTGCCGACGCTGACGCAGATGGGCTACGCGCTGGGTATCTTACTGCTGGCTCCGCTGGGCGACCGTCACGATCGCCGCACCATCATCACCATCAAGGGCGTGCTGCTGACGCTGGCGCTGCTGCTGAGCGCCGCCGCGGGCAACATCATGGTGCTGCTGGCTGCCAGCCTGGCCATTGGTATTACCGCGACCATGGCGCAGGATATTGTTCCGGCCTCGGCCAGCCTGTCACCGGAAGCGCAGCGCGGTAAAACCGTCGGCACGGTGATGACCGGGCTGCTGCTTGGCATTCTGCTGTCGCGCGTGGTGAGCGGGCTGGTCGCGCAGGTTTTTGGCTGGCGCGTGATGTTTATCCTCGCGGCGGCGCTGGTGCTGATGATGACGCTGATTTTATGGCGCCGCCTGCCGCATATCGCCCCGAGCACCAGTCTGAGCTACCCGGCGCTGCTGGCCTCAATGCGCCATCTCTGGCGCCAGCATGGCGAACTGCGCCGCGCCGCGCTGGCGCAGGGGCTGCTGTCGGTTGGATTCAGCGCTTTCTGGTCGACGCTGGCGGTTATGCTGCATAACCACTACGGGCTTGGCAGCGCCACGGCGGGAGCATTTGGCCTCGCCGGCGCTGCCGGTGCGCTGGCGGCTCCGCTGGCGGGCGCCATGGCAGACCGCCGCGGCCCGGCGCTGGTGACGCAGTTCAGCACCGCGCTGGCGACCGTCTCCTTCGCGGCGCTGTTCTTACTGCCGCTGCTGCCGGTACCTGCCCAGCTGGCGCTGATTGTCATCTCCGCCATCGGCTTTGATTTCGGCGTGCAGGCTACGCTGGTATCGCACCAGACGCTGATTTTCGGCCTGGAACCGGCCGCCCGCAGCCGTCTCAATGCGCTGATGTTCACCGGGGTGTTTATTGGCATGGCAATAGGTTCAGCGCTCGGCAGCCTGATGCTGGAAAAAGCGGGCTGGCCTGGCGTGGTGGCGCTGCTGACGCTGGCAGGCGCGGGCAGCTTTATTGTCAGGATGCAGGGACGCGCCGCGCGTTGCCCCACTGCACCATCAGCACCACGCTGAAAATCAGCAGCGCACCCACCCGCTGGCTGGCGTTCAGCGTCTGGTCGAGCAGCGCATAGCCGATGATCAGCGCCACCAGCGGGCTGAGCAACCCCAGCAGCGACATCACCACCGGGGGGTTTGCTTCGGCGCCGGCAAACCACAGCCAGTAGGCGCACAGCGAACCGGGGATCGCCACCCAGGCATAGCCAAGCAGATTGGTCAGGGTCAGCGCTGACGGCAAGGACTCCGTCAGCAGCTGGGCGGGCAGCACCACCAGTCCACCGGCCAGCAGCTGCCAGCCGGTAAACGTCATCATGCTCATCCGTGGGGGCCTGCCCCACTTTTTCGTTAAGACCAGCCCGCTGCCCATGCTCAGGGTGGCGAGAAACGCCGCCAGCAGCCCGACGGGATCGAGCCGTCCTGAAGGCAGCGCAATCAGCAGAAAAACGCCCACCGCCCCCAGCCCGGCCGCCAGCAGCTGGCTTCTGCTGGCGCGCTGCGCAAGCAGCAGGCTGGAGAGCGCGATCACCGCCAGCGGTTGCAGCGCCCCAATCAGCGCCACCACCCCACCCGGTACGCGATAGGCTGCAGAAAACAGCAGGATAAAGAACAGGCCGATATTCAGCGCACCCAGCACCAGCAGCCGCAGCAGCCAGCGCCACTCCGGCAGGCGTGCCCCACAAATCAGGATCAGCCCGGCGGGCAGCGCGCGGATCAGTGCCGCCAGCAGCGGCTTATCATCCGGTAAAAACTGGGTAGTGACATAGTAGGTGGAGCCCCACACGCAGGGGGCGAGAAACGCCAGGTGTCGTAACGCTATCATTTTGCACTCCGCGCATTATCCGGCGACAGGCCGAATTTATTACGAGATCGTAAAGTACGACAGCGTTATAAATCAGTCAAAGTATTTCGAAAGTGAAATATCCGCGGATGATATTTTTGCCCAAATTATGCTACTTTGGCGCAAGCATGCGAGTGACAGTAAAAAAATAAGAAGGAATATCAGAAAGATGAGTTCACAGATGCCTATCGACACCATCATTGCGCAGTGGCAGCAGGAGCGCCCGGACCTCGATGTCGCGCCCATGCGGGTGATTGGTCAGCTCGGCCGCACCCGCTATTTCGCCGGGCTGAAAATCCAGCAGCTGTTCAGCCAGTACGGGCTCTCCAGCAGCGAATTCGATATTCTCGCTACCCTGCGCCGCAGCGGCGCGCCCTACGCACTGAACCCGTCGCAGATTGTCAGCGCCCTGATGATCAACAACAGCACGCTAACCAGCCGCCTCGATCGCCTGGAGAAGCACGGCCACCTTATCCGCGTGCCGATTGTTGGCGACCGCCGTTCGGTGCACGTGCAGTTGACCGACAGCGGTTTTCAGCTGATTGATGAGCTGGTGGGCAAGCATGTGGCAAATGAGAGAGCGATGCTGACCGCCCTGAGTGATGATGAGCAGCAGCAGCTGGTGGCGCTGCTGGCGAAGCTGGAACAGCACCTCGCCAGCGAGTAAGAGATCTACGACAGCTGCAGGCTACCGTAGGCCGCAGACCAGTCCTGATCGAAGCGCTGCAGCGCGCTGTCGACCGCCGGATCGAGCAGGAACAGCTCGGCCACGTCGGGATCGACGGTGATCGCCTGGCAGCCCGCCAGCATACAGTCGAGCACCTGGCGCGGCGTGCGGAAGCTGGCCGCCAGCACTTTACTGTGCGGGCAGTGCAGCCCGAGCAGGGTTTGCAGCTCCTTCACCAGCGCAATACCGTCTCCGCCCTGCGCATCGATGCGGTTCACATAGGGCGCGATATAGCTCGCCCCGGCCAGCGCCGCGTAAAACCCCTGTCCGGCACCGTATACAGCCGTGCCCAGGGTCGGGATATTCTGCTGCGTCAGCGCTTTAATCGCCGTCAGCCCCTGATGCGTCACCGGCACTTTCACCACCAGTCCCGGCACCGCTTCGCGCAGCTGCAGCGCCTCATCCACCATCGCCGCGGCATCGTGGGCGATCACCTGAGCAAACAGCGTACTGTCAGCAGGCAGGATTGAGACCAGCTCCTGCAGCACGCTGCTGAGCAGACGCCTGCTGCGTGCCACAATGCTGGGATTGGTGGTGACCCCTTTGATCGGCAGGATCGCCGCCAGGCGTTTCACCACGCCGACGTCAGCGGTATCTAAATAAAATTCCATCACACCCTCCGGGAAGCCAGTTTACCTTTCAAATGAAAGCTATTTTGTTTCACAGCAAGATAAATGAAATCCTGGTGGCTAAATTTGATCGCCATCACGCTTCCACATGCACAAATTAAATGCGCGAATGGCGATGTATCTCTATGGAAATTAACTGATTAATGGTGTTACATCCACTGCCGCCTGCAATAAGTGAAAGCGCGCTTTCATCTGCGGCAGGATTGAGTCACTCAGGCTACGTTTTATGAAAGCGTCAGGCTTTCATCACCGTCACGCCCTGCTGCGTCAGCGCCGTTTCGACGTTCAGCAGCAGGCCCGCATCGGTAATCACCGTGTCGATATCGCTGTGCTTCGCCACGTTATAGGGGAACAGCTTGCCGAATTTCGCCGACTCGGCGATGACAAAGTTCTGCACGCCTTTCTCAATTGCCAGGCGGATATTCTCTGCGCGCATAATATCGCGGCCGGTGAAGCCATAGTTCGGGTGGTAGCCATCAATGCCGATGAATACCTTGTTAAAATTGATGTTATTGATGCACAGATGCGTCAGCGGCCCGACGAGGCACTCGCTGCGTTTTTGCAGCACGCCACCGATCAGCACCACATCCTGATGGCAGTTTTTCAGTTCATTAGCCACATAAACGCAGGGCGTGACCACCATGACATCCAGCCCGGAGCGGCCAATCTCACGGGCGAAATGCGCATTGCTGCTGCCCGCTTCAATAAACAGCGTATCGCCCTCCTCCAGCAGCGTCAGCGCCCGTTTTGCCATCGCCTCTTTGGTGGTGAAGTTGCTGCTGACGCGTTCGCTGAGGTCGTTCAGCGACACCGCATAACCGTGGGCGCGGCTCAGATAGTGCAGACTCTCCAGCTCCGCGAGATCTTTACGGATCGTCACCCCGGAAACCCCGGACAGACGCGCCAGCTCGCTGATGCTGACTTTACCTTTCTCTTCTACCCGGTCGAGAATGCGCCGCTGTCTCTCTTTCATTTCTGCTCCATGACGTGACAGGATGTTTCAAAATAAAGCGTGATTTTCATATTATGAAAGCCGTTGCGGATTCACAATCTCTTTCCACGGCGCTGTTCGATGCCTCTTTTTTTACTCAGATATTTCTAACCTATCCTCTTGTGCTGCTGATGCCCTGTCAGGGGGAATAAAATCGCTACCGGCGTCGGATAACAGCCTGTTTTGCGGTTGAAAAGGGGAAGCCATCGGCAAAAACGACCTCTTTTTCACGGTATGTTTTTCCCCGATGATAGGCAGGGTTTATCTTCTGTTTATTTCAACCTGGGGCTGGCGTGATGATTAAAATGATTGCTGTGGATATGGACGGCACCTTTCTCGACGATAATAAGCGCTATAACAAAGCGCGATTTTTACAGCAGTATCAGCAGCTAAAGCAGCGGGGAATCAAGTTTGTGGTGGCCAGCGGCAACCAGTATTACCAGCTGATTAGCTTCTTCCCAGAAATCCGCGATGAGATCGCTTTTATCGCCGAAAATGGGGCGAATATCGTGGATAAGGGTAAAACGCTGTTTTGTGGTGCGCTCAGCGATGCGCATCTGCGGCGCGTGCTGGAAGTGCTGGCGGGCATTCCCTATATTCATGCCGTGGTGTGCGGACCGCGCAGCGCGTACATGCTTGATACCACCCCGCAACCGCTGCTGGCGCTGATGGCTAAGCATTATCATCGCCTTGAACTGCGCGAGAATTTTGCCGCGCTGGATGACACCATCTTTAAGTTCTCCCTGAATCTGAATGACGAGAAGATCCCCGAGCTGATGGCGCATATCGGGGATGCGCTGGAGGGTATCGTCACCCCGGTTTCCAGCGGCTTTGGCTTTGTCGACCTGATCATACCCGGCGTACATAAAGCCCACGGGCTGAAGCTGCTGCAGCGTCAGTGGCAGATTGCCGATGAGGAAGTGGTGGCGGTCGGCGACAGCGGCAATGATATCGAAATGGTGGCCCACGCCGGCTTTGGCTTTGCCATGGATAATGCCCAGCCCGGCGTGAAAAAGGTCGCGGGGTATCACACCGAGAGTAACAATCAGCAAGGCGCGCTCAATGTGATTGAGCGCGTGCTGACCGGGAGCCATCCGTTTAGCCATTAAAAGCGGGCTGACCGAAAAAGAAGGTCCGCCCCTACGAAGGCAGTTTGTTGCAGGGGCCGACCATTTTTCCGCTCGCCCCGTGGTGGGCGTGCCCCTTAACGGAACAAATTATCGATTGAGTCCTGCTGCAGCTGCTGGTACAGGCTGAACTCATCAATCACGGCCACGCCCAGCGCCCGTTCAAATTCCGCCTGGCTGGGGTTGCCGCTGCCCACTGAACTGGCATCGCTGCCCAGATTCGACTGGAAAATCCCTGCCGCACTCACCGGCAAAAAATCCTCGTAGATAATCGGCTCGGCCGTCACCGCGCCACGGGCAATCAGGCTCTCCAGATCTTCGCCCGGCTGCGCGCTGACCTGCTGATTACGCCGGTAGCGATACCACGCCAGCTGCTCGCGCCGTAAGGTTGCGGCATCATCCGGGAAGGCAGCGAACACCGCGCTGAGATGCTGCTGATGGCTGGCGTTATCGCTGTGTTTTTCCGCTGCGGCCTCGCGCAGCAGGCGGTCGTACAGCGCGCGTCCTTTACGGGTTAACGCCACGCCGCGCTGCTCAATCTCGCCAAAGCGCGCCGTATGCGTGCCGGCCGTGCGGTCGCTGAAATCAATCGCCTCGTTCAGGGCTTTAAAACTGGTCTGACGCAGCAGGATCGGGCAGCTGCGCGCTGGCGGTCCTTCTATGGTCTCCTTCGGCGTGATGCCATACTCCGGCATCAGCTGCTGCACGCGGTCAATATCCAGCGTGCGCGGCGTCAGATGGTTGATATGCGGCCCGCGGAAGCAGACCACGTCGGCGATCAGCCGGTGCTGCGCCAGCAGGGTGTTATAGGTGCTGAGATCGACCGAGGCCTGCTGGTGCCAGCGGAACGTTTCCAGCGCCTGGCGCACAAACTCATCGGCATCATCATCCCTCAGCCCGCCCTCCTGCTGCCACTGCGCCAGCAGCTCGCGCAGGCGCGGCGTAAAGATATCGCGCTGTTGCAGGATCTCACTGACCCGCTGGCGCAGCGCGTCATCGCTAATCAGCTCCAGGCGCAGCAGCGAGGTAAACACGCGAAATGGATTGATCTGCAGCGCGCGCTCTTCCACCGGGCGGAACGCGGTGGAGTGCACCGGCACGCCCGCCGCCGACAGGTCGTAATAGCCGACCGCCGACATGCCCATCACCGCAAACACCTGGCGCAGCGTCGCTAACTCCTGCGCGCTGCCGACGCGGATAGCGCCGTGACGCTCCACGCTTAGCCGCTCCACTTCCTGCTGCCACTGCGCCGCTGCCAGCTGCTCAGGGTGCTGCTGTAAAACCTGTTGATTCACCTCACGCACCAGCTGCAACAGCGTGCCATATTGAGGAACTTCCGTCTGGTACATCGCCGACATCGCTTTGGAAAAGCGGTCACGAATATGGTCCGCGCTGATAAACCGGTCGCTCATTACTGTTCTCCTGAAAAGTCCCACCCGCAGGATAGTCATGCCGCTGCGAGCTAAGTGATAGTTTCATCACAGAATTTGATCTCGTCGCGGGATGAGATAGCCAAATCACAAAAATGAAACGCTGTTTTACTTTTACTTGAGCTCTTCGGCGGGTCGCACTACACTCACCTGACATCACGACCCGCTTAATCAGGAGAGACCGGATGAAAATTGCATTGATGATGGAAAACAGCCAGGCCGCGAAGAACGCCATCGTGCTGAATGAACTGCAGCAGGTTGCCGCCCAGCAGGACTTTCCGGTGTATAACGTCGGCATGAGCGATGAGCAGGATCACCACCTGACCTACATCCACCTGGGGATTATGGCCAGCCTGCTACTGAATTCAAAAGCCGTGGATTTTGTCATCGCCGGGTGCGGCACCGGTCAGGGCGCGCTGGTCTCTCTCAATATTCACCCCGGCGTGGTGTGCGGCTACTGCATCGACCCGGCGGATGCCTATTTATTTGCCCAGATCAACAATGGCAATGCGCTGTCGCTGCCGTTCGCTAAAGGTTTTGGCTGGGGCGCGGAGCTGAACCTGCGCTTTATCTTTGAGAAGGCCTTCGCCGGTGCCAAAGGTCAGGGTTACCCACCGGAGCGCAAAGAGCCACAGGTGCGCAACGCCGGGATCCTCAACAAGGTGAAGGCCGCGGTGATCAAAGATAACTATCTCGATACGCTGCGCGCCATTGACCCGGAGCTGGTGAAAACGGCGATTTCCGGGGAACGCTTCCAGCACTGCTTCTTTGAACACTGTCAGGAGAGCAGCATCCGTGATTTTGTGCAGGAACGTCTGCGTTAGAGAGAGAAGCGGACCAGAACGGTCCGCTCATGGGTTGGCGAGGTTAGCGCCTGCGCAGGCGCAGCAGCGCGAAGAGGAGCAGCAGCACCAGCACCACGCCTCCGGCAATCAGCCAGTTCATGTAACGCACAATCAGCGGCGCTTGCCCGCCCTGACGCAGCTGGGCGACCTCATCGGCCGTTAACTCATCATTAATTCCGGCAAAGTGGCTGCGCACATAGCGGGTGACCGAGGCAATCTGCGCGTTGTTCAGCTCGGTAGCAAACGCTGGCATGCCCACGTCCGCATCGCGGCTTTTACGATGAATGCCGTCAACGATGGTCATCACCAGGTTGTTCGGCGTGGCGGCGGAGACCGCGCTGTTGTGGGTCAGCGACGGGTAGAAGTTATCCTTCGTGCCCTCGCCCGTCCGGCCATGGCAGCTGGAACAGGCGCCGCTGTACAGCACCGCACCGTCGGTGGTGGCGCTGTCCGCCAGCGAAGCCTGGTCGCCCTGCCCGCTAATCACCGCGTTGATATCGGTCGCAGCCGGTTTATCAGCGGTGACCGCCAGCGGGCTTTGCTGCGCGGGGACCTGTTTGATCCACGCGGCAATTGCCTGCAAATCGTTATCCGGCAGGTACTGGAAGCTGTGCTCCACCGCTTCGCCCATCGCACCCGCCGCCTGCGCTTTGCCCTCAAGGTGGCCGGTTTTCAGATAGGTGACAATATCCTGCTGGCTCCAGTCGCCAATCCCTGATTTATCCGGCGTAATATTGGGGGCGTACCAGCCACCCAGCGGGCTGCCCGCCAGATAGCGGCTGCTCTCTTCCGCCATCATTAGGTTGCGCGGGGTATGGCAGGTGCTGCAGTGGGCCAGCACGTCGACCAGATATTTACCGCGATTGAGCTGCGCGCTGAGATCGGCCTGCGGTTTAAAAGGCTTATCGTCGCGGTACAGCAGGTTCCAGCCCCACATGATCTGGCGAATATTGAACGGGAACGCCAGTTGAGTTTTCTCCGCCGGAGCCTGCTCGACCGGCTTCACGTCGTGCATCAGGTAGGCGTATAGCGCGCGGATATCCTCATCGGTCATCCCCTGATAGGCGGTGTACGGCATCGCCGGGTAGAGGTTACTGCCGTCGGCGGCCACCCCTTTGCGCAGCGCGTCGGCGAACTGCTGTTCCGTGTAGTTGCCGATGCCGAACTGCTTCGACGGGGTGATATTGCTGGCAATAATGCGCCCCATCGGCGAGTCGATGGCGTAGCCCCCGGCAAACGGCGCGCCGTTCTCAGCGGTCTGACGGTGGCAGGCGCCGCAGTCGGCGGCGACGGCCACGTACTTACCGCGGGCAATCAGCGCCGGGTCAGGCTGTGCATCAGCCGCCGCCGCGCTGAAAGCGCAGGTCAGCAGCAGAGTAGTCAGAAGCGTTTTCATCATCAGATCTCCCTCTCAATGATTTCCGCCATGCGGATACTCAGCGCCACGCCGGTCAGCGTGGGGTTGATGACGCCGGAAGCCGGAATAACGCCCGTCGTCGCAAGGAACAGATTGCTGTGATCCCAGCTGCGGCATTCGTGATTGACCACCGAATCTTTCGGGTCAGCGCCCATGATCACCGTGCCCATCAGGTGGTCGCGGTTCTGCCAGCCGGTGTTGTCCTCCACCACTTCTCCGCCCATCAGGCTGACGAAGCGGCGATAGTCGGCATCTACCACGTTTTTCGCCGCCTTGACGTAATCATCCACCTCGTAATGCACCGTCAGCATCGGGATGCCGAGGGCATCTTTGCGCGTGCTGCTCGGGCGCACGGTGTTGGTGGCGTGCGGCAGGATCTCAAATACCGTGGAGATATCCACCCAGCGCGCGGCCTGGTGACGGATCTGCTCGTCGAGCGCCTTACCGATGACCCCTTTGGCGATCAGCCGCTGCGCCACCGCCATATTCGGCACGTTGTTCGACATGGCGTGTTTGATGGCGGCGTGTTTTTTGCGGAAGTCGCCGTCGCGATAGTTGAAGATGCCGCCCTGCTGCACCGCTCCCCGGCCGGGCCACAGCGGCTCATCGGCAAGGAACTGCAGCCCCATGCCGGTGTGGTCCATCAGGTTACGCCCAACCTGATCGGAACTGTTGGCGACATCCGAGATCAGCAGCAGCTTGGGCGTTTCCAGCCCGTGTGCGGCAACGATAAAATATTTCGCCGTCAGGCGCGTATCGACGCCTTTTGAACTGCGTACGTGTACCGCCACAATCTTACCGTCGGCGCCTTTTTCCAGCTTCCACGCGGTGGAGTCGGTCAGCAGACGCGCCCCGGCATCTTCCGCGTGCTGCGCGTGCTTGTCGCCGCTGTACATCGAGCCAATCGGGCACACCGGCATGCAGTTGTTGTTGCCGCTGCACGCCGGGCGACCGTCATAAGGACGGGTGGCGCGGCCATTAGGCTCATGGATAAAGTGGTACCCGGCCGGGCTGAGGCGGCTTTTCAGGCGCTGGAAAATATAGGTTTCGCCTTCCGGCTCCATCGGGTACGGTTTTGAGCGCGGCGGAAAGGCGCTGCCGCCCTGGCCGCTCTGGTCGTCCGTATCGCTGCCGCACACGCCGAGCGCCTCTTCCGCCTTCTGGTAATACGGCTCCAGTTCGCTGTACTCCATCGGCCAGTCGCGACCGACGCCGTACAGAGTTTTCAGCTTCATATCATTCGGCAGATAGCGCCAGCAGGCTGCGGCCCAGTGCCAGGTCGTGCCGCCCACCAGCTTCAGCATGCCGGGGCGAAAGTCGAACGAACCGGTATTTTCAATATACTGTTCGTCGTAAGAGTGGTGCGCCCAGGGCTCGTTCGGATACGGCGAGTTATAGTTGCCTTTTTTCGGCGAATTACGGAAGTTTTCGACGATTTTCCAGCGCGGGATCTTCTCTCCGGCTTCCAGAATAATCACCGATTTGCCCATGCGGGCCAGCGTAGTGGCGGCATTACTGCCCAGCGCGCCGGAACCGACGACAATCACGTCGGCATCGTATTGTTGGCTCATCGTGGTGCTCACATTAAAAGAGAAAGAGTTAATCGTTTTTTAGTGTTGCTGGCGGCTGGGTCCAGTAATTGGTATGACCACGGGAATACGTTGGGATGACGGTGGCATCCAGCGTCGGGGCATACATCAGCGCATCGGTGTAGGTGACAAAACGGGTATTATCAACGGCACGCAGCGCAACCGGCGTACCGGTGTAGCCGAGATACCAGGCTGAGATAATGGTTTTGATCGTGTCACCGCTGCCACCCTGCATCAGCGCATGACCGTTAAGCTGGTCCGCTTGAGTGATGCCCGCGCTCTGCAACGCGCTGCTCAGCTGCTGAAGATGGGCTGGAAACTGCGCATCTTCCGCCGCCAGGCAGTGCAGTGCGCGCTCTGAAACCAGCGGGCTAAGCTGGGTGCGTCCGGTTAATAACAGCGAGATCCGGTAGAAAATATGGCTGTCGCTCGAGGCTGCGGGCGCGGCGCCCCAGGAGAGTGACGGATTGAGTACCGCCACGCCCAGCAGCGCCGCAGCGGAAGTAATGAGAGTCCTGCGTGTTAACATAAATGGGTGCCTGGTTTGAAAAATTGTGACCAGTTTCACACTATGCAGGCGGATTTGTAAATGGATTGTAAATTAGGGCAATAGTTAAGCTTAGCTGATACCCCAGTCTTACTTCAGCCCTCGGCGGAGGGCAGGGTGAGGCGGCTTAAAACATTATCGCGAGGAGCAAATATGGCCTATCCACGAGTGGGCGTTGGCGTCCTGATATTCCGCAATGGCCTGCTGTTACTGGGGAAACGCAGCGGCAGCCACGGTGCTGGCGACTGGTCAGCCCCCGGCGGGCATCTGGAGTATGGCGAGACACCGCAGCAGTGCGCTGTACGGGAGGTCGCCGAAGAAACCGGATTAACCTTAGGGAAATGTATTAATGGTCCCTTTACAAACGACTTTTTCAGCCGTGAGCAGAAACATTACGTCACGATTTTTATGCTTAATTACGACGCCGAAGGCACGCCGCAGCGCCTGGAACCGGAAAAATGTGAAGGCTGGCAGTGGTTTGACGTAGGCGCTCTGCCGCAGCCGCTGTTCGCCCCGCTGCGATCGCTGCTGGCAGAAACCGATCTCAACGCGCTGAGCAATGGTGGCCCTGGGAAAGCGGCGAAATGATAATCCCGTCAGTGATAATCTCACAATAAGTGCATATTGCCCCTGCTCACAAAGCGTACTAAAATCTCACCCGTTGAGGAGAGTACTTGTCGCACCGCCCTTACCGCTGTTACCCGCAGCGGCGAGCGCTGAGAAAGAGAGCCCGGTCGAAAGATCGGGTTCTTTTTTTGCTTTTATTCTAGATAGAGACGAAAAAAGGCGAAGGGGTTAGCTTCGCCTTTGCTCAGAGTTCCAGTGTCCTTACCGGCTACTGGTCAGTTGCTTTATCGCAACGACAATTTGCAGGCTGGCGAGAACAATGTTCAACGCCAGCAGAATTGCTTCTGCAATTATCACTCGGCACGCTCCTTGTGGGAGAGTGCGCACCGCACCATCAGTGCCTTTCCATTTCCCCTGACGGCGTGTACTCGCTGTTGGGGAGCACTTGTCGCCCTCTCAGGTGGAGGCAAACCGGGCAGCACCACCTGTTACCGGTCGGGAGCGAAAACTTTTTCTTGCCCACCTTAAAAGTGACGACGACTCTTCAACAGCGCTGAAATTATAATACCCTGAGTGATAATTTCACAATAACCGCACATTGACCCTGCTCACAAAGCGTACTAATATATCGCCTGTTGGGGAGTACTTGTCGCACCGCCCTCGTCGCTGTTACCCGCAGCGGCGAGCGCAGAGAAAGAGAGCCCGGTTGAAAGATCGGGTTCTTTTTTTTGTCCATAATCTGATGAGAAATCAGCCACAACCCGTAGCAACGCGTCGGGCAAAGCTTTACATTGGTTTATCCCCATTCTGCCGATGAGAACGCGATGAATCCTCTTGCCCCGCTGCTTAACCTCACTACCCACCCGATTGACGATGCTGACTATATCGCCCGCTGCCAGCAGCAATTGGCCAGCGACGGCGCGCTGGTGCTGCGCGGCTTTCTGACTGCGGATGCGCTGGCCGCGATTAAGCAGGAAGGCGATGAAAATCAGCAGCTGGCGTTCTACGCTGCCAGCCAGCACAACGTCTATCTGCAAAAGCCCGATGCGCACTATGCTGACAACCATCCGCGCAACCGCCAGGTGGTCTCGTCGAAAGGCTGCATCACCGATGAAGAGATCCCGGCCGATTCCGCGCTGCGTACCCTGTATGACTCGGCGGTGTTTAAGGCGTTTCTCTGCGGGGTATTGCAGGAGCAGCAGCTTTATCCTTATGCCGACACGCTCTCCTCTATCAACCTGCACTACGCGCACACCGGGCAGGAGCTGGGCTGGCACTTCGATAACTCCTCATTTGCTATTACTTTGCTGATCCAGAAACCCGAGGCGGGCGGCGTGTTTGAGTACGTCAGCCATTTGCGTGATGCGGAAGCGGGTGAAATGAATTTTGCCGGGGTGGCCGAAGTGCTGGACGGGGAACGTGCGGTACAGCAGCTGGCGATTGAACCGGGGGATTTAGTGCTGTTCCGCGGGCGTAATGCGCTGCATCGCGTCTCGCCCACGGAAGGCGATACCACGCGCATGCTGGTGGTGCTGGCTTACAATGCACAACCGGATATTGCGCTGTCGGAAAGCGCCCGCATGACCTTCTACGGGCGCCTGTAGCCTTAGCCGATCAGGGCATCCCAGCCGCGCTGAAAGATCTGGCGGGTACGCAGTGCCGTTAGCGCTCGCCAGTCTTCATCCGCCGGATAGAACCCCTCAAACAGCTGCTTTTTCAATGCGATGCCCTGCTCGCTAAGCGGGTCGCCGTAAAGATGCAGCCAGTGATCGTCGCGCACCCGGCGGTGCATCTCCTGCCCTTCGTAGGTGCCGCACTCCACCACCAGCTGCAGCAGCTCGGTGTCCGGTAGCTGATCGAGCATAAACTGTGACAGATAGCCGGTTGCCGTCGCGGTGACCCCGGTTTCGCTGTCGCGGTTGTCACCGGTCACGATCGCCGTCAGCCACTCGCCGAACAGCTGCTTAGCCTGCTCCAGCGCCGCATAAGGGCGCTCGGCAATCGCTAACAGCATCGGATGGCCGTAAGCCCCCGCGCCGGTGTGCAGATCGAAGCTGATAATCCGCCGCGCCATTTGCAGATGATTCGCAATAATCTGACGCAGCGTGCGCTGCGACCAGCTGGGCTCGCAGCCACCGTAGAAAATGCCGTCGGCAAACTGATACTGTCCGGCTTCGACAATACGCTTTACGCCGCTCCAGCCCATGTCGGCACACTTCTGCGCCATCTGCATATCGGCGGCAGCGCGCTCGGGGCCATCAATATCCTGACAGCGATAAATGCTGTGCAGCTGCGGGTACGCCAGGTTTTGCGGAATAGCCGCGCTGAAATCGATAAAGTTGCGGTTCAGGTCAGCATTATCTTCATTGACGCGGCGCAGGTGCGCGGTGCCCCAGGGATTGATCAGATGCACCATCACCAGCGCCACGTGCGGCGGCAGCGAACTGCCGTCGAGCGCGTCGAGCCAGGCGATCTGGCTGTCAGAACCATAATACCCTTCGACGCCGTGCGTGCCGGAAACCACCAGCATCACCTGCGGCGCATCGGCCCGGCCAATCACCGCCACCTCGGTTGAGAGTGCCTCACCCTGCGGTCCGGCCAGCGGGTGCGGATAGCAAGTGACTACCCCGCCCAGCCGCCTAGCGGCCGCCAGGAAGCGCGCCCGCTGCTGGCGATAATCGGGCAGTGTTATCTGCGTCATGGTCTACTCCGGGCGGTGGTAAACATCAAAGCTGAAGTACTTTTTCGACAGCTGGTCGTAGGTGCCGTTTTTATGCAGCTCGGCCATCGCCGCGTTAATTTTGGCAATGCGCGCAGTGTCATCTTTACGCAGCCCAATCCCCACGCCTTCACCAAAGTATTTCGGGTCATACAGCGGTTTACCGGCAATGTGATAATCGGCACCCTGAGGGGTTTTCAGAAAGCCCGATTCGGCGGATGCCGCGCTGGTAAAGGTGGAGTCGAGACGCCCCGAAGCGAGATCCGGATAAATCTCGGACTGGTTAGGGTAGCTAATCACTTCCACGCCCTGGCTGCCCCACATCGCTTTCGCGTAGCCCTCCTGGGTAGTGCCCTGCGCCACGCCGACGGTTTTGCCCTTCAGCGATGCCAGCTCCGGCAGCAGCTTACTCTCTTTACGCGTCAGCAGTGCGCTCGGCGTGTTGTAGAGCATATCGGTGAAGGCCACCTGCTGGCGGCGCTTTTCGGTCATCGCCATGGCCGAGAGAATTGCGTCAAATTTACGCGCCTGCAGCGCCGGGATGATGCCGTCATAGCCGGTCTGCACCCAGACGCATTTCACCTGCATCTGCTGGCAGATAGCGTTACCCATATCGATATCAAAACCCTGCAGCGAGCCATCAGGCGCTTTCGATTCAAACGGTGGGAAAGTCGGGTCGACGCCGAAGCGCAGCTCTTCAGCGGCAAATGCCGAAGCGCTAAACCCCACCAACAGTGCCAGCGCGGTTAAAGTCAGTTTTTTCATGCCACGATCTCCGGGAGCTTTATAGGGTTAAGCACCAGTAATAGCATGATTTCACATCAAGAAATAAAGCATTTGTCTTATGAAAGCGCGGCCGTTTATAAGCCACTTTTATAATGCGCGGGGAAATTAAACGGGGCGACAGCGTGCCGCCCCGGGGTCATTACAGCTGTGGATACATCTCAAGCAGGCGGCGCGTCACGCCATTGGTCCAGCCGAAGCCATCCTGCAGCGGATACTCACCGCCGCCGCCCAGCAGCGCGGCATCACCGCTGATGTTGTACTTCTCCACCATCTTATGGTGCTGGTCATAGGTCGCACCGACGGTTTTCAGCCAGCGGCTGGCAATCTCCTGCGCCAGCAGCTCTTCGCCGTAGCTGTTGAAGCCTTTCACCGCCAGCCACTGCAGCGGCGCCCAGCCGTTCGGGCTGTCCCACTGCTCGCCGGTCACTTCCATGCTGCACAGCATGCCGCCCGGCGCCAGCAGATAATCCCGCACCGCTTTCGAGGTGCGCGTCGCCTGATCCAGGCTCGACATGCCGACATACACCGGGGTGACCGCAGCGGCAGAGAACGACGCCTTTTCGCCATCGCGCCAGTTATAGTCGCGATACAGGCCGGTATCCTCTTCCCACAGATACTTATCAACGATTTCACGGCGCGTCAGCGCCAGCTGCTGATAGCGATCCGCAGTCGCCTGGTCGCCTTTGCTGGCCGACAGGCGCGCAATGGTGGTTTCCAGCTTGTAGAGGAACGCATTGAGATCGATCGGCACAATGCTGGTGGTCTGGATACTCTCCAGACGGCCAGGCTCGCTCAGCCAGCGCGAGGTATAGTCCCAGCCGGAAGCCGCCCCGGCACGCAGGTCGCGGTAGACTTCGCTCGCCGGGCGTGACGACTGGCGGGCCGTCTCTACATCCTCATACCAGGATTCGTCGCGCGGCGTGTCGCGGTCGTCCCAGTAGCGGTTCAGCACCGAGCCGTCCGGCAGCATCACCACGTGGCGATAGGCCTGATTCGGCTGCAGGTTTTCCTGCCCGTCCATCCAGAACGCATATTCGCTTTTCAGCTGCGGCAGATAGTGCGCCGCTTCATGCACGTCGTTCTTCTCAAACAGCTCGACCATCATGGCGAACACTGGCGGCTGCGAGCGGCTGAGATAATAGGTCCGGTTGCCGTTAGGAATATGGCCGTACTTGTCGATCATCCACGCAAAGTTATCAGCCATATTGCGCATCAGATCGCAGCGCCCTGCCGCCGCAAAGCCCAGCATGCTGAAGTATGAGTCCCAGTAATAGGTCTCACTAAAGCGACCCCCCGGCACCACATAGGGTTTTGGCAGCGGCAGCAGGGAGGAGAACTCACTGTGCTTCTGCGGCTGACGGGTGAGTACCGGCCACAGCGCATCAATGTGCTGCGCCATGGTGTTGGTGGGGTCAGACACATAGCGGCTGTCATAAGTCCCCGGCAGATCGAAATTCTCCAGCACAAACTTCAGCAGGTCGAACTGCTGCTGCTCGCGTTCCAGATAATAGCGATACAGGATGCGCTCCGGTTCAATCTTCGGCGCACAGTCGGCAAAGGTTTTGCTGTCGGGGAAAATACGCGACATCTGCACCGCCTCGAACAGATCCTGATAACGGTCTGACGGGGTGAGGATGTCCGGGGCGGGCAGCCCACGAATCGGCTCCGGCTGCGGTTCAACCCCCGCCTCTGGACCCGACTCATAATCATCATACCAGGCTTCATATTCAGTATGGTTATTGTCAATCAGCGTTTCGTTTTGGTTGAAAGTGATAAGAACCTCCTGATGCCGAAAAAGTCCGACAAAGTCGCTTGGTGAATAAGCAACCTATTATAGTACCGCAGTCTCGCGACGCAACCCGATGTTTCTATTACTCTTAATGAAGAGATATTTCAAAAAATAAACAGATGGCGAATTTCCCTTAATTTATTGACAGACAGGGGAAGTATTACTGGAAAATAAACACAAACTGACAATGTTAATCGTAGTGTTAATTTCGATGAATTAATTGATTTATTACAGCGAGTTATCCCGCTGAGAAGCCAAACTGATAAAACAGCGTAAATTCGCGCAGCGCGCCATAATCTTCAGTATGAACAGACAATTAGTTCACATTCCGCTGAACAGGTCGAGATTACCCTTGCCGAGCCGTTACCCGCCCGGGTGTTACACCGGTGTAAAAGTTGCAAATCGGGCGCCGAACTGAGGTTTCAGACAATACTCAGCACAATCCTACATCTGAATCGGGATATTTCTTACGGCGGAGATTTACTTCTTATCGCCGGGAAAATAAACTATTGCGCCTTCGAAAGGCTTTACTCTGAACCCCATTCCCCTAACGCTGAGACTCTCAGGCAGAGGGTTGTAAATTAAAGGATTTTTTTCATGACGCTTCAACTCTGGCTGGCGTACACCGGTGTGATTGCCGCACTGATTGCCATTCCCGGCCCTTCGGCGCTGATCAGCATGACCCACGGCCTGCGCTATGGCCGCAGGCAGGCGCTGGCGACCGTCAGCGGTGGCGTACTGGCCGCAATGATGCTGATGACGGCCTCCGCGCTGGGTCTGGGCGCGATCCTCGCCGCCTCAACCACCGCCTTTACCGTGCTGAAAGTGGTGGGCGCTGCCTATCTGATCTGGCTGGGAATTGCTGCCTGGCGCGATAACAGCGAGCCGACGGCGGTCAGCACCAGCGAAATGGAAGAGGCCCCAGGGGCATTTCGTCTGTTCCGCAAAGGCTTCACCGTCGGCATCAGCAACCCGAAGGATCTGCTGTTCTTCGCCGCGCTGTTCCCGAACTTCATCGATGCCAGCCAGCCGCACGCCCTGCAGTTCGCCACGCTGGCCATCACCTGGGCGGTGCTGGATTGCAGCATTATGTTCAGCTATGCCTGCGCCGGTCGCCGCCTATCGGGCGTCTTCGCCAGCCGCCGCCGTCTGCGCATTCTCAACCGCTCCACGGGCAGCCTGTTCGTCTTTGCCGGTGGCGCACTGGCCATCTCGGCGAAGTAATTTACCCGGCGGTTTTGATGCGTCCGCTGGCGCGGGCAAAGGCAAACAGCCCGCCCGCATCAACGATACTCGCCAGCTCCCCTACCGGGTCGATCGCCAGTTGCTCCCCCGTTGCCTCCAGCGTCACGCTCTGCGTGACGGTATCAAGGGTTATCCGGTCGCCGGTGCATAACTGCCGGTATAACGCCTGGCCACAGGCCACCGGCAGTAGCTCCCCGGTGGCCACACAGTTACGGAAGAAGATACGCGCATAGGATTGTGCCAGCACCGCCTTTACCCCCGCCGCACCCAGCGCCACCACCGCATGTTCCCGCGACGACCCACAGCCAAAATTTTTTCCCGCCACGATGATCGGATAGGCGCTGCGCCCGCTGACGGCATCAATAAACGGCTGGGCACCTTCCGGCAGGCCGCACATCGCCAGTGCTCCCAGCTGCGCGTAGCCTTCCGGCGTGGAGGGATTGACCTTAAGAAATTCGGCACTCAGAATCTGATCGGTATCAATATTGTCACCCAGTACGTACACCGCACCCTGAATAATGGCGTTCATTGTGCTGCTCCTGTCATGCCCAGCGGGTTGGTAATGGTGCCCGTCACTGCCGCCGCCGCGACGGAATAAGGTGAGGCAAGATAAATGCAGGCCCGCTTGTGGCCCATGCGTCCGACAAAATTGCGGTTGGTGGTGGAGATCACCGATATCGGGTCATTCACCCGGCCAAAGGTATCGGCAGGGCCGCCGCAGCAGGCGGCGCATCCGGCTTCAGCAGAGAGCTGCACACCCGCGTCGCAGAGGATCTGATACAGCGACTGGCCGTCGAGCTGAGTCGCGATCAGCTGATGGAATACCTCTTTGGTCGCCGGAACGGCAAAGGTGGGAATGCACACCTGGTGCCCTTTAAGTACCTGCGCAGCCGCGTGAAAATCCGCCAGCTTGCCGCCGGTGCAGGAGCCAATATAAGCCTGTGAGACAGCAACATTTTTCAGGCTGTCAGCCGTAACGACGTTATCCGGCGAGTGCGGTTTTGCCACCAGCGGCTGCATGGTCGAGACATCAAACTCCATCACCCGGCTGTAGCAGGCATCGGCATCGGCCTCGACCACGTGATAAGGGATATCAGTGCGCCCGGCCAGATAATCCAGCGTCGCCTGGTTCGGCACCATAATGCCGTTTTTCGCGCCGCACTCCACCACCATATTGCACATCGTCATACGCTCATCGACCGACATCGCCTCCACCACGCTGCCGCCGAACTCAATCGCTTCATAGGTTGCACCGTCTGCCGTGAGCTCCGCCATCAGCGCGAGGATCAGATCTTTCGCCTGCACGTGGGCGGGCTGTTCGCCGTGGTAGTTAACGCGAATAGTGGAGGGCACTTTCAGCGGGATCTCGCCTGTGCCCAGCGCGTAGGCAGCATCGGTGATCCCCAAACCAATAGCAAAACAGCCAAACGCCCCGGCGGTTACGGTGTGCGAATCGGTGCCGAGCAGCACTTCACCAGGACGAGTATGCCCCCCTTCCGCCAGCCCGATGTGGCAGACGCCTTTATACTGTGGCGTACCCACATCGTAGAAGTGTTTAATTCCCTGCTCCGCGGCGAATTCGCGCATCACGCGAATATTTTGATTCGCCTGCGCATCAGCAGAATAGACAAAGTGGTCCGGGATCATAATAAAACGTTGCGCATCCCAGACTTTAGCCTGGGCGCCAAACTCTTTTTTAAATACGCTGGCGACACCGGGCGTGCAGGGATCGTGCGACATTAATATATCGACCTTTGCCCAAACTATTTCTCCAGGCGTGACGCTTTCGCGCCCGCTGGCTCGGGCGAGTATTTTCTGGCTAATTGTCTGACCCATTAAATTAACTCTCTGCGTTGTGAGATTACCGGGGAGTAAATGAATTTTAATCACCATAGCGCTTTTCCCTGCGCAGTAAACGCGGAATATGCTAATATCGCGCACTGTTTCCGCCTGAAAACAATCCGGGATAATAATGAGCGATTTTGAAAACCTGCACGGGATGATTATTTTTGCCAGGGTGGTGGAAACGCTGAGCTATACCGAAGCGGCAAAGACGCTCGGGCTGGCAAAATCCTCGGTGAGTAAAGAGATCTCGGCGCTGGAAGTGCGTCTCGGGGCGAAGCTGCTGCAGCGCACCACGCGGCGCATTCAGGTGACGGAAGTCGGTATGACCTATTATCACTACTGCTACCGCATTCTGCACGAGGTGAAAAGCGCAGACCTGTTTATCCGCCAGTTCCATGAGGAGCCAACCGGCAGCCTGCGCGTCGTGGCCCCGGTCACCTTTGGCTGCCAGTGCATTGTACCGGTGCTTAATAGCTTTGTGGCGGGCAATATCCACGTCAGCATTGACCTCGATCTCACCGACCGCCCGGTGAATCTGGAAGATGACCATTTTGATATCGCCATTGCCATCACCCGCGACCTGCCGGATCACCGCCACTACCGACCGCTGATTGATATTGCCTGGGGACTTTATGCCGCGCCGGGCTATCTCAGTAAGCTGAATGCCATCGCCAGCCCGGACGACCTGCCGCGCCAGGATTTTATTCTGTTCCGCGGCCCCGCCCACACCATTTCATTGCCGTTTCGTAAGGAAAAGCAGAAGAAAGATATTGAGGTGCGCAGCCGTTTTCGCGCCAACAACAGTATCGCCCTGTTAAATTCCGCGGTCGCGCAGACCGGCATTGCTTATTTACCGAGTTATATTGCGCAGGAAGCGGTGGAAAGCGGCAGGCTGGTGCAGATATTACCCGACTGGGAAATGGATATTTATAAATCGTATATTCTGGTGAAGAGTGATAATTTCATTTCGCCACGGGTGAGATTATTTATTGAAGATTTGCAGAAGGCGTTGCAGGAATAAAAGGGGCGATCGAAAAGAAGATCGCCCCCTACAGTAGGGGCTGACCTTCTGTTTCGGTCAGCCCTTTATTCATCTTCGGCAGAAGATTAATAATAGTTGCCGTGACGGTAATCCCAGGTGGTAAAGATATCCGACATCATCGACATAATCTTATCCACGTCCAGACCTTTGCGGATCAGTACCGGGCAAGGGGTAATATTGCGCTCGCCCTTCTGCTCTGGCACCAGTTTGCCATTATCATCAACCATCGCCACCATCACACCCTGCTCATAGCGGGTCTTTTCAGACTCGTTTGGCTGGATAGATTTCACATAGTCGTTGGCAGCGATAATCAGGTCAGCGTGCTGCTCAATGCGCTCACCGATGCCCTCTACCAGGCCACGGTTGCCTTTGCCTGACGGGTTGGCCGAGCTGGCGAAGGAGAATTTACCGTGGTTTTCCCACAGCTCTTTCGCCAGATTTTCGCCCGGGGTACCGAACTTAATCACGAAGCAGCTGGTCTGGCGGCGGTCCATCATCAGATCTTTAGAACCGTCATCCGGGATACGCGCAACCGCTTCTTCTTTCCACGGCAGGATGCAGCCCAGCAGCACGTCTTTGTCCCAGTGCTGCTGATACAGCGCTTCGATTTCCGGGTTCAGCTGCGCCAGCTCTTTCAGCTGCGCCAGAGAACCACACAGCACGACGCCCGGCTTGTTACGGTTACGCTGCTTGGCGTCAAATTTGCGCTCCAGACCTTTGGCATCGGAAGTCATGATGATGTAGCCCACTTTGGTTGGGCAGACGATCATGCCGCCTTCAGCAGACAGGATCTTCACGGCTTCCGGCTGTAAGCCACCATTCCAGTTAACAACTTTATCGTTCATAGCAGACCCTTAATTCAGATTCGTTTCAATTTAAGTGGGTAATCACCCGTTGAAACCATCCTGCCACAGCCAGTTTTCAGCGCAACAATAAACTATCAAAGCGCACGATTGTTTCCATCAGGAAACAACCGTTGCCTCTCAGCGCGGGATCAGCTGCTCGGCTTTCAGGTGATCGAACAGTTCGAAGAACGCTTCACGCGTTGGCTGATAGCCAGTGAACCCGGCCTGACGGCTTTTGCTGACGTCGGTGAACACTTCCATCGGGCGACCGAGATCGGCATCGGTGTGCCACCAGGAGGCCAGCTTAGTCACATCGTCCTGCTTGAGCCCGTGCTGCTGCGCCAGCGCCTGCCACTGGGCAGGGGCGTCGTTCATCCGGCCTTCCAGCGGCTGCACTTCGCCACTGAACGGCGCGGCTTCGATAGCGAAGTAGTCGGCAATTTCGCCCCACATCCACTGCCAGCGGAACACGTCGCCGTTGACCACATTGTAGTCCTGATTCTGCGCCGACGGCGTGGTCGCCGCCCACAGCAGCTGATCGGCCAGCAGCCGTGCGTCGGTCATGTCGCTAACCCCTTCCCACTGCGCTTTCGAGCCAGGGAAGATAAACGGCTGCCCGCTCTGTTTACACAGGCTGGCATACACCGCCAGCGTCTGGCCCATGTTCATCGCGTTGCCGACGGCGAAACCAATCACCGTATGCGGGCGATGCACGCTCCAGCTGAAACCGTATTTCTCTGCGGCGGCAAACACCTCATCTTCCTGCGCGTAGTAGAAGTTTTCGACCGGCTGGCGGCCCTGCTCCTCACGGAACGGCGTCTGCGGCACGGCGCCTTTACCGTAGGCGTCAAACGGGCCAAGGTAGTGTTTCAGACCGGTGATCAGCGCCACATGGCCGCCCTTCAGCGAGTCACCCAGCGCGCTCAGCACGTTACGCACCATGCCGCCGTTGACGCGGATATTCTCTTTTTCAGTTTCCTGGCGCGCCCAGGCGCTGAAGAACACCTTATCCACTACCACGCCCTGTAATGCGGACTGTACGGAAGCGGCATCGGTCAGGTCAGCAGTCAGCGATTGCACGCCTGCAGCGACCGGAGTCCGCCCGCGCGACAGCCCGTAAACCGCCCAGCCCTCAGCCAGCAGACGTTCCGCCAGCGCACTTCCGGTGACGCCACTGACGCCGACAATCAAAGCTCGTTGTTGCATAGGTTCTCTCCTGTTCGGTTGATGGGTTAAGCTTAATAGAGAATATAATTCCCATCTCAGGTATAAATTCACAGGATTAATGAACTGGAGGAATGAATGGCGCTATCTGACGATCGTCTGCGCGGGATAACCCCGTTTGTTGCCACCGTGGAACACGGCAGCTTTACCGCGGCGGCGGAGAGCCTGCATCTGACCAGTTCGGCGGTGAGTAAGAGTGTCGCGCGGCTGGAGGAGCGGCTCGGCTCGCGGCTGTTCGAGCGCACCACCCGCAGCCTGGCGCTGACCGACGCCGGACAGGCATTTTATGATACCTGTACCCGCGTGCTGAACGAACTGGCGGAAGCCGAAGCGGTGCTGGCCGCCCAGCGCACCATCCCGGTCGGGCGCCTGATGCTGACGGTGCCGCACACTTACGGCCGCCTGCACGTGCTGCCGCTGCTCAACCAGTTCTGCCTGCAATACCCTGAGATGCAGCTCAGCCTGTCGTTCTCCGACCGCTTTGTCGATCTGTTTGAGGAAGGGGTGGATGTGGCGATCCGCATCGGCGGGCCGGGCAACTATCCCCCCTCCCTCAGCGTACGTTACCAGGGCTGCGAGCGGCTGATCTTCTGCGCTTCGCCCGCTTACCTGGCTCAGCACGGCACGCCGCAGTCGCTGGCCGAGCTGGAGCAGCACCGGGCGATTGTCTATTACCGCGGCGACGGCAGTACCAGCCCGTGGCACGTCACCTCGCCGGACGGACGGGTCACCACGCGCACCGTGGCGCACCGCATGGCTTTAGGGGATGGCGAAGCGCAGCGCGCAGCGGTAATGGCGGGTTTGGGGGTGGCGCAGATGGCAACGTGGCTGATGGAAGAGCAGTTAGCCAATGGCGAGCTGGTGCCATTCCTGCCGGAGCTGAGCGTGCCGGGTTTACCGCTGTACGTGGTGTGGCCACGTAAAAAGCAGCTGACGCCGAAGGTGGATGCCCTGCTGAACACGCTGGAGAAATTAACAATTGAATAAAGCGAGGCGACCGCAACACGGGCCGCCCCGGGATGATGCATTAACCGTGAAAGCCCAATTCGGCGGAGATGGCTTTGGCGGTCGCCACCACCGGCGCCATCAGTTTTTTCACCCCAATCTGCTGCAGTTTCGCCGTCGGTAACGATACCGATACCGCGAACGGCACCCGCTGCTGAATATCAAACACCGGCGCGGCAATACAGGAAACGCCCAACTCGTTCTCTTCGCGGTCCATCGCCGTCTGCTGCTGACGAATATTTTTCAGCTCGTCCAGCATCTCCGGTAGCGTGGTGATGGTATTTTTCGTTAGCGGCTGGATAGTGTCCTGATGGCTCTGCCAGTACTGCGCGGGATAATCTTCGCTGCCCCAGGCCATAAAAATCTTGCCCATTGCCGAGCAGTAAAGCGGCATATGCTGGCCAATATAGGCGCGGGTCCGCATCATGCCGGTGGTCGGTTCCAGCTTGTAAATCAGGATCACATGGTCATCTTCGCGGCTGGAGAAGTTGACGGTTTCACCGACCTCAAGATTGAGTTTTTCCAGATGCGGCGCCGCAACGTGGATCACGTTCAGCGACGAGAGCGCCTTCTGCCCGACGGAGATAAATTTAGTGGTCAGACGATAACTGCCCGGCGACGGTGCCTGAGTCACATAGCCGCTGCTGTGCAGCCCCTGCAACAGGCGGTGTACCGTACTTTTATTCATTCCGGACAGCTCAGACAGAGTGGCCAGCGGGCAGCCGTTCGGATAGTTGCTTAACAGTTCAATCAACTGAAGGCCACGAAACAGGCTCTGGGTGCCCAGCGGCTTGTCTTTCTTATCGTCCTTCACGCTCATCCACACTTCCCCTTAAGTTCCTGCCCCGCAACGGGGAGTGGCCCGATGTTACCCCATGCACCCTGCACTGTGAACATGGAACCCTGTTTCAGCGCCGTTTTAGGCAGAATTTCACCCGCAGGCGCCCGCTGCAGAAGTGCGCTGTCCATCACAATTCCACAACATCAAAAATAAATCATTGTTTTATCTAAACAAATAAAACACCCGTGCCTTTGCTTTCCGCTGCAACTGAGAATAGTATTTTTGAAACTTGATTTCGCATATTGGAATATTGCGGTGCTTTTTTCCTAACCACGCCGCGTTGAATGCCCACCAGGAGTTGCAGGAGGCTGTCATGCAGCATACACCCGGTACGCCGGTTCTTACTCTGAGCCATATCACCAAACGCTTTGGCGGCAATATCGCTGTTAACGATGTCAGTCTGGAGGTTTTCCCTGGCGAAGTGGTCGCCCTGTTGGGGGAAAACGGTGCCGGAAAGTCCACGCTGATCAAAGTGCTGGCCGGAGTCTATGCCCGCGACAGCGGGGAGATCCGTTTTCAACATACCAGCATCGCTTCTGCCGCCAGTTTAAAAACCGCCCGTCAGCAACCGATCGCCTTTATCCATCAGGATCTCGGGCTGATTGAGTGGATGACCGTGGCGGAGAATATGGCGCTGGTGATGGGATTTACCCGCCGTCTGGGGCTGATTGACTGGCGTGCGGTGCGTGAACGTTCGCGTGCGGCGCTGGAGGAGGTCGGCATCGCACTCGATCCGGACGCCCGCGTATTTGAGCTGTCGCGTACCGAAAAATCCCTGCTGGCGATTGCCCGTGCCGTGGCGGTCAACGCCGAAGTACTGGTGCTGGATGAGCCCACCGCCTCGCTACCCGCCAACGACGTGCGCCACCTGTTCAGCGTGATCAACCATCTGAAAAGTAAGAAGGTCGGGATGATTTACGTCACTCATCGTCTGGATGAGGTGATAGAGATTGCCGATCGCGTCTGCGTAATGCGCGACGGCAAACGGGTGGCGGGCGGGATGACGGCGCAATACACCCTGCGCAATCTGGTGGAAATGATCGTCGGAGAAGCGATCGACGGCGACCGGCGTGAAGCCCTGCCGGCAGGCAAAGATCCGGTACTGGCTCTCGACCAGGTGTGTATTGATGAGGTCGGCCCGGTCTCCTTCAGCCTGCAACCCGGCGAGATGCTGGCGCTGGCCGGTCTGCGCGGTGCCGGGCAGGAGGAGATTGGTCGCCTGCTGTTTGGCCTGCGCCAGCGCAGCGGCGGCAACATTCAGTTCCGGGACAAACGGTATGACGCGCAGTCGCCGCAGCAGGCGATGGCCGCAGGTATCTCTCTGGTGGCAGGCGACCGTACTGGCGAAAGCCTGGTGATGTCGATGAGCGTGCGCGAAAACCTGTTTATTAATCCCTGCGCCAGCGGCCATGCCCTGCTGTCACGCTACGGCCGCCGCGCCGAAATCGGGGCCAGCTGGTGGAAAGTGCAGCTGTTCGATGTCCGTCCGAAAGACGTCAACCTCGACATCAGCGCCCTCTCCGGCGGCAATCAGCAAAAAGTGGTGATGGCGCGCTGGATGCACCTCAATGCCCCGCTGCTGATCCTCGAAGATCCCACCGCTGGCGTCGATGTCGGCGCACGGGAAGAGATCTATCACCTGCTGAATAAAGCGCTGGCCGACGGCGTGGCGGTGCTGGTGATCTCCAACGACTTCGAAGAGATCGCCCATATCTGCAACCGCGCGCTGGTGTTTAACCGTGGTCAGGTGGTGGGTGAACTGAAAAATGAACGCGTCACCTTTGCCAACTTACTCGAACTGGCCTCTGCCAGCCACGAAACCCCTGTCGCCACCGCCTGAATGATTAACGCCACCTCCCAACGGTGGCAGGAGAAGCTGCTATGTCCAAAACATCCGTGAAGTCTACCGCGCTGGAACAGCGGGTCAGCCTCAGCGAGCACGGCCCCGCCGCGTGGCTGATGCAGATCGTCACCCGCTACGGCCTGCTGCTGCTGTGTATTTTGCTCACCCTGCTGTTTTCCTTACTGTCGCCCTCATTTGCCAGCATGCTGACCTTACAGGCGATCCTCGCCAGTAAGGCCAAAATTGCCCTGCTGGCGCTGGCCGCCACCATTCCGATGATTGTTGGCAAAATCGACCTGAACGTCGGCTTTGGTATTGTGCTTTGGCATATCCTCGCCATCACCTTACAGGTGGAATATGGCTTCTCCTGGCAGATGGCGGTGCTGACCGTACTGGCCATCTCCGCCGTTTACGGCTTGCTGAACGGCATTCTGGTGGCGCTGGCCGATATCGATAGCTTCGTGGCTACCCTGGGCTCCGGCACCGTGCTGTACGCCGTGGCGCTGTGGCACTCCGGCGGCCGCCAGATCGTCGGCGATCTGCCTGATGCTTTTACCGCCCTGCATCATACCGAAATCTTCGGTATCCCAATCGGCGCGTTCTACGTACTGGCCGTGGCCATTATCCTGTGGCTGATCACCGAACACACCCCGCTTGGCCGCTGCATGTATGCCGTAGGCGGTAACCCTGCGGCGGCGCGGCTGAACGGTATTGCGGTGAATAAATTTACCATCGGTGCCTTTATCGCCTCCAGCGTGCTGACCGGCTTCAGCGGGGTGCTAATCGCCGCCGAACAGGGCGTTGGTCAGGCCAGCGTCGGCATGGATTACCTGCTGCCTGCGCTGGTGGGTGCATTCCTCGGCAGTACCACCATTCGCCCCGGACGCGTGAATGTCTGGGGCACCGTGGTCGGCATCGCCATCCTGGCAATCGGCATTGCCGGCATCCAGCAGTTCGGCGGCGACTTCTGGGTTGAACCGTTGTTTAACGGCGCCACCCTGCTGCTCTCCATCACCCTCGCCGGTTACGCCCAGCGTCGCCGGATGTTGAATCAAAAGGCCGTGGTGCGCAGTCAAACCGCTCCGGCTACCACTCCTGACAATAACCAGAAAACCCTCACTCCAGGGAGTACCTTATGAAACGTCATCTTCTTGCTCTGACCCTTGGCGCCCTGCTGGCAGGTTCGCTGCCCGCCTGGGCCGACAGCTATCTCGATCGGGCCACGGCGGCGGTCACCAAAGCCACTGCCAGCGTCACAGAGTGGGACGGCCCGACGACCGGCCCGACCCTGCAAAAGAATAAGAAGGTGATTTTTATCGCCTCTGATATGAAAAACGGCGGCGTGCAGGGCGTGCAGCAGGGGCTGAGTGAAGCCGCGGCGGCGGCGGGCTGGAAGCTGGAAACCCTCGACGGTGGCGGCTCGGTGAAAGATCAGCTGGCGGCGCTCAATCAGGCGATCGCCCAGCGCCCTGACGGCATTGTTATTGGCGGCTGGAATCCGAACGTGGCGAAAATTCCGCTGAAAAAAGCGGTTCAGCAAAAAATCGTGCTGATGGCCTGGCACGCCGAACCGCAGCCGGGACCGATTGCCAAATATAACGTGGTCGCCAACATCACCTCAGACTCTAACGAGGTCGCCCGCCTTGCCGCGCAGTATGCGGTGGTGCAGTCCGGTGGCAAGGCGCAGGTGCTGATTTTCACCGATTCGCTGTATCAAATTGCCCTGGATAAGGCCAACGCGATGAAGCAGGAAATTGAGAAATGCAGCGGCTGTAAAGTGGTGGAGTTTATCGATACCCCGCTGGCCGATACCGCCAACCGTATGCCGTCGATGACCTTCAGCCTGCTGCAAAAATACGGCGACAGCTTCCAGTACGCGCTGGCGATCAACGACCTCTACTTTGACTTTATGGCCCCGGCGCTGAAGACCGCCGGCAAAGGCGGCAAAAACGCGCCGTTTAATATCTCCGCCGGGGATGGGTCAATCTCTGCCTTCCAGCGTATTCGCAGCGGCGACAGCCAGATCGGCACGGTGGCCGAGCCGCTGAAACTGCACGGCTGGCAGCTGCTGGATGAGTTTAACCGCGCCTTTGCCGGGCAGCCGCCATCAGGTTACGTCACCCCCGCGCATCTGATCACCCGCGATAATATCGGCAGCGACGGCGGGCCGCAGAACCATTACGACCCGCAGAATGATTATCAGGGGCATTACAAAACTATCTGGGGCGTGAAGTAACGGAGGCGCTATGCAGACCGATAATCTGACGCTGGAAAAACTCTGCTCCCCGGCCATCTGGGCTGAGGGGCCGGTATGGCTGCCCGGCCAGGATGCAGTGGTGTTCAGCGACGTGAAGGGTAACCGCATGTTCTGCTGGCAGCGCAATGGCGAAGTCAGCCTGTGGCGGGCATCGTCGCACTACGCCAACGGCAATGCCCTGGATAATGAGGGCCGGGTGGTGAGCTGCGAGCATGGCCGCCGCGCCATCAGCCGCACCGAGCATGACGGCAGCGTCAGGCTGCTGGTGGAGAAGGTGGACGGCAAGCGTTTCAACTCGCCGAACGACGTCGTGGTGCGATCCGATGGCACGATCTGGTTCACCGATCCGCCTTACGGCATCGTCAGCGACGAGGAGGGCTATCACGCGCACAGCCAGGTGATCGGCTGTTATCTCTACTGCTTCGATCCGATCGAACAGCGGCTGACCATCGCCGCCAGCGATCTGCAACGCCCCAACGGGCTGGCCTTTTCGCCCGATGAAAGCCTGCTGTATGTCGCGGATATGTCGGTGGTTGACTTCCCGACGCTGGGTCGCCGCCAGCTCAGGGTCTATCCGGTAGATGGCCGGGAGCTGGGCAGCGGGCGGCTGTTTGCCGAGGTGGCCCCCGGTTTTCCGGATGGCTTCTGCGTGGATCCGCGCGGCAATCTTTACTGTAGCTGCGCCGACGGGGTGATTATTTTCGACAGCAAAGGCGTGACGCGCGGCAAGATCGCGGTGCCGGAACGGGTGTCAAACTGCACCCTCGGCGGCCCGCAGGGTAATGAGCTGTATATTACCGCCACCACCTCGCTGTACCGGGCGATCGTCGGTTAACGGCCGGGCAAGGCGTGCCACGCCCTGACGGTAAGGGATGGCCGCGATGCGTTTTTTTGTCGGGGTCAGGCATGCCTGACCCGGCTTCCCCACGCCACGACTTCACCCGATGTGTTACCGATCACAGAACCCAATACTATTTTTATCTCACTGTTTTATAAAGACAAAATCACAGCTCATTTCTTTGACTTGTCCTCGTCAGGCGCATAGGATTTATTTGGAACGACATTCCATATATTGAAATAAAGCCATCTCCGGGGAGAAACAGCAGTATGAGAATCAGCTATCAGCAGTTGAAACAGGAGTTTCTGCGGGTGTTACTGGCGCGCGGTGTGCCAGCAGAGAAAGCCGAAAGCTGTGCCACCCTGTTCGCTGACACCAGCGAGAGCGGCGTTTACTCCCACGGGGTGAATCGTTTTCCCCGCTTTATCCAGCAGCTGGACGCCGGGCATATCGTGCCGCAGGCAGAAGCCGAAAAGATCCTCTCGCTGGGGGCGATCGAACAGTGGGATGCGCACCGTGCGATAGGCAATCTTACCGCCCGCAGCATGATGGATCGCGCCATTGAACTGGCCGACGGCCACGGGATCGGTCTGGTGGCGCTGCGTAATGCCAACCACTGGATGCGCGGCGGCAGCTACGGCTGGCAGGCAGCAGAAAAAGGCTATATCGGCGTCTGCTGGACCAACTCCATTGCGGTTATGCCGCCGTGGGGGGCCAAAAGCTGCGCCATCGGCACCAACCCGCTAATCGTTGCCGTGCCGGGCGAACCGATCACCATGGTCGATATGTCGATGTCGATGTTCTCCTACGGCATGCTGGAAGTGAACCGCCTGGCGGGCAAAACCCTGCCGGTCGACGGCGGTTTTGACAATGACGGCCAATACACTCGCGATCCCGCCACGATAGAAGAAAATCGCCGCATTTTGCCCATGGGCTACTGGAAAGGTTCCGCGCTCTCAATCGTGCTGGATATGGTCGCCACCCTGCTCTCTGACGGGGCCTCCGTTACCGAAGTGACCGAGGATAACGGCGACGAATTTGGCATCTCCCAGGTCTTTATCGCCATCGATGTCGATCGCCTGATCGACGGCGCCACCCGCGACAGCAAGCTGGCGCGCATCCGCGAATCGATTACCGGTGCCGAGCGCGCCGACCAGCAGGCGATCCGCCTGCCGGGCCACAAGTTCCCCGGTATTCGCGCTGAAAACCAGCGCCTCGGCATTCCGGTGGATGAACGCGTCTGGGCACGCATCCAGGCACTGTAACGGGAGTACACCGCATGATTTTTGGCCATATCAACCACACCGATGCCCGTCACTATCCGCCTGCGATTGCGCGCGCCATCGACTATTTAGCCCGCCACGATCTGGCCACGATGGCCGCCGGGCGTTACCAGGACAGCCAAACCGGCTGGCAGGTGCAGGTGCTTGACCTGCAAACCGCCCCGCACGGCGACAACTACCCGGAGGCGCACCGGCACTTTATCGATGTGCAGTACCTGGTCTGCGGCAATGAGCTGATGGGCGTCTCCACCGGGGGAGCGGAACCGGCGATCCACCAGCCGTATGATGACGTACGCGACATCATCTTTTACCAGGATGCCGCCAATGAAACCCTGCTGCGGATGCGGCCGGGAAACTTCGCGGTGTTCTTCCCGCAGGATATTCACCGCCCAAACTGCGCGCTGCATGCCCCTGAGGCGATCCGCAAGGTGGTGGTAAAGATCCCTGTGGCCGATCTCGCTGACTAAAAGAGGATCGCTATGAGCCTGACGTCTACCACCCTCGCCCGCGAAGGGATCCCGTCTCTGCGCTGGCTGCGGATCATTCCGCCGATCCTGATCACCTGCATTATTTCCTATATGGATCGGGTCAATATCGCCTTTGCCATGCCGGGCGGGATGGATGCCGATCTCGGCATCAGCGCCTCAATGGCCGGACTGGCCGGGGGCATCTTCTTTATCGGTTATCTGTTCTTACAGGTGCCGGGGGGCAAGCTGGCGGTCTACGGCAACGGTAAACGCTTTATCGGCTGGTCACTGCTGGCCTGGGCGGTAATCTCCCTGCTGACCGGCCTCGCCAGCAATCAGTATCAGCTGCTGGCGCTGCGTTTTGCGCTGGGGGTTTCCGAAGGCGGGATGTTACCGGTGGTGCTGACGATGATCGGTAACTGGTTCCCCGATGCCGAGCGCGGCCGCGCCAACGCCATTGTGATCATGTTTGTGCCGATCGCCGGGATCCTCACCGCCCCGCTCTCCGGCTGGATCATTACCGCCTGGGACTGGCGCATGCTGTTCTTCGTTGAGGGTGTGCTGTCGCTGTTTGTCATGGCGCTGTGGCATTTCACCATCAGCAACCGCCCGCAGGAGGCGAAGTGGATCTCCGCGGCGGAAAAACAGTATCTGATCAAAACCCTGCACGACGAGCAGCTGCTGATCAAAGGCAAAAACAGCCGTAAAGCCTCACTGCGTCAGGTGATGCGTGAGCCGGTGATGTGGCGGCTGATCCTGGTGAACTTCTTCTATCAGACCGGGATCTACGGCTACACCCTGTGGCTACCCACCATTCTCAAAGGGCTGACCCACGGCAATCTGGAGCAGGTCGGCATGTTGGCGATCCTGCCCTATGTCTGCGCGATTTTCGGCATGTTCCTGTTCTCCGCGCTGTCGGATGCCACCGGACGCCGCAAGCTGTTCGTCGCCCTGCCGCTGGCCGGTTTTGCCCTGTGTATGGCGCTGTCGGTAGTGCTGAAAGCGCATATCTGGTGGTCTTACGCAGCGCTGGTTGGCTGCGGTTTCTTTATCCAGTCAGCGGCTGGGGTGTTCTGGAGCATTCCTCCACGCCTGTTTAATGCCGAAGTGGCCGGCGGTGCGCGCGGGGTGATTAACGCCCTGGGCAACCTCGGTGGCTTCTGCGGCCCCTATATGGTCGGGGTGTTAATCGTGGCGTACAGCAAAGATGCCGGGGTCTACAGCCTGGCGATCGCGCTGGCGATTGCCTCACTGCTGGCGTTAACGCTGCCAGCCCGCTGCGATGCGCAGCACCGGGAGGCCGCATGAATTACTGGTTAGGGCTGGACTGCGGCGGCACCTTTATTAAGGCCGGGCTGTATGACGCACAGGGCCGCGAACAGGCAGTGTCACGCCAGACGCTGCCGGTGCAGGTGCCGCAGCCGGGCTGGGCCGAGCGCGATATGCCGCTGCTGTGGCAGCAGGCCGCACGGGTCATCGCAGAGGTGCTGAAACGCAGCGGGCTGGATGCCGCACAGATTGCCGGCGTCGGCATTTCGGCGCAGGGCAAAGGGCTGTTTCTGCTGGATAAACAGCAGCAGCCGCTGGGTAACGGCATTCTCTCCTCCGACCGCCGGGCGCTGGCGCTGGTGCAGCAGTGGCAGCGTGACGGCATGCCGCAGACGCTATATCCGCTCACCCGACAGACGTTATGGACCGGACATCCGGTGTCACTGCTGCGCTGGCTGAAGGAGCATCAACCGCAGCGCTACGCGGCGATCGGCAGCGTGCTGATGGCCCATGACTATCTGCGCTACTGCCTGACCGGAGAGCTGGCCTGCGAAGAGACCAATATCTCCGAATCCAACCTGTACGACATGCAGCAGGGCGGCTGGTCCGCCGCGCTGGCAGAAACTCTCGGCATCGGCGATATTCTGCCTGCCCTGCCGCCGATTGTCGGGCCAACGGACATGGCGGGCTATGTCAGCGCTGAAGCGGCCGCCCTGTGCGGACTGCGCGCGGGCACGCCGGTGGTCGGTGGGCTGTTCGACGTGGTCTCTACCGCGCTGTGCGCCGGGCTGCATGACGATACCCGACTGAACGCCGTCATGGGCACCTGGTCGGTGACCAGCGGGATTACCGATCGCATCAGCGACGAAGCCGACTATCCGTTTGTTTACGGCCGCTATGCCATTGACGGCCAGTACATTATTCACGAAGCCAGCCCGACCTCGGCCGCCAATCTGGAGTGGTTTTGCCAGCAGTGGGGCATCGATGACTACGACCTGCTTAATCAGTGGGTGGCGGAACTACCGCCAGCCGCGAGTTCCCTGCTGTTCCTGCCGTTCCTCTACGGCTGCAACGCCGGGGCTGACCTGCACGCCAGCTTCTTCGGTATGCAGGCGGGCCACCAGCGCGGCCATCTGGTGCAGGCGATCTACGAAGGCGTGGTGTTCTCCCACCTCACCCACCTCAATCGCATTCTGACACGCTTCCCGCAGGTCAAGGCCTTGCGCCTGAGCGGGGGATCGACGCGTTCAGCGGTATGGATGCAAATGTTTGCCGACGCCAGCGGCCTGCCGGTGGAGATCCCGCAGATCGAAGAGAGCGGCTGCCTGGGCGCAGCGCTGGCGGCAATGACCGGAACCGGGGCGTATGTCTCGCTGCAACAGGCACAGCAGGCGCTGGTACCCGAAATGGTCAGCTACCAGCCCGATAGCGAGCGTCATGCCCTGTATCAGAAAAAATATCAACGTTATCAGCAACTACTGGCGGCGCTGATCGCCACACAAGGAGTCACATCATGAGCCGTTCCCGGGTTCCCCAGCTTCAGCTGGCCCTCGACCACACCCGGCTGGATGCCGCGCTGGAGACGGCACAGCGCCTGCATCAGCAGGTCGATATTGTCGAAGCCGGCACCATTCTGTGCTTCAGCGCCGGGATAGACGCGGTGCGCCAGCTGCGTCAGCAGCTGCCCGCGAAAACCCTGGTGGCCGATTTTAAAGTGGCGGATGCCGGGGCGACGCTGGCGACGCTGGCGTTTGAAGCCGGCGCCAACTGGATGACGGTGATCTGCGCAGCCCCGCTGGCGACCTTTGCCAGCGCGCTGGAGGTGGCCCACCAGCATCAGGGCGACATTCAGATTGAGCTGTTCGGCCACTGGACGCTGGCTGATGCTAAGCGCTGGCGCGAGCTGGGGCTGACGCAGGCCATTTACCATCGTGGACGCGATGCCCAGGCCAGCGGCCAGCAGTGGAGCCAGCAGGATCTGGACGCGATGAAAGCCCTGTCCGATCTGGGCTTTGCCCTGTCGGTCACCGGCGGCATTACCCCGGACGAACTGCCGCAGTTTAAAAACATCGACGTGAAGGCGTTTATCGTCGGGCGGGCGCTGAGCGAAAGCGCCGACGGGCGGGCGACCGCCGCCGACTTCCATCAGGCCATTGCCAGCATCTGGGGACAATAATCATGCGCCAACATCCGCTGGGAATTTATGAAAAAGCCCTGCCGCCTCACCTGAGCTGGCCGGAACGTCTGGCGCTGGCAAAAGCCTGCGGTTTCGACTTTGTCGAGATGTCGGTGGACGAAACCGATCTGCGGCTGTCGCGCCTGCAGTGGAGCAAAGAGCAGCGCCTCTCGCTGGTCAACGCAATGATGGAAACCGGCGTGACCATCCCGTCGATGTGCCTCTCGGGCCACCGCCGCTTCCCGTTTGGCAGTCACGACCCGGAGATACGCCAGCAGGCCTATAGCCTGATGGAGCAGGCGATCCAGCTGGCAAAGGACGTTGGCATCCGCACCATCCAGCTGGCGGGCTACGACGTTTACTACGAAGCGCATGACGAGGGGACGGTGGCGCGCTTCGCTGAAGGGCTGGCGTGGGCGGTGGATCGCGCCGCAGCCGCGCAGGTGATGCTGGCCGTCGAGATTATGGATACCGAATTTATCAACGCCATCAGCAAGTGGAAACACTGGGATAAGCAGCAGGCCTCGCCGTGGTTCACCGTCTATCCCGACGTCGGCAATCTGACCGCCTGGGGCAATGACGTCGCCGCCGAGCTGGCGCTGGGCATTGATCGCATCGCCGCTATCCACCTCAAAGATACGCAGCCCGTCACCGCCAGCTCGCCGGGGCAGTTTCGTGACGTGCCGTTTGGCGCAGGCTGCGTCGATTTTGTTGGCGTGTTCCGCACGCTGAAACAGCTGAACTATCGTGGCGCGTTTCTGATTGAGATGTGGACAGAAAAAGCCGAGGAGCCGGTGGCCGAGATTGTGCAGGCGCGGCGCTGGATTGAACAGAAAATGCAGGAAGGAGGCTTACAATGAGTTTATCAACGCTGAAACAGCAGGTTTTCGCGGCCAATCTGGCCCTGCCGCGCCACCGTCTGGTGACCTTCACCTGGGGCAACGTCAGCGCCATTGACCGCAACAGCGGGCTGGTGGCGATCAAACCCTCCGGCGTGGAGTATGACGTTATGACCGTTGACGATATCGTGGTGGTGGAGCTGGAGAGCGGCCGCACCGTGGAGGGCAGCAAAAAGCCCTCTTCTGATACCGCGACCCATCTGGCGCTGTATCGTGCGTTTAACGATATCGGCGGCATTGTTCATACCCATTCGCGCCACGCCACCATCTGGGCGCAGGCCGGGCTGGATCTCCCCGCCTGGGGCACCACCCACGCCGACTATTTCTACGGCACCATTCCCTGCACCCGTCTGATGACAGCGCAGGAGATCGCGGAGAATTACGAACACAACACCGGCGAGGTGATTATTGATACCTTCCAGTCACGCGGCATCAGCCCGACGGCGATCCCGGCGGTGCTGGTCAACGCCCACGGCCCGTTTGCCTGGGGCAGCAGCGCGGAGAATGCGGTGCATAACGCGGTGGTACTGGAGGAGATTGCCTATATGGGGATTTTCTCGCGCCAGCTGACGCCGGGGATGCGCGATATGCAGCAGGTGCTGCTGGATAAGCATTATCTGCGTAAACATGGGGCGGGGGCGTATTACGGGCAATAGAGTGCCCATTGGCGGGCGGACCGAAACAGAAGGTCCGCCCCTACAACGGCCGGGTTTTCCGAACCGGAAATGCCCACGAACCGTAGGGGTCGATCATCTTTTCCGATCGACCCGCAAGGCCAGCTCAACGTTATGGCGTCAACTTCTCCACATCAACATTGCCCTGCTGATTGACCACCGTTTCATCCTTGCGCACTTTCGCCACGTCGCTGGCTGATACCGCAGACTTCGCGGTATTGCCCCAGCTGGTGCGGATAAAGTTCACCACGTCTGCGACCTGCTGGTCGTTCAGGCGCCAGCCGAAGGCCGGCATGGTGATGGTGGTTGGTGCATCCTTGACGCCCGGCAGCTGTGCGCCGCTCAGCACAATATGAATCAGCGAAGTCGGATCTTCCGCCAGCACCACCGGATTACCGCGCAGCTCCGGGAAGAAGCGCTGGTAGCCGCTGCCGTCGGTTTTATGGCAGGCCGCGCAGCTGTCAACGTAGACTGATGCGCCAGTTTTGCTGTCGTCGCCCTTCCACAGCGCTTTCGCCACTGCATCATCCGGCGTGAAGCCCACCTGGTTGGGATCTTTAGCCCCCAGCGATTTCAGGTAGCGTGCAATCGCGGTCGCATCTTCCGGCGTCAGGTGCTGCAGGCTGTGCTGTACCACATCGGTCATACCGCCAAATACCGCGGTGCGATCGTTACGGCCCATGCGCAGGAACTGCACCAGGTCATCTTCACTCCAGCGGCCCAGCCCGTCGCGGCCATCACCGCGCAGATTGCTCGCGGTCCAGCCGTCGATGGGCGCGCTGCTGCCGGAGAGGTAATCACTGCCTTCCTCGTTGTTCAGCGCTTTTTCCTGCATGGTGATGCTGCGCGGCGTATGGCAGGCGCCGCAGTGGCCAAGGCCCTCAACCAGATACTGGCCGCGCGCCAGCACCGGATCCTGCCCTTTGATCGGCTGGAAGGCCTTGACGTCCGGCGCAAATACGCCGCGCCAGATCGCCAGCGGCCAGCGCATCGACAGCGGCCACGGAATGTCGCTCTCTTTGTTCGCCTGGTTCACCGGCTTAACGCCGTGCATAAAGTAGGTGTAAAGCGCCTGCATATCCTCGTCGCTGACCACCGCGTAGGACGGGTAAGGCATCGCCGGGTAGAGCGTGTCGCCGTTTTTCGCCACGCCGTGACGCACCGCTTTCTGGAAGTCGTCATAGCTGTAGCCGCCAATCCCGCTCTGCTTGTCCGGGGTAATATTGGTGGAGTAAATGGTGCCGATAGGCGTTGCCATCGGCAGGCCACCGGCAAATGCTTCGCCGCCCGCTTTGGTGTGGCAGGCCACGCAGTCCCCGGCGCGCGCCAGATACTCACCGCGCTGAATTTCAGCCGCCGCGCTATCCTCTGCCAGCGCGTTAAACGCCAGCATGCCCGGCAGCAGGGCAATAAGAAGTAACTTTTTCATCTGCTTATCCTTATGCCTGCACCAGTGGGCCCGGGTTTTTCAGGTACTGTTCACGAATCGCCTTCGCCGACCAGTAGGTCAGCGCCGCCACCATACCGGTCGGGTTGTAGCCCAGCCCCTGCGGGAAAGCGGAGGCGCCCGGCACAAAGACGTTCGGCACGTCCCAGCTCTGCAGATAACGGTTAATCGCGCTGGTTTTTGGATCTTCACCCATGATCGCGCCGCCGTTCATATGCGTGGTCTGATAGACGGTGGTGTCGAAGTGCGCGCCCGGCATTTTTGGCGCACCGCTGATCAATTTCGGGTTCATCGCCTCGGCAATCTTGTGCATGCGACCGTGCATAAACTGCGACATTTTGATGTCGTTTTCCTGCCAGTCGAAGGTCATACGCAGCAGCGGCTGGCCGTGGATATCCTTGTAGTTGGGATCGAGGTCGAGGTAGTTATTGCGGTACGACTGATGCGCGCCGTGGGCATCCATCGACACGTGGTGGGTGTAGTGATCGGCCACCGCCGCTTTCCACTTGCTGCCCCAGTTCGGCGTGCCCGGAGGGGTAGGCAGGCCGGAGATCGGCTTGACCCCCGCCTGGTTCACCCACATCGGCGAACCGCCAACGAAGCCATACTGCGCGTGGTCGAAGTTGTCGCCGTTGAAGTCATCCACCCCAACGCCCGCGCCGCCTGCACCGATAAAGTTATTGGTGAACACGTCTTTATCGAAGAACGCTTTGATGGTGGAGATGTTCTGATAGGCGAAGTTGCGCCCGACGGTGCCTTCGTTCGTCACCGGATCGTACGGCTTGCCGATGCCGGACAGCAGCATCAGATGCACGTTGTGGAACTGGAACGCGGAGAGGATCACCAGGTCAGCAGGCTGTTCGTTTTCACGCCCCAGTGCATCAACATAGGTGACGCCAGTCGCGTGCTTCTTGTCGTCCGTCAGGTTAACGCGCAGGACGTAAGCGTTATTGCGCAGCTCGAACTTCGACTCCTGGCGCAGTGCAGGCAGGATGTTGACGTTCGGCGAGGCTTTGGAATACATATAGCAGGCATAGCCGCTGCAGTAGCCGCAGAAGTTGCACGGCCCCATCTGCGCACCGTAGGTGTTGGTATACGGGCCGGAGGTATTGGCAGAAGGCAGGTCGTACGGATGGTAGCCAATGCTTTCCGCCGCCTGGGCAAACAGCTGCGCCGAGTAAGTGCGCTTCTGCGCGGGCAGCGGGAACGGGCTGGAGCGGTCCGGGGCAAACGGGTTGCCTTTGCCGCCCTGACCGACCACTTTACCCTTTACGCTCCAGGCTGAACCGGAAGTGCCGAACACCTTCTCGGCCTGGTCGAAATAGGGTTCCAGCTCGTCGTAAGTGACGCCGAAGTCCTGGATGGTCATCCCTTCCGGGATAAAGTTTTTGCCGTAGCGCTCTTCATAATGGCTGCGCATGCGCAGTTCCATCGGGTCGACGCGGAAATGCACGCCGGACCAGTGCAGGCCCGCGCCGCCGGTGCCGGTACCGGGCAGGAATGCCGCCAGCTGACGATACGGCTGCGCGGTCTGCGCGGAGTTATGACGGATGGTCACGGTGCTTTTTGACAGATCCTGGAACAGCTTTTTACGAATGTTATAGGTCAGTTCGTCAATCACCTGCGGATACGCACCGTCAGGATAGGTATCGCGATGCGGGCCGCGCTCCAGCGCCACCACGTTAAGACCGGCTTCGGTCAGCTCTTTGGCCATAATCGCCCCGGCCCAGCCGAAACCGACGATTACCGCATCGACTTTCTTCTGTACGTTTGCCATGGTTATGCTCTTTCCCCACGAATTGACACCGGCGGCAGCGGGTACTGCTCGCCGCGCTCCACCCAGTCCATAAAATCAGCGCGCGCGCCGGGGAAGTTAATCAGCTGCCAGCCGACCAGCCCCTGGTTGCCGCCGTGGATCGGGTCGCTGAAGAACCCTTCGCGGGTGTTCTGCAGCAGGAAGGAGAAAAAGGTTTTGGCAGGGAGCTGTTTCAGCTCCACGCTGCCCGCTTCCAGCGCCTGTAACAGCGCATCCTGCTGCTCGCCGCTTAGCGCAGCAAACACCTTGCCATGCTGCTGTTTTGCCAGCGCATCGGCATCGGCCAGGCCAAGGCGATAGATATCACGCGGGGTCAATGGCAGCTGGTAGCCCAGCGCTTTATCGGCATCCGGGTGGAACGGCCCCTGCATGTACCAGTTGGCGCCGGTGGCATACGGGGTGTTCATCTGGCGGTCGATATACTCGGGCACGCCCGCTTCCAGCGCGCCAGGGCCGCGTTCATCGGCCGGGATCAGGCGCGCAACGGCGGCCTGCAGAAAGGCATACTCTTCGGGGGTAAACCACGTTGGCTGGTACTCGCGCGCCTGCTGTGGCCCGGTTTTAGCGGCCTCTTTCGCCACGGCGGGCGCAGCGGCGGCCAGTGAACCCAGCCCTGCGGAGCCAATCGCCATCGCCGGGGCGAGGGTGATAGTTTTCAGCAGAAAGTCTCTGCGCGTGCTTCCGTTTTTTTGCTCTGACATGACATTGCCTTCTCGAACCAGCACAGGGTGCTGATTAAAATGGGGGGTCGCTTTTTTAATGACAAAAAGTTTAGTGACACAATTTTAATGACACAAAGTGTAGGGACAATAGTGAGTCGCCGCCTGCTTTTTTACCAGGTCGGTATCTACCGGCAGATTGTTACCGGTAACAATAATGCAGATTGTAACAGTAACCGGGGAAAAGCGTGAGGGTATGGAAACAAAATGGCACAAAATCATTAACAACTGCGCAAGCTTCAGTCTGAACGCCTGGCGGATGAAACAGGAAGAAATAGCAGCAAAACGGCCATTGCCATTTTTTATGCTTATTTTTCTGCTTACAGGGCGTAATTCAAAATTTAAATTTTACTGCTAACTATTAGCATGGAAAATTATTTTACCGTGCAATGATTATCAGGAACGTAACATGAGTGAAGCCTGCGCCCCAGGGATGCCCGAACCGCAACACAAACCCTTTAATAACAATAAATTATCTGAACGCATCGATGCCCTTCCCGCTTCTGCCGGGCTGTGGCGCTTTATTGCCTTACTCTCGCTTGGCGGTTTTTTCGAACTCTACGATCTGTTCCAGACGGGCTATATCAGTTCAGGTTTAATCGCCGGAGGCATATTTCATGTTGGCGATCTCGGCGTATTTGGCATATCTGACCAGGCCGCATTTGCTTCCGTGACCTTCCTCGGGCTGTTTTTCGGGGCCAGTCTGCTGGCCCCTTACGCCGATCGCTTTGGCCGCCGCCTGACGTTTATGTTTGCCCTGGCGTGGTACGGCTGTTTTTCACTGCTGATGGCGTTTCAGAATCAGGCGGAGTGGATCATCTTCTGCCGCTTTCTGGTCGGCGTCGGGCTGGGCATTGAGCTGGTGACCATCGATACTTATCTTACAGAATGTGTCCCGACGCGCCTGCGCAGCAAAGCCTTTGCCTTCGCCTTCTTTGTACAGTTTTTATCGGTACCGGCGGTGGCGCTGATGTCCTGGTGGCTGGTGCCGCAGACCATTCTTGGCCTGACAGGCTGGCGCTGGGTGGTGATAGCCGGTGCGGTCTGCTCAATGGTTATCTGGCTGGTACGCAAGAACCTGCCGGAGTCTCCGCGCTGGCTGGCGCAGCAGGGGCGCCATCAGGAAGCGCATCAGGTGGTCAGCGCGGTGGAAATTCGCTGCGGCGCGGCGGACAGCGCCCCACATCCACAAGAGATTGAAACGGCAGAAATCAGCCAGCGTAAAGGCCGTTTTCGCGATATCTGGGCGCCGCAATACCGCCGGCGCACGCTGATGCTGGTGGTGATGAATATCTTCCAGGCGATTGGTTTCTTCGGCTTCGGCAACTGGCTGCCCGCGCTACTGTCCGGCAAAGGCGCGACCATCACCCACAGCCTGCTGTACGCATTCTTTATTACCCTTGCCTACCCGCTCGGCTCGCTGATTTGCAGCCGCTACGCCGATAAGATTGAGAACAAGTGGCAGATCGTTCTGTCGTCGCTGATGACGGTGGTGTTCGGCACGCTGTTTGCGCTGCAGAATAATCCGCTGATGCTGATCCTCTGCGGCTTCTGCATTACTTATTCAAATGCCTGGCTGACCTACAGCTATCACGCTTATCAGACCGAGGTGTTCCCGACCTATATTCGCGCCCGTGCGGTCGGCTTCTGCTACTCGTTCAGCCGCCTGTCGACGGTGTTTAGCAGTCTGATTATCGGCATGATTTTGCAGGCGGCGGGCACCCAGGGGGTGATCGCATTTATCGTGGTCAGCATGTTGATCGTGATGCTAACCATCGGCATTTTCGGGCCGAAAACGCGCGGGATAAATTTAGAGAATATTTAAACCGGTGGAGGCTGGCGGGGCGACCAGAACAGCGGTCGCCCCCTACGGATATTAAAACTCTTGCAAACGGCTCTCCGACGGCTGCGGGCGGCCAAAGTAGTAGCCCTGGAACAGGGTGCACCCTTCCGCTTTCAGCCGTTCGAACTGCTCGTTGCTCTCCACTCCTTCGGCGGTGATTTGAATATCCAGGCTGCGGCTCATGCCGGTAATCGCCCTGATAATCGCCAGCGCTTCCCGACTGTCATGCATATCATTGATAAACGACTTGTCTATCTTGATCTTATCGAACGGGAATGAGCGCAGGTAGCTGAGCGATGAATAGCCGGTGCCGAAATCATCCAGCGCAATATGCACGCCCAACGCCTTAAGCTTTTGCAGAATATGGATATTGACCAGCGTGTTATCCAGCAGCACCGATTCGGTGATCTCCACCTCCAGACGATGCGGGGCCAGCCCGGAATCTTTCAGCGCCGCTTCCACCACCGACACCAGGGCGCTGTTTTTAAACTGCAGCGGCGACAGATTGACCGCCACGCTCTGATCGCCGGGCCAGGTAGCGGCCTCGCGGCAGGCTTCATACAGCGCGTAAGCCCCCAGGCTGTGGATCAGGCCGGTCTCTTCGGCTATCGGAATAAAGTCCATCGGCATGATGGTGCCCTTTTCCGGGTGATGCCAGCGCATCAGCGCTTCATAGCCGATGATCTCCTGATGCAGGTTGTTGGTGATCGGCTGATAGTAAAGCTTGAGCTGGCGGCGGGTGAGCGCCTCGCGCAGGTCGCTCTCGATGACCCGACGCTTCTGCGCCATATCGCCCATGGCAGCGGTGAAGTGTTCAAAGCGGTTGCGCCCGTTGCGCTTGGCTTCATACAGCGCCATATCCGCGCAGCGCAGCAGCTGGTCCGGGGTGGTCATGCCGCTGTCGGCGATGGCAATACCGATGCTCAGCCCGATGGAGAGGTTGTGCCCGTCCACGTTAAACGGCGGACGAAGGGTTTCGATCAGGCGGCTGGCGACCACTTCCGCCTCCTGCTGATGCGACAGCCCCGGCAGCACGACAGAGAACTCATCGCCGCCGCTGCGCGCCAGCGTATCCTGGTCGCGCAGCACCGAGTGCAGACGCACCGCCACCGAACGCAGCAGCTCGTCGCCGACCTGATGGCCGAGCGCGTCGTTAACGTTTTTGAAGTTATCGAGATCCAGCCCCAGCGTGGCGGTCAGCCGGCGGGCATCGCGATCCTCGCGCAGCGCGGCGGTCAGGCGCTGGCTAAACAGCACGCGGTTCGGCAGGCTGGTGAGGTTATCGTGGTGCGCCATATGGTGGATGCGCGCATCCGCCGCACGCTGATCGGTGACGTCGTCGGCGATCAGCAGCACGTAGTTATGGCGTTCGTCGTTGCCGCGAATAATGGTGGCGGTGGTATTCAGAATACGCTCGCCGCCCGGCGTGTTCAGCAGACGTTCGTTGCGCTGCATCCCCTCCTTGCGCTGCGCCGCATCGGAGAGCTGCATAAAATATTCGCCCATTTCCGCCGTCATGCAGTCGGGCGCGCGCTTGCCGATAAAGTGGCGCTGCGTGCCGCCAAGCAGCTGCTGCGCCTTGCTGTTGATCAGCAGGATCTCGCGCGAGACCACATCCTCAACAATCACGCTGGACGGAATATTGGCGACGATAATGTCGAGGAATTTTGACAGCGAGGCCATTTTTTTACTGTTCTGCTCGGCCAGATCTTTCCCACGCAGGATCTGCTGTTCGTACTCGCGCACCTCGGTACAGTCGCGGGTGATCTTGGCGTAACCAATCAGCCTGCCGTCATCATCGCGAACCGCATCAATGACGACGTTGGCCCAAAACGCGCTGCCGTCTTTACGGTAGCGCCAGCCCTGCTCTTCAAAGCGCCCGGTTCGGTAAGCGGTGGCCAGATTCTTCTCCGGTACTTTGTCCAGCCGATCCTGAGTGCTGTAGAAACAGCGAAAGTTTTTCCCGACGATCTCATCAGGGCGGTATCCTTTGGCGCGCTGCGCGCCCGGATTCCAGTTAGCGACGTTACCTTCTGGCGTCAGCATATATATGGCGTAGTCAACCACGCTCTGTACCAGTAGACGGTACATGACATCAGAGTCTTCATTCATTATTATTTTCGCCTGGGCGCTGGCCGTCATTTTCCCCACAGTAGAAAATATGCGCAACGCTGCAATACGCCATTAACTGACGTAAAAATTACCGTCCCACGCGCTCTTTCGCCGCAGGTACCCTGTTTTGTGTGTGTTAAAACCACACGGGTATAAACCGAAAACATCAGCCAATTCAAGCAATTTCCGCTTCAGCACTGCGGTTCATTGATCGTTATCGGCTTTGTTTAAAAAACATTCAGCGCTAAAAAAAAATAAACTTGCCGCTGCGCTTATATTTATGTGGGAAATTTGTCTGTTGGCTTTTATAAAATAAATGAAATTGAGTTAAAAAAGGTATAAATAACTTATTCAAACGTTCAGGCTTCACCACTGAAATTAATAGATACAACCACAGTGAGATTACTCACAGTCAATCAGGGTATAACCATCCAACATTGACAGCGGAGTGCCTATGTTTAAATCCTTTTTCCCCAGGCCAGCGCTGTTCTTCAGCAGTGCGGCAATCTGGAGCCTGCTGGCGATACTGCTGTGGTTCGGCTATGCCGACAGCCTGTTCGCTCACCTGATGCATTTCTCCCCGGTTGCCGACGGGCCTTTACCGAATAACGTTTCACGCTTTATTGCCCCATCGATGCTCGCAATCTACAGCTACTACCTGCTGGTCACGCTGCTGTTTGCCGGTTTCTGGTTTATTGCCAGCCCGCACCCGTGGCAATACTGGTCAATACTCGGCAGCGCGCTGATTATCTTCATTACCTGGTTTTCGGTAGAACTGGGCGTGGCAATCAACAGCTGGTATGAGCCTTTTTTCGATCTCATTCAGCAGGCGATGGCGCATCCCAATACCGTTAAGGTGACCACCCTCTACGCGTTAACCAGAACGTTTCTCTACATCGCCCTGATTTACGTAACGATTAACACGATAAATCTGTTCTTTATCAGCCATTACGTGTTCCGCTGGCGCACGGCGATGAACAATTACTACATGCAGTACTGGCCGCGCCTGCGCCACATTGAGGGTGCCGCGCAGCGTGTGCAGGAGGACACGATGCGTTTTGCCTCCACGCTGGAGGATATGGGCGTCAGCTTTATTAACGCCATTATGACGCTGATTGCCTTCCTGCCGGTGCTGGTAACGCTGTCGGTGCATGTGAAAACCGTGCCAGTTCTGGGCAGCATCCCTTATGCATTGGTGATTGCCGCCGTGTTGTGGTCGCTGTTCGGCACCGGGCTACTGGCCATCGTCGGCATCAAACTGCCGGGGCTGTCGTTCCGCAATCAGCGGGTTGAGGCGGCCTATCGTAAAGAGCTGGTCTACGGCGAGGATGATGCATCGCGGGCGCAGCCGCCGACGGTGCGTGAACTGTTCCTTGGCGTGCGCAGGAACTATTTCCGCCTCTACTTCCACTATCTCTACTTCAATATCGTGCGTATTTTCTATCTGCAGGTGGACGCGGTATTTGGCATGCTGATGCTGTTCCCGTCGATTGTTACCGGTGCGATCACGCTTGGGCTGATGAGACAGATCACTAACGTATTCGATCAGGTACGTGGATCATTCCAGTACCTGATTAACTCATGGACCACGCTGGTGGAGCTGATGTCGATCTACAAACGTCTGCGTGGCTTTGAGCGCACGCTGGATGATCCCTTCGGGCTGACCGAAAAAGAGGGTCAGCCCCTACTGTAGGGGCCGATCTTCTGTTTCGATCGGCCCTTGCCGCAGCATTATCTTTGAGCGGCCAGCGCAGCGAAGACGCTCTCCACCGCGTAAGCCCCCGGATCTTTAACGTCCTTCAGGCTCTCCTGATTGAGGTAGGAGGAGCGCCCGGCGGCGGCGCTGAGCATCTGGCGGGTACTGTCCGCGCCCTGCTTTGCTGCGGCAGCAACAGCGGCCAGATTTTTGCCTGCCGCTAACGCGGCAAACGCCGGGTCGAGTGCGTCGATCATCGTGCGGTCGCCCACGCCCGCTCCACCGTAATGCTGCATGCGTTCAAGGCCAAAGGTCAGCGCCGCGGCCAGCGATTTACCCTGCTTCAACTGCTGCCCGGCAGCGGTAAACATAATCGACATCAGCACGCCGCTGGAGCCCCCCATCACGTTCGCCAGCTTTTCGCCCACCACCGTAAGCAGCGCATCCATCTGGTCGAGCGGCAGCTCCCCGTTCTGGCTGGCTTCCAGCACGCTGCGCGCTCCGGCAGAGAAGGTGGATCCGGTATCGCCATCACCTACTTTGGCATCCAGCTGGTTTAGTTCGCTCTCCAGTTCAATCAGCGTCTGGCACAGCGTGTGAAGCGTGGCGGCCACGGCCGCATTATTTGAAGGCGTAAAGCTCTGCTGCTGCGCGACGCGTTGCGCTTCCTGCTCTTTTGCCGGCTGGGGTTCAAACGCACGCACCCAGCCGCTGGTTTCTACCGGGGCTAACAGCGCGGCTTCCAGCTCATCATCAAGCTGCAGGGTGGAGAGTGAGAAGCCTTTCATATCCAGCGCGCTGACCAGCGTTGCCGGGCCAATCAGCAGCTTCACCTGTTTACCGAGAGCAGATTTCAGCGTTTCGCGCGTCAGGATAGCCATCTCCAGCGCGGAGAAACCGCCCAGATTATTCACCAGCAGCGCCAGCTTACCGCTGCCACTTTTGCTGGCTAAACGCTGCGTCAGCTCCGCCACGATCTCCGCGCTGTTTTGCGTTTTCAGCGTCGAGGCGCCCGGCTCGCCGTGGATCCCCATGCCCAGCTCGCTGCACCCCGGCTCGACGCGATGATCGTCACGATCCTCCCCCGGCACGTGGCAGGTGGTAAAGGCCAGCCCGATAGAGGCAGTCGCATCAATTGCTCGCTGCGCCAGCGCGCTGACGGCCTCCAACCCCTGCCCCTGCTCAGCGGCAAAGCCAGCGACCTTATGCACCAGCGCCGTTCCGGCAATTCCGCGCGGCTGCGGATTATCCGGCAGGGCGATATCATCACGCACCATCACCATCTCAACGCGATAGCCCAGCTGTTTGGCTTTTTCCGCCGCAAGGCCGAAGTTGAGACGGTCGCCGGTGTAGTTTTTGACGATCAGCAGGCAGCCCGCTTCGCCCGTGACGTTAATAATGGCGTGCAGCACCGCATCCACGCTGGGTGAAGCAAATACATCGCCGCAGACCGCCGCGGTTAGCATGCCTTTGCCAACAAAACCGATATGGGCCGGTTCATGGCCAGAGCCACCGCCGGAGATCAGGGCAACCCGCGACTTATCCCAGTCGCTGCGTACCACCACCCGCATCTGCGGCCCCAGCGCCAGCCGCGCCAGATTGTGGCTGGCCGCGCTTTGCAGCACTCCTTCAATCGCCTCATTGACCAGATCCTGCTTCTGATTCATAAAGAACTGACTCATTGTCTCTCCCTCTTGTGCATGAGTAATATCTGTTACCTGTACATCTAATAATTAATAGTCTGCTAACGTCCAGTTATAGCCTTTTATTCGTCGTTTGCACGCGTGATGAAAGCGAAAAATAACCTTCGCGATACTAAACTCAGAAAAACCCCACACTAAATAACACCAACCAATTGAATGTTATGAATTTTTTCTTTGTGGTAATATTTAAACACATATTAGTGGCTGCATGGCGTACTAAATGAAATTGCAGTATCAATCACATTTTGCTATTAATCTTCCTGCACTGATGAGAAAAGACGCTTATAACCTTCAGTGTCAGATCCACTGACATAATAAAGCACGCCTATATCTCCATTAAAGCAGCAAGGATATAATGAGATATTTCTATCAGCCTTGCTGGCAGTGATCATTTATCCGCAGATAACAGACCTATCACGCCACCACCAGGGCGTTACAAGGGGCAAACTTCATCGTTTGCTCTTTTTTTTATGTTTTTCGCCTGTCAGTTTTGCACCACAGGTTGTCAGTTATGCGCCAGCCAGCCGCCGCGCTGCGCGTCAGACTAACGGCTCACAACACAAGGAGCCAGACCATGCTGCAACACCCCGCTGACAAGTATCATCCCTTTCCTCCGTTACAGTTAACCGATCGCCAGTGGCCCGGACGCACGCTCAGCCAGGCACCGCGCTGGCTCTCCACCGACCTGCGTGATGGCAATCAGTCGCTGGCGGAACCGATGGATGCCGTGCGGAAAAAGCAGTTCTGGCAGCTGCTGCTGCAGTGTGGCTTTAAAGAGATTGAGGTGGCGTTTCCTTCGGCGTCGCAGACCGATTTTAACTTTGTGCGCGAGCTGATCGAGGAGCGCATGATCCCCGACGATGTCACCCTCCAGGTGCTGACTCAGGCGAGGGACGACCTGATCGACCGCACCTTCGTCGCGCTGAAGGGTGCGCACAGTGCCTGCGTTCATCTGTACAACGCTACCGCGCCGGTGTTTCGCCGCCTGGTGTTCCGCCAGAGCAAAGCGCAGATTATTGAACTGGCAGTGAATGCCACCCGCCTGATCCGCCAACGCTGCGAAGCGCAGCCAGAGACGCGCTGGACCTATGAATACTCACCGGAAACCTTCTGCTTTACCGAAGCGGAGTTTGCGCTGGAGATCTGCGAGGCGGTCGCCGCCGTGTGGCAGCCGTGTGCCGCGCGGCCAATGATTATCAACCTGCCCGCCACCGTGGAGGTCAGCACGCCGAATGTTTACGCCGACCAGATTGAATACTTCTGCCGCCACTTCTCGCAGCGTGAGCAGGTATGCATCAGCGTGCATCCGCATAACGATCGCGGCACCGGCATTGCCGCTGCCGAGCTGGCGCTGCTGGCCGGTGCGGATCGCGTCGAAGGCTGCCTGTTCGGCAACGGCGAGCGCACTGGCAATGTCGACCTGGTCACGATGGCGCTCAACTTCTATAGCCAGGGCATCCATCCGCAGCTCGATTTCAGTCAGATTAAGCAGGTGGTGGACGTCGTCGAGCTGTGCAATCAGCTGCCGGTGCATCCGCGCCATCCTTATGCCGGGGAGCTGGTATTTACCGCCTTCTCCGGATCGCACCAGGATGCGATTAAGAAAGGTTTCGCCGAACGCAAACAGCAGCAGGATAATCGCTGGGAAGTCCCTTATTTGCCGCTCGATCCGGCAGACATCGGCTGTAGCTATGAGGCCGTGATCCGCGTCAACAGCCAGTCCGGCAAGAGCGGGGCCGCGTGGATGATCGAGCAGAATCACGGTCTGAGCCTGCCGCGTGCGCTACAGCAGGACTTCAGCCAGCGGGTGCAGCAGGAAGCAGACCGCGAGAGTAAAGAGATGACCCAGGCGGCGCTCTGGCAGCTTTTCCGCCAGGAGTACGGCATTGATACGCCGCCGCTCCAGCTGGCGGAGTATCGCAGCGAAAGCGATAGCCAGGGCCAACTGCTGTTCAGCGCCAGCGTACGCCAGGGGGAAAAAATGCAGCAGATTAGCGGGCGTGGCAACGGCCTGTTGTCCGCGGCGGTTGACGCGCTGCGCCAGGCGTTTGACGTGCCGCTCTCAATCCAGGATTACCACGAGCACACCCTCGGCCAGCGTAGCGACAGCCGCTCCGCCACCTATCTGCTCTGCACTTTTCCCGATAACCGCAGCGCGTGGGGCGTGGGCATCGACAGCGACGTGTCGCGGGCCTCGCTGCAGGCGCTGCTGAATGCGCTGGCACAGGGTCAGCGGGCGGACGGGAAGTAGTCGCTGGGCGCCACGCCGAGAATGCGGCGGAACATGGCGCTGAAAGCGCTCTGGCTCTCATAACCCAGCTCGAGTGAGACCGCCAGCACCGACTCACCGAGCGCCAGCCGCGTCAGGGCCTCCATTACTCTGGCGCGCCGCACCCAGTCACTGAACTGCAGTCCGGTTTCCTGATAAAAGCGCCGCGCCAGAGTGCGGCTGCTGACGTTCATCCGCCGGGCGCTGCTCTCCAGCGTCCAGCTCTCCCCCGGCGCCGCACGTAATGCCTGGCACAGCGCAATCAGCGCGTTACTGCTCGGTTCCGGTAGGGTAAACGGCAGCTCGGCCATCACGCGGATCTCATCAAGGATCAGTTCATAAATCCGTTCGGCGCGGCTGGCAGGCGCATAGGCCTCCGGCAGCTCCAGCGCGCTAACTATCAGCTCACGCAGCAGCGGTGAAACCTGCACCACCTGGCAGGTGGCGGGCAGATCGGCGCGCGCCAGCGGGTCGACAAACAGCGTACGCGCCGCTACCTCTCCGGTGATTTGCAACGCATGAGGCACGCCAGCAGGCAGCCAGACGCCACGCCCCGGCGGCACAATCCAGTGCCCCTGCGGCGTCTCCACCTTCACCACGCCGCTCAGCGTATGCACCAGCTGCGCACAATTATGATGATGCAGCGGCTGGCAGTCGCCGTGGCGATAGTCGTGCGCATAGGGGATCAGCGGGCGGTGAGCAAAGGAAAAGTCGACGGTGGCTGACATAGGATCCTCACGCAGGGATGGAGGACCAGATTAACAAAATCACGGGTCGATCGGAAAAGATCATCTTCATCAAGACGGTGCCAGTCCTTGGCACGGGGCGACCGGAAAAAAGGGTCGCCCCCAACGCGAAAAGGCGCCCGGTGGGTTTAACGGAACACGCTGATCGCTTCGACCAGACGAGTGGCCTGGCGGGTCATGCGGCCGGAGGCCTGCGCGCCCTCCTCCACCTTCGCGGCGTTCTGGTGGGTAATGTTATCGAGATCTTCCACTGCCAGGCTAATCTCACCGATGGCCGTGGCCTGCTCGGCGGTGGCGGAGCTGATCTGGGCAATCAGCGCGGTGACGTTTTGCACCTGCGAGACAATACTTTCGATGGTTTTACCGGCCTCGTTAACGTGCAGCGTGCCGGACTTCACCTTCTCGGCGCTGGTTTCCACCAGCTGTTTTATCTCGCTGGCGGCCTTGGCGCTGCGCTGGGCGAGACTGCGCACTTCCCCGGCGACCACGGCAAAACCTTTACCCTGCTCACCGGCGCGCGCCGCTTCCACCGCCGCATTCAGCGCCAGGATATTGGTCTGGAAGGCGATGCCGTCGATCACGCTGGTAATATTGGCGATTTTCTTCGAGCTGTCGGTAATTTCCGCCATCATCGTCACCATATCCGCCATCGCTTCTCCACCCTGCACCGCCGCACTGCTGGTGCTGGCTGACAGGGTTTTCACTTCGGCGGCAGTTTCGGTGTTGCTCTTCACCGTCGCAGTCATCTCGTTCATGGTCGCTGCCGTCTGCTGCACGTTGGCCGCAGCCTGTTCCGTGCGGCGGCTCAGCTCGCTGTTGCTCTGGGCAATAGAATCGCTGGCGCTCAGCACGTTGATCGCCTGGCCGCTGACGTCATCCACCAGCCAGCGGAACATCAGCCCCAGCTGACCAATGGCGCGTAGCGTCGTGCCAACTTCATCCACGCGGTCCATCTGCTCCACTTTATGATCGGCCCCGGTCGCCACGCGCAGCGCCTGGCGGCAGACGCGCTCAATCGGCCGGGAGACCTGCATCTCCAGCCAGGCCGAAGCCAGCAGCAGCAGCAGCGCCATGCCGCCAGCAAACATCGCCAGCGCGGCCGGGCTCAGCCCCAGCCCCCAAACGCCAAGCGTTGACAGCGGCAGCAGGGCCAGCAGCGCCGAGCGAATACGCCAGCGCAGCGACAGGGTTTTGAAAATCGAGCGCCAGCGCATCATGCCGGTGCGGACAATCAGCCCTTTATGAAAACGCAGCCCTTTGGCTTTGCCCTCGCGGAAGTTCTGATACAGGCGTTCGGTGTCGCGCACCTCCTGCGGGGTTGGCCTGGTGCGCACCGACATATAGCCCTGTACCACGCCGTCGCGCACCACCGGAATGGCGTTGGCGCGCACCCAGTAGTGATCGCCGTTTTTGCGGCGGTTTTTTACCAGCGCGGTCCAGGGTTCGCCCTGCTTCAGGGTCGCCCACATATCGGCGAACGCTTCCGGCGGCATATCCGGGTGGCGCACCATATTGTGCGGCTGACCGTTAATCTCCTCCGGCGAGAAACCGCTGGCCTCAATAAACGCATCATTGGCATAGGTGATATGGCTGTGGGTGTCGGTGGTTGACATCAGGGTGGCGCGATCGTCAAACAGGTACTCTTGCTGTGTAACGGGCAAATTATTACGCATGGGTTAAATCCTTAAAGGGATCAACAAAGGTTGGCGAGGAGAATATTAATTACGTTTTTTTATATTTTCGGCGTGAGTTCGTGGATCTTTAGCCGGCGTTCGCCTGATTTTGCGATCGCGCCAGCAAAGCGCGCAATATTGCGGCATAACGACATTTTGGCGGGGAGAGGCGGAAAAGAGCCAGCTAAGACACCTTCAGAGTCAGCGATGACTCTAAAGGCAACGTTTATAATACTGCTGATGCATGTTTAGTACGGCGGGCTGCGTGATACAGCCCGCCTGACGATCAGAAGTTCCAGCGCACGCCGACGTTATAGCGCCAGCCCTTAGCCCCGTTGTCGTCGATCTGCTTGCGGTAGTCGGTTTCCGCATACAGCGAGACGTCGTTTTTAAAGGTGATGGTGCCACCGACGCCCAGTTCCCACATCTGGCCAAAGTTGCCGCCGCTGAAGGTGTTACTGACGTCGAGGTTTTCCGCACCAATGCGGGTTTTTGACTCACCGCCCCAGCCGCGATAGTAGTTAGCGCGCACGTAAGGCGTGTACTGACGGTTGCTCTCATCGGTCCAGGTGCGATCGAGTCGCGCACCGAGGCGGCCAATGGTCTGGTTGTAGCTGTCGTACTTCACGGTCAGCTGGTCTTTATCGGTGAAGTCATCCATCCCCAGGTGCATGTACATTAGCTGCGCCTGCGGTTCCAGCCGCACGCCGTTATCAAACTCAAACGGGTAGCCGCTCTCCAGTGATGCCGTCCAGCCTTTGCCTCTCAGCTTCGCCACATCCTTCTGGCGCGGGATATCGGTTTCGCCACGGTGCCAGTCATACGACAGTGCGCCATCCAGGTAGAAGCCGCTTTCACGCTGCCAGGTCATATAGAGCGCCAGGCTGTCGCTGTCAAAGGTGGTGGAGCTGTAACCGTCCGCCGCATCCGGGCGCAGGCGGGTGTTGCCGCGGGTATAGGCCAGGCCCCCGCGCAGGCTGTCTTTCTCGCCGTCGAGCCGCAGCAGGTTACCGCCGATTTGCAGCGCGCTATAGTCGAGGTCGAAGTCATAGCCGAAGTCTTTAAAGCTCTTATTACTGCTCCAGGTCAGGTTGGAGCCAATATAGCGCACGAACATCTCGCCGCTGTCGCCCGCCTGCTGGCTCTGCTGGTGGCGCAGCTCGCCAAGGCGTTTATGCAGGTCATCGATAATCGCCGCGGTGTAGTAGGCCAGGCCGACCGGTGCAGAGATATAGGAAGGCACCTGCGGCACCACCGCCGGGCGGCTCTCCTGATTCGGCGCGAGGTAGTTGTTAAAGGTGGTCAGACAGGCAGCACCGCCTGCGCAGACGTAGTTATTTGCCAGGCGATAGTCCCAGAACTGATTATCGCTGCCCCCGGCAACGCGCCGCTGGCTGGCATCACTGGTGCCCGGTGCGAAGCTGTACAGCCCGTAGCTCCAGGGGCCGGCGGCCAGGTAGCCATCCTTCAGCGCAAAGCTATCTCTGCTGGCATTACCCGCCACCTGCGCCAGTGAAATCCCTTCATTACTCTCAATTGAGCTGCTGAAGTCGAGGTCGGTCAGCGCCCCCGTGCTGAGCGCGGTGGGGGTGACATCCAGCAGCGTGGTGCCGCTGGCATTGCCGGTCACCCGCAGGTTATCGCTGAACTGATTGCTCAGCGCGCCGCCCGCGTTCAGCTCGGTATTTATTTTCACCGAACCACCTGCAGAGGCGAGATTGCCGTTAATCGTCAGCGAGTTGCCCGGCGATCCGCTGCCGTTGGTCAGGTCAATCAGCCCGCCGTTATTCACCGTCAGCGAGTTGCTGCTGCCGCCTGTCAGCACCGGATTAACGCCGTTCCCGGCATACAGCGTGGAGCCGCTGTCGATATTGACGGTGCTGTGCGCCAGCTGCAGATTATCGGTCAGCGTCCACTGGCTGTTACTGAAGTTAATGGTGCTCCAGCCCGAGCCGAGGTTGGTGCCTTTACTGATATCATCCGCGCTAAACGAGCCACCGCGCGCGCTGATATTGTCAAAGGTCAACGCACTGCCCGTTGCTCCGCCGTTAGTGATGTGACGCGTTTGCGCCAGGTCAACGCCCTGGATCAGGGCGCGGTTATTCACACCATTGCCCAGCGTCAGGCTGCCGTTCAGCGTACCGCCGGTCCACTCGAGTGCATCGGTGCCGCCGCCGGTATTGATATCCCCCAGCACGTCACCGTTAGTCAGCAGCACCACATCGTTGGCGTTGCTGCCCGCCACCGCCACGCCCTCAGGCGAGCCTGGCGTGATGGTGCCACGGTTTTCAAACACCGCAGTGCCGCCGCGTAAATCCACTACCGGCGCTCGGGTGCTGGCGGAGACCAGCGTCCCGGTGTTCAGCACCGAGCTGGCGGTGCCCGCTACCAGGGCCGAACCGCCGCTGGCGCTGGTGATATTGACGTTGGCCGCCGACTGCACCGCTCCGGTGGTATTGGCGCGGATCCCGGTGCCGCCCGCGCCGCTGACGTTAAACTGATAGCCGCTGCCGAGGATCAAATCGTTGGTGGTTGCGCTGCCGTTGGCCTGGGTGAAATTCAGCCCGCTGCCGCTGCCGCTGACGTTAGTGGTCACCGTCGAGGCGGGATCGAACGGTACGGCGGTACGCAGGCCGCTGCCGTCGGCGACGTTGACCGTCAGGTTATTCAACGTCACGCTGCGCGTCTCGACGCGGTTTTCAATGCCGTTGCCGCTGCCGTTAACGTTGATGGTGGCATCGCTGGCACTCAGCGCCGCCGCCCCGCTGTCGAGCAGAATGCCGTGCGCGCTGCCGTTGGTGGCGATCACCGTGTCGCTGCCGCTTAGCGCAAGGCTGGAGCCGGAGCCGATACGCACCCCGGCCACGCCGTCCGCCACGTTAATCGCACCGCCTTTCGCCAGCGTGGTGCCGCTGCCGCTGATATCCAGCCCGGTGCCGTTGGCAACATTCACCACGCCGTTATTGGTAATGTTGCTGCCGCTGCGCGTGCGGATACCGATATTGTTGGCGCCGTTCATATTCACCGCACCGTCGTTAACCAGCGTGGCGCCGTTGGCCACGTCATAGCCGATGCTGTTGGCACCTGTTGCGCTCACGCTGGCGCTGCTGGTGACCAGGGTGGGCGCTGCACTGCCATCCAGCGCATTGCTGAGGTCGGTACGCAGATTATTCACCAATACGCCAATGCTGCTGGCGCCGTTAAGCGCCACGCGGGTGCCGCTGCCGAGCGTGGCGCTGGCACCGCCTTCGACGCGTAGCGCATTCGCCCCGTTGCCGTTAACGTTGAACTGGCTGCTGCCGCTGTTAAACAGGCTGTCGGGGCCGGAGGCGATCACGCCACTGCTGCCTGCCCCACTGAGGGTAATATTTGCCGGCGTGCTGAAGTTCAACGCGGCGGCATCATCAATGCGGTATAGCGCCGAGCGGTCGGTCGTCACGTTGCTGGTGGCGCTGCTGCTGCTGTTGATGGTTGAGCCGACGCCCGCTGCGTGCCAGGCAATCTGATCGCTATTGTTAAACGCGGGCGTTGCAGCGCTACCCACGTTAACCGTTGCGCCGTTCAGCGCCTCGGCGCCTATCGCTCCGCGTCCGTTCATGTTGATGGCTCCCGTCAGGTTTGCCACCGCCCGGCTGCCGGCCGCGCTGACGCCGCGCGTACGCTGGCTGGTCGAGCCGCCTTCCACATTAATCGTGCCGCTATTGTTCGCCGTGGTCGCCTGGCTACCGCTGCCGTTGACGCGCATGCCGAAGCCGCCATCGGTCACCGAGATATCGCCGCTGTTGGCACCCGTTGCCCCGCTCTCCACCAGGATGCCGGTGGAGCCGGCGCCGGTGAAAGTGATATTCCCGGCGTTGGTGAGCTGCGCCCGGTTGCGGGCAATCAGTCCGGTTAGCCCGGTCTGGCCGGAGCTGAGGGCAGCCTGCGAGGTCAGCGTGGTGCTGGCCACCGGGCTGCCGCTGGTGCGCCCGGCCAGGGTGTGTTTCTGCCCGTCGGCAATCGCCCCGACAGCATTAACGCCGCTGAGGTTGATGGTGGTTCCGGCATCAATATTTCCCACCGCTCCCCCTTCAATAATGACCGCGGTGGCACCACTGCCGGAAACCTCAAAGCTGGCGTTCTGCGTGTTGATCTCGGTGCCCCCCGTTCCGGTCCCCATCACCCCGACGGAGTTAGCGCCGGAAGCGGTTAGCGACAGGTTGTTACCGGCAAAGTCCGCGCCCTGCTCCAGACGGAACAGGGTCGAGCCGCTGGTGGTTACGTCAAAGGCGTTATTATTGGTCACGTCGATCCTGGCATTCGGGCCGTAAGCGAAGAAGGCGATCTGATTGCTGCCCTGGCTGAAGCGCGGTACGGCGTCGCTGTTGACCAGCACCGTCGCATTGCCGCGCGCATGGACACCAATGGCCCCGTTACCGGTCAGGTTGATCGGGCCATCGACATTGGCCGTGGCCGTACCGCTGCCCTGGCCTTCCGCCCAGACGCCGAAGTTGCGCGTGCCGCTGTCGGGATCCGCGCCGCCCGCAACGTTGATAGTGCCGCTGGACTGCGCTGCCGCCGTATTGCCGTTGGTGGCCAGCACCTTCAGCCCGGTGGCGTTGACGCCGTTGAGGTTAATGGTACCGCGGTTTTCAATATTGCCGCCGCTGCCCGCATTGAGCACCGACATGGCGATATTTTCCCGCGGTACAGCCGCCGCTGCGCCGCTGACGGTAATCACGCCGTCGGTATCGTTAATCAGGGTACTGTTAGCTCCGCCGCTGGCCAGCATGCCGGCGCCGTTCTGTACCCTGCTACCCATAATAATCTCACCGTGGTTGATGGCGCTGCCGTTGCCGCTGACCGAAATGCCGCTGGTGGTCCCACTTTGATTCAGCGCGGTTTCTGCCGTCTCTTCACCCAGGCTGTTCTGCGGGCCGCGACCCAGGTAGATCGTCCCGCCGCGGGCGTTGGTAAAATCAGAGCCGGTATCCACCGCCACGCCGCTGGTGGTGCCGCTGGCGCTGGAGCCATTAACGCCGACGTTGATGTTGCCGCTGTTGGTCGCCGTGGAAGAGGTCAGATTAATCGCCGCCGTCGAGCCGCCCGCCGGGTTGCCGCCGCTGGCGAAGTTGACAATCCCGGCATTATCGAAGGTGCTGCCCCCCGCCACGTTGACGCCGTTCGAGTTATAGCCGGTCGCCCCGACTCCGGTACCATCGACGCGATTATAGAAGCCGCCGTTGATCACCCCGGTAGCGGAGTTGGTGCCGCGGCTGCCGGTATTCAGGCTCAGCGCCGCGCTGTCGGAGCCCAGCCCGCCGGAGCTGGAGACTTTACCGTTATTTGTCACGGTCGCCCCGTCGGTGGCGCGAATGGCACCGCCGTTGGCGCCGACCACTTCCAGCGTGCTGCCCGCCGCAATATTCACCTGCGCACTGGCCCCGCTGGCGCCGATCACCACCCGGTCGCCAATCGCCTGCGCCACGTCATCGTTCGGGTCATCCGCGCTGATGGTGTAGTCGATATTCTGGTTGGTTTTACTGAAGGCTTTGTTAAATTCGGTCAGGTAGGAGGCAGTATTGAGATTTCCGCTTTTCAGCTGGGTAATCAGCCAGTCGTTATAGCTTTTTAGCCCGGCAGCGCTGGTGACGTTAAACGCGTTACTTTTGCCATCAAGGGTGGTGACGCTAAATGCGCCCTTGTAGGTAGCGACGTTGGTGACCTGGAACTGGCGCGGCACCGTGGGGTCTGCGGCTGCGCCGGTAAAGGTGATGCGGTTGTTCGAATTCCAGTTCACCGTTGAGCTGTTGGTGGTACCGTCAACGTTGAACAGCGTGCTCTGCTTGGCCGCCATGGTCCAGCCATTGGTCGCGGCGGTCGACCGTGCCCCGCGCTGCCCAATATCGACGTTTAGCGTGCCGTTTGTGACATCGGCAATACGGGTATTGATGTACTGATCGTCACCCACGTTGACGATATCCGCTACCGCAGTGCTGGCGCCAACCGGGGTTTGCGCCACCAGACTGGCGGGGTTATAGACCTGGAAAGTGGTGTTGCCGCCGGTGGTCGCATCGGGGATGGTTATCGCGAAATTCTGCGGGCCGGGATCGAGACGCTCGGCACCAATCACCCCGTTGTCATTAACAATACGCCCGGCGCTTTGTAATGAGCCCAGCGTGGTATTGACTGCACCATTGGTTCCGGGCTGGAAGCGTTGATTACCGGTAATAGCGCCGACGGAACCATCATTAATTACCGCCTGTCGGTTAGCAAGATTATCGTTCGTTAGCGGGGAATAAATAGATAGCACATCGGCAGTAGCGAAAGGAATACTAAAAGCGGCGAGCAGGCCTGATAACACTGGATTTAATCTGTAACGCATATTTCCTCCGGGCGAATGCAGTCCCCCTGAGTCCATACAGGGTTTATTGCCGGGCCTTGGGAAGCAGCAGATTCATCCATCCGTGCGGAGTGACATCCCCAGAAAGGCACCTGTTAATAACAAGGATAAATATTCAAATAAAATAAATGATAAATAGAATCTCTATAAATAAATGGCACTAATATCAATAATTAGTCTCATTAATACTTTTGCTGATAATAATGTCTATTCATCTATAGTTTTTGATTTATTTTCTGGCAACTCATTATTCTGAATTTTTTTATGAAATTCACGGCAAAGATAAAATAGTGTTACCAACAGCGACACTAATAGCAGCGAAAAATTCTCAGCTAACTTATTGATGACAAATCATAATAGTAACCTTGCGGTATGAGACGCCCGCTTCACAGATCGGCACTGAACGCCAGGGCACTTAAATCAAACTTACGGGAATTTTTGCGAGATTTGTGAGGTAGGATCCAGGGCTAAACTGGAGAGTGGAGGCAAAACGGGCAGGTGACGCATCACCCGCCCGCGATTTTTACTGGCCCGTAGGCTGGGCTTTCAGCTGTGCTTCATAGGCGAGCGCCTGCTTCGCATCAAACTGATCTTCCCACTTGGCAATCACCAGCACCGCCAGCGCGTTGCCCACCACGTTCAGCGCGGTACGTGCCATATCGAGGATACGGTCAACGCCGGCGATAAATGCCAGGCCTTCCAGCGGAATTCCGACGCTGCCAAGAGTGGCCAGCAGCACCACGAAGGAGACGCCCGGCACGCCAGCAATCCCTTTTGACGTCACCATCAGCGTCAGCACCAGTACGATCTCATCGCCCAGCGACAGGTCAATGCCGTATAGCTGCGCGATAAAGATGGCGGCGATACTTTGGTACAGCGTCGAACCGTCCAGGTTAAACGAGTAGCCGGTCGGCACCACAAAGCTGGTGATCGACTTCGGCGCGCCGTAGGCTTCCATCTTCTCCATGATGCGCGGCAGCACGGTTTCAGAGCTGGCCGTGGAGTAAGAGAGGATGAGCTCATCCTTGAGGATACGTATCAGCGTGGTGATGCGCAGACCGCAGAAGCGCGCCACCCCACCCAGCACCACCAGCGCGAAGAAGAAGATAGCGGCATACACCAGTATCACCAGCTTCGCCAGCGGCCACAGCGAGGCAAAACCGAAGTTTGCTACCGTCACCGAGATCAGCGCAAACACCCCAACAGGGGCATAACGCATAATCATATGGGTCACTTTGAACATCGCTTCTGACGTTGAGCGGAACACTTTCACCAGCGGATCGCGGTGTTCAGACGGCAGTGAAGAGAGTCCAAGGCCAAACAGCACCGAGAAGAAGATAATCGGCAGCATGTCACCCCTGGCAATCGCCGCGAAGATATTCTGCGGGATCAGCGACAGGATAGTGGTCACCAGGCTATGCGGGCCGCTCTGCACCTGCTGCGTGGTCGCTTCATATTTAGAGATGTCCACCGTTGCCAGCGTCGACATATCAATGCCGGAGCCGGGTTGGAACACGTTCGCCAGAGTAATACCTGTCACAATGGCAATGGTGGTAATCACTTCAAAGTAGACGATGGTTTTAACGCCAATACGCCCCAGTTTTTTCGCATCCCCGACGCCGGCAATGCCGACAATCAGCGTGGAAATGACGATAGGCACCACGATCATTTTAATCAGGTGGATAAAGATATCCCCAGCCGGCGTGAGTACGTTAGTGACTAACCATTCACGGTTTTCCGGCTGGTTATGCAGTATCGCCCCGACGGTGATCCCCAGTACCAACGCCACCAGAATTTGCCAGGCGAGGCTGAATTTTACAGCTTTCATATTGTATTTTTCCTTAACAAAACCTGCTTTCCGCGTACTGCATGCGGAGTGAATAACACTCGAAGGAGGATGACCGGGATCGGGCAATTCGCAGGTAATGGATGGTTGATTCCTGTTTTGCAGGCGCGTAATCAGTACCATTTTCAGCGGTAAGAATGCAACCCTACGCGAGATGTGTCTATTTAATGCTCAGTAGACAGGATAAAGCACTGCCTGTAGCCACTTAAAATAAACCTTTGTTATAAAAGGTAATATTCTTATGGCAAATAGCATAGCCATGCAAAAATTGAACAATTACCCGTAACAACGAAATGGTCTGGTTGCGCTTTTTTTGCGCACCTTAGCGGGCATTTTTCTAAGATTGTTAGCATCGCCTCTTCTCTTTTGAGCAAAGTGATATTGCCATTTCATTACATTCCGTTATGACGTGATCTGCCGCGCAAAAAGAAAACAAAGCCAAACGCGCATCTTCACTTAACCATTGATTGACATATTATTAACATCTTCAAGGAGACCAGCCATGAGCCAATCACACGTATACCCGGTGCCCGCGAACATCGCGGAAAACACCCTGATTAATGCCCAGCAGTACCAGTCGATGTATCAGCAGTCGGTACAGGACCCAGACGCATTCTGGGGTGAGCAAGGCAAGATACTTGACTGGATCAAACCCTACCGCACGGTGAAGAACACCTCTTTCGCCCCCGGCAATATTTCCATTCGCTGGTATGAGGACGGCACGCTAAACCTTGCCGCTAACTGCCTTGATCGCCATCTGCAAACGCGCGGCGACCATCCGGCCATCATCTGGGAAGGTGATGACGCCAGCGAAAGCAAAACCATTAGCTACCGTGAGCTGCACCGCGACGTGTGCCGCTTTGCCAACACCCTGAAAGAGCTCGGCATCAATAAGGGCGATGTCGTGGCGATCTATATGCCCATGGTGCCGGAAGCGGCCGTGGCGATGCTGGCCTGCGCGCGCATTGGCGCGGTGCACTCGGTGATCTTCGGTGGCTTCTCGCCGGAAGCCGTCTCTGGCCGGATTATCGACAGTAACGCCCGCCTGGTGATCACCGCCGATGAGGGCGTGCGCGCCGGGCGCAGCATCCCGCTGAAGAAAAACGTCGACGACGCGCTGGCTAACCCCGCTGTCACCAGCGTAGGTAAAGTGGTGGTGTTTAAACGCACCGGCAAAGATGTCGGCTGGAACGGCGATCGCGATCTCTGGTGGCACGAGCTGATGAACAAAGCCAGCGCCCACCACCAGCCGGAAGAGATGAACGCCGAGGACCCGCTGTTTATCCTCTACACCTCGGGTTCCACCGGCAAGCCGAAAGGCGTGCTGCACACCACCGGCGGCTACCTGGTGTACGCAGCCACCACCTTTAAATACGTGTTTGATTACCATCCGGAAGATGTCTACTGGTGTACCGCCGATGTTGGCTGGGTCACCGGTCACAGCTACCTGCTGTACGGCCCGCTGGCGTGTGGTGCTACCACCCTGATGTTTGAAGGGGTGCCAAACTGGCCGAAACCGAGCCGGATGGCCGAAGTGGTGGACAAGCATAAGGTCACCATTCTCTACACTGCGCCGACCGCCGTGCGTGCGCTCATGGCAGAGGGCGACAGAGCCATTGAGGGCACCGACCGCTCCAGCCTGCGCATTCTCGGCTCCGTCGGTGAGCCAATCAACCCGGAAGCCTGGGAGTGGTTCCACAAGAAAATAGGTAACGGCAACTGTCCTATCTCTGACACCTGGTGGCAAACCGAAACCGGCGGCTTTATGATCACCCCGCTGCCGGGTGCCACCGCGCTGAAACCCGGCTCGGCGACCCATCCGTTCTTCGGCGTCCAGCCCGCGCTGGTGGATAACGAAGGCAACGTGCTGGAGGGCGCGACCGAAGGCAATCTGGCGATTGTCGACTCCTGGCCGGGTCAGGCGCGCACGCTGTTTGGCGATCACGAGCGCTTTGAGCAGACCTACTTCTCCACCTTTAAAAATATGTACTTCAGCGGCGACGGCGCGCGCCGTGATGAAGATGGCTATTACTGGATCACCGGGCGCGTGGATGACGTACTGAATGTCTCCGGCCACCGCCTGGGCACCGCGGAGATTGAATCTGCGCTGGTCTCCCATCCGAAAATCGCCGAGGCCGCCGTGGTCGGTATTCCACACGGGCTGAAGGGCCAGGCGATCTATGCCTATATCACGCTGAATAGCGGCGAAGAGCCGTCGCCGGAGCTGTATAGCGAAGTGCGTAACTGGGTACGTAAAGAGATCGGCCCGATTGCCACGCCGGACGTGCTGCACTGGACCGACTCACTGCCTAAAACCCGCTCGGGGAAAATTATGCGCCGCATTTTGCGCAAAATTGCCGCCGGTGATACCAGCAACCTCGGCGATACCTCGACTCTCGCCGATCCAGGCGTGGTGGAAAAATTACTCGAAGAGAAGCAGTCCATTAAAATGCCATAACTCCGTGGGGGCCTCTCAGCGCCCCCATTATTCTCTCAATCCTAACTGCCACAGAGCAGCCCTGCCGTATTACGTCTTAATTTTCAGCACCGTGAAGTTATAAAAAAATACTCACCCTCTCTACCTCTGGAGATGCTGCAATGAACGATGTCTTATATGAAAGAATAGAAAAAAGCGCACGCTTTAAAGAGCTGGTGAGAAAACGCCAGAGCTTTGCCACCCTGCTGTCGATAATTATGCTGGTGCTTTACGTCGGCTTTATTTTACTGATTGCCTTCGCGCCCGCGTGGCTGGGTACGCCGCTGCACCAAGGCACCAATGTGACGCGCGGCATTCCCATAGGCGTTGGCTTAATTGTCATCTCCTTCCTGTTGACCGGTGTGTATGTCTGGCGCGCGAATGGTGAATTCGATCGCCTGACCCGTGAACTGCTGAAAGAGGTGAAGGGATGAAATCACGATATCTGTTACCTGCTCTGGCGGTGTTACTGCCGGGCGGCGTGCTGGCGGCCGATGCTATCAGCGGGGCGGTTGAGCGCCAGCCGACCAACGTCGAAGCGATTATCATGTTTCTGATATTCGTCGCCTTTACGCTTGGCATCACTTACTGGGCGTCCAAACGCACCCGTTCACGCAGCGATTATTATACCGCAGGCGGCAATATCACCGGCTTCCAGAACGGGCTGGCGATGGCCGGGGACTTTATGTCGGCGGCCTCTTTCCTCGGTATCTCCGCGCTGGTTTACACCTCCGGCTATGACGGGCTGATCTACTCGCTCGGCTTCCTCGTCGGCTGGCCAATTATCCTGTTCCTGATTGCCGAACGCCTGCGCAACCTCGGGCGCTATACCTTTGCCGACGTCGCCTCTTACCGCCTGAAGCAGAAGCCGATCCGCGTACTGTCGGCCTGCGGCTCGCTGGTGGTGGTGGCGCTGTACTTGATTGCGCAGATGGTCGGCGCGGGCAAACTTATCCAGCTGCTTTTCGGCCTCGACTATCACGTTGCCGTGGTGCTGGTCGGTATTCTGATGGTGATGTATGTGCTGTTTGGCGGCATGCTCGCCACCACCTGGGTGCAGATTATTAAAGCCGTGCTGCTGCTGTTCGGCGCCAGCTTTATGGCAATTATGGTGATGAAGACCGTTGGCTTCAGCTTTAACACACTGTTTACCGAAGCAATGAAGGTGCACCCGAAAGGCATTGCGATTATGAGCCCCGGCGGGCTGGTACATGACCCGATATCCGCGCTGTCGCTCGGCCTCGGGTTGATGTTTGGTACCGCCGGCCTGCCGCATATCCTGATGCGCTTCTTCACCGTCAGCGACGCGCGCGAGGCGCGTAAAAGCGTGTTCTACGCCACCGGCTTTATGGGCTACTTCTACTTCCTGACCTTTATTATCGGCTTCGGCGCCATCCTGCTGGTCGGGGCTAACCCGGCGTTTAAAGATGCCACCGGCGCGCTGATTGGCGGTAATAACATGGCGGCGGTGCATCTGGCCGATGCGGTAGGCGGCAGCCTGTTCCTTGGCTTTATCTCCGCCGTGGCGTTTGCCACTATCCTGGCGGTGGTCGCCGGGCTGACGCTGGCTGGCGCTTCGGCCGTTTCGCACGATCTCTACGCCAGCGTGTTCCGTCAGGGACAGGCGAGTGAGAAAGAGGAGCTGCGCGTCTCGAAGATTACCGTGGTGATCCTGGGCGTGGTGGCGATTCTGCTGGGGATAATGTTTGAGAAGCAGAACATCGCCTTTATGGTCGGCCTGGCGTTCTCCATCGCGGCCAGCTGTAACTTCCCGATTATCCTGCTGTCGATGTACTGGTCGAAGCTGACCACGCGCGGCGCGATGATTGGCGGCTGGCTGGGGCTGCTGACGGCGGTACTGCTGATGATCCTCGGCCCGACGGTGTGGGTGCAGGTGCTGGGGCACGCCAAAGCGATCTTCCCGTATGAGTATCCGGCGCTGTTCTCAATGCTGGTGGCGTTTATCGGGACGTGGCTGTTCTCCATCACCGATCACTCGGCATCCGGCGCGCAGGAGCGCCTGCGCTTCCGCGCACAGTTTGTGCGTTCGCAGACCGGTATTGGCATTGAGGGTGGGAAAGGACATTAACTGCGGCATTGAAAAGGGCCCCGTAGGGGTCGGGCATGCCCGACCCAGGGCGAGGCATGCCTCGCCCCTACGAGACGGTGACGTGATTAGAAATGCACTGCGGCGCCAACGTATGGGCCATCGGCCACCACGTTGTCTTTACGGCCATCTTTACCGTTCATCGTCATGTATTTATAACCCACGCTGACATCAACCAGCGAAATCGGCTGGAAGCTCACGCCCGCTGACGCTTCCTGGTAGTTGTCGATATGGCTGGAGAACGAATCCGGCGACCAGAAATATTCACCGTACACGTTGAACATATTGGTAACCGGAACCTTCACGCCGCCACCGATAGCAATACCGTAGCCATCTTTGGTGTCTTTCGGGTTGGTGGACATGGCTTTCACGGTAGGTGACAGGAACACATCACCGACCGCGACGTTGTAGCCCAGACCCAGGCTTTCAACGTTACCGTCGTGATCGCTGCGCAACCAGTCACCGGAAAGGGCAAAACCAGGTGAGTTAGTTCCCAGGCCTACGTGTACGTCAGTGTAATTTTTGCCCACATTCACGCCACCTTCGATAGCCTGAGCAGAGCCTGCCAGCGCCAGCAGCGCCAGTGCGCCCGTTGTCATTGCCACTCTTTTCATTTTTTTCTCCTGATTAATTTTACTCACGCCGAAATGCGGCGGCTGTGCAGAGTAAACCAACCCAATACGGATTTATATGAGAAAGAAACCAATTGAGATGAATTTGAGTAACATTACAAAACATCGCGCAAGTGAATGTTTCAGGCAACCGCCCACATAACATGGCCAATCGCCGGGGCAATCACCACGGTCACCACGCCTGACAGCATCATCACCAGGCTGGAAACCACCCCCTCCTGCTGGCCGATCTCATAGGCGCGTGCCGTACCCGCCCCGTGCGATGCCGCGCCAAACCCGGCACCTTTTGCCAGCCCCTGCTTGATCGCCAGGCGCAGAAACAGCAGGTCACCGACCGCCATACCAAATACCCCGGTGATCACCACGAACAGCGCCACCAGATCCGGCTGCCCGCCGAGCTGTTTCGCCGCCGCCAGCGCAAACGGTGTAGTGATGGAGCGCACTGCCAGGCTGCGCTGGATCTCCTCCGGCAGCGTCAGCAGGCGCGCCAGCCACACCGAGCTGCACACCGCGACGGTAGTGGCGGTGATCACCCCGGCGCTGAGCGACAGCCAGTGGCGGCGGATAATCGCCAGGTTCTCATACACCGGCACGGCAAACGCCAGGGTGGCCGGGCCGAGCAGCCACAGCAGCCAGCGGCTCTCGCCAATGTAATCCTGCCAGGAGATATGCGTCACCAGCAGCAGCGCCACCAGCACCATTGGCGTCATCACCAGCGGCATCATCAGCAGTCGGTGCCAGCGGCGGTACAGGCGTTTGTTGAGGAAGTAAACCAGCAGCGTGGCCAGCAGGCAGGCAATACTCAGCAGCAAATCACGCATCGCGTTTCTCCTGTTTGCGCTGCGCCAGCCAGATTTCGAAACGATAAACCCGCTCGACCACCAGCGAGGTCGCCGCCAGCACCAGCAGCGTGCTGAGGCCAATCACCAGCAGAATGCGCCAGCCCTCAAGACGCAGCAGCTCGGCGTAGTTAACCACCGCCACCACCGCAGGAACAAAAAACAGCAGCATTTCCGCCAGCAGCCAGCTGGCTCCGGCCTTCACCCAGCCGAGCGGCATCACGCGGCAGATAATCAGTGTCAGCAGCAGTAACATGCCGACGATATTGGCCGGAAGCGGCAAATGGAACCAGATAACTAGCTGTTCTGAAAAAACAAATAGCCCAATGTACAGCATCACCTGTAGCGGAACCTGTAACCTGTGCAGCCAGCCCGTTCTCTGCGGGCTTATTGCCAGCGCCATGATGTTTACCCCATCGCCAATTGTTTTTACTGCAAACATTATAAAGCGGTAACAAAGGGTGAAAAAAATGACTTAATATTATTCAAACTATGCCAGACAGGAATGATTATGGACGTTCGCGCCCTGCGCTACTTTGTGGAAGTGGTTCGCCAGCAGAGCTTTACCCGCGCAGCCGAGCAGCTGTACGTCACTCAGCCGACGATCAGTAAGATGCTGCGCCAGCTGGAAGACGAGCTGGGCTGTACGCTGCTGATCCGCGAGGGCCGCAAACTGCATCTGACCGATACCGGCCAGGCGGTGTATCAGCGCGGGCTGACCATCCTGCAGGAGTTTAAGCAGCTGGAAGCGGAGATCAGCGATATTAACGAGCTGAAAACCGGCGAGCTGCGCCTCGGCATTCCGCCCATGGTCGGGATGCAGATTGCCGGTTCCATTTCGGCCTTTCGCCAGCGCTATCCTGGGGTGAAGCTGAAAATTTCCGAATTTGGCGGCCTGACGGTGCAGCAGGCGGTGCTGTCTGGCAGCCTTGATATCGCCATGACCGCGCTGCCGGTAGCCGACGATTTGCCGCTAAACTCGCTGGCGCTGATGAGCCACCCGCTGTGCGTACTGGTGCCGCGCACCGAGCAGTGGCTGCGCCGCAGTCATCTGCCGATCAGCGAGCTGGCCGGGCTGCCGATCCTGATTTATAACGAAGAGTTCTCGCTCAATCGCCAGCTGATGCGCGCCTTCCAGGCCAGCGGCTTTACCCCACAGATTGCGGTACGCAGCGGGCAGTGGGATTTTCTGGCGGCAATGGTGCAGGCGGGAATGGGGGTGGCGATCCTGCCGGAGCCAATCTGTCAGCGGCTGGATAAAAGCCAGCTGCTGTGGCTGCCGCTGAAGTCGGAGCTGGTGTGGAAACTGGGCTTGATCTGGCGGGAAGGCAGCTATCTGTCGCGCAGCGCCCAGGCGTGGATCACCTGCTGCCGCGAGTTCTGGCCGGGAGAAGCGCCGCGGTTATCGTTGTAACCCCGGCAAAACCAGGGCGAGGCATGCCTCGCCCCTGCGAAATCGCGTAGGGGTCGGGCATGCCCGACCCGCAATCCCTTCATTCCTCTTTCTCAATCAGCAGCGTTTCCAGCAGGTCGAGGTCGTGCAGCAGTTTCTGCATGGTTTCGTTGCTGATCTGCTGCGTGGCGCGCAGATGATACAGCTCGCCGCGCTCGGCACGCAGGCCGCTAAGGCGGAAGCGGCGTTCGAGGTTCTCGGCATACAGTGCGCGCTCCAGATCTTCCTTACCGTCCACGCGGCGGCGCAGGTTACCCACCACGCGCGAACTGATCTCTTTCAGCAGCTCCGGGTCGATATTCTCTTCCGTATCCGCCGCCAGGCGCTCTTCCATCTTGTACAGGCTCTCGATCGCCGTGCCGGCCATCACCGCGCGCGCCATCTGTACTTCGCGGCGGTGAACGGTTTTATCAATCCCTTCCACCCCGCGCAGCAGCAGCGGCAGCACCACGACGCCGACCAGCAGTGAGAACAGGATCACCCCGGTGGCGAGGAACACCAGCTCATAGCGCGCCGGGAAATCATCGCCGTTGGTCAGCAGCAGTGGAATAGAGAGCACACCGGCCAGAGTAATCGCCCCGCGCACCCCGGCAAAGGAGGCAATCAGCAGTTCACGCGTCGAGTAGCTGGAGAACTCCATCGGACGCTTTTTCAGCGCGGTGCGGCTGATGAGGCGCATGGTCCACAGCCAGCCAAAACGTACAATCATCAGCGCGACATAGATCATCACCACGGAAGCAAACAGCGCCCACAGCTCAACGTTGGGATCCGCATCCGCCTGGTGCACCGAGATTTCAAGTATGCCCGGCAGCTGCAGGCCCAGCATCAGGAACACCATGCCGTTAAAGACAAACTCCAGCATCTGCCAGACGCTGTTGGCGCGCAGGCGCATCGCCAGCGGTGCCTGGCGGATAATGCCGGAGCGCGAAATGGTCATCCCGGCTGCTACCGCCGCAAGGATACCGGAGACGCCGATATGTTCGGCAATCAGATAAGAAGCAAACGGCAGCAGCAGCAGCAGCACGGTCTGGGTGGCCGGATCATCCCCGCTCCAGCGGCTGAACAGGCGCAGCGATTTACCGTACAGCCAGCAGATGGCAATACCCGCCAGCAGGCCGCCGATCGCCACTTTCAGGAACTCTATCGAGGCGCCGGAAACGGTAAACACCATGGTGCCCATCGCCACCGCAACGGCAAATTTCAGCGACACCAGGCCAGACGCATCGTTCATCAGCGCCTCGCCCTGCAAAATCGCCATGATCTTTTTCGGGATGCGCCCCTCGCCGACGATACCGGAGAGCGCCACGGCATCGGTGGGTGACAGCACCGCCGCCAGCGCAAAGGCGGCCAGCAGCGGAATGCCCGGCACCAGCCAGTAAATCAGATAGCCGATACCGACCACGGTAATCAGTACCAGCACCAGCGCCAGGCCGAGGATCTCGCGCCCGTGGTGCAGAAACTCACTGGTTGGGGTTTTCCAGCCATCGGCAAACAGCAGCGGCGGGATAAACAGGACTAAAAACAGCTCCGGATCAAAGTCGACATGCAGACCAAAGGTCGGCCACGCCAGCAGCGCGCCCATGGCGATCTGCACCAGCGGCAGGGGAATTTGAAACGGAATGATGCGTGCAGCAACGCCGGACAGCGAAACAACCAGCGTCAAAATGAGGATGGTGAAGAAGATTTCCATGCTTTCCTTTCTTTATACGTCTTCCGGTGGGTAAAAAACAACCACGAACATGATGATGATCATGTCCTGAATGATAGTAAAACAAATTAAGAAAATGTTTAGAAACAGGATGTGCGTATAGAGGAGAAATTCAGTGACATCTGAAGGTGGGGCCGACGAATTCGGCCCCGAAACAGGATTAAATCGCCCAACCGCCGGCATAGAAAGCGACCAGGGCCACGGCAATGATCACCGTGCCCGCATTCAGCTTGCGCCACTCGCCGGCAAAGATACGGCCGATGACCAGGGCGCCGAAACCGAGCATGATGCCGGTGACGATGTTACAGGTCAGCACGATAAATACCGCAGCCAGCAGGCCGGACATCGCATCCACGAAGTCGCTAAAATCAATTTTCGACACGTTGCTCAGCATCAGCAGGCCAACGTACATCAGCGCAGGCGCCGTGGCATAGCCAGGGACCAGATAGGCCAGCGGCGACAGGAACAGGATCATCAGGAACAGCACGCCAACCACAATCGCCGTCAGACCGGTTTTACCGCCCGCCGCCGTGCCCGCTGCCGATTCGATATACACGGCCGCAGGTGCGGCGCCGACCAGACCGGAGAAGATGCTGCTCAGTGAGTCGGTGGTCAGTGCCTTGCCGCCGTTAATAATCTGGTTATCTTTGTCCAGCAGATTTGCCTGGCCAGCCACCGCGCGGATGGTACCGGTGGCGTCAAACACCGCCGTCATCACCAGCGCCAGCACGCTTGGCAGCACCGCCGGTTTCAGCGCGCCAAGAATATCAAGGCTGAACAGCAGCGAGTTACCCTGCGCATCGCTCAGGCTTGGCATCGCGAACAGCCCCTGATAGCTCACCGCCGGGTCGAAGATCAGACCAATCACCGAGATAGCAATAATCGTCAGCAGGATGCCGCCCGGCACGCGCAGTTTTTCCAGGCCGAAAATCACCGCCAGACCAAGCAGCGTCATCACCACCGGGAAGGAGGGGAAGTGACCCAGCGTAACCGGCAGGCCTGGGCCCGGGTTTTTCACCACCAGGCCAACGCCATCCGCCGCAATCAGCAGCAGGAACAGGCCAATACCCACGCCGGTGCCGTGCGCCACGCCCATCGGCAGGTTACGCAAAATCCACGCGCGGATACCGGTGGCGGAAATCAGCGTAAACAGCACCCCCATCAGGAATACCGCACCGAGTGCCACCGGAACGCTGATATGCTGGCCCAGCACCAGGCTGAAGGCGGTAAATGCCGTCAGCGAGATAGCACAGCCAATCGCCATCGGCAGGTTGGCCCACAGGCCCATCAGCAGCGAGCCGAAACCGGCCACCAGGCAGGTCGCGACGAACACGGCGGTCGGTGGGAAACCGGCTTTGCCCAGCATTGAAGGCACCACGATCACCGAGTAAACCATCGCAAGGAAGGTGGTGAGTCCGGCTAAGACTTCCTGGCGCACGCTACTGCCGCGCGCAGAGATTTTGAACCAGGCGTCTAAAGAGCCGCTGGCCGGTTGAGAAGGAGTCGACATAGTAATCCCCTGAGCTTTCTTATGAGTTATCGCTGCGCAGTACCGCTGTTACCCAGCGGCGTCCAACATTTGCATCCCTGGCACAATATACGCGGTACAAAAAACCTCAGGGCGAGGCACTGACCGGATAAAGGCAAACGTTTTCTATTCCACGCAAAAAACCGCGTAATTGCAGTGCTTATTTGTGAGCAAACGATTATCCGGTGTTTATTGGTGCATTTTCAACACCTGTTAAGCGGATCTCAGCAAAATAGTAGCGGGGGAGCGTGCCTGCATCGTCATAGCGCTTTCTTATGGCTATGGCACGATGCAGGCTGGGTGAAACCTTTATGCGTCAGAGGGAGAAAAAAATTCAGGAGAGGTTGATTTCGCCACCCTGCTGCAGAGCGCGCTGCCAGGCGGCACGCGCCTGCACTTTTTGCAGCCATGCCTGAATCGCCGGGCTGTCGGCGGCGCCTCCGCGTGCGGTCAGCGCCTGTAGTGGAAAACTCATTTGCACATCGGCAATGCTGAAGCGGCTGCCGGCAAACCACTGATGGCTGGTCAGGTGCTGCTCAATAAACTGGCGATGAGTCGCGATCTGCGGGTTGAGATAGCCTTTCTGCACCCCTTTACCAAAGGCGCTGCCAATCGGGCGCAGCAGCCACGGCACCGGAGCCTGCCCCATGCGGCTGAAGATCAGCTTCATCACCAGCAGCGGCATCAGTGAGCCTTCCGCGTAGTGCAGCCAGTAGCGCGACTGGATCACCTCCTCCTCATCGAAAAGTTTCAGCCGATTTTCTGCGTCATAGTGGGCTTCCAGGTATTCGAGGATCGCGCCGGACTCGGCCACCACGCGATTTCCATCGGTGATAACCGGGGATTTACCCAGCGGATGCACTTTTTTCAGCTCGGCGGGGGCCAGCATGCTGGTTTCGCGCTGGTAACGCTTGATTTGATAGGGCACTTCCAGCTCTTCCAGCAGCCACAGCACACGCTGCGAGCGCGAATTATTCAGATGATGCACGGTGATCATAGCCACTCCTTCAAGCGGTGAACAAACTCTAAGTATAGGAGTTTATGGCCCTTTCACATCCAGCAGGATCGCGCCGGTGCCCTGCTCGCTCAGCCTGTCGCCCGGGTTGCGCAGCGGGCAGTCCTCCATCGACAGGCAGCCACAGCCGATGCAGCCGTCGAGGTCGTCTCTGAGATGGGTCAGCGTCTCGATGCGGCGATCCAGCTCTACACGCCACTGCTGCGACAGCACCGCCCACTCTTTTGGCGACATGCGTTTGCCCGGCGGGTACTGCATCAGACTGTCGCTGATGGTCGCCAGCGGAATACCGATGCGCTGGGCAATCTTGATCACCGCCACGCGCCGCAGCACGTCGCGCGTGTAACGCCGCTGGTTGCCGGGGTTGCGATAGCTGCTGATTAATCCTTTGCTTTCATAGAAGTGCAGCGTGGAGACCGCCACGCCGCAGCGCTGCGCCACGTCGCCGGGGGTCAGTTCTCGCTTGTTGGGATTGTTGAGACTTTTTTTCATTTGGCCCTTTACCTCAAGTTAACTTGAGGAATTATACTCAGCAACCATTGAGACCGCGACCGTTTGACGCACAAGACCTGGGAGAAAAAGGAATGCATGACGACATCATCAACACCCTGACCCACTGGATTGATAACAACCTGGATAAGACGTTGTCGATAGATGAAGTGGCGGCAAAATCGGGATATTCGAAATGGCACCTGCAGCGTATGTTCCGCACCGTCACCAGGCAGACGCTGGGCAACTATATTCGCGAACGCCGCCTGACGCTGGCCGCAGAAGCCCTGCGTCAGACCCAGCGCCCGGTGTTTGATATCGCTATGCAGTATGGCTATGACTCGCAGCAGACCTTCTCACGCGTGTTCCGCCGCCAGTTCTCACAGACGCCGACCGCTTATCGCCACGCTATGCGCCGCCAGTCTTTACAGCGCAGCAGCTGGAACTTCGACTGCAGCGACTACTCAACCAGCGGGCTGCGCAACTGAATCAGCGCGACGCCACTGCGATTGACGGTGGCAGCTCCTGCGCCTCCTGCCCCCAGTACGAGGGCGACAGGTACCAGCCACCACCCATCTCCTTGATGTGATACATCGCCGCATCGGCCTGCGCCAGCAGCGACTCGGCCGAACGGTGATTTTTAGCCAGCGCCACGCCAATGCTTAGCGCCTGCCTTACCCGCGTGCCTTCCGGCAGAGGGATCGGCAGCGCCATCGCATCAAGGATGTTGCGCGCCACCTGAGCCACCTGCTCCTCACGCTCTACCGTTGGCAGCAGCACGGCAAACTCATCGCCGCCGAGACGCGCCACCAAATTATACGCGGGTAAACTGGCGCGCAGCCGCTGCGCGGTGACGGTCAGCACGTAGTCCCCCGCCGCGTGGCCGAAACGGTCGTTGACCTGCTTGAAGCGGTCGCCGTCAATAAACAGCACGCCAACCTGCTTGCGCGCCAGCGCATCCTGCATCAGCGTCGCCAGCTGCTGCTCAAACGCCTTGCGGTTGGGCAGGCCGGTCAGGGAATCGTGCAGCGCCTGATGGGCCAGCGTGTCATTTTCACGCTTCAGATGGCGCTGCCAGTTATCCAGCTCGTCGAGCAGGCTGTTAAAGTCGCCGCTTAGCTTGTTCAGCTCTGCAATCGACGATGACGGCACGCGCAGGGAAAATGCCCGTCGGCGGCGCACATCGTGGGCAACGGAGGCGATATTTTGCAGGCCCAGGAGGATCCCCGCATGCATGCGGTTCGACAGCGCACACGCCACCAGCGCGGTGACAAACAGGCTGCCGCTTAGCCACAGCAGTGCCTGCCACAGATAGTGCAGCACGCGAGTCGCATCGCCGCTGATCCACACCCGGCCAATTTCCTGCCGATGCAGCATCACCGGCGCACTAACCGGTTGCGGAAACAGCCAGCGCGACACGGCAGCGCTCAGCCCGCTGTGCTCTGCCTTGCCCGGCTGCTGCCAGCTGGCGAGCAGCTGCAGGTTCGCGTTATAAATGCGCCCGGAGGCAAATTCGGCCTGGTTACCGATCTCGCGCAGGATCTCCTTTGCCGCTGCTGCATCATTCTGCGCTACCGCCATTTGCGCGCTGTAGCTGACGCTGGTTGCGACCAGCTGAATATTATTCTCGGCGTAGCTGCGCAGTGCGAACATCGACAGCGCCGACAGCGATGCGCCGCTAAACAGCAGCGATACCACGATAATGATCAGGTGAATGCGCTGAAAAGACTCGCGCATGGTCGGCAGTTCGCGCGCGGCCACGGTTTTATTTCGCTGGTGTAAAAGGCTGGATAGCCAGGAGTTACCATTAAATGACACGCAGGCTCCTTATTATCTTCTGCCCCTGATTAATTATTTTTGCTTGGATTTCGGCAAGCGGAAACCCTCCAGAATAGATTTCTGGAAATTAAGATTAGGAGCAGCATTGATAAAAATCCTACAGGTCATCGCCAGGCTGCACAACTTTAAACAGCGTGAGATTCATCTTAAACCATCAAGTTTGACTTAGCGGTAAGTCAAATCACTGAGAGCAAACAGACGTTTTTCGCCAGAGGTTACGGTCACTTTTGATACTAAAAAAACTACCATACCAGGTATAAATATTGTTCAACTTTTAAAATCGAGTGATATAATGTGACCGCCGTCACACTTTAATGACCTGCGCGTCAAGGCGAAACGGAGCCTACCTGGCAGCTCCCGTCCGCTCATGGTGATGATGCATCCGTTTGTCAGGACCGATCACCGTGGAGTTTAGATAAGATGGCTACGATTACCACCAGCGTACTACTCATGAGATGGGAACTGCTGAGTGCAGTGATGATGTTTATTGCCAGCACCTTTAACGTGCAGTGCCGAAAAGCCAGTCGCAATGCGATGGCTTTCATGTTTACTGGTATCGGTATCGGTATGTCATGCTGGTTTGTCACCGGGCTGCTGGGTATTACGCTGAGTATGGAAAATCTGCACAACTTCTGGCATATCACCAAAGATGTGTTTGTCGAAGTGATGAGCCGTACACCCGCTGACTGGCCAATGCCGTAAGCGACACCTGCATGGCGAGCTGACCCGGCTCGCCGTACAGGGTATTATTTGCCACTCTTTAAATCTTTTTTAGCACCGCCGGTAACGGCACATCTTCGGGCTCTTTGCTTCCCGGCAACGCTTCTGATTTACGGTCCTGCAACCACATATCTCCCATCAGCTGATTCAGTCCGTTATCCAGACCGGTCACCAACCCCGCGCCTGGGGTAAACGTCAGTTCGCCAAAGTAGATATGCCCTTCATGGATGTACCAGTCCACGCGCACATAGTCAAAATCTGCCGCCAGCTGTTTGCTGAGGGTTAGCGCACGTTCCAGCGTCTCCATATCGCCGCTGATATCAAAACCGGTATCGCGGATTTTGTAGAAGCAGTTCTTCAGGTTGTTAACGTAGAAGTTCATCGACAGCGCCGAACAGCCTGCGCGGTTGTAGATCACCTGCAGCACATACTCAAAGTTGCCATCTTTCTTGTTGAACATATGGAACTTGTAGTCAACGGCGGCAAACTTGCCATCCCCGACGTATTGCTCAACCAGAATGCGCGGCTTGATATAGCGATAGTGGATCTCACGCGCATGGTGCGAGAAGTCCTGATGCAGCCACTCATCACAACGTTTAATCAGCAGCTGCTTCTGAATGCAGTCGGGCTCTTCCAGCACGATTTCGACCATCCCTGAGCCATGGTTCGGCTTGATCACGGTATTTTTCAGGCTGCCCAGGCTGAGCAGTGAAATCGGATCGTCAGTCTCATGAATCAACGGAATCAGATACTCTTCGCCAATAACGCGGGCAATATAATCTCTTACCAGCAATTTATCTGAAAGATTGGCATAGCGTACGTGATCGCCGGTCACATATTTACGATACAGAACTTTCTCATTGAACAACTTAGGTTCCCGGATGTTAGGTATACTTCTGAATTTCTGAAAGTAATAAACTTTATCCTGGTAAGACCAAGGCATCTTTTTGAGCAGGTAAACAAAACCTTTTCTCAATTCTGCTTTGAGCTTCAACATGATTTACCTCATCTGTAGGTTTTGTAGTTGAGTGAGGAAAGCTGTATTTTAAGAATGACGCCATTCTTAAAGAAATAATTCATTATCGTCAGGGATAAAAGCTCAGTAACAAACACGCTCCAGGCTGCGCCTGTTAATCCCCAGGAGTGGATAAAGAAGTAAGACGTTGCCAGACCAATCACCACCAGTAAAATGACTTTCACCAGTAAGTAGTTGAAACCGCCCTCTTTAACCATGTAGCGATACGCTACTGTTCCCATTGCCGAAAAGCAGGTTGCTAACGACAACAACGTAATGAGGTTTCCCGATTGTGTGTAGTCTTGCCCATAAAGGCTGTTGATGATCCTGTCACCAAACAGCGTGACAAGGGAGAGCATCAAAAATGAAACTGCCATTACATATCCGTACAGTCGTGAAGCCAGTTTTACTGCCACATCACCGCGTTCCCGGAAAATCTCAGAAAAGCACGATGTAATGATTGCGACCGGAATAAAAATCCATGAAGCAGAAATGGTGTTTGCTGCGGTGAACAACCCCAGCTCATGCGCTGAGCCAACCCCAACCAGAAAGAACTGTGCCGTCTTTACCTGAATAGAGATGAACACGCTGGAAATCGCCAGTGGCAAACCCGCATGCAGTAAATAACGTAAATAATTCCTGCGCTTGCGCCGCGGCGGTGGGCTGATGCTGTTGGTCTGATAAAAGCGACTGCGCTTGATCAGATACGGTACCAGCGTAACCGCAACAATCGACAGTGACAGCAGCAACGGGCTGAGTTTGAACCAGGCAACGCCAAAGCTGATGGCGAAACTGAGTATCATCCCCGTGGCATTGGCCACCGTGTTCATTCGCGATTCAAGGCGCGCATTGTTGTATACGCTAAAAATATCCTGAGTAACGAACATGGCCGAAATAAATGAAGCCACGGCAAAAACAATAAAATTTTCACGCATGGTCAACCAGACATACAGCAATACCGGTAACGACAGCACCAGTAATAATGTCAGGCGCAGTGATTTCGCCACGGCCATCAACCGCATTCCTTTCGATGCACTTTTGCTGATGCTTTTGAAAAGAATGGTTTCAGTACCAAAAATGGCAATAGTCTGAACAATTGAAAAAAGTGATGCAGAAAATGCTATTTGGCCAAATATGGCTGGACCGAAAGATTTGGCCACATAGGAGGTGACAAAAATTACACCAAAAACCGAGACAATCTTTTCAGACATCATCCAGGCAGCATTAGACATCACACTGTATTTCATCGAAGCATCCTTTGTGTTTCCAACACCCTAAAGCCACTAACCAACACATCCTTGTCCACAACTGATTCAATAACGCACAGTGATACCTGGCGACAAAGCGAAAATTAATCTGCTAATCAGGCATCGGCGTGCCTTTTATTAAATCATGCCATTTATTTTTGAGACGGTTTTTTTAACCGTGCCACATTCTCAACTGCTGCGAGTGTAGTTAACTCTGGTCTTATTCATACTGTGACCGTTTTCACAAAAATGCTTAAGTCGGGAGCAAAGTTAGCACAGTTTTTTTTCCCTGCCCGCTGGAGTTTTCCTAATTACTGCCTGGTCTTGTACTGGCATGAGACGAATTTATATCAAAAAAACCAATATCGAAAGCTAACAAAACCCTTTTGAAATAAAATAGGAGAAATCCCATGATGTTATTTCTTCATAATCCCTTAACTTAAAGCCTGCCATTCCAATCGCGTACTTTTAAACACTGCGCCAATATCTGTACAAAACAGATCCATTGATTAATGCAGTTATTCTCATCCCAATATTGTTAAGAAAGGTAATAGCATTATGAGAAAGTCACGATATACCGAAGAGCAAATCACCAGTGCCATTAAAGCTTCTGAGAGCGGCATTAAGGTGAAAGAGATTTGTGATGAACTGGGGATTTCTGAAGCAACTTTCTACAGTTGGAAAAAGAAATATGCTGGCCTCTCTTCAGAAGAAGGGAGAAAAATCAAAGAGTTGGAGGAAAAAGTACACACTATGGAGCGGGAACTACAAACCCTGTCATCGGACAAAGAGATGCTGCAAAGCGTATTGAAGAATTTCTTTACCACCAATGACAAGCGCCAGGCCGTTAATTTTTTGCAGGATACTTACGACATCGGCACGCGCCGCAGCTGTCGCCTGCTGGATATCAGCCGTAGCGTCTATCATTACCCGTATAATCTCGAAAATCAGTAATCGTTTTAAGCTGTTTGTTATGTATTAACAGGTCCAAATTAAAATATTCTCAATACTTATTGAAAAGTACCGGACGTTTTTTTTGGCGCGGATTTTTACTGATGAATTATTCGTAATCCCGCCCAGTAGTTTGGCCGTAACTTACTCAGTCACCAGCTAAAAACTCAGTAGCATCAAGGCTTTCAATGCGCGTTTATCTTTGCAGGCAAAGATAAACGCGCCGAAAGTGACTTAACCACTTCTAATAATTCTGCCAATCCCCGCCGCTAATGCCCCTGCCACGATAATCATTCTCGCTTAATCACTGGTTCATTAAACTGATTTATTGTGGGCGTTCCGTCGCTGAGCTTATGCTTAACGAAATGTGCTGCCACGCGCCTTTAAGGGCATCAGAATGTGAGTAGCATCATGCTACAAGTGCGCTTTTACATTATCAGAGTTAAACATTACAGGCTTAACCCACGCCTTCACTACTGTTAAATGATGTTTTATCTTATCAATCCCTCCTCTTCCCATGGGGAAAACTTCGGGCGACTTATCAATTTTTGACTCATTTTTTCGATTAAATAGTGGTATCCGCAAGATAAATGCGTCTCAAAAATGGAGAATTTAACATTCAGTAGGAGGTATTCACTGTCCAAAAAAAAGGTGCAATAAGAATAGCGATTATTCTTATAGCGGAACAATCCTGGATTGTGCCATGCAGCGGTGGCAAGAGATGAAAAAAAGCGCGACCGACACGGCCAAAAATGTGTGATCTAAATCACACAAATGCGATTATATGGCCCGCGGTGAGCGCGAGCCAGAGCGGGCCGCTGCGCGACAGAAATCATCAGGATTTCCTCGCCAGCAGCCTGCATTACTCAGTTATCTTCAACGACTTTACTACCGGCTCTGGCTTGATACGCATTGCGCTAATCACGCCGACCATCAGGCAAGCCACGCCGCACAGGGTGAGTAACGGCGGCCACGACTGACGTAATAAAAAGGTATAAGTGAGCCCGGCGAGGATTTCAAACACGATAAGTGGCCCCACCAGCACAGTCGGCAAGCGCTGGCTGGCTTCATTCCAGCACAGCGTGCCCAGCCACGAGCAGAGCAGCGCAATCGCCAGCATCAGCGCAATAAATACGCCGGGGCGCGGGCCAAAGGGCAAGGCGAACTCCGGCCGGGTCACATGAAGCAGCGCCATCACCAGCAGATAACCGACAGCGGCCAGCGGCAGCGTGACCACCCCCTGCGCAGTTGCCCAGGTCGCCGGGCGGATGGGATGCCGGCGCAGCCAGCGGGCATTGCGCAGTGGATACCATGTCCAGCAAACGACGGCGGCAAACGCCAGCGCCATGCCGCTCAGGTAGCGCCAAAGATCAAACTGCTGCCCCACTGTACGCAACTCGGCCACGTTGACGCACACCAGCCCGGCAGCAATCAGCAGCAGCGCGGGGCAGAGTTTCGCCCAGCGCAAGCGCCCTTCTTCAGCGCCGTAAAACAGATTGGCACTCACCGAGATAACCACCGGCAGCGTGCCGATAATCATGGTAGAGATTGGCGCGCCGGTGCGCTGGATCGCCGTCGCCAGGCAGGCGTAATAGAGAAGGTTGCCGACCAGCGTCAGGCGAAAAGCCTCCTGCCAGTCGCGGCGCGACAGTTTCTTCAGACGATGGCGATCCTGCCAGGCCAGCAGCAGCGCAATCAGTCCAAACGCCAGGTAGCGCCCCATCGACTGCAGCGTGCCGGGATAATCCGGCACCATCAGCGGGCCAACGAAGATCAGCCCCCACATCAGCCCTGCAATCATGGCAAATAAAATTCCAGCAAGCATAGTCCGCTCCGGCCAAAAGAAAACGCCAGTATGGGGAAAGAGAGCGGGCAGAGATTGTAGCAAATTGCGATCAGCGCAGCTGAGCACGCACCTGCTTCTGATAGCGCGAAGGGGTAATGCCGTAGCGGATGGCGAAGGAGCGCGTCAGGTGCGCCTGGTCGGTCAGCCCGACCGATGCAGCCACGTCCGCCGCAGGCAGGCCGGCGGCCAACAGCTGGCTGGCGCGGTAAAGGCGAAATGCCATCAGCATCTGATGCGGGGTGACGTGGTACTGTGCCTTAAACTGCCGCTGAAAGTGATACGGGCTGAGCGAGACCAGCGCGGCCAGCTCATTCAGGGAGATGCGTTCGCAGAGGTTCGCGCGCAGATAATCACGCACCACGTCAAAGCGATGGCGTGGTCCTGCCGCTAAGGGGCGGGCGATGCGGGCGTGCGGGCGCAGTAGCTCGCAGAGGTTGAGCAACAGGCCATCCACGGCCAGCGGATCATCGTGATGCCACAGATTTTCCATCAGCTGCGACAGCAGACGGGCGCGCTGTGGATCGTGGCACACCGCCTGTTCAAACCACCATTCTGCTTCCCCGGTCAGGGCAGCCAGACGTTGTGGCTCAAGGTAGATCATACGGTACTGCCAGCCGCCTTCAGTGGCGGATTCGCCGGTGTGCAGCTCGTCCGGGTTCATCAGCACCAGTGAATCGACCGGGGCGACATGCTGCGCCCCGCGATAGCGAAAGCGTTCGGCACCGCGATCGATGGTGCCGATGCCGAACGCTTCATGCGTATGAGGCTCGAAGGCGTAACGCGTGATATGCGCACGATACAGCTCGACGCCTGGCTGCCCGGAAAGATGCCGGAAGCTGGCGCGATCCTGCTCGTAGCAAAACTGCTCTGGTACCCCTTCCACTGCCGACCCCATCAAAAAATGAACAGGGCGTCAGCTTACGGTGTTTGCCTCACGCTTTCCAGCCGGGTTAAATCAGACCTTCCGCCTTCATCGCGCGCTGAACCGCCGGACGAGCCGCAACGCGGCCCGCAAACGCCTGCAGATCCGGCCAGTTATCCAGGCTAAAGCCCACCACTTTGCTCCAGCCGAGAACGGTAAACAGATAGGCATCGGCCACGGTAAATTTATCGCCCATCAGCCAGTTTTTACCCGCCAGCGCGCCGGAGAGCCAGTCGAGACGTTTGTTCAGATTGCCGGTCGCCGCCTGTTTCCAGTCCGCCGACTGCGCGGGGTTGAATAGCGACCCCATCGGCTTGTGCAGCTCGGTGCTGATAAAGCTCAGCCACTCCATCAGCCTGTAGCGTTCGGCGGTGCCGGCTAAGGGCGCAAGACCCGACTCCGGCTTGAGGTCAGCCACGTACTGCGCAATCACGGTACCTTCGGTCAGCAGGCTGCCATCATCCAGCAGTAAGGCAGGAATATAGCCTTTGCTGTTGATGGTGGTGAAATCTGCGCCGCTTTCGGTTTTTTTAGTTTTCAGATCAACGCGTTCCAGCGTGAAGGTCGCACCCACTTCTTCCAGAGCAATGTGGGGAGATAACGAACAGGCACCCGGGGTATAGAACAGTTTCATCAAGCTAACTCCTTGTTAATAGATGGGCATCACCATACGCGATTCAGTCTACGCCGACTTTAGCCGTTTATGCCACCGCACAGGGGTTACCAGAGAAGAGTAAACGCCGATTCAACCGAATGATAACGTCACGAAACAGTCACCGGGCATTGAGGCACCATTAAGCTTTGTCCTGCTTTAATCGGGACACTTTCCTACAACGGCTTATTGTCATGTCATCAGAAGCACTGTTTTTCAGCAGTCCCGAGAGCGCGCTCTCACTGTTTACTGCCCTGGTCAGCGGACGCATCACGCCGAACGCCACATGGCAATCCTCCGCTTATCGGGCAAAGTTCCTGCTGCGCTCGCTGGCCTTTCCGCACAGCACCGCCCTGCATATGAGGCAGCTGGCGGATATCCCGGCAATGCGCGAAGCACTTGTGCTTCAGCCGATGCTGCCGGGAAAAGTTCACCGCCCGTACCTGCATCTGGGGCTGAGCGCCACCCAGCGTGCCCGGACCATCGGCCAACATTACCGTTTTATGCAACAGTTAACCGCTGGCGTTCTGCGCCAGGCGCTGCTGTCGCCGCACTCCACCGAGCTGGTGAGTTTTTATGGCAAGGATGACCAACCTTTTCGCGTCACAGTTGCCTGTAATGGCCGCTGCGAGCGCGAGGGTGAAGTGGTGATGCTGCTCAGTAGTGGGGAGGTTACGCTGGCAGTGCTGACGTTCGCCATTACCGAACAGCGCGGCCAGCCGGTGCTGGTCATTGGTTGCGTGCAGGGTGCCCATCGCGATACGCCCCACGAGGCAATCCGCCTCGCGACCAAAGCCTGCTACGGTCTGTTTCCGAAACGATTACTGCTGGAAGTGGCATTTTTGCTGGCGCGTGAGCTCGGTATCAGCACCCTGCAGGGGGTCAGCGACTGCAGCCACACCTGGCGCAGCCTGCGCTATCGCTTTAAAAAGAAAGAGGCGTTTGTCGCCAGCTATGATGAGTTCTGGCAGTCGCTTGATGCCAGCCGCCTGTCGCGCCAGCTATGGCAACTGCCAGCGGAACTGGCACACAAAGCCATGGAAGAGATCCCCAGTAAGAAACGCGCGGAGTATCGCCGCCGCTATCAGCTGCTGGACGATCTGCACCAGCAGTTTAGCCGCTTCGCCTGAGGGGATTACTGCGCGGGGGTGGATTCCTGCTGCACTTCGTCGATCTTCCAGCCGTCGCGTTCATGCACCAGCGTTACCAGCAGATGCTGCTGGTCGCTGGGATCGCGGCCGAGGATCACATCCCCGGCGGCGCGGTTGCCGTTGTAGGTAAAACGGCTGACGCTGACGTTATTGACCCAGCCATCGCTGTAGTCCTGATCCTGCAGAAAATAGTCATCGTCCATGCCATCAGGGCTTTTGATCAGCAGGTTAATTTTTTGCAGCAGCCGCTGGGTGACATATTCATTTAACAGCGGATCGTGTTCATCGATCGGGCTCTCTTCTTTACTCAATGCCGTCAGATACCAGCTGTAAAAGGCCAGGCTGGTCCCCTGTGGATCGACGTTATGCTCCGCCGCCACCGCCCCACAGGCAAACAGCGTGACAACCAGCATCAGCAACCACTTTTTCATGCAAACCATCCCGGATAAATCACCACTTACACTCCTGAGCATTTTAGTGCCATCCTGGCCGACAGTGATTGTATTGAAATTATCCGGCTAATCCAGCCCTGCGCCCCTCTGCCCGCCTGTTTTTTTAGTAACTGTTTATGCTGCGTTGCCCAGCCAGTCGCGCAGCAGCATAAGCAGCGCACCGGGCTGCTCCAGCGGCAGCATATGCCCACTGTTTTCGACCACTTCCAGCCGCGATGCGGGAATGGCCGCCGCCAGCTGCCGCGACTCTTCCAGCGTGCGCATGCGATCGTCGGCGGCGGCAATCACCAGCGTGGGGCAGCGGATGGCCGACAGGAGATCGGTGTCGCTGCTGCGCGGCATCCGCAGCTGGCGGATAAAGGTCTCGCGCCCGAGGCGCACGCTCATATCGAGGATCGCCTGCTGCAGCTGCGGGTCGGACTGATGGTCACGGCTCAGCGATTGCGCGATCGCCCGCTGGCCGATGCCGTGGAAGGTGCCGCTGGCGCGCTGCAGATTCTCCGCCACCGCCTGCTTAAACTCCGCCATCGCCTCACTGTCCGCCGCGCTGGAGGTGGCGATCAGCACCAGACTCTGCACGCGCTGCGGCACCCGGCGCAGGATCTCGCGCGCAACATATCCGCCCATTGAGAACCCCACCAGCGTGAACCGTGGCGGGCAGGCTGCCAGTACCGCATCGGCCATCTCCGTAATGGAGCGCCCCTGCGACAGATCGCCGTAAATCAGCGGGCCAAGCTGCTCCAGCTCCGGCAGCATACGCTGCCACAGCCCGGCATCACACATCACGCCGGGCAGTAAAACTAACGGTGTCGGATTCATGCCCAGTGCTTCTTCTTGCTGGTTTTGCCAATGCCCGGATTGCAGCTATTGGTGGGATCGAGCTGATGGAAGTGCTGCTGATGCGCTTGTGAGGCGTGATACAGGTGGCCAATATTGTGCTCGGCCGGATATTTCGCCCCGCGCTGGTCGAGATACTCCAGCACCGCCGCCTTGAACCGGGCGCCATCAACGCCCGGCTTGAGGATGTAGTCCTGATGGTTGACCAGGCAGAAGAAGTGGCCGCAGCAGGAGTTTTCCAGCACCTGTGACTGTAGCTCCGGCGGCAGGTGGATCAGCCACTGCGTATCGTTACGGCGCAGGGCGACGTCAAAGGCGATCAGCCTGTCGTCGGTATTAATACCGTAATAGTCGCAGTAGAACACCGTGCAGGCACCCACGCCGAAACGCACCAGAAACGCATCCTGCTGTTCAGCTTCGCTGCAGTGAAACCACTCGCCGTTGCGCGCGGCGAAAAAGGCCGTCAGCAGACGGCTCATCGACGCAACCTCATCGTGGGCCAGTTTAATCATCAGATGGTGTTCATAGCGGCGATGCCAGGAGAGCAGGCGCGGCGCCACGGTTGATGGCGTCACGCGGTTGCCCCACTGGATCAGCTTATCGATGGTGTTGGCAGGGAACAGCTTCAGCTTTTTCACCCGCGCATCCCACAACGCCTTTTTACGCATCAGGCCGGGCAGCGCCGCCGGGCCAAGGCGCTTGATCGACAGGAACATATGGCGGGCATAGCGCAGCGTCAGACGGAAGGCGTTGCGGTGGATATACTCCGCCTGAATCGGCAGGGTTTCCAGATTCTCAATCAGATAGCGGCGCAGGCCGAGCAGCACCTGCTCATCGTTGCTGCCGATATAGAAGGTGTCCTCCTGCGGGGTAGCGTCAAAGGTTGCCAGGCGCACGGCGAAAACGATCACTTTGCCGGCGCAGCCCGCGCTGTCGTGCAGATACTGCGGATTGCCGTTGAAGCGCGTTGGGGTTTCCGCCGCCACGTCTTTGATCACCGCCGCATAGTCATCCGCCCAGATCTTACCCGCCCAATCCGGCGCGGTACCGGTGGTGTACTGCCCGGCCTCCAGGTTGGCGATGATCTCCTCCGGCGCAGTGCCGAGATCGATACCGAGGTGATTGACCAGCAGCAGCTGGCCGTCCTCGGTAATTTGCGCAAACAGCGACTTCTCGGTAAACGCCGGGCCGCGCTGCAGCAGCGAGCCGCCGGAATTATTACAGATACCGCCCACCACCGACGCGCCAATGCACGAGGAGCCGATCACCGAATGCGGCTCCTTATTGTAAGGGGCAAGCGCCGCTTCCAGCTCGGTCAGGGTGCTGCCGGGAAAGGCAATAATCTGCTCTGCATTATCAATCACCTGCACGCCTTTGATCTTGCGCGTGCTGACGATAATCACCGGGCGATCGTAGTCATCACCGTGCGGCGTTGAACCGCCGGTCACCCCGGTATTAGATGCCTGCATCAAAATTATGCAGTCATCCTGCTGGCACACCTGCAGCACCTGCCACAGCTGCAGCAGCGTTTCCGGCAGCACCACCGCCAGCGCATCACCGTGCCCGACGCGAAAGCCTTTGCAGTACCAGGCTTTCTGGTAGCTATCGGTAATCAGATTATCGGCGCTGACCAGGTCGGTCAGCTGTTGCAGGGTAAGAGCGTGTTGCATCTTCTTGCCTCTCCTTAGCGTTTATTTTTTTGCCGCATCGAGTGTACCTGACCCGCTTACGAATGAATAATTAGTTAACTTTTTACTCTGGTATAGATAACGCAATTTTATGCAACTTATATGCAGTAAAAATGCATATAAAAAAATTTCCCTCTGTTTTTCAAAAAGTTGAATGTGATCATAAAGTGAATAATTACGGATGACACTGTGTTGACTTTGTTACAGCACAGCGCCAGCATGATGCCCACTTACCGACTTCCTGCGCTCGTAACGCCCTGATATTTCTATGGGGAAGGGGTGGTTTTGCCCGCTAATAATACAATGTTGAGAGGATGCTATGTCTGACCAAACGGATGCGCAGCAACACCTGCATCGCGGCCTGAGTTCACGCCATATTCAGCTTATCTCCCTCGGCGGTGCGATCGGCACCGGGCTGTTTATGGGCGCGGGCAAAACCATCGCCGTTTCCGGCACCTCGATCCTTATCACCTATATCGTGGTCGGCTTCTTTATGTATATGGTGATGCGCGCGATGGGTGAAGTGCTGCTGACAAAGCTCGATTACCGCTCCTTCGCCGATTTCGTTTCCGACTATCTCGGCCCTAAGGCCAGCTTCTTCCTCGGCTGGTCCTACTGGCTGAGCTGGGTGGTGACCTGTATTGCCGATGTGGTGGTGTGCGGAGGTTATGTACAGTACTGGCTACCGCAGCTGTCACCGTGGATACCGGCGCTGTTCACCCTTGGGTTGCTGTGCCTGTTTAACCTGCTGTCGGTGAAAATGTTTGGCGAGGCGGAATTCTGGTTTGCGATTATTAAGGTGATCGCCATTGTGGCGCTGATTGTCACCGGCATCTGGATGGTGGCAACCGGCTGGACCTCCCCGGACGGCGTGACCGCCTCGCTGCATAACCTCAGCGACCCGGCGGTGTTTATGCCGCACGGCATTGTCGGCTTTTTTGCCGGTTTCCAGATCGCGATTTTCTCCTACACCGGTATTGAGCTGCTCGGCACCATGAGCGCCGAAACCAAATCGCCGCAGACGGTGCTGCCGAAGGCGATCAAGGCGATTCCGCTGCGCATCATCATCTTCTATGTGCTTTCGATGGTGGTGATTATTGCGGTGACCTCGTGGCAGCATATTTCGCCGGAGACCAGCCCGTTCGTCACGCTGTTTGCCAAGGCGGGCCTGCCTGCCGCCGCCGCGGTGATCAACTTTGTGGCCCTGACCTCGGCGATGTCCTCGGCCAACAGCGGCGTCTACTCCAGCACGCGCATGCTTTATGGCCTGTCGGTTGAGCAGCACGCCCACTGGCAGTTCCGCATTCTGTCGCGCACCACGCGCATTCCGGTGCGCAGCCTGATGTTCTCCTGCTTTTGCATGTTAAGCGGGACGCTGCTGCTGTTCCTGGTGCCGAACGTGATGACGCTGTTTACCGTGGTGTCGACGCTGGCGGCAATCCTGGTGATTTACAGCTGGGGGATGATTCTGGTGGCCTATCTGGTGTACCGCAAGCGCTGCCCGCAACTGCACCAGCGCGCGACGTTTAAGATGCCGGCGGGGATTGTGATGAGCTGGCTAACCCTGCTGTTTTTCCTGTTCTCGCTGGTGGTGATGGTGTTTGACCCGGATACGCTGAGCGCGCTCTGTGCAATGCCGCTGTGGTTTATCCTGCTGGCGTGGTTCTGGCGGGTGAAGCAGCGCCGGGAGCAGCAGCAGACCGCCACGGTTTTGTAATGGCCCGGCGGCCGATCGAAAAAGAGGATCGGCCCCTACGGGTGAGAACCGCGTTGTTTTGTAGGGGCGGACCCTCTTTTCCGGTCCGCCCGTCGGTGCAACATGGGTAGGGCCGATCGGTAAAGAGGATCGGCCCCTACAGGTGAGAACCACGTTATTTGTAGGGGCGGACCCTCTTTTCCGGTCCGCCCGTCGGGGCAACATGGGTAGGGCCGATCGGTAAAGAGGATCGGCCCCTACAGGTGAGAACCACGTTATTTGTAGGGGCGGACCCTCTTTTCCGGTCCGCCCGTCGGTGCAACATGGGGACGGGCCGATCGGAAAAAGATCGGCCCCTGCCGGGTGTTTATCGCGCTTACAGCACGCCCTGCGCCAGCATCGCGTCGGCGACTTTGACGAATCCGGCAATGTTGGCGCCGCGCACATACTGCGTCTGCTTGCCCTCCCCGCCGTGCTCCACGCAGGCGTGGTGGATATCCAGCATGATATGTTGCAGGCGGATATCGACCTTCTCCGCCTTCCAGCTCAGACGGGCGGCGTTCTGCGCCATCTCCAGCCCGGAAGTCGCCACCCCGCCCGCATTCGCTGCCTTGCCGGGCGCAAACAGCACGCCCGCATCAAGAAACGCATCGGTCGCCTGGATGGTGGTTGGCATGTTGGCACCTTCCGCCACCGCCTTTACGCCATTGGCAATCAGCAGACGGGCGGCAGGTAGATCCAGCTCATTCTGCGTGGCGCACGGCAGCGCGATATCCACCGGCACGCTCCACGGCTGCTGCCCGGCGAGATACACCAGGTTGCGTTCGCGCGCATACTCTTCCACGCTGCCGTATCGTTCGTTTTTGATCTCGGCCAGATGCGCCAGGCTCGCAGGCGTAAAGCCCGCTTCATCCACTACCGTGCCGCGTGAATCCGACGCGGTCAGCACGCGCGCGCCCAGCGCCATCGCCTTTTCAATCGCATACTGCGCCACGTTGCCCGCGCCGGACACGGCAACCGTGCTGCCCTCAAAGCCCAGACCGTGGCGTTTCAGCATCGCGTCGGTAAAGTACACCAGGCCATAGCCGGTCGCTTCCGGGCGGATCAGACTGCCGCCGAACGACAGTCCTTTGCCGGTGAACACGCAGGCGGTGTTATTCGACAGCTTCTTCATCATCCCAGCCATAAATGCCACTTCGCGCCCGCCCACGCCGATATCCCCGGCCGGAACGTCGGTATCCGGGCCAAGGTGGCGATACAGTTCGGTCATCAGCGCCTGACAGAAGCGCATCACTTCACCGTGACTTTTCCCTTTCGGGTTGAAGTCAGAACCGCCCTTGCCACCGCCCATGGGTAACGTCGTCAGCGCATTTTTAAAGGTCTGCTCGAAGCCGAGGAACTTGAGGATCGACAGATTTACCGATGGATGAAAGCGCATCCCTCCTTTATACGGACCAATCGCCGAGCTGAACTGCACGCGCCACGCACGATTAACCTGTACCTGGCCTTTATCATCAACCCAGGCCACGCGGAACTGAATAGCGCGCTCCGGCTCAACCAGCCGCTCCAGTAGCGCCTGCTGCTGATAGTGAGGGTTTTGTTCGAGGAATGGCCACAGGGAGGTGAATACTTCGCGCACCGCCTGCAGATACTCTGGCTGATGCGGATCGCGCTGCTGTAAAGAGGTGAGAAACGCTTCCAGAGAGGTAAAAGCTGTCATAACAAATTCCTTATGCGAGATGAGCTAGCCCTAATGACATTCATTATTTTTCAGGATAATCAGAGGGATGATGAGGTTCCTTGCGCGACTATATCACCGCACTTTAAGGGTGCAATGAAAAAGTGATGAGCTGAAAAGCGCAGGGAAAAGCAGCAAAAATCGCGCAAAGCACCGCCAGCTCTGCCCTGGCGCCCCCTCAAGGCAGAGACGACCGATAAGAAAAAGTTATGACCGAAATCGTGAGATAAACAGGGGTAATTGGCGCAGAGGCAGAAAAAGGGGACGTCATGATTTATCGATAAATGTAAACATGAGAAATGGCGATTGCTCACCTGCTCATTACCGTGATTCGATGCACTCTCCCCCCGTTCCGTTCAATGAGTTGAATTAAGCCTAATGAGAGATAACACCGATTCTGAGCCACTCAATCTGACCGCGCTGTTATTGATCAATGAGCATTCGCGCAATGGCAAAGCGCTACGCCAGCAGGCGAAACAGAGCCTGTCAGCGCACCGCATCGACGTGATTGAACCGCCAAAAGAGGATCGCCGCAGCAGCAGTGACCTGATCCGCGCCTGGGCCGACGGCATTGATCTGGTGATTGTTGGCGGCGGTGACGGCAGCCTGAATGCCGCAGCGCCGGGGTTAATGAGCAGCGGCTTGCCGCTCGGCGTATTGCCGCTGGGTACCGCCAATGATTTTGCCCGCACGCTCGGCATCAGCAACGATCTGCAGCAGGCGGTAAAAATTATTGCCGCCGGACATCGCCGGGAGGTCGATCTTGGCGAAGTTAATGGCCACCTGTTTTTCAACGTCTCCAGCATCGGCTTTTCCGCCACGCTTGCCCGCCATCTGACCGCCGAATCGAAAAAGCGCTGGGGCACCTTCGGCTATGCGCTGGCCGCGTTTAAGCTGCTGAAACAGAGCCGCCCGTTTAGCGCCAGCATCGAGCATGACGGCGTGACCGAGAAGGTGAAAACCGTACAGGTTTCAGTCGGAAACGGGCGTTTTTACGGTGGCGGGATGACCGTGGAACAGAGTGCTGCCCCCGATGACGGATTACTGGACGTGTACAGCCTGGAAGTGGCGCACTGGTGGCAGATGATCGCCCTGCTGCCTGCGCTGCGGCGCGGCACGCATGGCCGCTGGCGCAAGGTGCGCACGCTTTCCACCACCGCGCTGACGCTGACCACCCGTCGCCCGCATGATATCAACGCCGACGGTGAGCTGATCGGGCAGACCCCTGCTCGCTTCACAATCAAAACTAAAGCTATTCAGGTGTTTGCGCCTGCGGCTAACCCTGCTCTTTAAATTAATCTGGGAAACTTCATCATGAAAAAGTTAGGTATTCTGGTCATAACCGCGATGGTGACGATGATCGCCGCCTGCGACGACGCCACCAAAGAGAAGATCAAAGAAGCCGATAAGAGTGCGACCAGCCTGGTCGAATCCGCGCAATCCCAGTGGGATGAAACCCGCAAACAGGCCACCGATCTCGCCGACCAAAAAATGGCCGAGCTGAATGCCGCACAACCGCTGGATGAGGCGAAGAAAAAGATCAGCGAACTGGGCGAGATGAAGCTGAGTGATTTGATTTCCGGCGGAGATGACGAGCAAGGCAAAGAGGCGGAAGAGGCGGAATCGGAGAGTAACTGACAGCCTGTCTACAAGGGTTATCCCATCAATGGGGCAAGAGAAAAGACAAAGAACCCTCTAAATGAGCTGAAAACAAAAAGCCCCGCATTGGTATGCGGGGCTTTTTTTGACTCGCTGACGACGCTGTCAAATCAGAAAGGGATGTCGTCGTCGAAGTCCATTGGTGGCTCATTGTTAGCAGGTGCGCTGTTCTGCTGTGGAGCCTGCTGCGGACGGGACTGCTGTGCGCCGCCGCTGAACTGGTTGCCGCCCTGTGGCTGCTGAGGCTGGCCCCAACCGTTGTTGTTGCCTGCGCCCTGACCGCCGCCTGCTGGAGCACCGCCGCCCTGAGCACGACCGCCCAGCATCTGCATGGTGCCGCCAACGTTAACCACAACTTCGGTGGTGTACTTCTCAACGCCAGCCTGGTCAGTCCATTTACGGGTCTGCAGTGCGCCTTCGATATAAACCTGAGAGCCTTTACGCAGGTATTCACCGGCCACTTCTGCCAGCTTGCCGAACAGCACAACGCGGTGCCATTCAGTTTTCTCTTTGGTTTCGCCGGTCTGCTTGTCGCGCCAGGATTCGGAGGTAGCCAGAGTGATGTTGGCAACGGCACCGCCATTCGGCATGTAGCGAACTTCCGGGTCCTGCCCCAGATTTCCGACTAAAATTACTTTGTTTACGCCTCTGCTGGCCATGTTGCTCTCTCCGGTTAATGTTCGTTCTCTAAGTCTAGGCGCAAAATTCTATCATGGGCTACCCTGAGATCCTACATTTAGGAGACGCCTCGAAAAAGGCTTACTTTCGTTGCAGCGTTGCATCAGTTTGCATGGCACTTCAGGGCAAAACACTGGTTATCCATTCAGGTTTTTTTGTGCCATAATGACACGTTTCTTTCTGGCCGTGCCGGGCAGGCATGGTGAGGTTTGTGCTAATCCGGGAATTGTGAATGGATAAGATCGAAGTACGGGGTGCCCGCACCCACAATTTGAAAAACATCAACCTGACCATTCCGCGCGATAAACTGATCGTGGTGACCGGCCTGTCAGGTTCCGGCAAGTCCTCGCTGGCGTTTGATACGCTGTACGCCGAGGGTCAGCGCCGCTACGTTGAATCGCTCTCCGCCTATGCGCGCCAGTTCCTGTCACTGATGGAAAAACCGGACGTTGACCACATTGAGGGGCTCTCTCCGGCGATTTCGATCGAGCAGAAATCTACCTCGCATAACCCGCGTTCCACCGTCGGCACCATCACCGAAATCCATGACTACCTGCGCCTGCTGTTTGCCCGCGTTGGCGAACCGCGCTGTCCGGATCACGACGTCACGCTGGCGGCACAGACCGTCAGCCAGATGGTGGACAACGTGCTGGCGCAGCCGGAAGGCCGCCGCCTGATGCTGCTGGCCCCGATCGTCAAAGATCGCAAAGGTGAGCACAGCAAAACGTTGGAAAACCTCGCCAGCCAGGGCTATATCCGCGCCCGCATCGACGGTGAAGTGTGCGATCTCTCCGATCCGCCAAAGCTGGAACTGCAGAAGAAACACACCATCGAAGTGGTGGTGGACCGCTTTAAGGTACGTGACGATCTCGCGCAGCGCCTGGCAGAGTCGTTTGAAACCGCGCTGGAGCTCTCCGGCGGCACCGCCGTGGTGGCCGATATGGATGACGCCGCCGCTGAAGAGCTGCTGTTCTCGGCCAACTTCGCCTGCCCGATTTGCGGCTACAGCATGAACGAGCTGGAACCCCGCCTGTTCTCCTTCAATAACCCGGCCGGTGCCTGCCCGACCTGTGACGGGCTGGGCGTTCAGCAGTATTTCGACCCGGAGCGCGTGGTGCAGAACCCGGAGCTGTCGCTGGCCGGCGGCGCGATCCGCGGCTGGGACCGCCGCAACTTCTACTATTTCCAGATGCTGCGCTCGCTGGCGGAGCATCTGAAGTTTGATATCGAAGCGCCGTTCAACTCCCTGCCGGAAGAGAGCCGCAAGGTGATCCTGTACGGTTCCGGCAAAGACAATATCGAGTTTAAATACGTCAACGATCGCGGAGACACTTCTGTGCGCCGCCATCCATTCGAGGGCGTGCTGCACAATATCGAGCGCCGTTATAAAGAGACAGAATCGTCTGCGGTACGCGAAGAGCTGGCGAAGTTTATCAGTAACCGCTCCTGCACCAGCTGCCACGGCACCCGTCTGCGCCGTGAAGCGCGCCACGTTTTTGTTGAGAACACCACGCTGCCGACCATCTCAGATATGAGCATCGGCCATGCGATGGCGTTTTTCCAGAATATGAAGCTCAGCGGCCAGCGCGCGCAGATTGCTGAGAAAGTGCTGAAAGAGATCGGCGACCGCCTGAAGTTCCTGGTGAACGTCGGGCTGAACTACCTGTCGATGTCGCGCTCGGCGGAAACGCTCTCCGGCGGCGAGGCGCAGCGTATTCGTCTGGCCAGCCAGATCGGTGCCGGACTGGTCGGCGTGATGTACGTGCTGGATGAGCCGTCTATCGGTCTGCATCAGCGCGACAATGAACGCCTGCTGGAAACGCTGGTTCACCTGCGCAATCTCGGCAATACGGTGATTGTGGTGGAGCATGATGAAGATGCGATTCGCGCTGCTGACCATGTGATCGATATCGGGCCCGGCGCGGGCGTGCACGGCGGGCAGATTGTCGCCGAAGGCACCGTTGACGACATTATGGCTGTAGAAGCGTCGCTGACCGGGCAGTTCCTCAGCGGCAAGCGCGGCATCGCCATTCCTGAGGAGCGGGTGAAGGGCGACCCGGCGAAAGTGCTGAAGCTGACCGGAGCCAGCGGCAACAACCTGAAGGATGTCACCCTGACGCTGCCGGTTGGCCTGTTTACCTGCGTTACCGGCGTGTCCGGCTCCGGTAAATCGACGCTGATCAACGATACCCTGTTCCCGCTGGCCCAGCGCCAGCTGAACGGCGCCACCATTGCCGAAGCCGCGCCTTACCGCAGCATCAGCGGCATGGAGCACTTCGACAAAGTTATCGATATCGATCAAAGCCCGATTGGCCGCACGCCGCGCTCCAACCCGGCAACCTATACCGGTATCTTTACCCCGGTGCGCGAGCTGTTTGCCGGGGTGCCGGAATCACGTACCCGTGGCTACACGCCGGGGCGTTTCAGCTTTAACGTGCGCGGCGGGCGCTGCGAAGCCTGCCAGGGCGACGGCGTGATCAAGGTTGAGATGCACTTCCTGCCGGATATCTACGTGCCGTGCGACCAGTGTAAAGGCAAACGCTATAACCGCGAGACGCTGGAAGTGAAGTACAAGGGCAAGAGCATTCATGAAGTGCTGGAGATGACCATTGAAGAAGCGCGTGAGTTCTTCGATGCGGTGCCGGCGCTGGCGCGTAAGCTGCAAACGCTGATGGACGTTGGCCTGTCGTATATCCGCCTCGGTCAGTCGGCTACCACGCTGTCCGGCGGTGAAGCGCAGCGCGTGAAGCTGGCGCGTGAGCTGTCGAAGCGCGGCACCGGGCAGACGCTGTATATCCTTGATGAGCCGACCACCGGTCTGCACTTCGCCGATATCCAGCAGCTGCTGGAAGTCCTGCACCAGCTGCGCGACCAGGGCAATACCATCGTGGTGATTGAGCACAACCTTGATGTGATCAAAACCGCCGACTGGATTGTCGATCTCGGCCCGGAAGGCGGCAGCGGCGGCGGTGAAATCCTCGTCTCCGGCACGCCGGAAACCGTGGCGCAGTGCGAGCGTTCGCACACCGCGCGCTTCCTGAAACCGCTGTTACAGGGTTAATAACCGACGGGCGAGGCCATGCCTCGCCCCTGGCTTATACCCGCCGCAATCCCGTACGGGTCGGGCATGCCGGCCCCGCTACTGTCAGCCCTGGTTTTCCCCGCGATTTGCTGCACTTTTCTTACAATTACCACAAAATCTTGCAGGATCAGGCAAGACTTAGCGAGTTTTGGATATACCCGTTACGCCGTTGAGTGACTATGCTTAACCTTCACCTTTTTGCGGAGAAGGCCCGCTTTTCCTGCTGCCTGCTCCCGCCATTACGGCCACTGCGCCACATCATCCACAACTGGAGAGACCAATGAATATTACGCATGCTTATGCCGCTCAGGACGCAAAATCTCCGCTGGCTCCGTTTGAATTTAAACCGCGCGAACTGCGTGAACATGATGTGCAGATTGAAGTGCAGTACTGCGGCGTGTGCCACTCTGACCTGCACCAGGCGCGCAATGAATGGCGCAACACGATCTTCCCGGTAGTGCCAGGCCACGAGATTGTTGGCCGCGTGACGGCAGTCGGCGCGCACGGCCATAAATACAAAGTTGGCGATCTGGTCGGCGTAGGCTGTATGGTCGACTCCTGCCGCACCTGCGACAGCTGTAAAGAGGATCTTGAGCAGTACTGCGAAGAGGGTTTCGTCGGCACCTACAACGGTAAAGACCGCACCAGCGGCGATATCACCTACGGCGGTTACTCGACTCAAGTGGTCGTACACGAAGACTTCGTGCTGCGCGTGCCGGAAAATCTTGATCCGGCCGGTGCTGCTCCGCTGCTGTGCGCGGGTATCACCACCTTCTCCCCACTGCATCACTGGGGCGTTGGCCCGGGCAAAAAAGTTGGTATCGTTGGCCTTGGCGGACTGGGTCATATGGGCGTGAAAATTGCTCATGCGATGGGTGCGCACGTTGTGCTCTTCACTACTTCGCCTTCTAAAGTAGAAGACGGTAAGCGCCTGGGCGCCGATGAAGTGGTGATCTCGAAAGATGCCGATCAGATGGCGCAGCACACCAACAGCTTCGACTTCATTCTTAACACCGTTGCTGCTCAGCACGATCTCAACCCGTTTATCAACCTGCTGCGCCGCGATGGCACCATGACGCTGGTTGGCGTGCCGGAGCATGACCATCCGTCAACGCAGGTGGTTAATATGATCTTCAAACGCCGCAGCGTGGCAGGATCGCTGATCGGTGGGATCAAAGAGACGCAGGAGATGCTGGATTTCTGCGGTAAGCACAACATCACTTCCGATATCGAGATGATTAAGATCGATCAGATCAATGAGGCCTACGAGCGTATGCTGAAAAGCGACGTGAAGTACCGTTTCGTGATCGATATCGATTCACTGCGCGCCTCATAATGAAGCGGGTCGGGCATGCCCGACCCCTACGGGTTTCCTGGAGGTCAACACCCGTTATAACTGTTTCTGGATCTGCTGCAGCGATGCATCGACCAGATAATAGATCTGTGAATCTTTAAGCGATCCGTCGAGCAGTACGGTGTTCCAGTGCGACGGATTGAGGTGCGCGCTGGGATGCACATCGCTGTGCTGCTCGCGGATCAACTCCGCCAGCGCCGGGCTGCACTTCAGTGCCACCGCCGGGTGGCCATCAACCTCGTGCACCATGGCAAACATCACATCATCGACCTTAATCTGCGTGGCTTTCCAGTCGCTGTGCACGCTCTGCTGCGCGCCGGGTTTGTTCATGCAGTAGGTGAGCAAATCGGAAACCGTCATAATTAATCATCCCCCTGTAAAGTGGCGACAATGCGCCGCTGCCCGCCGTGAATACGGTGTTCACCAAGATAAATCCCCTGCCAGGTCCCCAGCAGCAGACGCCCGCGGCTGACCGGCAGCATCAGCGAGGTGCCCAGCAGTGAGGACTTGATGTGGGCGGGCATATCGTCGGCCCCTTCGTAATCGTGCTGATACGGCGCATCTTCCGGTACCGTGCGCAGGAAATGCTGCTCCATATCGGCACGGACCGTTGGGTCGCAGTTCTCATTCAGCGTCAGTGAGGCGGAAGTGTGCTGCAATAGCAGGTGCAACAGCCCGGTCTGAACATCCGCTAAGCGGCGCAGCTCTGCGAGGATTTCGTCAGTAACCAGATGAAATCCGCGTGGTTTTTCGTTCAGGGTAAGGGTTTGCTGATACCACATGATACGGCTCCTTAACTTATCGGTTCCGTTAAGTGTGCAGCAAGTGGCGAAAAGGTAAACCTGAAAAGGGAAAAACTGTGGCCGGGCAGCCCCGGCCAGCAGAAATTACATCACGGCGGCGAAGGCTTCCGCTACCTGATGCACGTTGTTGCGGTTGAGACCGGCCATGCAGACGCGGCCGCTGGCGATCAGATAGACACCAAACTCGTTACGCAGACGATCAACCTGTGCAGCGCTCAGGCCGGTGTAGCTGAACATACCGCGCTGCTTGAGCAGGAAGTCGAAGTTCTTGCCCGGCACCGCCTGAGTCAGCGCGTCCACCAGCACCTGGCGCATCTCAATAATACGCAGGCGCATCGCTTCCACTTCCGCCAGCCAGCTCGCCTTCAGCTCAGGGTTATTCAGCACGCAGGAAACCACCTGCGCCCCGAAGTTTGGCGGGCTGGAGTAGTTGCGGCGCACGGTGGCCTTCAGCTGGCCCAGTACGCGGGCGGCTTCTTCGGCGTCATCGCAGACGATTGACAGACCACCAACGCGCTCGCCGTACAGCGAGAAGATTTTTGAGAATGAGTTACTGACCAGCGCTGGCAGGCCCGCTGCGGCGATGCTGCGAATAGCGTAGGCATCTTCCTCCATGCCGCCGCCAAAGCCCTGATAGGCGATGTCGAGGAACGGGATCAGCTCGCGATCTTTCAGCACCCCGGTCACTTCATCCCACTGCGCATTAGTCAGGTCAGCACCGGTTGGGTTGTGACAGCACGGATGCAGCAGCACGATGCTTTGCGCCGGCAGCGTATTGAGTTTTTCCAGCAGCGCATCAAACTTCACGCCGTTGGTTGCCGTGTCGTACCACGGGTAGGTATTTACGGTGAAACCGGCACCGTTGAAGATGGCGATATGATTTTCCCACGTCGGATCGCTGACCCACACCTGCGAATCCGGGAAATAGAACTTCAGGAAGTCGGCACCGACTTTCAGCGCACCGGAACCGCCCAGCGTCTGAATAGTGGCGATGCGGCCCGCTTTCAGTACCGGGTGCTCGGCGCCGAACAGCAAAGGTGCGATGGCGCTGCGGTAAGGCGGCAGGCCTTCCATCGGCAGATAGAGCGAGGCGGCCTGCGGCTGGGCGTGCAGCTGCTCTTCAGCGGCGGCAACAGCCTGCATCTGTGGGATCACACCCTGCTCGTTGTAGTACAGACCAATGCTCAGGTTGACCTTGTGCGGGCGGGCATCCTGCTTGAAGGTTTCCATCAGGGAGAGGATCGGGTCGCCAGCGTAGGCATCAACGTTTTGAAACACGGTGCAAATCTCCATTAAATAATCAATAAATTCAGCGACTCAGACGAAATAGCGGCCAGGGCGATGGTTCATGGCGATAATCAGGTTGAGCACCACGGCTCCGGCAATTGAGGCTGCCAGCATCTCGCGTGAGACCACAAACAGCGAGGCCAGCACCACGCAGGTATCGACCACCATCTGCAATTTTCCGGCACGGATACCGTAACGGTCCTGCAGCCACAGCGCCAGAATATTGATGCCGCCAAGGCTGGCCTTATGGCGAAATAACACTATAAACCCAATTCCCATCACCACGTTACCGAACAGTGTCGCATAAAAGGGATCCAGCGCGGAAAAATGGATAAATAACGGGTGCAGGTGGCTGAAGAGCGACACCAGCGCCACGGCAGAGAAGGTTTTTACAGTGAATGCCCAGCCCATGCGCCTGACCGCCAGCCAGTAGAACGGGATGTTAATCAGAAAGAAAGCGAGGCCAAAAGAGGTTTTGCTCAGGTAACTGATGAGAAAGGCAATGCCTGCAGTGCTGCCGGTTAACGCTCCGGCCTGTTTTAACAGGGTAACGCCAAAGGAGACCATCAGGGTGCCGAGCACGATAGCCAGCACATCTTCCAGCAGGGTATGGGGGATTTTGACAGGGTGTACCACGTTGTCCATCAGATTGATTCTCTGGTGATTATGACTAGGGATATGGCAGAGGGACCGCCAAATTTTAGCAATAACTTAGCAAAAATCGCACCAATCCGGTGGAGGTTCAAACCACCGGATGGTGCCAGCGAATTAACCCATTGAATACAAGGCGCTTTATTGCTCGATTTTGTGCATGAAATAATTAATACAGCATCATTTCACGCACTGAAAGCTGCTTTCCCGCACGGATACCGCATGCATACGGAGTTTTATGCACAATTGCGGTGCGTAACACGCACCATTCTAGCGCAGCAGAGTCTCGCTTACCGACATCAAACCATTCTCCTTCAGACGGTTGAGGACCACTGAGGTTTTCACATGCGCCACGCTCTGATGCCCGGCGACCAGCTGGCTGATTAAAGCACTCAGCCCGGCGAGATCGGCAACCGCGACTTTCAACAGGTAATCGGCATCTCCGGTGGTTTTATAGGCATCAACAATGCCCGCCTGCTCCGCCACCATGCGGTGAAAACTCTCAACGTATTCCGCGGTATGGTTGATCAGACGCACCTCAATCAGGCCGATCATGCCTAAACCCACCGCATCCGGCGACAGCCTGGCGTGGTAGCCGAGGATCAATCCCGCCTGCTCAAGGTTGATGCGGCGGCGGGAACACTGTGAGGCGGAAAGCCCGACGATATCGCTCAGTTCCTGATTGGTCAGGCGGCCGTTTGCTTCCAGTAAAGTCAGTATCTTAAGGTCGAAATCATCAATCTGAGTCATCGTTCGTCCATGCCGGTTGCTGGGTACTGCTTACCGACAGATAACCGCATTTTTTACAGTGTTGTCCAACACTATTTTGTGATGATCCGGAGAGGGTCCGGGTCGGGCATGCCCGCCCCCTACGAGGGAGAGGTGACGTAGGGGTCAGGCATGCCTGACCCGAGGGGATTATTCGTCGTCGTACTGTGGGCCCGCGTAGTTATCGAAGCGTGACCACTGGCCGTTAAAGGTCAGGCGCACGGTGCCGATGGGGCCGTTACGCTGCTTACCCAGAATGATCTCCGCCACCCCTTTCAGGTCGCTGTTTTCGTGATACACCTCATCACGGTAGATAAACATGATCAGGTCGGCATCCTGCTCGATGGAGCCGGATTCACGCAGGTCGGAGTTGACCGGGCGCTTATCGGCACGCTGCTCCAGGGAGCGGTTAAGCTGCGACAGCGCCACCACCGGCACCTGCAGCTCTTTCGCCAGCGCTTTAAGCGAGCGTGAGATCTCGGCGATCTCCAGCGTACGGTTATCGGACAGTGACGGCACGCGCATCAGCTGCAGGTAGTCGATCATGATCATGCTCAGACCGCCGTGCTCGCGGAAGATACGGCGCGCACGCGAGCGGACTTCGGTTGGCGTCAGGCCGGAAGAGTCATCGATAAACATGTTCTTCTTCTCCAGCAGGATGCCCATGGTGCTGGAGATACGCGCCCAGTCCTCATCATCCAGCTGGCCGGTACGAATGCGCGTCTGGTCCACGCGCGACAGCGACGCCAGCATACGCATCATGATCTGCTCGCCGGGCATCTCGAGGCTGAAGATCAGCACCGGTTTATCCTGCAGCATCGCGGCGTTTTCACACAGGTTCATGGCGAAGGTGGTTTTACCCATTGCCGGACGAGCCGCCACGATAATCAGATCCGAGCGCTGCAGACCCGCGGTCTTCTTGTTCAGGTCGTGATAGCCGGTATCGACGCCGGTTACCCCGTCGTGCGGCGTCTGATAGAGCGATTCAATACGCGCAATGGTGGCTTCGAGGATCTGATCGACGCTTTTCGGGCCGTCATCTTTATTGGCGCGGCTTTCGGCGATCTGGAATACGCGGGATTCAGCGAGATCGAGCAGATCCTCGCTGGTACGGCCCTGCGGATCGTAACCCGCGTCGGCGATCTCATTCGCCACCGCAATCATCTCACGTACTACCGCGCGTTCGCGCACGATATCGGCATAAGCGCCAATGTTCGCCGCACTTGGCGTGTTTTTCGACAGCTCGGCCAGATAAGCAAAGCCACCCACCATGCTCAGCTCGCCCTTGGTTTCCATCGACTCGGACAGCGTGATCAGATCGATCGGCTTGCCCTGTTCCAGCAGGTGCTGCATTTCCGCGAAAATCATGCGGTGCGGTCGGCTGAAGAAGTCCTTCGCCACCACGCGCTCGGAGACATTATCCCAGCGTTCGTTATCCAGCATTAAACCGCCCAACACCGACTGTTCTGCTTCCAGCGAGTGCGGCGGCAGCTTCAGACCTTCCATCTGACGGTCACGCGGCTCACGGTTTTCGAAGGATTTGTTGGTGGGTTTATTTCCTGCCATAGTGATGTAATACCAAAAATCTTGTGGGGGGACGCGCAAGTATACTCGTTTGCATAGCCTGCGTCCTCCCCCATTCGCGGCGCAATCCACAGGAGTGATCATGGCAAAACGTATACAAATCAGCCAGCACGGCGCACCCGAAGTGATGCAACTGGTGGACTTCGACCCGGCCGATCCAGGGGCGGGAGAGGTGCAGGTTGAGAATAAAGCGATTGGTATCAACTATATCGATACCTACGTGCGCAGTGGGCTTTACCCTGCCGCGCTGCCGTCCGGTTTAGGCACCGAAGCGGCAGGCGTGGTGACGCGTGTTGGCCCCGGCGTCAGCGAATTGAAGCCGGGTGACCGCGTGGTGTACGCGCAATCCTCCCTCGGTGCCTACAGCGAAGTGCATAACGTGCCGGTAGATAAGCTGGCGCTGCTGCCGGATGCCATCTCCTTTGAGCAGGCTGCTGCCTCCTTCCTCAAAGGGCTGACCGTGCATTACCTGCTGCGCCAGACCTATGTGGTGCAGCCGGATGAGGTATTCCTGTTCCATGCGGCGGCCGGGGGCGTTGGGCTGATTGCCTGCCAGTGGGCGAAAGCGCTGGGTGCGCATTTGATTGGTACGGTCGGCTCAGCGGAGAAGGCGCAGATGGCAAAAGATGCCGGGGCATGGGCCACCATTAATTATCGCGAAGAGAATATTGCCGGGCGGGTCAGCGAGCTGACGCACGGTAAAAAGCTGCGCGTGGTGTATGACTCGGTGGGGAAAGATACCTGGGAAGCCTCGCTCGACTGCCTGCAACGCCGTGGGCTGATGGTGAGCTTCGGCAACTCTTCCGGCCCGGTCACCGGGGTGAATCTGGCGATCCTGAATCAGAAAGGCTCGCTGTACGTTACCCGCCCGTCGCTCAACGGCTATATCACCACGCGTGAGGCGCTGACGCAGGCCAGCAATGAGCTGTTCTCGCTGATTGCCAGTAACGCGATCAGGGTAGATGTGCCACAGGCGCAGAAATTTGCGCTGGCGGATGCGCAAAAGGCGCATCAGACGCTGGAGAGCCGCGGCACCCAGGGGTCGAGCCTGTTGATTCCCTAGATGTTCCAGGGTCAGGGATGCCTGACCCACTCCATCATTCAGGCAAAAAAATGGGGCTCCCTTGCGGAAGCCCCTTTTTGTTTCTTTCTTTTTTATAGTTCGCGCTGGTGTAGGGTCAGCGGCGATGAATACGTGATGATTCAGTTAAACCATCCTGACAGAATTCATAAGTAAAAAATATGTTTAATTGCGATATTCAGCTAAGCAATTTGTCATGATGTGATCCAGCCCGCATTACATTCACAGAAGCAGCAGACTCCTGATTGATATCAGCGAGATAGCCAGGGCTTATCATCCGCTGACGGCTTGCGCAACGCGCGATACAGCCACACGGCAACCACCGCCACCACCAGCCACGGCAACAATTTAATAACAATAGCAAACAGCCCACCCACGAACATCACCACGGTGGCAACCAGCAGCGCCGCGATAATTCCCAGCAGGGAAATACCGGTCAGCAGCAGCATCAGAAAAAAACCGATGACAAACAGGATCTCTAACATAATCACTCGCTCCAGATATTGAACTCCAGGAGAGCTATTACAAGAAGCGTGCCAGAATGGAGAAGAAGTTAACTGATTGATATTCATGAAAGGTATCCACCAGGGGAGGATTTCCCCTGATGAAATTCATCACTATCTGGTGAAGTTTTGACGAACTTAAACTGCGGCAGGGATCTTATCGGCAACCAGCGAGAGCGCCTTCTCGACCACGTCTACGCCCGCGCCCGCTTTGTGCGCGTTTTCGCTGAGGTAACGCCGCCACTGGCGCGCACCCGGGATCCCCTGGAACAGGCCCAACATATGACGGGTAACATGGCCGAGGTAGGTGCCGTTCGCCAGTTCACGTTCAATGTAGGGGTACATTGAACGCACCACGGCAACCGGGTCCACCACCGGCTGACTGCTGCCGAAAATCTGCTGGTCCACCTGCGCCAGCAGGCCAGGGTTCTGATAGGCTTCGCGCCCCATCATTACGCCGTCCAGATGCTGCAGGTGAGTTTGCGCTTCTTCCAGCGTCTTCACGCCGCCGTTAATCGCCAGCGTCAGGTGCGGGAAATCGCGCTTCAGCTGATAAACGCGCGGGTAGTCGAGCGGTGGGATTTCACGGTTCTCTTTCGGGCTGAGGCCGGAAAGCCAGGCTTTACGCGCATGGATGATAAAAGAGTCGCAGCCGCCCTGCTCTGACACCGTGCGGATAAAATCACAGAGAAATTCATAGCTGTCCTGGTCGTCAATGCCGATGCGGGTTTTCACCGTGACCGGAATCGAGACCTTGTCGCGCATCGCTTTAATGCCATCCGCCACCAGCTGGGCTTCACCCATCAGACAGGCACCAAAGCGGCCGTTCTGCACGCGGTCTGACGGGCAGCCCACGTTGAGGTTCACCTCATTGTAGCCGCGCTGTTCCGCCAGCACGGCACACTGCGCCAGCGCAGCGGGATCGCTGCCGCCCAGCTGCAGTGCAACCGGCTGCTCTTCCGGGCTGAATGCCAGATAGTCGCCTTTACCGTGGATGATCGCGCCGGTGGTCACCATTTCGGTGTACAGCAGCGTCTGCCGCGTCAACTGGCGATGGAAGTAACGACAGTGACGATCGGTCCAGTCGAGCATCGGGGCAATGGAAAAGCGGTGTGCAGGTAATTTCTCGGTCATGAAAAGCGCTAACTCTGTATCAGAAGGGGTGACGATATTGTGCACAATGATAGCACGGCGGGGAGTGATCCTGTAGGGGACGACCTTTTTTTCCGGTCGTCCCCTGGTATCAACCCAGCGCGGTGGCGAATTGCTCCTCGCGACTTTCCGGATCGCAGCTATCAGAAATCACCGCGCACAGTGGATGTTTCGGACCTGGCGGAGTTTATTGATAAGCGAAGAAAGGAAGCTAAAGACGAATGGCAAAAGATGCAGTAACAGAGAGGGGTAGCCGAAAGGATACCCCTTTTTTTGTGCCTAAATCCGGCTCAAGCAAACACCAGCTTGTGCAAATGGCTGGTATCAGTCTTTTTCCTGGCTTCATTCAGGCTGAAGTTCGTCTGAATCTTCAGCCAGGTTTCCGGGGTGCTACCAACCACAGCCGCCAATTTCAGCGCCATTTCAGACGTTACCGAAGTTTGCCCTGCCAGCAAACGGCTTGCTGTAGACGGCGCAATGTCCATGGCTTTAGCAAACTGTCGAAGACTAACGTTATTGTCTTGCAAAATCTCTGCGATGATTTCGCCCGGATAGGCAGGGGTTGCCATTCTCATTAGTGATAATCCTCCAAATTGAGAATTTCTGCATCTCCGTCGATAAACCTGAACGTGATGCGCCAGTTCCCGGAGACACTGATTGTCCAGATGTCGGCACGATCGACCTTGAGCTGATGCAGGTCATACCCAGGGAGATTGATAGCATCGATGGTTTCAGCCGCGTCGATTACGGTAAGCCGTGTCTTGATGCGGGACACCCATTTTTGTTCAATCCCGCTACGATCGGCTTTCATGAAAAAATTTTTCAATCCTTTGTGTTTGAAGCTTGCAATCATTGTGGCGTCCGTGTTCCTTAATGTGGAACAGCATACCACGTGTTCCTGAACGTGCAACGCCTGGCGATATTTACATCATCCGTGCAGTTCAGGGCACTGTTTTGGCTACGTAAAACGGGGATCGCGCAGGGGCGAGGCAAGCCTCGCCCGCAGAGGGTCAGAAGGTGAAGTTCAGCTGCGCCACCGCGCCCCAGGTGTTGTCCTTACCCGCCATTCCGGTGAGATCCAGATGCACCTTGTTGTACGGTGAAATACCGAAACCACCGGTGAACACGTTGGTATCGTTCGATTTCATATCGGCGCGGTAGCCGGCGCGCAGCTGCAGCCAGCTCAGCAGACGATATTCTGCACCGACCGAGGCGTACTGGCTGTCCTGCATTGACTTAAAGCGTTTGGTTGGCGTCAGGTCAACATCCAGCGCGGTGGTCAGACGCTCGGTGTGGAACGACACGCCGGAAGTGACCAGCGGGCGGATCTGGTAGGTATCGATGTAACCGTTCACTTCTTTGGTATCGATATCACGCGAAATCAGGTTCTGCCCGCTCAGGCCGAACGTCCAGTTGTCACCGAGATCGGTGGCGACACCGGCGTCAACGTTAAAGCCGGTATTGTTGTTCTTGTAACGACCGTCGGTAAAGTCTGACTTGTCGTAGGTGTATACCGAGGCGCTATAGTTATACAGCGTGGTTTTCTGCAGTTTCGGCGTCACGCCAAACGACACCGGGTGGCCACCAATATCAAATTCATGCGCCATTGCCACGCCAAAATCATAGACGATGGCCCCGCGGCCCAGCCCGACGGAAGTGAGATCCAGCGATGATGGCAAGCCTCCCCCGGCGACCGCGTTCAGGTTGTCGATATCGCTCTGGCTGATTTCACTACTGACTGAGGCTGTTCCGTAGGCTTTGGTCACCAGGGCAAAGGTCAGCACATCATTCGGCACCGTCACGGCAAATGCCGCACCCGCCTGCCCCCAGGCTTTCTCACCGCGAATATCCTCCAGCCGGTTAGCTAAATCGCCCGCTGCGGCCTGGATACGCGGAATATCGGTGGGGAAGACGAAGTTATTCAGCAGGTCACGATAACCGTCGACGGAGTTGGTCAGATCGTCAACTTTATCGATCAGCTTATCGTTGTCACTGATCTGCGCACCGGCCGCAGGCAGGATGATACTGACATTATCCTCCGGCTGCGCTTTGGTCATCAGGGCTGGGTTAGCCAGCACCGCAGATCCGTAGGTTGAAGAGGCCACGCCGGTGCCGCCCATCGCATCGTTGCGGGCGTCGAAATAGTTGCCGGCGGCCATCACGCTGAAAGGCGCCAGAAACAGAGCGGGTAACACCACAGGCCGGGAAACCCCGATCAACTTTTTGAATGTATTAGCCATTTACCCAGAATCCACCATAGAAAATGTAAAAGCGAATGCGAAAACGCGCGCACAACCGTCATACCTGAATGATGAACATACAGGCAGCATTTCATTGCTGTGAATTGAGAGAAAATGAGTGGGCTTTTCAGGTCATTGCCATTTTATTAATCTGTTAACACGCTAACAGTTGAGCATTTTTACACTGTGACTTCGCGGTAAAAACGCATCCAGCCCTATGAAAAAGGTAGACATAAACGCTAAGCGCTGCAAATCAGATTAGTTGTGTTAATCAAAAAAAATCTGGACCCGATCGTTAAGCCGCCACTGATTAAACGTTCTTTATCAGCTTAGCTTATCGGCAATACCAGTCATTTATACAGGGTCGGCAGGTTAAAATGGCAAACTCGGCGTTTTGTGGCAGACGTGATAAAATAACATCCTATCTTGCCTGAGGGGGATCCATGAATATTACCAGTGCAGAAAAAATCCTGACGCAGGCTGAAGTGATTTGCCAGCAGCGTAGCGTGCGTCTGACGCCACAGCGTCTTGAAGTGCTGCGCCTGATGAGCGAACAGAATGGGGCTATCAGCGCCTATGACCTGCTGGACCTGCTGCGCGTCTCTGAACCCCAGGCAAAACCCCCGACCATTTATCGGGCGCTGGACTTCCTGCTGGAGCAGGGTTTTATCCACCGCGTCGAGTCAACCAATAGCTACGTGGTCTGCCACCATTTTGAAGAGCCTTCGCACACCTCAGCGATGTTGATTTGCGATCGCTGCGGTTCAGTAAGCGAGCAGCATGCGGATGGCGTGGAAGATATCTTGAAATCATTGGCCCTGAAGTCAGGTTTTACCCTTGGGCATAGTGTGATTGAAGCGCACGGATTTTGTCAGGAGTGTGGTGAGATTGAAGCCTGCACCCATCAGGATGCGTGCCAGCACGATCATAGCGTGCAGAGCAAAAAGCGCGGGCGTTGATAAATTTTTTGCGGGAATAATTGGGGGATGGCACATTCCATGTGCCTGGGTAGGAGCTAATACTTACTGTCGTTCGTCGCTTACCAGCGATGATCGTTACGGGTTTCCCAGTCTTTAAGCTCTTTTTCGGCCTGATCTTTCTGATAGCCGTAGCGCTCCTGGATTTTGCCGACCAACTGATCGCGTTTACCTTCAACCACGGTCAGGTCGTCATCCGTCAGCTTGCCCCATTGCTCTTTCACTTTACCTTTAAACTGTTTCCAGTTACCGCCGGCTTCGTCTTTATTCATGATGTGTTTCCTCTACCTTGGGTTAAAACAGCTTTTATGGTTAAGAATCCCACTTAGATACCAGTCAAATATCTGGTCAAGTGCTTAACGTAGAGATAATTGTAGTAGAGAAATGGGTTCTCGTTGCGACAACCCCTGACAAAAAAGCCATAAAGCAGAGAAAAACCCTAATACATCATAGAGGTAGCGCAGCGGCGGAAGACGTAAACAAATGTTTCAGTGAGCAAACCAGGTGCCGTTGCGCCAGTGCCTGCGCCAGATAATCCACAGCGTCAGGCCGCGCAGCAGCAGGAACACGGTCATTGCCAGCCACAGCCCATGATTACCCAACCAGGGAACGCTGCACAGGGTTAAGACAAAACCGACCGCGGCTATCGCCATGCCGTTACGCATCTCGCTGGCGCGCGTGGCGCCAATAAACATCCCGTCCAGCAGATAGCATCCCACTCCCGCCAGCGGCATCACAACCTGCCACCAAAGATAGCGATCGGCCAGCTGCTGCAGCGGCTGTAGCGAGGTCAGCAACGCGACTATCTGCTCGCCACACAGCGCATAGAGTAACGAGAAGGCGATGGCTACCACCACCGACTGGCGGCAGGCAGCGTGCCAGACGCTGAGCAGGCGCTGGCTGTTGCTGGCGCCGTAGGCTTCGCCGGAGCAGGCTTCCACCGCATAGGCAAAGCCGTCGAGGGCATAGGCGGTAAACGTCAGGAACATCAGCAGCACTGCATTGACCGCCACCACATCGCTGCCGAGCCGCGCCCCGAAGAGGGTCAGCGAGGCGAAGCAGATTTGCAGCAGCAGCGAGCGCAGCATGATGTCGCGATTAAGTCGCAGCAGGCGCCCCAGGTTTCCGCGCCAGGCATTGAGCAGCAGGCGCAGCGACAGGCCGCGCAGTACCATCACCCGCCAAACCAGCAGCAGCCCGACAATAAAGCTGACGTACTCCGCAATAGCGGTGGCCGCCGCCGCGCCCTGCACGCCCCACCCCAGGCCGATAACGAACCACAGGTCGAGCAGAATATTCACCAGGTTACCGACCACCAGCAGGATCACCGGCGCACGCGCATACTGCACGCCCAGCAGCCAGCCGAGCAGCACCAGGTTAGCCAGCGTTGCCGGGGCGCTGAGCCAGCGGATCTGCATAAACAGCGCCGCCTGGTGCAGCACCGCCTCGCTGCCGCCGGTCAGACTGAGCGCCAGCTGAGTGAGCGGCGTTTTCAGGATGATGAACAGCAGCCCGGCGAGCAGTGCCAGCAGCAGCGGCTGCATTAGCGCGCGCGCCAGCGCAGGTTTGTCCTGCGCGCCAAATGCCTGCGCGGTCAGCCCGGTGGTGCTCATACGCAGGAACAGCAGCAGCATAAACAGGAAGCTGGTAACGGTAGTACCGACCGCAACGCCGCCCAGGTAAACCGGGCTATCGAGATGGCCAATCACGGCGGTATCCACCAGGCCTAGCAGCGGCACGGTGATATTGGAGAGGATCATCGGCAGCGCCAGCCGCCAGAGGTGTTTATCAGCTGTAGTGAGGAGTCGCATGGTGCGTTACCAGGATTTCACAGGGGTCGGTATCTGGATTTAGTCGGGGTCGGTCATGACCGACCCGCTTAGAGGGAGTAACTGCTACAGCCAGTTGCCGTTGCGGATCACGCCGACGGCCAGACCTTCGATGGTCAGCGTCTGGTTACGCAGGTCAACCACGATAGGCTGGAATTCCGGGTTTTCCGGCAGCAGATGCACGGTGTTACCCTGGCGCTTCAGGCGCTTCACGGTCACTTCATCATCAATACGGGCAACCACCACCTGGCCGTTACGCACATCTTCAGTTTTATGTACCGCCAGCAGGTCACCATCCATAATGCCGATATCTCTCATCGACATTCCGCTGACGCGCAGCAGGAAATCGGCGCCCGGTTTAAACAGGTCAGGGTCCACTTTGTAGTGGCCTTCGATATGTTGCTCAGCAAGCAGCGGTTCACCTGCGGCAACGCGACCAATCAGCGGAAGACCGTCTTCTTCTTCCATCATCAGGCGGATACCGCGTGAAGCGCCTGAAACAATCTCAATCACGCCTTTACGCGCCAACGCTTTGAGGTGTTCTTCAGCGGCATTCGGGGAACGGAAACCGAGCTGCGTAGCAATCTCTGCCCGTGTCGGCGGCATGCCGGTCTGGTTAATGTGGTCGCGAATCAGGTCGTAAACCTGCTGCTGCCTTGCCGTTAGTGCTTTCATCCCGCCCCCTGGTTGTTTATACAGTCGACTGTGAGTATATACAGGTATTTGCGCGATGAAAACCTAAAGTTGGTCAAAATTCAGTTTGTTGCAAATTTTGGAAAACTCATCGCAAATGCGGCACTAACAGCATGATCCAGACAAAAACAGCCAGTAAAATCGTCAGCAATACGGCTGCCGAACCCATGTCTTTCGCCCGGCCTGCCAGCGGGTGAATTTCACTGCCGATGCGGTCGACGACCGCTTCGACGGCGCTATTGAGCACCTCAACGATAATCACCAGCACCACGGAGCCGACCAGCAGGACACGAGTGATGGCGTCCACGTCGAGCCACAGAGCAACAACAATGGCAACAATAGCGGCGATAGCCTCCTGACGAAATGCCGCTTCATGCTGCCATGCCGCGCGTAAACCTTTCCAGGAATAGCCCGCAGCTTTTATAATCCGAGTCAATCCGGTGACGTTATTTGCCATAATCAGGGAACCCTTTACGATGTTGAACGTCAATGTCTGGGTGGCGCACATTTTGCAACACCACAGAATCTGTTGGCGCTTTCTGGTATGCTTGCGGCGCTTTGCTAACAAGAGGCTTCATGTTGTCTATGTCAGGTTGGCGTAATTTATATTATAACTTATTGAATCTACCAGTTAAATTCCTGGTAAAAAGCAAGGCGATCCCCGCTGAGCCGGTTGCCGAGCTCGGGCTGGATACGTCGCGCCCTATTATGTATGTACTGCCTTATGATTCAAAGGCCGATCTCCTTGCACTGCGAGAGCAGTGCCGCAAGCAGGATCTCCCCGATCCGCTGGAACCGCTGGAGATAGACGGGGCCGTTTTGCCACGTCATGTGTTTATCCATGATGGCCCACGCGTATTCCCCTATTTCGTGCCGAACCTTGAGTCAGTCAAGCTGTTCCATGAATATCTCGACCTGCACCGCAGCCATCCGGAACTGGATGTGCAGATGGTGCCGGTATCGGTGATGTTCGGGCGCTCGCCGGGCCGCGAGGTTCAGGGCGATGCACAGCCGCATCTGCGGATGCTGAACGGCATTCAGAAATTCTTTGCGGTGCTGTGGCTGGGCCGCGACAGCTTTGTGCGCTTCTCGCCGATGGTCTCTTTACGCCATATGGCCACCGAGCACGGCACCGACAAGATTATTGCCCAGAAGCTGGCCCGCGTGGCGCGGATGCACTTTGCCCGCCAGCGTCTGGCTGCCGTCGGGCCACGCCTGCCGGTGCGTCAGGACCTGTTCAATAAGCTGCTGCAGTCGAAAGCTATCGCCAAGGCGGTGGAGGATGAAGCGCGCAGTAAGAAAATTTCCCATGAGAAAGCCCAGCAGAACGCCGTTGAGCTGATGGAAGAGATTGCTGCCGACTTCTCCTACGAGGCGATTCGCCTCACCGACCGTATTATGGGCTGGACCTGGAGCAAGCTGTATCAGGGTATCAACGTTAATGGCGGCGAGCGCGTGCGCCAGCTGGCGCAGGACGGGCATGAAATTGTTTACGTCCCCTGCCATCGCAGCCATATGGACTACCTGCTGCTCTCTTACGTACTGTATCACCAGGGTCTGGTGCCGCCGCATATCGCTGCCGGTATCAACCTGAACTTCTGGCCAGCCGGTCCGATCTTCCGCCGCCTGGGTGCGTTCTTTATTCGCCGCACCTTCAAGGGCAACAAGCTCTACTCCACGGTGTTCCGCGAATATCTCGGCGAGCTGTTTACCCGCGGCTATTCGGTGGAGTATTTCGTTGAGGGGGGCCGTTCACGTACCGGTCGCCTGCTCGACCCGAAAACCGGCACGCTGTCGATGACCATTCAGGCGATGCTGCGCGGCGGTAATCGCCCAATCACCCTGGTGCCCATCTACATCGGTTACGAGCACGTGATGGAAGTGGGTACTTACGCCAAAGAGCTGCGCGGGGCGACGAAAGAGAAAGAGGGCTTTATGTCGATGGTGCGCGGGCTGCGTAAGCTGCGCAACCTCGGTCAGGGCTACGTCAACTTCGGTGAGCCGCTGCCGCTGATCTCCTACCTTAACCAGCAGGTGCCGGAGTGGCGTGACGCGATCGACCCTATTGAAGCCCAGCGCCCGGCGTGGCTGACCCCGGCCGTCAACGATATCGCCCAGAAAGTGATGGTGCGCATCAACAACGCCGGTGCCGCTAATGCCATGAACCTGTGCGTCACCGCGCTGCTGGCCTCGCGCCAGCGTTCGATGACGCGTGAACAGCTGACTGAACAGCTCGACTGCTATACCCAACTGCTGCGCAACGTGCCCTATTCGCCGGACTCCACCGTGCCGGATATGACGCCGGAAGCGCTGCTGGAACATGCGCTGAGCATGAATAAGTTCGAGCTGGAGCAGGACAGCATCGGTGAGATTGTCATTCTGCCGCGCGAGCAGGCGGTGCTGATGACCTATTACCGCAACAACATTCATCACATGCTGGTCCTGCCGTCGCTGATTGCTGCGATTCTGATGCAGCACCGCGAGATCGACCGCGCCGGGCTGCTGCGCCAGGTGAGCGTGGTTTATCCGATGCTGAAGGCCGAGCTGTTCCTGCGCTGGGATATTGCAGAGCTGCCTGCGGTGCTGGATGCGCTGATCGCGGAGATGGCGCGCCAGGGGCTGCTGAATGCCGATGAAAGCACGCTGCGCCTGAGCCCGGGTCGTTTCCGCACGCTGCAGCTGCTGGCGGCTGGCGTCCGTGAAACCCTGCAGCGTTACGCGATTACCTTCTCTATCCTCAGCGCTAACCCGGCAATCAACCGCGGTACGCTGGAGAAAGAGAGCCGCACCATGGCCCAGCGCCTGTCGGTGCTGCACGGGATTAACGCGCCGGAGTTCTTTGATAAAGCGGTGTTTACTTCACTGGTGCTGACGCTGCGTGATGAGGGCTATATCAGTGATTCTGGCGACGCCCAGGTCGAGCGCACGCAGCAGGTTTATCAGCTGCTGGCCGAGCTGATTACTCAGGAAGTCCGGATGACGATTGAGAGCGCGGTCGCGCCCGACTGAGGACAGGATCTACGGGCCGATCGACACAAAAGATCGGCCCCTATAATTCACGGCACCCGATCCCGGTAAGGGTCGACCTTTTTTTGCGGTCGACCCTTTTTTATTGCGTTGGAAACTTGGTGCCTGCGGGACGGGCATGCCCGTCCCCTACGGATGCGTTACCGGTTTTCTGTAGGGGTCGGGCATGCTCATGCCCTGCGGGTGCGTTACCGGTTTTCTGTAGGGGTCGGGCATGCCCGACCCGCTACTGCCAGATGCCCAGCACCACGCCGACGAACAGCGTGAAGCCTACCCAGTTATTATTGAGAAACGCCTTGAAGCACAGCTCGCGCTGGCGATTGGCGGTCAGCTTCTGTTGATAAACAAACAACCCCGCCGCCACCAGCATCGACCAGTAGAAGGCACTGCCCAGCCCGCTACGCATGCCAACCAGCGCCAGCAGGCCCAGCGCCGCCAGCTGCAGCACGCCGTTAATCAAATTGTCGAAGCGCCCAAACAGGATTGCCGTCGATTTCACGCCGATCTTCAGGTCGTCATCGCGGTCGACCATCGCATACTGCGTGTCGTAGGCCACGGTCCAGCAGATATTGGCGAGGAACAGCAGCCAGCAGTTCAGCGGCACGCTGCCGCTCACTGCCGCCCAGCCCATCGGGATCGACCAGCCAAACGCCGCACCGAGCACCACCTGCGGCAGATGGGTATGGCGCTTCATAAACGGGTACATCCACGCCAGCGCCAGGCCACCAAATGACAGCCAGATAGTCAGGCGGTTCATGGTCAGCACCAGCGCAAAGGAGATGAGCACCAGCACGGTAAACAGCACTTTAGCCTCTTTACTGCTGACCGCGCCGCTCGGCAGCGGGCGCCCGCGCGTGCGCTTAACGTGGCCGTCGATTTTACGGTCGGCAAAGTCATTCACCACGCAGCCCGCGGCGCGCATAAAGAATACGCCCAGCACGAACACCAGCAGCACATTGAGTGGCGGCATCTGCATGCCGGACAGCCACAGCGCCCACAGCGTTGGCCACAGCAGCAGCAGCGAGCCAATCGGTTTATCGATGCGCATCAGGCGGCTATATGCCGACAGCTTACTCATTGGCAACGTTCTCTCCATGCTACTTGGCCTCCAGGCTGGCGTAGAGCGGTGAAGGCGGTAAAAACAGTTCGGTTAACAGCAGCGGTTTGCCCGCCAGGCGCAGGCGCGAGCGCCGCCCCCACAGTTCAGCACTGTGGCCAACGTCAATAAAATCGCGCGTCAGGGTCGAGGTGGCAAACAGATAGCGCCCGAGCGGGACAGTGCCGAGCTGCTGGAGCTTTTGCTCCGGGCCGTTGAGGGTCGATTCCGGCACCAGGGTGCGCGCCACCAGCCACGGCACGCCATCGCCACACAGCTCGATTTCCCGCAGCCAGTATTGAGACTCATCGGGCAGCAGCGCCGCATCCTCTCCCGCTTCCTCAGCGCCAACAAACCCTTCACGCAGCAGGTTAACCGTCACGCACTGGCAGTGACGCTCAAAGCGGCGGGTCATGGAATCAACTTCCATCAGCCAGTCGAGCAGGGGGGCGGTTAGCAGGGGTGATGAGTTCGGTAGCCAGTTGATCGCGCGCAACAGCGACAGCGCGTTATCAGCCATAACACTTCTCCGTAAAACTTTTGATGCCTGAGTGTATCGCACACCCCGGGGGCAAACCTATTAAAGCGCGGTAAAAGTGAGGAATTTTGTCAGGAAAAAGCGTGAAAAAAAGTGCGCCCGATAACGCAGCGCACCAGTCATCCCGCCACAACAGCAGTGCGGGGTTTCACGCCGTCCCCCGCTATGGGCTTGCAGCCCATAGCGGGGCAGAGCTTAGCCCTTGCCTTTCACACTGCTGATAAAGGTTTTGCGCGCTGAGGTGGAGCCTAAACGCTCAGCCTCATTCATCAGGCGCAGGGCTTTGTCGATATCGCCCGCTTTCGCCGCCTGGCGGATGCCCTGGTTGAAGTAGCTTTCGGTATCGCTGAGCATCGGTTCGCCTTTGGCTGCAGGCGCTGACGCCGCCGGAGCCGGAGCGCTGGCGGGTGCGCTGCCGCCAACCACCACCGGCTGCGGTTCAGGCTGGTTAAACACCTGGCCTATCATAATGTTGCCGCTACCCTGCTCCGCCTTAACCTTTAGCTTGATCAGGCCATCGCTGACGTGAGTCGCCACCGGATCGGGGATTGACGGCACCGCATTACCCACCCCTTCCGCGTAGGCTTTTGCTGGATTTTTCAGCTGGGTGGTGGTGGTCAGATCCTGACGGGTGGTGTAGATCAGCAGATAGATCTGCTTCTGGCCCAGCGCCGGGGTGAGCTTCAGCGTTCCCTCCAGCCTGTCCATCGACACCACGCCAGGTTTTTCATACGGGAAGTAGCTACCGGGATAGAAGGCCGCCGGGCGTTTCTGCTCATCCAGCACCAGCACGTTCGGCACGTATACGCGCTTGTCTTTCACCACGCTGGTGAGGGTAATCTCCAGCGAGCCGCGATCGGCGGGCAGCGTCACGGCGGCAACCGGGCCGGTGATTTCGCCCTGGTTAAGCGACTGCGACGAGGCGTTCAGCTGGATATCGTTCGAGACAGGCGGCGTCATCGGCAGCCAGGAGAGGCGCTGAAGCGCGTCCGCCGGGATGCTCGGTGCCACCGCCACGTTAGTCGGAGAAGTGAAGGTTTCCGCCTGCGACAGCGGGGCTGCACCGAGGCCAAGCGCGGCGATCAGGCAGAGAGACAGCAGATTTTTTTTCATTTTAGGTTCCTCAAACGGACAACCCCGATGCCGCCAGGCAATGCAACATCGGGGTAAAACATGCGGTCAGGCAGGGGTTACCACCAGGCTTCCATCTGCACGCCGAAGGTGACTTCGTCATCGTTTCCGCGGCTGAAGGTTTTGGCGCTGGTATCGTTGTAGGCGGTGCCGGAGGTGAAGCCGGTATCGTCCGCCGTGGCGTAGCCCCACTTCTCATCCCACTTGGCGTAAGTTGCGAACAGGCGGATTGCCGGGCGCGACCAGATGCTGTCACCGGCCTGCCACTGCTGGGCAAGGGTCACTTTATACTGGCTGTTGCGATCGCCGGTTTCCTGCGACTTGACGTTGTCATAGCCGAGCTCCAGCAGGGTGCTCATGATTGGCGTCCATTTGTACATCGGGCGCACGCCGGCGGTGTACCAGGTGGTGCCGTTCTGGTTGTCGCGGTCCACATCCTGGAACATCGCCACGTACATCAGGCCCCATTTGTCATTGAAGTCGAGCGCGCCATGGTCGATTAAGCGCATCATTTTGCCGTTGTTATCAATGCTGGAACCTTCGGTACGGCCGTTACGCTGGGAGGTCAGCGCATCGGTCGCGTACTGCACGACAAACTTGTTGTAGCCGTTGTAGATAGTCTGGGTATGTTCTGCGGTCAGCATCCAGCCATCTTTGGTGGCGCCGTCGGCCAGCGAGTAGCCGTCCTGCACGTTAGCACGACCGTAGTCGACGCCGAACTCCAGCACGCCGCCCGGGTTAGTATTCAGCTCGGCAAGCCGCACGTCGAAGGTGTCGTTAATGGTCGGCACCTGGTTCTGCTGGTTATCGATGAAGCCGTAAGAGCCGCCTGCTTCGCCGTTACGCGTCACTGCCATCGACAGTTTACCGAAGCCGAGATCGACGTTTTCCAGACCGGCACCCGGCCCGGAGATGTCCCAGTAGTAGAAGTCGATCATATGGACGTCATGACGCTGATAGAAGCGTTTACCCGCCCACAGGGTAGAGCCTGGCAGCCACTCGATCAGGTTTTTACCCTGCACGTTCACTTCACGAAAGCCGGGATCGACGCTTTCGAAATCTGAACGCTGAGACACGGCATAGGCCAGGTTGGTGTCGAAGTAGAAGCTCTTATCGCCCTCTTTCCACAGCTCCTGCCCGAGTTTTAATTCGGCGTAGGTTTCACATTCGTTACCCAGACGGTATTTGCTGTTGGCCCCGGTCGCCTGGAAGCACTGCTGCTCGCCGCCGCTGCCGGTCCAGCCGATGCCTGAACGCGCATAGCCTTTAAAATCTACCGCCGCTGCCTGGCCGGAGATGGCCATCGCAATGGCCACTGCCAGAGGATATTTCAGCTTAATCATTCTGTTTGACTCCTGTTATCACTGCTTTTGCTGGAGTGCTTCAACACCCGGTTCCTGATGCAGCCGGCGACAGGCACGACCATCTTCGCGAAACAGATGGCAACGCTGGGGCGGCAGGCCGATGGCGTAATGGGCACCTTCTTCTACCAGCACCACGTCGTTCTGGCGGTAAACCAGGTTCTGACGCAGCGCGGGGATCTGGATATGGATCTGGGTTTCGTGGCCGAGCTGTTCGACCACCTGCACCACACCGGCGAGCGTGACGTCGGCGACCTCGCTCGGCAGCAGGTGCTCGGGGCGAATGCCAAGCGACATATTGCTGCCGGGCTGCACGCCGTCACTGGAGACGGGTAGCCAGATCTGTTGGCGATTCGGCAGCTCAACCTGCACCTGATCGATGGCGGTGGCGGTCACTTTGACCGGCAGGAAGTTCATCTTCGGCGAGCCGATAAACCCGGCAACGAAGCGGTTGGCGGGATAGTGGTACAGCTCGAGCGGTTTACCGATCTGGGCAATGCGACCGCCCTCCAGCACCACGATTTTGTCGGCCAGCGTCATCGCTTCTACCTGGTCGTGAGTGACGTAAATCATGGTGCGCTGTAAGCGCTTATGCAGGCGGGAGATCTCAATGCGCATCTGCACGCGCAGCGCAGCATCGAGGTTTGACAAGGGTTCATCCAGCAGGAATACCTGCGGCTCTGCCACCAGCGTGCGGCCGATTGCCACGCGCTGACGCTGGCCGCCGGAGAGCGCTTTCGGCTGGCGTTCCAGCAGGTGCGCCAGCTGCAGCACTTCGGCGACCTGGTTCACCCGCTGCTGGATTTGCGCTTTCGGCACCCCGGCCAGCTTCAGGCCGAAGGACATGTTTTCCGCCACGGTCAGATGGGGATAGAGCGCGTATGACTGGAACACCATGCCGACGCCGCGCCCGGCGGGCGGCACTTCATTCATGCGGCGCTCGCCAATCAGCAGCTCGCCGGAGGTGATCTCCTCCAGCCCGGCAATCATCCGCAGCAGCGTTGACTTGCCGCAGCCCGAAGGACCGACAAACACCACGAATTCCCCTTCGGCAATCGTCAGGTCAATCGCATCTGATACCACCACGTCACCCCATGCTTTGGTGACATTATTCAGCACCACGCTGGCCATCTGCCTCTCCCTTCCACGCTGTTCGATGGCCGGAGTGTGCGGCAGGCGGCGGCGCGGCAACTCCTCCACCGGGCGCTTTTTTATGGGGGAGGAGAAAGGAGGATGAGGAAACGGGCAGCATGAAGGCAAGCCGGGGCGGCGGCGGAAATTCGTGACGTCACGGGCAAAATCAGGGGGTGTTTTTTGTGCGCGCACACGCAGATTTCACGCTTATGTAAGCGCGATCACATAACGCAACTGGGGGGAGTAGACGTAGGGAGGAAGCCAGCTGCATGCATTAACCGCAGACTGCGGGCACATCCCGGCTTCTCACACTTAGAGGAACGAAATATGGCGAAGTTCAGATTAAGTACGAAAACCCTGCTGCTGTGCAGCCTGACCTGCGCGCTGCTCCCGGCGACGGCGCTGGCAAAGATTGAAGAGGGCAAACTGGTTATCTGGATCAACGGCGACAAGGGCTACAACGGTCTGGCGGAAGTCGGGAAGAAGTTTGAGCAGGATACCGGCATTAAGGTCTCGGTAGAGCACCCGGACAAGCTGGAAGAGAAGTATCCGCAGGTGGCGGCTACCGGGGACGGCCCGGACATCATCTTCTGGGCGCATGACCGCTTTGGCGGCTACGCGCAGTCCGGCCTGCTGGCGGAGGTGTCGCCGGATAAAGCCTTCCAGGACAAGCTCTACCCCTTCACCTGGGACGCGGTACGTTTTAACGGTAAGCTGATTGGCTACCCGATTGCGGCCGAAGCGCTGTCGCTGATCTACAACAAAGACCTGCTGCCCGAGCCGCCAAAAAGTTGGGAAGCGATCCCGGCGCTCGACAAGCAGCTGCGCGCCAAAGGCAAAAGCGCCATCATGTTTAACCTGCAGGAACCCTATTTCACCTGGCCGCTCACCGCCGCTGACGGTGGCTACGCCTTCAAGAAAAAACCTGACGGCAGCTATGACCTGAAGGATGTTGGCGTGGCGAACAAAGGCTCGCAGGAGGGCTTACAGTTCCTCGTCGACCTGATTAAAAACAAACACCTGAATGCCGATACCGACTTTGCCATTGCCGAAGCCGCCTTTAACAAAGGCGAAACGGCGATGACCATCAACGGCCCGTGGGCGTGGGGCAATATTGACAGCGCCAAAATCAACTACGGCGTTACCCTGCTGCCGACCTTTAAAGGCCAGCCGTCGAAACCGTTTGTTGGCGTGCTGAGCGCGGGCATCAACGCCGCCAGTCCGAACAAAGAGCTGGCGAAAGAGTTTATCGAAAACTATCTGCTGACCGATGACGGGCTGGCGAAAGTGAACGCCGATAAGCCGCTGGGTGCCGTGGCGCTGAAGTCGATGCAGGAAAAGCTGGCGCAGGATCCGAAAATCGCCGCCACCATGGCCAACTCGCAGAAGGGTGAAATCATGCCGAACGTGCCGCAGATGAGCGCCTTCTGGTATGCCGAGCGCACGGCGGTGCTGAATGCGATTAATGGCCGTCAGACGGTGGATGCCGCGCTGAAAGACGCGCAGACGCGCATCACCAAATAACCCACCGGATAAGGAATCTCGTATGGTGAAGCCAGCCGGACAGAACGCCCTGAAGTGGCTTGTTATCAGCCTGTTTGCCATTTTCACCGGTTATCTGGTGGTGCTGATGTATGCGCAGGGCGAAACGCTGTTTGCCGCCCTGACGCTGATTGTGCTCAGCACCGGGCTGGTGATTTTCGCCCAGCGCCGCGCCAGCGCCTGGCGCTATGTGTATCCGGGGCTAGCGGGCATGGCGCTGTTCGTCCTGTTCCCGCTGGCGGCCACCATTGCCATTGCCTTTACCAACTACAGCAGCACCAACCAGCTGACCTTTGAACGGGCGCAGACGGTGCTGCTGGACCGTCAGTACCAGGCCGGGGAGCACTACAGCTTCAGCCTGTGGCCGGCGGGCAATCAGTGGATTTTACAGCTCAGCGACGACAATCAGCAGCGTTTCCTCTCTGCGCCGTTCTCGTTCGATGAGCAGATAGACCCGTCTCTGACGCTGCAAGCGCAGAGCAGCAACCCTCCGGGCGAGCGAGCCATGCTGCGCGTGGTGACGCAGAACCGCCAGGCACTGGCGCGCATCAGCGCCACGCTGCCGGACGGCAGCCGCCTGCGCATGAGTTCGCTGCGCCAGTTTTCCGCCAGCCAGCCGCTCTACAAGCTGGGCAGCGCGGGTGAGCTGACCAATCAGCAGAACGGCACGGTTTACTGGCCTAACGACGCCAGCGGGTTTTATCAGGCAAAAGACGCCGCGCAGCAGTGGAGCGGCGAGCGTCTCAGCCCGGGCTATACCGTGCCGATCGGCTGGAAAAACTTCCTGCGGGTGATGACCGACGATGGCATTCAGAAACCGTTCCTGGCGATCTTCGTCTGGACCGTGGTGTTCTCACTGCTGACGGTTCTGCTGACCACCGCCGTGGGCATGGTGCTGGCCTGCCTGATGCAGTGGGAAGCGCTGCGCGGCCGCGCCACCTATCGCCTGCTGCTGATCCTGCCGTATGCGGTCCCGGCGTTTATCTCGATTCTGATCTTCAAAGGGTTGTTCAACCAGAGCTTCGGCGAGATCAATATCATGCTGCAAAGCCTGCTGGGGATAAAACCGGCCTGGTTTAGCGACCCGACGCTGGCGCGCGGCATGCTGGTGATCGTCAATACCTGGCTTGGCTATCCGTACATGATGATTCTGTGCATGGGGCTGCTGAAGGCGATCCCGGAGGATCTCTATGAGGCCTCAGCGCTCGACGGCGCCACGCCAGGGCAGAACTTCTTCCGCATCACGCTACCGCTGCTGCTTAAGCCGCTGACGCCGCTAATGATTGCCAGCTTCGCCTTTAACTTTAATAACTTTGTGCTGATCCAGCTGCTGACCAACGGCGGCCCGGACCGGCTTGGCACCACCACTCCGGCGGGCTATACCGACCTGCTGGTGAGCTACACCTGGCGCATCGCCTTTGAGGGCGGCGGCGGGCAGGACTTTGGCCTGGCGGCGGCGATTGCCACGCTGATCTTCCTGTTAGTTGGCGGGCTGGCGGTGCTGAACCTGAAAGCCACGCGTATGAAAATCGAGTGAGGTAGATATGGCTGTCGTGCAACCTAAATCGCAAAAGCTGCGGCTGCTGCTGACCCACCTGCTGCTGCTGGCGTTTGTCGCGGTGATTATGTATCCGCTGCTGATGGTGATCGCCATTTCGCTGCGCCCCGGCAACTATGCGATTGGCTCGCTGCTGCCGGAGCATATTTCCTGGGATCACTGGAAGCTGGCGCTCGGCTTTGCGGTGACGCATGAGAACGGCAGCGTGACGCCGCCGCCGTTCCCGGTGCTGCTGTGGCTGTGGAATTCGGTGAAGGTCGCGGCGATCACCGCCGTCGGCATTGTCGCCCTCTCCACCACCTGCGCTTATGCCTTTGCCCGCATGCGCTTTCGCGGCAAAGCCAGCCTGCTGAAGGGGATGCTGATTTTCCAGATGTTCCCGGCGGTGCTGTCGCTGGTGGCGCTGTATGCGCTGTTTGACCGCCTTGGCCAGTATCTGCCATTTATCGGGCTGAATACCCATGCCGGGCTGATCTTCGCCTATCTGGGCGGTATCGCGCTGCATGTCTGGACGATTAAGGGCTATTTCGAAACCATCGATGGCTCGCTGGAAGAAGCAGCGGCGCTGGACGGTGCCACGCCGTGGCAGGCGTTTCGCCTGATCCTGCTGCCGCTGTCGGTGCCGATTCTGGCGGTGGTGTTTATTCTGTCGTTTATTGCCGCCGTCACCGAAGTGCCGGTCGCCTCGCTGCTGCTGCGCGACGTTAACAGCTACACGCTGGCGGTCGGCATGCAGCAGTATCTGAATCCGCAGAACTATCTGTGGGGTGATTTTGCCGCGGCGGCGGTGCTGTCTGCGCTGCCGATTACGCTGGTGTTTATTGTCGCCCAGCGCTGGCTGGTTAACGGCCTGACGGCGGGCGGCGTGAAGGGTTAAATCAGTTTTGTTGTTGCCACTGCGAGAGTGCTTAGCGTTACCCTGTGTCTTCAGGCGATCTTCGGATCGCCTGTTTTTTTATTCGCGCTTCAGCCGGTTGCTGTTCGCCAGCCACAGCGTGACCACTAAGATCAGGATGGCTATGGAATAGGCCAGGGTGTCGAACGGGTTTTTATGGTCGACGATAATCAGGCGGATAATCGCGGTGATGCCGATATAAACAAAGTAGCGCAGCGGGAAGTGGTAGCCCGACTGGAAGTATTTAATGATCAGGGCGATAAACTCGAAGTAAAGAAAGTAGATAACGATGCCTTCAATCAGCAGATACGACGAGGTCTGCTCGCCGGTGTTGAGCAGCACATTGCCGAGGTGGATGGTCTCTTTGCCGAGGAAGATGATCAGGATACAGGCCAGCACGATCAGGCCGGTGTTTAATACCATTTGCAGGGCAAATGCCAGCCGGGTGGCAGGCGTGTTACGGTCTTGGGAAGTCATCTCGGGTGCCTCAAAGTCATTGTTATCCGTCGGGAATGCCGACGGATACAATATGCTTGAGCGTGACGCAGATCACAACATTTCGATTGGGCAAAGGCATTTTACAGGGTGTGACACGTAGGGGCTGACCCTCCTTTTCGGTCAGCCCGTCAAACCGGGGCGACCGAAAGAGAAGGTCTTCATTACGGCCGGTGCAAACCGTCGGCACGGGGCGACCGGAAGAGAAGGTCGCCCCCGACATCAACGGGGTGGTTAACGGTAGTTGGCGTCGCGGTCGGTGGTCATATCGTACAGCTGGTACTTACGGCCCAGCATCTGACCGCCATCGCGCGTCAGCGGCGTCCAGTTAACCTGCGCACGGCCACGGGTTGGCGACACGCTGAACACATCCATCGGCACCGAAATATAGAAGCCTTTGGTGAAGTCACCCTCGCCGTACTCCTCCGCCGAGACGTTGGTTTTGGTGGCGTAAGCGCCAACGATAATGCCGCTGTCGAAGCGCTTCGACACGTCGACCGTCACGCCTTTATCTTCCGCCAGGTACTGCCCGACGCTGGCTTTCACCAGCACGTTACGCATAAACCACGGCTGCCAGTAACCGGTAATGTTGCCCACCTTCGCCGTATAGTCGGTGAACTGCATCATATTGTCCCAGTCACGCTGCTTGACGTAATTGGCATCGACGCCCACCGCCCAGCTGGCATCCAGCGGACGATACAGCACTTCCCCACCCACGCCGCCGTACATGGTCTCCAGATAGCCGCCGTACAGCTGACCGTAGAAACCGTTGCCCAGCTCGCGCATGTAGTTGGCCTGCAGGTTATTCACATAGACGTTGTTTTCCACGTAGTCGCGAATGTGGGTACGCACGCGCGGCAGCGAGGAGTCGGACGGGGCGCCGTTGTAGTTAAACTTGTCGTAGTTGTTGGCCAGGTTGCCGAACAGGCTGCCGTCCAGCAGCAGGTGGTCGGTCAGCCAGAAGCTGGCATTGGCCATCACCCCCACCTGGTAGAGGTAGAAACTTTCCGGGCCGCCTACCGACTGGTTAAGCACCGGCGACAGGCTGTAGTTCAGGCGGTCGCCATCAATGCGGAAGCCCTGCTCGGTATGGCCCAGCCTGACCGGATTTACCCGCTGCTGCTGTAGCGTCTCTTCACGCCCGAGCGGATAGCCTGCCAGCTGCCGTTGCAGGCTGCCGACGTTGGTTTCGGTAGTAACCTGCGGCATGTTGCTGCGCGTCTGGGTGACGCGCAGCGTCTCAATGCCTGACGGCAGATGATTGGCGAGGATCACGTTGGCGCGATCGACGCCGCGCTGAGTATCGCGATACTTATACTGCTCGCCGGTGACGGTCATGGTGCTGCCATCCACCTGAATATTCGGCGCGTTCAGCCCGGCATTGTACTTCAGGTCGGTCAGCTGGCTGGCGGTCACCGTCGGCTCGAGGAAGCGATCCTGCGGCTGCGGGTTGTATTCCGGCTTCGGCATATCACGCTGGTTCTGATGCAGATCGTTGAAGTTGGTGCGCAGGGTGAAGCCTGCCATAAAGGTGTTGCCACGCTCATAGCTGACGTTGACGTCTGCCCAGTCGGTAAGGCGGTAAATTGCCCCGACGTTGAACTTGCTCTTCTGCTCCAGACGACCGGCAAAATCATCCTGGTAGTCGTTGCCTTCGTACTCCATTTTCAGGCGCAGCGGCTGCCACGGGGTCTGGTATTCGATGCCGCCGAACAGCGCCGTCGGGCCTTTGAACATATCGCTGCCGCTGACCGAACCGGCGGTGCCGTTACCTTCGGTGCGGTAGCAGTACTTTTCACTGGCGGAGCAGAACGGGTTCTTGATGGTGCCGCTGTTACCGATGTAGCCCCAGCCGAGGCCAAGGGTGAAATCAAACGGTCCCCAGGCTTTGGTCGCCACCAGGTATTCACTGTCGAACAGCCCGGTGCCGCCGAGATCGCGCGAGCCCACCGAGACTTCCGGCAGCCAGAAGCCCTCTTCCCACAGCCGCAGCTTGAGGTCGAACGCTTTATCTTTATAGGTCTGATCCCCCGAGAAGCTCGACACCGCGCTGTACTCGCGGGTTTTTACGTCGGTGTAGCGGATGGTGGCTTCCAGCCACGGGAACAGCTGCACCGAGGAGGAGTAGAAATGGTACTGGTCGTTGTAGCGATAGTTAAGGCTGAACTCGCCCTCTTTTGCCATACGCGCGGTCGGTACCTGCATCAGGCCCACGCCGCCGAAGTCGGACTGGGAGGGGCCGATCGGATCGGAATAAGTCGCCGCCTGAGCCTGGCAGGCACAGGCGACGGAAAGTGACAGCAGGCTGAGAAGATAACGTTTTTTCATCAGTCAGGGATCCGGTGCGTCAGAACAGAAACGATCTGCTGGTTGAGATCGGCATAGGCGCTCGGCAGCGTCCAGGAGGAGAAGCCAACAAAGATGATGCTGCCCGGCTGCGGCTCGTAGTGACGTCGATTCCAGTAAGCCACGGGCACCTCGGTCACGTCACCCGCCGGGGAGATCACCTGCGCGGTGTTGCGCTCGCCGCCGCTCATGCGCGGGTGGGCATCGAGGTAATCCACCACGGATCGCCCGGCCGCCCATGGCGTATTGCCCGCCTTCTCCACCACCCCGGCCAGCGTCACCGACGTGGGTTTTTCCAGGGTATAGACGCTGTACTCGCCCTGCAGCGTGCGGTTGGCCTCTGGCCGTAAGCGCACCCAGTCCGGGTCCAGATTGACTCTCTGCCGTCCTGTCACTTTTAGCGCCGCAATCTGCTGACGCAGATTATCCACGATGGCCGCCTGTTCGCCGTTATCGTCACGTTTCAGTTCATCACGCCACGCCTGCAGGCGCGACAGCAGCTGCTGTTGCTGCTGTACTGCCACCGCCGTGGCCAGCTTTTCGCTTATCACCGTGCCGGGCCACCAGGTTTTCTGCTGGAGTACCGGGCTGGTGACCAGCTGCGCGAGATTTTCGGCGTGGACGATCGCCACCGGTACCGCTTGCCCGGGATAAAATACCGTGACCTGGCTATCCGCCACAGCCTGCAGCGACAGCGATGCCACTATCCCTGCGAGAAGAGTTGTTATAGTTTTTTTCATGATTTCGCAGGCTTCAGGATAGTGAATTCAACCGGGATAGTGTCCGCACCCAGCATCTGCCGGGCCTGACGAACCTGCCCGCTGGTGGTATCAATCCAGAACGTATTGCGCCAGGACTGGCCGTCGTCGGCGCTGACCTCTTCCTGCCACACGCGGCACGCCACCGGCTCACCGGCCAGCTGCAGCACCTCATCCTTCAGGCGGGTAAAGTGGGACGTTGCGGTTGCGGCGCGCGGCTGGCCGTTTTCCGTCCAGCTCATGGCCCGCGTCCAGCTGGCCCCGACGCTGAGATGCAGGGCATCGCGCAGCGGGTCGTTCTCCAGGCTGCTGACTTCATTGAGGTTATCGGCCATGCCCAGCGTTTTCACCAGACGACCATGCTGGGTCACCAGCATCGCCCGATCGCGGGTGATCCACTTCTGCTGGCCGTTCTCGTTGAAGCCGAGCACCACGAAGATTTGCTGGCCGTCATTGACGCGCAAATACATGCTGGCGTAGGGCAAACTGTCGATTTGTTGGTTAGTCATCTGGATGTCGTCAGCGCCGAGAAATGCCAGCTTGACGGTTTCACCCAATCCTTTTTGCGTTTGAGTACAGGCCTGAAGCAGCAGGCAGAGGATCAGCAGTGGAAGGTTTCGCACCTGTGTGTGTCCCTGAGCAAAGTAGAACAAGGCTGAAAATAACCACACAAGCGTGTGGTTATGATTAATTTTTTGTACTTAGCGGGTGGTGCTGGTGGTCGTGGTGGTCGTGGTTCCGGTATTGGAACCATTACCACCGCTGCTCGCGGCCAGCGCAATACCGGCCAGAGCGCCAGCAGCACCAATACCAACGGCAGTGGTTACACCGGCCGACATCGCACCGGCTTCAGCACCGGCAGCTGCACCGGTCTCTGTCGCTGATGCGCCAGCTGCTTCTGCGGCAAACGCGCCCGAAGCACTCGCTAAGTACACTATGGCTGCAGTAGCCCATAAGACTTTTTTCATCACACTTTCCCTTCATTAAATGAATGGATACCAGGGCCTGGATGGCACCTGGCGACACCAGTATGGGGAATAAATTATCAGAAAGCAGCGGGCCATCCGGCGCGGAAAGAGATGGTGTAAAACACTGGTAAATGGCGAAAAAGTTGCGGTTAAGGCAGATATTTATCTACATAAGTGCCTTAAACGGAGATTAATACCAATATTTAATTTAAATCTGGCGCCATAGGCTAAAAATTCCAGCCAGATGAAATATTAATGACATGACGGTAGCAAATGGCATTATTTTTGTAATAATCCATTTAAAAACATGAAGATAATCACAGAGAATGACCGAGTTTAGCCCCTGCAAACAGCGGCCAGATTCAGAATTTTCTGCCGCAAAATCGGGCGATTTTGCGCAATTTTAGGAATATGCCCATCTCAAAAACGCAAACTTTACTCATCTTTGGGGGGGTTTTACGGCGAGATGACGGTGGGATTATCGCTGACAGCGGGCTGCCCGGCTGTCAACCAGTGCCAGGGAATACCAGAAAATAAAAAACCCCCAGTAAATGGGGGTTCGGCTTGCGGGGTATTGATCATCTGCACGGATCACAGCGCCCTGGTTTTGTAGGGGCTGACCTTCTGTTTCGGTCAGCCCGTAACACGGGTCGACCGGAAAAAATGGTCGACCCCTACGTTCACGGGGATGCGGATTGGTAGGGGTCAGGCACGCCTGACCCAGGCCGAGAATTAACGCCAGGATTTATAGCGGTTAATCAGGCCATTGGTAGAGCTGTCGTGGCTGGTGACGTTATCCGCGCCGGAGAGTTCCGGCAGGATGCGGTTAGCCAGCTGTTTGCCCAGCTCAACGCCCCACTGATCGAAGGTAAAGATGTTGAGGATGGCGCCCTGAGTGAAGATCTTATGCTCATACAGCGCAATCAGCGCGCCGAGGCTGAACGGCGTGATATCACGCAGCAGGATGGAGTTGGTCGGGCGGTTACCTTCAAACACTTTGAACGGCACCACGTGCTCGACGGACTGCGCATCTTTTCCGGCATCGGCAAACTCTTTCTCTACCACGTCACGCGCTTTACCAAACGCCAGCGCTTCGGTCTGGGCAAAGAAGTTCGACAGCAGCTTGCTGTGATGATCGCCCAGCTTGTTGTGGGTGTTCGCCGGAGCAATAAAGTCGCAAGGGATAAGCTTAGTGCCCTGGTGGATCAGCTGGTAGAACGCATGCTGGCCGTTAGTGCCCGGCTCGCCCCAGATAATCGGACCCGTTTCGTAAGTTACCGGCGTGCCGTTACGGTCAACGTACTTACCGTTGGACTCCATGTTGCCCTGCTGGAAATAGGCGGCAAAGCGGTGCATATACTGGTCGTACGGCAGGATCGCTTCGGTTTCAGCACCAAAGAAGTTGTTGTACCAGATGCCGATCAGCGCCAGCAGCACCGGCAGGTTTTTCTCTTCCGGCGTGTCGGCAAAGTGGCGGTCCATCGCGTGCGCGCCGCTCAGCAGCTTCTCAAAGTTGCTGAAACCGATAGACAGGATGATCGACAGGCCAATCGCCGACCACAGTGAGTAGCGGCCGCCGACCCAGTCCCAGAATTCGAACATGTTGTCAGTATCAATCCCGAACTCGCTGACCGCTTTAGCATTGGTCGACAGCGCGGCAAAGTGCTTCGCCACGTCTTCCTGTTCACCGGAGGTCAGGAACCAGTCACGCGCGCTGTGGGCGTTGGTCATGGTCTCCTGAGTGGTGAAGGTTTTCGAGGCCACGAGGAACAGCGTGGTTTCCGGGTTCAGCGTTTTCAGCGTTTCGGCAATATGGGTGCCGTCGACGTTGGAAACGAAGTGCATATTCAGGTGGTTCTTATATGGGCGCAGTGCTTCGGTGACCATAAACGGACCGAGGTCGGAGCCGCCGATACCAATGTTCACCACGTCAGTGATGGCTTTGCCGGTGTAGCCTTTCCAGTCGCCGCTGATAATGCGCTCGGAGAAGCCTTTCATCTTTTCCAGCACCGCGTTGACTTCCGGCATCACATCTTTGCCATCAACCATGATCGGGGTGTTGCTGCGGTTGCGCAGCGCCACGTGCAGCACGGCACGATCTTCAGTGCGGTTGATCTTCTCGCCGGAGAACATCGACTTGATCGCGCCCTGCAGGTCGGTCTCTTTCGCCAACGCTTGCAGCTTGTCGAGGGTTTCCTGGGTGATGCGGTTTTTGGAAAAATCCACCAGCATCTGGTCGTCAAAAGTGGCGGAGAATTTAGCAAACCGGTCGGCATCTTGCGCGAACAGGTCGGCAATTTGCACATCTTTCATCTGTTCAAAATGCTGCTGCAGTGCCTGCCAGGCAGCGGTTTGTGTCGGATTGATATTTTTCATAGCAACACACTCTTTTTATTTAAGAACCGTCATTCAGATCGGACGACATGTTACCCGTTAAGGAGCAGGCTCTTTCCTTTTCCTGCAACAGGTATCAGCAATCATCCCATCGCGATTTTGCACTCGGCGGGTGAGGATCGTGCCCACCAGGGGTTTCAGTATGACTATTCATACCCTGTTAAGGAAAAAAATTATAGCCTGGGGCGTGCTTATAAGAATTGACGCTTATGGTCTAAACGGTGATTTAGCTGACAAAAGTGATAAGCACGAGTGATACCAGCGCGGTCATAACAAAAATGAATAATCCTCAGCCGACAAGCGTTGACAGGGGAGGCATAACCCGATATTTCTAGTCCGCAACTTATGCACCACGTGCGTAAGCCAGAAGAGGCGCGTCGCCCAGGTAGTGTGTTGGAGGAGCCGTATCCGGTGAAGACACATCAGGGGGAAGCGACGCCGAGGTACCAACCACGCGGAGTGGGGCGTATCGACCACAGGGGCTGAATCCTCTGGGTTGTCACCAGCAACGTCCGGTAGTCGGGCGGCGAGGTGGGGCGCTTCTGGGTAAATCGTCGCTTTATGCTTCGGCTTCCCCTCATCTGCCCTTCCCTTGTGCCAAGCTGATGGAATAAATCCTGACACGAAGGTAGTCATCGTAATGTCTCAAAACCTGATCGTAGCGAAATTTGGCGGCACCAGCGTAGCCGACTTCCACGCTATGAACCGCAGCGCCGATGTCGTGCTGTCTAACCCCGACGTTCGTCTGGTGGTCCTTTCCGCGTCTGCGGGTGTCACTAATCTGTTGGTCTCTCTGGCTGAAGGCCAGCCGCAGGAGCAGCGCGCTTACCTGCTGGATGAGATCCGCCGCATTCAGTACGCCATTATCGATTCGCTTAACCAGCCAGCGGTGATCCGCGAAGAGATCGACCGCATGCTGGATAACATCACCATGCTGTCCGAAGCGGCGGCACTGGCCAATTCGACCGCACTGACCGATGAACTGGTCAGCCACGGTGAGCTGATGTCCACCCTGCTGTTTGTTGAGATCCTGCGCCAGCGCGAAGCAGCCGCAGAGTGGTTCGACGTGCGCAAAGTGATGCGCACCGACGACCACTTTGGTCGCGCCGCGCCGGAGGTGACAACGCTCGCCGAGCTGGCTAGCGTGCAGCTGCAGCCGCGCATTGCGGAAGCGCTGATTGTAACTCAGGGCTTTATTGGCAGCGAAGCGAAGGGCCGCACCACCACGTTGGGCCGCGGCGGCAGCGATTATACCGCTGCGCTGTTGGGCGAAGCGCTGAATGCTGCGCGCATTGATATCTGGACCGATGTGCCGGGTATCTACACCACCGATCCCCGCGTGGTGCCGGCGGCGAAGCGCATTGATGTGATTACCTTCGAAGAAGCCGCCGAAATGGCGACCTTCGGTGCCAAGGTGCTGCACCCGGCGACCCTGCTGCCTGCGGTACGCCGTGATATTCCGGTGTTTGTCGGCTCCAGTAAGGACCCGGCTGCGGGCGGCACTATCGTCTGCAACAAAACCGAGAACCCGCCGCTGTTCCGCGCGCTGGCTCTGCGCCGCAAGCAGACACTGTTGACGCTGCACAGCCTGAGCATGCTGCACACGCACGGCTTCCTGGCTGAACTGTTCAGCATCCTGGCGCGCCATCAGATTTCTGTCGACCTGATCACCACCTCCGAAGTGAGCGTGGCGCTGACGCTGGACACCACCGGCTCGACCTCTACCGGCGACAGCCTGCTTTCACAGGCGCTGCTCACCGAGCTTTCCTCACTTTGCCGCGTTGAGGTTGAAGAGAACCTGGCGCTGATCGCGATTATCGGCAACAAGCTGTCGCAGGCGTGTGGCGTGGGTAAAGAGGTGTTTGGCGTGCTCGATCCGTTCAATCTGCGCATGATCTGCTATGGCGCCAGCAGCTATAACCTCTGCTTCCTGGTACCGGGCAACGATGCCGAGAAGGTGGTTCAGACGCTGCACCGAAATTTATTCGAGTAACACTCAAACCGGGCCTGGCCCGGTTTTTTCTTACTGTAAACCTGCTATCTATATCCTGTGTTATGACAAATATGTCTGCTTAATCAACAACTCTAATAAGGATTTCCGGCTATGCTCGCCACCATTACCCGACTGTTTCCCCTCTGGGCAGTCCTGCTCTCTGTCGCCGCGTATTACACCCCCACCACCTTTACCGGGATTGGCCCATACGTCACCTACCTGCTGATGCTGATTATGTTCGGCATGGGCGTGACGCTGAACACCGATGACTTTAAGCGTGTGCTGACCCGTCCGGCGCCGGTGATTGCCGGGACATTTCTGCATTATCTGGTGATGCCGCTGGCCGCGTGGGGCCTGGCTAAGCTGTTCAATATGCCGCCGGACCTCTCCGCCGGCATGATTCTGGTCGGCAGCGTCGCCAGCGGCACCGCATCGAACGTGATGATCTATCTGGCGAAGGGTGATGTCGCGCTGTCAGTGACCATCTCTTCCGTCTCCGCGCTGGTTGGCGTATTTGCCACCCCGCTGCTGACCAAGCTGTACGTTGATACCCATATTCAGGTCGATGTCGTCGGCATGCTGCTGAGCATTGTGAAAATTGTGGTGGTACCGATCGGCCTTGGCTTGATTATTCATCACACCCTGAACGGCGTGGTAAAGCGCGTCGAGCCGTATCTGCCGGCATTTTCGATGGTGTGTATTTTGCTGATCATCAGCGCGGTGGTGGCAGGCAGCCAGGGCTTTATCGGTTCCGTTGGCCTGATGGTGATTGTCGCGGTGATCCTGCATAACGCGATTGGACTGCTGGGCGGTTACTGGGGCGGCAAGCTGTTTGGCTTCGACGAATCTACCTGCCGCACGCTGGCGCTGGAAGTGGGGATGCAGAACTCCGGCCTGGCGGCAACGCTCGGCAAGCTGTACTTCTCCCCGCTCGCCGCACTGCCGGGTGCGCTGTTCTCGGTGTGGCACAACCTGTCCGGTTCGCTGCTGGCCGGTTACTGGTCCGGTAAGCCGATTAAGAAAAAGTAATCTGCCAGCACCGGTGTGGCTGCGGCTATGACTGCGGGTCAGGCATGCCTGACCCCTACCAACACCGGCAAAATGACGCAGGGATCGGGCATGCCCGACCCATGCCAACACCGGCAAAATGACGTAGGGGTCGGGCATGCCCGACCCGTGCCAACACCGGCAAGATGACGCAGAGGTCGGGCATGCCCGACCCGTTGCGGTCAACCTCACTCAATCCTCATCTTTATCATCATCCGGCTGTTCCAGCACGCTGTAGGCCACCGCGCAGAACAGTGAGTTCAGGCGCTTCATGTCGCCCAGCAGGCCGAGGTGCAGCGAGCTGGTTTCGATACTCTGAACGTTATGCTGATGCAGGCGATCGACATGCGAGTGCGAATAGCGGCGGTTGGTGATGCGGAAACGGTGCTTCGAGCGGCGCAGGCGCCTGGCACTGGTGATATCACGCGATAAAAACACCGACAGGCTGAGGCGCAAATTGTTAGTTAACAGCTCCAGCTGCGCATCCAGCTCTTTCATGCCCTCCTGCGAAAACGCCCGGCGCGCTGCCAGCGATTTATCAGCCACGTCACCGCTCATGCGCTCCAGAATATCGCCCGCCATTTCCAGGTTCAGCGCCATCTCAATCGTTTCCGCCCAGCGCCGTGAATCCTCTTCCGGGAGATCTTCCTTCGGCATCTGCGCCAGGTAGAGCTTAATGGCGGTGTACAGCACGTCAACATCGTCATCCAGCTTACGGATTTCGCGATCCTCACGCAGTTCGCCATGTACCACCTTGCTGAAGGTGGTGAGCATCTGCTCCAGCACATCGCCCATGCGCAGGGTTTCACGCGCGGCATTCGCCAGCGCCAGCGCCGGGGTATCGAGCGAGCCGGGATCAAGATGGCGCGGCTTCAGGCGCAGGTCGGTTTCGGTATCGTCCCCAATCAGCCGCTTGCACAGCCCGGCCATCGGTTCGGCAAACGGCACCATAATGATGCAGCGGATTAGGTTGTAAAAAACGTGGAAGAAGATGACAAGCTCTTCGTCGTTGACCGGCAGCTTTTCCAGCAGCGCCGCCAGCGGATCGATAAACGGCAGCACCAGCAGCGAGCCGATAAATTTAAACAGCAGGCTGCCCAGCGCCACGCGCTTTCCGGCGGCGTTCGACGCACTGTTATTCAGCATCGCCAGCAGGCCGCTGCCGAGGTTCGCCCCGATGACCAGGCACAGCGCCACCTTAAAGGAGATCACCCCGGTGGCGGTCAGCGTCGCGGTCAGCAGCACCGCAGCCAGGCTGGAGTAGCTGATAATGGCGAACAGCGCGCCAATCAGCGAGTCGAGCATCACGTCGCCGGTCAGTGAGGAAAACAGCACCTTCACGCCAGCCGCCTGGGTGATCGGCGTGGCGGCGGCAACAATCAGCTGGAGCGCCAGCAGGATCAGCCCCAGCCCGATGCTGGCTCGCCCCAGCTGACCGGCGCGGGTCTGCTTGCGCCCGAGGAAAAACACCACGCCAAAGAAGATAAACAGCGGCGACAGCCAGGAGAGATCAAAGGTCAGAATACGCGCCATCAGCGCCGTACCCACATCCGCACCCAGGATAATCACCAGCGCAGGCGTTAGCCCGACCAGCTCCTGCGCGACAAACGACGTAACCAGCATGGTGGTGGCATTACTGCTCTGTACCAGCGCGGTGACGCCAATTCCGGCAAGGAACGCCATCGGTTTTTTCGCCACGCTGCGGCTCAGAACCCGGCGCAGATCGGCACCGTAAACGCGCATAATGCCGGTGCGGACAATATGGGTTCCCCACACCAGCAGCGCCACGGCAGAGAGAAGATTAAGCAGGGTTAACACCGATAAGAACCTCATACCATAAGAAATAGGATTCTTACGCAGCGGCTGTGTGCGCTGCGCCTGATGGCAATAAGTTTAGTCGGTATTGTTAAAAAAATCTTTTTAATCAGCGTGATATCATGCCACTTCGCGCAAGGTTTTCTTATCCAGCTGCAGGCCGATGATAGAGCCCGCCGGGTGCAGATCGTCCACCGAGCGGTTCAGCACATCCACCATCAGCTCAACATCGCGCGCTTTCACCCGGTAGCGGATAACGTTGCCGAGCAGGCTGTGGCTGAGGATTTCCGCTGGGATACCCTCTTGCTGCGCGCAGAACAGCAGCGACTCAGGGCGGATCGCCACCTGGCTGTTGAAGCCAAACCCGGTCAGGCGCGTTGCCTGTTCCGGCGTCAGCAGGTTGTAGTTACCGATAAACCCGGCGGCAAACAGATTCACCGGCTGGGTATACAGCGACTCGGCGCTGCCGTTCTGTACGATTTTGCCTTTGTTCATCAGCACTATGCGGTCTGACAGCGTCAGCGCCTCTTCCTGATCGTGAGTGACAAACAGCGTGGTGAGATTCAGCTCTTTCTGGATACGGCGGATCTGATCGCGCAGATGGCGGCGGATACGCGCGTCCAGTGCCGACAGCGGCTCATCCAGCAGCAGCAGGCGCGGGCGCGTCACCAGCGATCGCGCCAGTGCCACGCGCTGACACTGGCCGCCGGAGAGCTGATGCGGGTAGCGTTTTGCGTAGTCATTAAGCTCCACCAGCTCAAGCACCTCCGCCACCCGCCGCTGGATCTCCGCCCCGCCCAGCTTCTGCATTTTCAGGCCAAACGCCACGTTGCGCTCCACCGTCATATTCGGAAACAGCGCGTAGCTCTGAAACACCATGCCAAGGGTGCGCTGCTGCGGTGCCAGCGGCACAATGTCCTGCCCCTGCAGGATAATCTGCCCGCTGTCGACCGAAGTCAGCCCCGCCAGGCAGCGCAGCAGCGTCGATTTGCCGCAGCCGCTTGGGCCGAGCAGCGTGACGAACTCCCCCTCGCTGGCGCTGAACTCAATATCCTGAAAGATGGGGGTTGGACCGTAGCTTTTATTCAGTTGGGTCACGCTCAGATACGTCATGCTCAGCCTCTTTCACGGTTCAGGGTATTCGCCAGCCAGGTCACCAGCAGGACAACAAAGAAGTAGGAGATCACCAGCGCGCTGCTGAAGTGGCCGCTGCTGTTGCGCACGTTGTAGAGATACACCTGCAAGGTTTCAAACCGGGTGCCGACCAGCAGATTAGCGAAGACAAACTCGCCGATCAGGAAGGAGAAGGAGAGCAGCACCGCGATGGTCGCGCCTTTGCGCAGATTCGGCAGTACCACCAGCAGCGCCGCCTGCCAGGTGCTGGCACCGAGCAGATGTGCGGCGTCGATCAGCTCGCGCAGGTTGATCGCCTGCATATTGTTGGCGATGGCGCGGTAGATAAACGGCAGCGCGATGGTGAAGTAGCAGCCCAGCAGGATCCACGGCGTACCGGTTAGCATCAGCGGCGGCGCGGAGTAGAGCTGCAGCAGCCCGACCGAAGAGACCACCGGTGGAATGGCGAACGGCAGCAGGATCAGGATGTTCATCACCGCATCGAGTTTTGGAAAGTAGTAAGCAATCACAAACATCGTCGGCAGCACCAGCAGCAGCGAGAACAGCAGCGAGCCGAAGCAGATCAGTAGCGAATGCCAGAGCGCCGTCAGAAAGCGCGGGTCGCTCCACAGCTGGATCAGCCACTTTAAGGTAAAGCCATCAGGCACAATGGTTGCGCCCCAGCGGGTTGCCAGCGCATACAGCAACGTCGCCAGCAGCGGCAGGGCCAGAATGGCAAATACCAGCCAGACCACCACCCGATGATATAGGTATTCACTGCGCGACATAGTCAGCTCCCCTGCCGGACGTTCTGGTAGCTCTTACGCACCAGCCACTGGTGGATCACGGTGATCAGCGACATCAGCACCACCAGCAGCATCGCCAGCGCGCTGCCGAGGTTGGGGTCGAGCGAAATGTCGCCGGAAACCAGCGCGGCAATCCGCACCGGAATGACGTTAAAGTTGCCGGTGGTCAACGCGTAGATTGTGGCGTAAGCGCCCAGCGCGTTGGCCAGCAGAATAACAAAGGTGCCGATCAGCGCGGGCGTCAGGATCGGCAGGCCAATATGCCACCAGTAGCGCGCGCGGCTGGCGCCGAGCAGCGCCGCCGACTCCTGCCAGTCCCTCTTCAGGCTGTCGAACGCCGGGTAAAGCAGCAGAATGCCAAGCGGGATCTGGAACCAGGTATACACCACAATCAGCCCGTCGCTGGAGTAGAGCTTGAAGCCCTGCATGATGTCGTATTTACCCATTAGTAGCGTCAGGCAGCCGTTTAGCCCCAGCAGGATCACGAAGGCAAACGCCAGCGGCACGCCGGCAAAGTTGCTGGTCATATTGGTAAATGACATCAGAAAACGGTGCAGCCTGCCGCCGCCGAGCTGGTGCAACGAGTAGCCGCCGAGCAGCGCGATCCCCAGGCCGAACGCGCTCGACCACAACGAGATAGTGAGCGAGAAACGGATCGCCTGCTGGTAAAACGGCGAGGTGAGGATATCGCTGTAGTTGGCCCATCCCCAGGCCTCGTTGATATCGCTGTAGAAGCTGTTGATGGCGATCCACACCAGCGGCGCAATTTGAAAGGCGATAAAGAATAGCGCAAACGGCAGCAGGCACAGCAGCGCGAGCCATTTCCCTCTCATAGCGTGGGTTCCAGCAGGGCGGCGCAGTAGGGTTTATCGTGCTCAACGCCGAGGATCTGGCAAATTGTGCCGCACAGTTCGGTTTGCTGCGGCACGGCGTCCGCATTCATCGAAAACGCGCTGCCGAAGACAAACAGCGGGACGTGAGTCTCTTCCGGCAATATTCCGCCATGGCTGCGATCGTCGTTCATACCGTGATCGGCGGTGACAATCACCTGATAACCCTGCTGCAGCCAGGCCGGCATCCAGTGCGACAGATAGCCGTCGGCCATGCGCGCCCGGTTGCGGTATTGCGCAGAGGAGAAGCCGTGCTGGTGCCCGGCATCGTCGATATTCATCGGGTGGATCAGCAAAAAGTCCGGCTGATAGCGCAGCCGCAGGCTCTCGGCATCTTCAAACAGATGCGAGTCCGGGTAGCCATCATCAGAGTAGAAGTGCCCGAACTGGATCGGCAGCTCGGGCGCTTCAGTGTGACGGTCGCGCGCCGCAGAAAACGGCGTGCGGTTATACAGCTCGCTGACCCAGTGATAGGCCGCTGCAGCCGTGGTCAGCCCCGCCGCCCGCGCATAGTGAAACACGCTGCGCTGATTGCTGAGGCGGCTGACGCCGTTGTGAATAATGCCGCTGTTCACCGGCGTGATGCCGGTGAGGATGCACTCATACAGCGGGCGCGAGAGCGAAGGCAGCTCGCAGGTCATCCGGTAGCGCTGCCCGTGGCCCTGAGCGCACTCCGCCTGCAAATAGCCCATCGCGTGTTGCGCCACCTGAAAGTTCAGGCCGTCCAGCACCACCAGAATCGTTTTCATCGCGTTGCCCTATTGCTTCATGTTGATGATGACGCTTTCCTGCCACAGTCGCGGCAGCTGTTTTGCCGCTTTATCCCACGCGGCGGTATCGGCGATAGGATGCGCATTTTTGTATTCCGCATCCGGCAGCATTTTGGCCTGCACGTCCGCTGGCAGTTTCAGGTGTTCTGCGCGAATTGGGCGAGCATAGCCGCGTGCGAGGTTAATCTGCCCGGCGTCGGAGAAGATATATTCACGCGCCAGTTTGGCGGCGTTCGGGTGTTTGGCATATTTGTTGATGATGGTGGTGTAGCCGGAGGTGATAGAGCCATCGGACGGGATCACCACTTCAAAGCGTTTCGGGTCAATCTGGTCGCGGTAGTTCAGACCGTTGAAGTCCCACACCACGGCGACCTGAATCTCCCCCTTCTCGATGTTGGCAATCACCGGATCGGTTACGCCAAGCCGCCCCTCTTTTGCCAGCTCGCTAAAGAAATCCAGCGCGGGTTTCAGGTTCTTCTCGTTGCCGCCCATCGCGTAGCTGGCAGCCAGCACGCCGTTGGCCGCCTGTGCCGCAATGCCGACGTCGCCGATGGTCACCACATATTTGCCTTTCTTCAGGTCGGCCCAGCTGTGGGGGATATCTTTGACCTGGTCTTTATTGATGATAAAGGCGATGGTGCCGGTATAGGCCAGCGCCCAGTGGCCATCTTTGTCTTTCGCCCAGTCCGGGATCTGATCCCAGGTGGTGGGTTTGTAGGGCTGCGTCACCCCTTTCTGCACGGCAACCGGCCCGAAAGCCGCACCGACATCGCCGATATCCGCACTCGCGTTATTTTTCTCCGCGGCGAACTTGGCAATCTCCTGAGCGGAGGACATATCCGTATCACTGTGCTTGATACCATATTTGCTGCTGATATCTTCCCAGGTGCCTTTCCAGTTAGCCCAGCTGTCAGGCATGCCAACGCTGTTAACCTGGCCTTCCGCCTGTGCGGCTTTTTCCAGCGCGGCGGTATCGGCAGCCCAGCTGCTGGCCGGTAATGACAGGACGATGGCACTGGCTAATACGGATGCGAACAAAGATTTCATGGTTGATGCTCCGAATAATGGGGGTGGCCTTCTGGACTAGTCCAGCAAGATGCGAGCCAATCTAGCCTGGTGGGATGAATGTTTTATGACAGCGCCCGTCGGCTGTGGACTAGTCCACCCTCTCCTGCCAGGCTGTGTCCGCAGGTTTGCGCCCCCGGCCGTGCGATTATTGTGCAGTTTCGCACCAATTTGAGGCTTAACGATGACCAAATCATTAACGGTGGATGTAATCAGCAGGGCACTGGCGGCGAGAATTCGTCAGGGGGAGTATGCCGCCAGTCGGCGTCTGCCTGCCGAACGCGTGCTGAGCGAGCAGTTCGCCACAACGCGCATCACGCTGCGTGAGGCGCTGGGGCAGCTGGAAGCCGAGGGGATGATTTATCGCGAGCTGCGGCGCGGCTGGTTTATCGCTCCGCCACGCCTCGCCTACGACCCGCTGCTGCGCAGCCACTTTCATGCGATGGCCGAACGCCAGGGGCGCGTCGCCGCCACTGAAGTGCTGGATGCGCAAAGCGTGGCGGTCAGCGCGACGATAGCCACGCGTTTAGAGATGCAGCAGGGGGAGGAGGTGGTGCGCATTCGTCGCCTGCGGCGCATTGATGGCCGGGCGGTGCTGTATGTCGAACACTATCTGAACCCGCGCTATTTTCCTCAGCTGCTGAGCTTTGACCTGACGCGTTCGCTGACCCAGCTCTATCAGGAGGAGTATGGCATCAGCTATGGCCGCGTCGGCTTCACCATGCTGCCCGCCCCGCTGCCAGCCTTCGCCGCCCCGGCGCTGAAAGTCGCCGCCGGCAGCCCGGCGCTGTTTATCACTCGCGTTAACCGCGACCAGCACGACCGGATTATCGACTGCGACTGCGAGTACTGGCGGTATGACGCGCTGTATATTGCGGTGGAGGTGGAGCAGGCTTTTAACGAGGTGGAATAGCGTCTTTGCCATGACAGACAAAGCGCGATGAACCGTCAGCGGCGTGAATGACGGTTCATCAGTCAAGGCTGTTTAGTGGCTGATCTGAGCCAGGTCGTGGTCAGAGAGGCCAGTCAGCTCTTTGACTAATTGCATCTCCATGCCTTTCAGGATCAGATTGCGTGCGACCTCACGCTTTCCTTCCTGTCGTCCCGTCTCAAGACCTTGCTCAAGACCTTTTTTAAGACCTTGCTCAAGGCCTTTCTGTTCAAGCTGCTCAGCAATAGTCATCAGTTGGTCCCCATACAGTGGCATTTTCCGCGCCAGATTACGTACGAAAGCTTCAGCATCATCTACTTCGCCCGCCAGTAGAAAATATCAGAAGGATCATTTGTGGCGAATAATTCGCCCCAGCAAAAATCAATCCGCGTCATATCCCAGGTTCGGGGCCAGCCAGCGTTCAACTTCGCTGACCGGCATGCCTTTGCGTTTGGCGTAGTCTTCAATCTGGTCGCGCTGCAGCTGGGCCACGGCGAAATATTTACTCTCCGGGTGGCTGAATATCCAGCCGGAGACCGCCGCACCTGGCCACATGGCGAATGACTCGGTGAGCTGCATGCCGGTGTGAGTTTCCACGTCGAGCAGCTGCCAGATGGTGGCTTTCTCGGTGTGCTCCGGGCAGGCGGGGTAGCCCGGGGCCGGGCGGATGCCCTGATAGTTTTCGCGGATCAGCTCTTCGTTGCTGAGGTTTTCAGTGGCGGCAAAGCCCCAGATGACCTTACGCACCCGCTCATGCAGGTATTCGGCAAAGCCTTCCGCCAGGCGGTCGGCCAGCGCCTTCACCATGATCTTATTGTAGTCGTCATGCTGAGCATCCCAGGCTTCCGCCAGTGCATCCTCTTCCAGCCCGCCGGTCACGGCAAAGGCGCCGAGGTAGTCGGCCTTACCACTGGACTTCGGTGCGACGAAATCAGCGAGGCAGTAGTTAGCAAACCCCGTCTTTTCTGTCTGTTGGCGTAAGTGATGACTCACTTTCAAAATATGCGAACGCGATTCATCAGTGTAGATTTCAATGTCGTCACCCACGCGGTTAGCCGGGAAAATCCCCACTACGCCGCGCGGATTGAGCGCGCCATCGCGACTGAGCTGGTCGAGCATCGCATTGGCATCGGCGAACAGGCGTTTTGCCTCTTCGCCGACCACCTCATCTTCCAGAATGCGCGGATATTTGCCCGCCAGAGACCAGGTCATAAAGAATGGCGTCCAGTCGATGTAGTTACGCAGCACTTCGATGTTAGCGCTTACTTCGCTTACACCCAGCCTGTGTGCTGGCGGGGGTGTATAACTTTGCCAGTCGAAGGTAAAATCATTGTCGCGCGCAGCCTGCAACGTCACCGGCGGCGTGCGCGGCTTCTTACGCGCATGCTGAATACGCACCGTGTCATACTCTTTGCGCGTGCGCGCCACAAACTCATCGCGCTGCGTCGCCGACAGCAGCGCTGACACCACGCCGACGGTGCGCGAAGCATTCTGCACATAGACCGTTGGCCCGCTGTAGTTCTGCTCGATTTTCACCGCCGTGTGCGCTTTTGAGGTGGTCGCGCCGCCGATCAACAGCGGCAGGGTAAAGCCCTGGCGTTCCATCTCTTTTGCCACGTTGACCATCTCATCCAGCGACGGGGTAATCAGCCCGGACAGCCCGATGATATCGGCGTTGTGCTCGCGGGCGGTTTTCAGAATTTTGTCGCTCGGCACCATCACGCCAAGATCGATAATTTCGTAGTTATTACACTGCAACACCACCCCGACGATATTCTTGCCGATGTCGTGCACGTCGCCCTTCACCGTCGCCAGCACGATTTTGCCGTTGGTGCTGCCCTTCTCTTTGCTGGCTTCGATATAGGGTTCAAGGTAGGCCACCGCCTGCTTCATTACGCGGGCAGATTTCACCACCTGCGGCAGGAACATTTTGCCCTCGCCGAACAGGTCGCCGACCACATTCATGCCGGACATCAGCGGCCCTTCAATCACCTCAATCGGGCGAGCGGCCAACTGACGTGCGGCTTCAGTATCTTCCTCAATAAATTCGGTAATACCCTTCACCAGCGAATATTCGAGGCGCTTCGCCACTTCCCAACTGCGCCACTCCGCCTGCGGTTTAGTGCTGTCATCTTCCGCTTTGCTGCCGCGATATTTCTCGGCGAGGTCGAGCAGACGCTCGGTGCCGTCGTCGCGGCGGTTCTGGATAACGTCCTCCACCGCTTCACGCAGATCGTCTGGCAAATCGTCATAGATTGCCAGCTGCCCGGCATTGACGATGCCCATATCCATGCCGTTGCGGATGGCGTGATAGAGGAACACCGCGTGGATCGCCTCGCGCACCGGGTCGTTGCCGCGGAACGAGAACGACACGTTGGAGACGCCGCCGGAGATCATCGCATGCGGCAGTTCGCGCTTGATGTCTTCACAGGCGCCGATAAAGTCCATCGCGTAGTTGTTATGTTCTTCGATCCCGGTGGCAACGGCGAAGATATTTGGGTCAAAGATGATATCTTCCGGCGGGAAGCCCACGTCTTCCGTCAGCAGCTGATAAGCGCGGCGACAGATCTCGATTTTACGCGCGCGGGTGTCTGCCTGGCCCACCTCGTCGAAGGCCATCACCACCATCGCCGCGCCGTAGCGCCGCACCAGGCGGGCATGACGCAGGAACTGATCGACTCCCTCTTTCATCGAGATGGAGTTCACAATCCCTTTGCCCTGAATGCACTGCAGGCCTTTTTCAATCACCTCCCACTTGGAGGAGTCGATCATAATCGGCACGCGGGCGATATCCGGCTCGCCGGCGATCAGGTTGAGGAAACGCACCATCGCCGCTTCGGCGTCGAGCATCCCTTCATCCATATTGATATCGATAATCTGTGCGCCGCTCTGCACCTGCTGCAACGCCACTTCCAGCGCTTCGTTATACTTTTCTTCTTTAATCAGGCGCTTAAACTTCGCCGACCCGGTGACGTTGGTACGCTCGCCGACGTTCACAAACAGGCTTTCCGCGCTGATGGTCAGCGGCTCCAGCCCGGAGAGGCGGCAGGCAACAGGCAGTTGCGGCAGCTGGCGCGGGGCGACGCCGTCGATAGCTTTTGCCATCGCCGCAATGTGTTCCGGGGTGGTGCCGCAGCAGCCGCCGACGATATTGAGGAAGCCGGAGCGCGCCCACTCACCAATCTGTTCGGCCATAATGTCGGCATCGAGATCGTACTCACCGAAGGCATTCGGCAATCCGGCATTCGGATGAGCGGTAACATAGCTTTCGGCGATGCGCGACAGCTCGGCCACATACTGGCGCAGTTCATCCGGGCCAAGCGCACAGTTAAGGCCAAACGAGAGCGGCTCGGCGTGGCGCAGCGAGTGATAGAAGGCTTCGGTGGTCTGGCCGGAGAGCGTGCGGCCGGAGGCATCGGTGATGGTGCCGGAGATCATCAGTGGCAGCGCGATGCCGAGGGCTTCGAACTCCTCTTTGACGGCGAAGATCGCCGCTTTGGCGTTCAGGGTATCGAACACCGTTTCGATCATGATGATATCGCAACCGCCTTCCACCAGCGCGCGCGTCGATTCGCGATAGGCTTCCACCAGCTGATTAAAGGTGACGTTACGGAAGGCTGGATCGTTAACATCAGGGGAAATGGAGCAGGTACGGTTGGTAGGCCCTAACACACCGGCGACATAACGCGGGCGATCCGGCGTTTTTGCGCTCCACTCATCGGCGCAGGCGCGCGCCAGCTTTGCGGCGGCGTAGTTAATTTCTGCCGATAGCGACTCCATATGGTAGTCGGCCATCGCGATGGTGGTGGAGTTGAAGGTGTTGGTTTCGAGAATATCCGCACCGGCAGCCAGATAGCCGTTGTGGATCTCGCTGATAATATCAGGCTGGGTGAGCACCAGCAGGTCGTTGTTGCCCTTGAGATCGCTCGGCCAGTCGGCAAAACGCGCACCGCGATAATCTTCTTCTTCCAGCCTGTAGCTCTGGATCATGGTGCCCATGCCGCCATCAAGCAGCATGATGCGTTTTTTCAGCTGCTGATGCAGCGCTTCAATCCGGTTACTCACAGCACTTCCCCTTCCACTTCACTCGCAGGCATCAACGCCAGCACGTCATACTGGCACAACTTTTGCGCGGGTAAAAGTTATGCAGGGTGAGAGATTTTCAGCCAGCCTAAAAGCCAGAAAAAGCTGGAAGTATGACGGGTAATTACCCTAAATAATTCGAGCTGAATCAAGGCGGCAAGCGAGGGACAAATCAGTCGGGAACTGATTTGAACAGCGCTCGCGCTGGCCGCAGGCTGAGCCTCAGGGACGAGGCTCATTAATCCCGATGAGCTTACTGTAGTAAGTGATTCGGGTGAGAGAGTGCAGCCAACGCAGAAGCAGCTTGAAGTATGACGGGTATGCAACGAAAATGATTTCCATAACCAGGATAACTAAGGAGTCAGGTATGGCCACCCCCGTCGCGGCAAAACGCGGAAAGAAACCCCGCGCTGCCGCAGCTACTCCCGCCGCACCTGCCGGGCAGGTCCAGTCATTAACCCGCGGCCTTAAACTGCTGGAATTCATTGCCGAATCGCACGGCAGCGTGGCGCTGACCGAACTGGCGCAGCAGGCCGGCTTACCCAACTCCACCACCCATCGTCTGTTGACGACCATGCAGCAGCAGGGATTTGTGCGTCAGGTGGGCGACTTAGGGCTATGGACCATTGGCGCGCACGCGTTTGTCATCGGCAGCAGCTTCCTGCAGAGCCGCAACCTGCTGGCGCTGGTGCATCCGATGTTGCGTTCGCTGATGGAAGAGTCGGGAGAGACGGTGAATCTGGCGGTACTGGACCTCAGCGATCATCAGGCGGTGATTATCGACCAGGTGCAGTGTACCCAGCTGATGCGTATGTCGGCACCGATCGGCGGCAAGCTACCGATGCACGCCTCCGGCGCCGGTAAAGCGTTTCTGGCCAATCTGAACGACAAGCAGGTAACGGAACTGCTGCATCGCAAGGGGCTGCACTATTACACGCCGAAAACCTTGATGTCGCCGCAGAGCCTGAAGGATAATCTCGCGCTGGTGCGCAAAACCGGCTATTCGTTCGACGATGAGGAGCATGCGCTGGGGCTGCGCTGCGTGGCCGCCTGCATTTATGATGAGCACCACGAACCGTTTGCGGCAATCTCCATCTCCGGCCCAATCTCGCGTATTACCGATGACCGCGTGACCGAGCTGGGTGCGCTGGCGATCAAAGCCGCCAAAGAGATCACCCGCGAATATGGCGGTGGGCGCTAACCTCATTTATAGCCAAAATAATGGGAGCGGCATCAAAGAGTATGAAGGGTATAGCGCTGGCAAAAGCGCTGACGCCGACGATAAGCAAACACATCTTCGATATGGCCATTGCGGATGCGCTGCTGCAGCTCGCGCCAGTACCCGGCGCGAAACAGTTCACTGTGCATCTCATCGAACAGTCTGCCGATTGCCGGGTCGGCACACAGATAGTGACGAAACTCCTCCGGGAACACATCTTCCGGCGACACGCTGTACCACGGCTCGTGGCTCAGCTCATCCTCCGGGTAGCACGGCGGCGGGATGTCGCGAAAATTCACTTCGGTCATGTAGCTGATTTCATCGTAGTCATAGAACACCACGCGCCCGTGACGGGTGATACCGAAATTTTTATACAGCATATCGCCGGGGAAGATGTTGGCCGCCGCCAGCTGCTTTACCGCGTTGCCGTACTCCTCGATTGCCTCGCGCCGCTGCTGTGGATTAGCCTGCTCCAGCCACATATTGAGCGGCGTCATGCGGCGCTCCATATACAGATGGCTGATGACCAGCTGCTCGCCCTGATAGTGAAGTTTCTCCGGCACCTCGCGCTGCAGCAGTGCCAGCAGCTGTGGGCTAAGTCGCTGCTGCTCGATCGCGAAGTTTTCAAACTCCTGGGTGTCGGCCATTCTGCCCACGCGGTCATGCTCCTTGACCAGCTGGTAGCACGCGCGCACCCGTTCCGGCGTGACCTCTTTCTGCGGCGCAAAGCGGTCTTTGATCACCTTAAATACCCGATCGAAGCCCGGCAGGGTAAATACCAGCATCACCAGGCCCGGTACGCCGGGCGCGATAACAAACTGTTCGCGGGTTTGCGTCATATAGCTGAGGTATTCGCGATAGCTCTCAGTCTTGCCATGCTTCTGGCAGCCAATCGCCATATACAGCTCGGCGGTGGTTTTGCCGGGTAGGATCTCGCGCAGCCATTCGACCAGCGCCGCCGGCAGTGGGGCATAAACCATAAAATAGGATCGGGCGAAGCCAAACACGATACTCGCCTCACGGTTGCTGGTCAGGCAGGTATCGATAAACAGCTCGCCCTCATCGCTGCGGTGGATTGGCAGCAGAAAGGCGCAGATGCCGCAAGGAGTGCGCAGTTTAGCCACCAGCCAGGCCGCTTTGTTGCGATAAAACAGTTCGTTAGCCACCTGTAGCGTTGCCTGCTGTAGCGCCTCCGCACTGAACTGTTCGTGCAGATGCGCCGTGATAAAGCCAATATCGCGCGCCAGATCCTGCCAGGGCAGGCGCAGCGGCAGGTCGTGCAGCAGACGGCTCAGCAGCGGCGGCCAGCCGGCCGTAGCGCTAAACTCCCTGGCCAGCGGCCGCGGAATGGTACGAAAGCGCCGTTCGGGCTGCGAGCTGAAGATAAATAGCCGCTCCGGCGTCAATGCCTGGTGGCTGAACAGCCGACAGTAGACGGAGTTAAAAAAGCTTTCGGCAATCTCAAAGCGCGGATAGTCCGGCAGCAGGTCGGTGTAGATCGCTTTCACCCGCTGGAGAAAATCGCGGTCGTCGGCCTGTGAGGCGGTGATGCAGCGCAGCTGTTCCACCACCAGGCCGACGTGATGGTCGTAGAGGTGAATACGCGCTTTCATCGCCTGCTGCACCGCCAGCCAGTCGGCCTGTTCAAAGCGCTGCTGCGCCCCGGCGGTAACCTCAAGAAAGCGACCATACTGCGCGTCAAATCCCTGCAGGATGGTGCGGGCAATCAGGGTTTCGAGTGTGGCCATGGTGTGCCTCCGGCGCGGGTTTCAGGAAGGGACGGGCATGCCCGTCCCCTACGATGCTAAGCTCGAGCGTTCGGTGTAGGGGTCGGGCATGCCCGATCCTGCGGGGTTAAAACTGATCTTCTTCCGTCGATCCGGTCAATGCCGTGACGGATGACACCCCACCCTGAATAATGGTGGTGACATGGTCAAAGTAGCCGGTGCCGACCTCCTGCTGATGCGAAGAGAAGGTGTAACCCTGCTTGATGGCGGCAAACTCCGGCTGCTGCACTTTCTCTACGTAGTGGCGCATCCCCTCCCCCTGCGCATACGCCTGCGCGAGGTCGAACATGTTGAACCACATGCTGTGGATCCCTGCCAGGGTGATGAACTGATATTTGTAGCCCATTTCAGACAGTGCCTGCTGGAAGCGGGCGATGGTGTCGTCGTCGAGATTCTTTTTCCAGTTAAATGACGGTGAACAGTTGTATGCCAGCAGCTTGCCGGGGAAGCGGGCGTGTATCGCGTCGGCGAAACGGCGCGCCTGCTCCAGGTCCGGCTTCGAGGTTTCACACCAGATCACGTCGGCGTAAGGTGCGTAAGCCAGCCCGCGGCTGATCGCCTGTTCGACTCCGGCATGGGTGCGGAAAAAACCCTCCGGGGTGCGCTCACCGCTGATAAATTCGCGGTCATATTCGTCGCAGTCGGAGGTGATCAGGTCCGCTGCGTCGGCATCGGTACGCGCAATCAGCACCGTTGGCACACCCATCACATCCGCCGCCAGCCGCGCCGCCACCAGTTTCTGAATCGCTTCCTGGGTTGGCACCAGCACTTTGCCACCCATATGGCCGCACTTCTTCACCGAGGCCAGCTGGTCCTCAAAATGTACGCCGGCGGCTCCAGCCTGGATCATCGACTTCATCAGTTCAAATGCATTCAGCACGCCGCCAAATCCGGCTTCGGCATCCGCGACAATCGGCAGGAAGTAGTCAACATGGCGCGGGTCGCCCGGCTCAATCTCGCTCGACCACTGGATCTGATCGGCACGCTGGAACGTGTTGTTGATCCGTTCCACCACCGACGGCACCGAGTTGGCCGGGTACAGCGACTGGTCCGGGTACATGCTGGCTGCGAGATTAGCATCGGCCGCGACCTGCCAGCCGGATAAGTAAATAGCCTCAATCCCCGCTTTCGCCTGCTGCAGCGCCTGCCCACCGGTCAGGGCGCCCAGGCTGTTGACGTAACCTTTCTTCGCTCCGCCGTTAAGCAGTTTCCAGAGCCGGTGCGCACCGTTTTCGGCCAGGGTACAGACCGGGTTGACCGAGCCGCGCAGCTTAACCACTTCCGCCGCGCTGTAGGGGCGGGTAATGCCGTCCCAGCGAGCTTCACGCCAGGTTTGTTCTATCTGCTGAATCTGTTGGATACGAGAAGTCATTGTGGTGCTCCTTGTCAGGGTTCAGGGGAGTAAGCGGTAGCCGGGCAGAGTCAGAAACTCCACCAGTTCGGGTTCGGTGGTAATGCGCTCCATCAGCGCGGCGGCTTCATTGAAGCGCCCGTTGTCATAGCGCGTGTCGCCCAGCTCCTGGCGAATAACCTGCATCTCTTCAGTCAGCATCTGGCGGAACAGCGCTTCGGTCACCACTTCTCCGCTTTGCAGGGTTTTGCGATGGTGGATCCACTGCCAGATAGAGGTACGCGAGATCTCAGCGGTGGCAGCATCCTCCATCAGACCGTAAATTGGCACGCAGCCGTTGCCGCTAATCCAGGCTTCGATGTACTGCACCGCCACGCGAATATTGGCGCGCATGCCCGCCGCGGTGCGCGCTCCGTCGCAGGGGGCCAGCAGCTGCTCAGCGGTAACGGGGGCATCCTGCACGCGCATTACCTGTAGCTGGTTTGGGCGGTCGCCCAGTACCTGATTGAAAATCTCCATCACGGCGTCGGCCAGGCCTGGATGTGCAATCCAGGTGCCGTCATGCCCATTGGTGGCTTCACGCTGCTTATCAGCCTGAACTTTATCCAGCACCCACTGATTGCGTTCGGCATCTTTGCTGGGGATAAAGGCCGCCATGCCACCCATCGCAAACGCGCCGCGCCGGTGGCAGGTTTTGATCAACAGTCGTGAGTAAGCATCGAGAAACCCCTGATCCATCGTGAGCGACTGGCGATCCGGCAGGACGCGATCCGGGTAGTTCTTCAGCGTTTTGATGTAGCTGAAGATGTAATCCCAGCGGCCGCAGTTTAGCCCGACGATATGATCGCGCAGGTGATAGAGGATCTCGTCCATCTGGAATACCGCTGGCAGCGTTTCAATAAGCAGCGTGGCTTTGATGGTACCGCGTGGCAGATCGAAACGATCTTCGGCGTAGCTGAATACGTCACTCCACCAGGCCGCTTCGTGGTAAGACTGGGTTTTTGGCAGGTAGAAATAGGGGCCACTGCCCTTTGCCAGCAGCGTGTCGACGTTGTGGAAGAAGTAGAGCGCGAAATCAAACAGGCTGCCCGGGATCGCCTCATCACGCCAGGTAACGTGTTTTTCCGGCAGGTGCAGACCGCGCACGCGGCAGATCAATACCGCGGGATCGGGCTTCAGCTGGTAGATCTTCCCGGCTTCATTGCGGTAGCTGATCGTGCCGTTTACCGCATCGCGTAGATTGATCTGTCCGGCAATCACCTTCTCCCAGCTGGGCGCCAGCGAATCCTCAAAATCCGCCATAAAGACATTCACGTTGGCGTTGAGCGCATTGATCACCATCTTGCGTTCAACCGGGCCGGTGATCTCTACCCGGCGGTTCTGTAAATCGGCTGGGATACCGCGGATCTTCCACGCTTTATCTTTAATGGAATTAGTTTCCGAAATAAAACCCGGCAGTACTCCGCCATCGATTTTACGCTGCACCCGTTGGCGATCGGCCAGTAGTGCATTACGTCGCGGCGTAAAGCGTGCCACCAGTTCAGCCAGAAAATCGACGGCGGAATCGGTAAGGATCTGTTGTTCTGCCTGACCAAACGCGTGCTGAAAGGTCAGTTCGCTGCTGATTACCTGCTGTGTCATCTTTTTCTCCTGTCATCGACCGGTGGGCGGCTGAGAGATCCGGCGTGCTGCCGCTGAACAATCTTTAAGCTACAGGATCAAAATATAATCAGTTAAAATTTAAAATCAAAAACTATTTCCATTTTAATTAAAAAATCATCTCAACATGATGATTTAAAGAGAGATTAAAGATCGCAATAACAGGAAGGTGTTTTCATCGGTAATGTGAGGAAGATCGGGTGACAGGATTAAGCTTGATGGGGAGGAGCTTACAGCTGTAGAAATGCCAAAGGGTGGATCGAGGATCCACCCTTTGCTTTCTACGTTCAGCGCGACTATTCGAGTGTCGGGTTCATATGGCGCAGGTCGAATGGCGTAATCTGGTAAACGTAGTAGTTGAGCCAGTTGGAGAACAGCAGGTTGCCATGGCTACGCCAGCTGGCACGCGGCGGTAGCTCAGGGTTGTCATGGGGGAAGTAGTTGAAAGGTACTTCCGGCTGCAGGCCAGCGTCGTAGTCGCGATGATATTCGCCGGAAAGCGTCAGGGCATCGTACTCGGGGTGGCCGGTGACAAATGCCAGGCGCTTATCCTTGCTGGCAAACAGATAGGCTCCGGTCTGCTCCGATTCCGCGAAGATCTCCAGATCGGTGTAGTCTCGCAGTAGCTGCACCGGGAAATCAGCATAGCGTGAGTGCGGCGCAAGGAAGGTATCGTCAAAGCCCCGCGTGAGCAGCGCATGCGGATGCAGGATCTGATGCTCAAACACACCTGAAAGCTTGTTTTCCCGCGTCTGCTTGGGGATGCCATACAGAATGTTTAACGCAGCCTGTACCGCCCAACAGACGAACAGTGTGGAAGTGACGTGTTCTTTCGCCCAGTGCAGCACCTGCTGGATCTGGGGCCAGTAAGCCACATCATTAAAGTCGACCAGTCCCAGCGGCGCGCCGGTGACGATCAATCCATCGTAGTTATCATGCTGAATATCTTCGAAATTACAGTAGAAATTGTTCAGATGCTCCGAAGGGGTATTACGTGATTCCCGGCTGTCGATGCGCAGCAGCTGCACATCAATTTGCAGGGGAGAGTTGGAGAGCAGGCGCAGAAACTGGTTCTCGGTTTCGATCTTCTTCGGCATCAGATTCAGTACCAGCACTTTTAGCGGGCGGATCATCTGCGTGCTGGCACGCGTGGACGTCATGACAAAGACGTTCTCGTTGCGCAGAAAATTCACGGCTGGTAATTCATCGGGTACCCTGATCGGCATAACCTGCTTCCTCACTACATACGTTTATACGTTTAGACATCCAGACAGCCAAAGATAACGCGCTCTGCCGCGAATGTCGAGTATTCATCGAATAGTTGAAAATGTTTCATCACGCCTGGCTTTGGGGACTAAAAGTGTTGTTCCCGCAGTGTGCGTCAATAATAGCTAAAATAGGGAAGTCGGGAGCTGCCTGGCTTTGTTAGATTACACATTTCTAAACAGATAATGTGTTCACGGATATGCAAAAAATAAAGGAATACCTCGCGCTGGCGATGGTGATGTGCGTGCCATATCTGATTGTAATGGCTGATAATTATATTTTCAAAAATGAGGTTAATAAGCATTCAATAACCGCCATCTCGCACTCTGTCTTTCTGATTATTAATATAATCCTGCTGTATAAAATCAAAGATAATAACAGAGACCTGTCCGGTGGGATCTTACTGATTATAGGGCTTTTTGCTGCGATGTTTATCCGTGAGAACCGGGAAAATATTCGCGATTTATTTAACGGAGCGCTTCACTGGTCGTGGCTGGCTATCGCAATATCAGTGAGTTATCTGTGGCAGGCGGCTCAGCAAGGCATCAGGAAGGCTTTGAGAAATCTTGTGGAGTTGCACAGATTCGGCGATTATAACTACTTGATTTGTGGTCTTATTTTAGTACTGGTGTGGTCCAGACTGTTTGGCAACCGCTATCTCTGGAAGGGAATTGCGAATATTCATTATAGCGAAGCACTGAAAAATACTGCTGAAGAGCCCACTCAGAGCCTGGGTTATCTGATCATTATGTATGGATTGGTGAAGATCTTACGCAGTAAGTAGGCAGCACGTGTCGATCAACGATTGGCCTTTGGGATCTGGCGTGCTTAACGGCCCTTTAAACGCAAAAAACCCCGGCCTTTCGGTCGGGGTTATTGCTTTATTTGATGCCTGGCAGTTCCCTACTCTCGCATGGGGAGGCCCCACACTACCATCGGCGCTACGGCGTTTCACTTCTGAGTTCGGCATGGGGTCAGGTGGGACCACCGCGCTAAAGCCGCCAGGCAAATCTTGGTGCACGAAACGAATATTTTGCACTGCTGCTGCGTTGGCCGCGCTCGTAAAGTCAGTCACATACTTCAGTATGCTCCCTCCTTTCCTTCGCTTGCCGCCTTGCTTCAGCACAAAATCTTTCGTTCCCGCTAAATTGTTATCCGGTCACAGGCTGAAAATCTCTTTTGCGTCTCTCATAACGCACACCAGAACGCTTCTGGCGTTGTAAGGTTAAGCCTCACGGGTCATTAGTACCGGTTAGCTCAACGCATCGCTGCGCTTACACACCCGGCCTATCAACGTCGTAGTCTTCAACGTCCCTTCAGGGGTCTCAAGGACCCAGGGAGAATTCATCTCGAGGCAAGTTTCGCGCTTAGATGCTTTCAGCGCTTATCTTTTCCGCACTTAGCTACCGGGCAATGCCATTGGCATGACAACCCGAACACCAGTGGTGCGTTCACTCCGGTCCTCTCGTACTAGGAGCAACCCCTCTCAATTCTCCAGCGCCCACGGCAGATAGGGACCGAACTGTCTCACGACGTTCTAAACCCAGCTCGCGTACCACTTTAAACGGCGAACAGCCGTACCCTTGGGACCTACTTCAGCCCCAGGATGTGATGAGCCGACATCGAGGTGCCAAACACCGCCGTCGATATGAACTCTTGGGCGGTATCAGCCTGTTATCCCCGGAGTACCTTTTATCCGTTGAGCGATGGCCCTTCCATTCAGAACCACCGGATCACTATGACCTGCTTTCGCACCTGCTCGAGCCGTCACTCTCGCAGTCAAGCTAGCTTATGCCATTGCACTAACCTCACGATGTCCGACCGTGATTAGCTAACCTTCGTGCTCCTCCGTTACTCTTTAGGAGGAGACCGCCCCAGTCAAACTACCCACCAGACACTGTCCCCACGCCGGATCACGGCGCCAGGTTAGAACATCAAACGTTAAAGGGTGGTATTTCAAGGTTGGCTCCACGCAGACTGGCGTCCACGCTTCAAAGCCTCCCACCTATCCTACACATCAAGGCTCAATGTTCAGTGTCAAGCTGTAGTAAAGGTTCACGGGGTCTTTCCGTCTTGCCGCGGGTACACTGCATCTTCACAGCGAGTTCAATTTCACTGAGTCTCGGGTGGAGACAGCCTGGCCATCATTACGCCATTCGTGCAGGTCGGAACTTACCCGACAAGGAATTTCGCTACCTTAGGACCGTTATAGTTACGGCCGCCGTTTACCGGGGCTTCGATCAAGAGCTTCTCCTTACGGATAACCCCATCAATTAACCTTCCGGCACCGGGCAGGCGTCACACCGTATACGTCCACTTTCGTGTTTGCACAGTGCTGTGTTTTTAATAAACAGTTGCAGCCAGCTGGTATCTTCGACTGCCTTCAGCTCCACCCGCGAGGGGTTTCACCTACCGACAGCGTGCCTTCTCCCGAAGTTACGGCACCATTTTGCCTAGTTCCTTCACCCGAGTTCTCTCAAGCGCCTTGGTATTCTCTACCTGACCACCTGTGTCGGTTTGGGGTACGATTCGATGTTACCTGATGCTTAGAGGCTTTTCCTGGAAGCAGGGCATTTGTTACTTCAGCACCGTAGTGCCTCGTCGTCACGCCTCAGCCTTAAAGAGTTCCGGATTTGCCTGGAACTCAAGCCTACACGCTTAAACCGGGACAACCGTCGCCCGGCTAACATAGCCTTCTCCGTCCCCCCTTCGCAGTAACACCGAGTACGGGAATATTAACCCGTTTCCCATCGACTACGCCTTTCGGCCTCGCCTTAGGGGTCGACTCACCCTGCCCCGATTAACGTTGGACAGGAACCCTTGGTCTTCCGGCGAGCGGGCTTTTCACCCGCTTTATCGTTACTTATGTCAGCATTCGCACTTCTGATACCTCCAGCATGCCTCACAGCACACCTTCAACGGCTTACAGAACGCTCCCCTACCCAACAATACTTGCGTATCGCTGCCGCAGCTTCGGTGCATGGTTTAGCCCCGTTACATCTTCCGCGCAGGCCGACTCGACCAGTGAGCTATTACGCTTTCTTTAAATGATGGCTGCTTCTAAGCCAACATCCTGGCTGTCTGTGCCTTCCCACATCGTTTCCCACTTAACCATGACTTTGGGACCTTAGCTGGCGGTCTGGGTTGTTTCCCTCTTCACGACGGACGTTAGCACCCGCCGTGTGTCTCCCGTGATAACATTCTTCGGTATTCGCAGTTTGCATCGGGTTGGTAAGCCGGGATGGCCCCCTAGCCGAAACAGTGCTCTACCCCCGAAGATGAGTTCACGAGGCGCTACCTAAATAGCTTTCGGGGAGAACCAGCTATCTCCCGGTTTGATTGGCCTTTCACCCCCAGCCACAAGTCATCCGCTAATTTTTCAACATTAGTCGGTTCGGTCCTCCAGTTAGTGTTACCCAACCTTCAACCTGCCCATGGCTAGATCACCGGGTTTCGGGTCTATACCCTGCAACTTAACGCCCAGTTAAGACTCGGTTTCCCTGCGGCTCCCCTATACGGTTAACCTTGCTACAGAATATAAGTCGCTGACCCATTATACAAAAGGTACGCAGTCACACCACGAAGGTGCTCCCACTGCTTGTACGTACACGGTTTCAGGTTCTGTTTCACTCCCCTCGCCGGGGTTCTTTTCGCCTTTCCCTCACGGTACTGGTTCACTATCGGTCAGTCAGGAGTATTTAGCCTTGGAGGATGGTCCCCCCATATTCAGACAGGATGTCACGTGTCCCGCCCTACTCATCGAACTCACAGCAAGTGCATTTTTGTGTACGGGAGTATCACCCTGTACCCTGCGACTTTCCAGACGCTTCCACTAATGCACAAGCTGATTCAGGTTCTGGGCTGTTCCCCGTTCGCTCGCCGCTACTGGGGGAATCTCGGTTGATTTCTTTTCCTCGGGGTACTTAGATGTTTCAGTTCCCCCGGTTCGCCTCATGCCACTATGTATTCATGACATGATAGTGTGACGTATCACACTGGGTTTCCCCATTCGGGTATCGTCGGTTGTTGCGGTTCATATCACCTTACCGACGCTTATCGCAGATTAGCACGCCCTTCATCGCCTCTGACTGCCTAGGCATCCACCGTGTACGCTTAGTCGCTTAACCTCACAACCCACAAGCGTCCCGAAGGACAGCATGCTGTCGTGAGCATTTGAGAGACTCGAACGCATCGTTAACTTCATTCTTATTACGGAGAATGAATACGACGCGTCGTTTCAATTTTCAGCTTGTTCCGGATTGTTAAAGAGCAAATATCTCAAACGTGACTCCAAAAAGTCAGTTTTGAGATACGGTGATAACGACTTTCACTTCGTTACCGGTATGGCGTCCCCAAGGGGATTCGAACCCCTGTTACAGCCGTGAAAGGGCAGTGTCCTGGGCCTCTAGACGATGGGGACTCTGATACTACATTTTGCTCGTTACGTTCATCAGACAATCTGTGTGAGCACTACGCGGGAAGGTATCTTCAGGTAAGGAGGTGATCCAACCGCAGGTTCCCCTACGGTTACCTTGTTACGACTTCACCCCAGTCATGAATCACAAAGTGGTAAGCGCCCTCCCGAAGGTTAAGCTACCTACTTCTTTTGCAACCCACTCCCATGGTGTGACGGGCGGTGTGTACAAGGCCCGGGAACGTATTCACCGTAGCATTCTGATCTACGATTACTAGCGATTCCGACTTCACGGAGTCGAGTTGCAGACTCCGATCCGGACTACGACGCACTTTATGAGGTCCGCTTGCTCTCGCGAGGTCGCTTCTCTTTGTATGCGCCATTGTAGCACGTGTGTAGCCCTGGCCGTAAGGGCCATGATGACTTGACGTCATCCCCACCTTCCTCCGGTTTATCACCGGCAGTCTCCTTTGAGTTCCCGACATTACTCGCTGGCAACAAAGGATAAGGGTTGCGCTCGTTGCGGGACTTAACCCAACATTTCACAACACGAGCTGACGACAGCCATGCAGCACCTGTCTCACGGTTCCCGAAGGCACTAAGGCATCTCTGCCAAATTCCGTGGATGTCAAGGCCAGGTAAGGTTCTTCGCGTTGCATCGAATTAAACCACATGCTCCACCGCTTGTGCGGGCCCCCGTCAATTCATTTGAGTTTTAACCTTGCGGCCGTACTCCCCAGGCGGTCGACTTAACGCGTTAGCTCCGGAAGCCACGCCTCAAGGGCACAACCTCCAAGTCGACATCGTTTACGGCGTGGACTACCAGGGTATCTAATCCTGTTTGCTCCCCACGCTTTCGCACCTGAGCGTCAGTCTTTGTCCAGGGGGCCGCCTTCGCCACCGGTATTCCTCCAGATCTCTACGCATTTCACCGCTACACCTGGAATTCTACCCCCCTCTACAAGACTCTAGCCTGCCAGTTTCGAATGCAGTTCCCAGGTTGAGCCCGGGGATTTCACATCCGACTTGACAGACCGCCTGCGTGCGCTTTACGCCCAGTAATTCCGATTAACGCTTGCACCCTCCGTATTACCGCGGCTGCTGGCACGGAGTTAGCCGGTGCTTCTTCTGCGGGTAACGTCAATCGACGAAGCTATTAACTTCATCGCCTTCCTCCCCACTGAAAGTACTTTACAACCCGAAGGCCTTCTTCATACACGCGGCATGGCTGCATCAGGCTTGCGCCCATTGTGCAATATTCCCCACTGCTGCCTCCCGTAGGAGTCTGGACCGTGTCTCAGTTCCAGTGTGGCTGGTCATCCTCTCAGACCAGCTAGGGATCGTCGCCTAGGTGAGCCGTTACCCCACCTACTAGCTAATCCCATCTGGGCACATCCGATGGTGTGAGGCCCGAAGGTCCCCCACTTTGGTCCGAAGACGTTATGCGGTATTAGCTACCGTTTCCAGTAGTTATCCCCCTCCATCGGGCAGTTTCCCAGACATTACTCACCCGTCCGCCACTCGTCACCCAAGAGCAAGCTCTCTGTGCTACCGTTCGACTTGCATGTGTTAGGCCTGCCGCCAGCGTTCAATCTGAGCCATGATCAAACTCTTCAATTAAAAGTTCGATTTGCTGAAACAAGTTCAGCGGTGCTCATCTGTAAAACGTCATAATGAATTTCATTATGTGTTCACTCGTGAGGCTTGATATTTTTTACGTCCGGAGACGTTGATATCAATCCTGCGAGTGCCCACACAGATTGTCTGATAAATTGTTAAAGAGCGTTGCGAGCAGTGCCGAGGCTTCCTGTCGCGAGGTGGCGTATATTACGCTTTCCTCCTTCGGAGTCAACTTCTTTTTGAGAAGTTTTTCCGGCGGTTCAGATACTTCCTGAACCTCCTGAGCCGCTGGCCGGTAAGCCGTTGTGCCGTCTCAGTGGTTGCGCATTATAGGGAGATCCTGACGAGTGACAAGGGCTAATTTGCGATAATTTGACTGTTTGCTGCAATCCCCAGCAAAAGCCTGCTTTATACCTGCTTATACACAAACTTATCCACATTCGTCGCAACAGCGTAATTTTGACGAGCATCGCGCAATCGTTTTCGCTACAATGCCCCGCGCAAACGGAAGCCCCCTCAGGGGCGTTACCTGAGACTTATTTCTCTTCTATATATAGAAAGAGATCGCTAAGCCTCATATAACGCTCTTTATATGCGATCCAAAGCCCAAGGGATAAACCTCATGCAACAACGTCGTCCTCTACGCCGCGCGCTGCTCAGCGTGTCTGATAAAGCCGGTATCCTCGAATTCGCTCAGGCGCTTTCCCAACGTGGCGTCGAGCTGCTGTCCACTGGCGGTACTGCACGCCTGCTGGCAGAGGCTGGCCTGCCCGTCACTGAAGTGTCTGACTACACCGGTTTCCCGGAAATGATGGATGGACGCGTCAAAACGCTGCACCCGAAAGTGCATGGTGGCATCCTGGGGCGCCGCGACCAGGATGATGCCATCATGGCTGAGCACGGCATCTCCCCTATTGATATTGTTGTCGTTAACCTCTATCCGTTTGCCCAGACCGTGGCGCGGGAAGGCTGCTCGCTGGCAGACGCCGTTGAGAACATTGATATCGGCGGCCCGACCATGGTGCGCTCTGCGGCGAAGAACCACAAAGACGTGGCGATCGTGGTGAAGAGCAGTGACTACCAGGCCATCATTGCGGAGCTGGATGCCAACGACAACTCGCTGACGCTTGAAACCCGCTTCGACCTGGCGATTAAAGCCTTCGAACACACTGCCGCCTACGACAGCATGATTGCCAACTACTTCGGTAGCCTGGTGCCGGCTTACCACGGCGAAACTACCGCGCCATCCGGCCGCTTCCCACGTACCCTCAACCTGAACTTCATCAAGAAGCAGGATATGCGCTACGGCGAGAACAGCCATCAGGATGCTGCCTTCTATATAGAAGAGAATGTTGCTGAAGCTTCGGTGGCAACGGCACAGCAGGTGCAGGGCAAAGCGCTCTCTTACAACAACATTGCCGATACTGATGCGGCGCTGGAGTGCGTGAAAGAGTTCGACCAGCCAGCCTGCGTGATCGTCAAGCACGCTAACCCGTGCGGTGTCGCCGTTGGCGCTTCCATTCTCGATGCTTACGAGCGCGCGTACAAAACCGACCCGACCTCTGCTTTCGGCGGCATCATTGCCTTTAACCGCGAGCTGGACGAAGCCACCGCGCAGGCGATCATCAGCCGCCAGTTCGTGGAAGTGATCATCGCGCCTGCGGCCACTGAAGCAGCGTTGAAAGTGACCGCTGCCAAACAGAACGTGCGCGTGCTGACCTGTGGTCAGTGGCAGCAGCGCCAGAGCGCGCTCGATTTCAAACGCGTTAACGGTGGCCTGCTGGTGCAGGATCGTGACCTCGGCATGGTGAATGAGAGCCAGCTGCGCGTGGTCAGCAAACGTCAGCCGTCCGAGCAGGAGCTGCGTGATGCGCTGTTCTGCTGGAAAGTGGCGAAGTTCGTGAAGTCGAATGCCATCGTCTACGCACGCGACAATGTGACAATTGGTATTGGTGCCGGTCAGATGAGCCGCGTTTACTCCGCGAAAATCGCCGGCATTAAAGCCGCCGATGAAGGCCTGGAAGTGAAAGGTTCTGCGATGGCGTCAGACGCTTTCTTCCCGTTCCGCGACGGTATTGATGCCGCTGCGGCCGTGGGTATTACCTGTGTGATCCAGCCGGGTGGTTCGATCCGTGATGATGAAGTGATTGCCGCCGCGGATGAGCACGGCATCGCAATGATCTTCACCGACATGCGCCACTTCCGCCATTAATTACGGAGCCTCAGATGAAAATTTTAGTGATTGGTAATGGCGGCCGTGAACACGCGCTGGCCTGGAAAGCCGCTCAGTCCCCGCTGGCTGAGACCGTGTTTGTAGCGCCGGGCAATGCCGGTACTGCGCTGGAACCCGCGTTGCAGAACGTGGCTATCAGCCCAACCGATATTCAGGGCCTGCTGAGCTTTGCGCAGAAAGAGAAAATCGACCTGACCATCGTTGGCCCGGAAGCGCCGCTGGTGATTGGCGTCGTTGATGCTTTCCGCGCTGCGGGTCTCAAGATCTTTGGACCCACTCAGGCCGCTGCGCAGCTGGAAGGCTCGAAGGCGTTCACCAAAGACTTCCTCGCACGCCACAAGATCCCGACGGCCGAATACCAGAACTTCACGGACGTTGAGCCTGCACTGGCTTACGTGCGCGAGAAAGGCGCGCCGATCGTCATTAAGGCCGACGGGCTGGCGGCAGGTAAAGGCGTGATCGTCGCGATGACGCTGCAGGAAGCGGAAGACGCCATTCAGGATATGCTGGCTGGTAACGCCTTTGGCGACGCAGGTCACCGCATCGTGGTGGAAGAGTTCCTCGATGGCGAAGAAGCCAGCTTTATCGTAATGGTTGATGGTGAGAACGTCTTACCGATGGCCACCAGCCAGGATCACAAACGCGTTGGCGATGGTGATACCGGCCCGAACACTGGCGGCATGGGAGCTTACTCCCCGGCTCCGGTGGTAACCGACGAGATCCACCAGAAGGTGATGGACGAAGTGATCTGGCCAACCGTGCGCGGCATGGCGGGCGAAGGCAACGTCTACACCGGATTCTTGTACGCCGGTCTGATGATCGACAAGAGCGGCCAGCCGAAGGTCATCGAGTTTAACTGCCGCTTTGGCGATCCAGAAACGCAGCCGATCATGCTGCGCCTGCAGTCGGATCTGGTCGATCTCTGCCTGGCTGCCGTTGACGGCAAGCTGAACGAGAAAGACTCCGTCTGGGATCCACGCCCTTCACTGGGTGTGGTACTGGCGGCTGGCGGGTATCCAGGCGATTACGTCAACGGTGAGCAGATCCACGGTCTGCCGCTGGAAGAAGTAGCGGATGGCAAGGTGTTCCACGCCGGGACAACGCTGCAGGACGACCTGGTGGTGACCAACGGTGGGCGCGTGCTGTGCGTGACCGCCCTGGGTGAAGATGTGGCCGCTGCACAGAAGCGTGCTTATCAGCTGGCGCAGCCAATCTCCTGGAATGGCAGCTTCTACCGTAAAGATATCGGCTATCGCGCGATTAATCGTAAATAGTAACAGCGGGCGATAAGCTGTCGCCTGCTGCCAGGTAGCCTGAGGGGCGGAGGGTTAATCCGCCCCTTTTTCATGCTTAAAAACTCTCATCCTTCGGCTCACTGCTGCAGAAGTCATCGCTGGCGACCTGCAACAGCTGCGTGCCGCCCGGTGCTTCCAGCCAGGCTACGCTCACCGCTCCGGGTTTGTCACGCTGCTGGCGGGCGATATAACCCAGCTCAATACGGGTAAACTCAGGGCGAGCCTGCGCGCCCTGGCAGGTCTTAATCGTACCATCCGGCTGCCAGCTGCCCTGACGCAGCAGCACGCGCCCTGCCAGCAGGTCATCGCTGACTTTCAGCATCCGCTGGGCATCAAACTGATACAGCGCCACCGCATCAGCGGAGAGCGCCTCACGCCGCCCGGAGAGCTGGCGCTGCATAAAGCTCAGCCTGCCTTCAAGATCAAAGCGCAACATCACGTCATCCGGTGCTGCGCCAATGATGTGGCGCTCCACCGAGACAAGCTTGCCCTGCTGCCACAGGTAGTCGCTGGTTTCCACCGCCCCACCACTGAAGGGCGTATACACCGTCATCAGATGGGCGACCTGCTGGTCGTGATTTTTACGCCAGATGCGCACCGCACCGCGATCGGCAAGATAGCCGCTGGCGGTAAAGTCGGGAAGATCGGAGTGCGAACTGCAGCCTGCTAACAGCAGCAGCATGGCGAAAGAGAGGGTGCGTTTGCAAAGGGAGAGTTTCATGACGAAAAGAGTATCACAACCCTGGCGCCAGCAAAGAGGCTTCAGCAGGGGAAAACACAGTGAAGGCTGAAATGAGGATAAACAAAAGGGGCGAATCCGCCCCCCTGTTTAAACTCTTCACCGTTAGACGATTACTTAACAGCGTCTTTCAGTGCTTTACCAGATACAAATGCCGGTACGTTTGCAGCAGCAATTTTGATCTCTTTGCCAGTCTGCGGGTTGCGGCCAGTACGCTCAGCACGGTGGTTAACTTTAAAGGTACCAAAACCAACCAGTTGTACAGCATCACCTTCTTTCAGAGACTCAGTAATCGCAGCCAGGGTGGATTCCAGAGCAGCTTTAGCCTGGGTCTTAGACAGGTCCGCTTTGTCCGCAATTACATCAATCAGTTGAGTCTTGTTCATAAGTTATCCTTACAGTGTATTTATCGCTTGCTAAGCACCGAGTGCGAGGGAAAAACCAGATTCTGGCACTCTCCTGCATACACGCACCGATAGCCACATTTTTCAGCCCCCCAAATGTAGACCAGACTGGGGGCGAATGTGAAGCCCAAAGGCGCGACAAATCGGGCCTGAGGTCACGTTTTGTCGCCTTACTGCTGAAAATTTATACCGATATTACTGATTCCGGATTCGCGCAGGTCAGATCGCAGTCCTTTTATCAGTTCCAGGTCCCGCTCCTCACAGGCGGCGAGCAGGCGGAATATCTCCCACTGGATGTCCCATTCCTCTTCGACGGCGGGATTCTCTTTTAGCTCTTCTTCGGTCATTTCACGGCCGGCCTGGGTCATTTCCAGCATTGCGACGGTAGTGATGGAGGTCTCGCTGACCGCAACTGCGTGGGTGAAGGTTTCACCACTGAGGCGAGAATGCAGCAGTTCGCTCAGCGCCACGCAGGCATCGATTGCCGGGTAAACACCGTACAGATCGTAATCATCGGCAGAGGGGATCGCCTCTTCCAGTTTTTCCAGCTGGCTGTCGAAGTTAACCTTGGCGTCTTTTACCACCAGGGTTTCCCACAGCAGATCAAGAATACGACGATAGAGCTGGCCATCACCAAAGCCGGTTTGCTGACAAAACTCGCGGTAGTTGGGCGCCATACGTTCGCACAGGCAGGCCATAAAAGTAACGTGCTGCCAGCTTTCGAGTTTTTCCAGCCGCAGATGAATCGGGTTACGTAACATATCGGGATCTCAGAATTAATGCGCTTGCCGCAGTGTACCTGAAAAGCCACTGGGCAGCACGAATGCTAATCTGCGGAGAGTTTGCTGAATGCCGGGCGCCGGGAGGCGATAGCGTCCGCCCAGCGCGTGGGTTCCGGCAGGCGATAACCGCGCAGGCAGTTCTGCACCCACTGCAGCGCAGTGGCCTGACTGACGCGATGCGCGGGAGAGATAAACAGCGGATTACAGCGCAGCTTACTGCGCAGCACCCAGCCAAGCTGCTGCTCTTTATCAATCAGGGGTTCCACGCTGCCTGGCGCAGCACCGGGCGGTGTAAACTTCCCGCACAGGCGCTTTTTCGCCACGCCGATGGTGGGGACATCCACCAGCAGGCCAAAATGGCTGGCAACGCCGAGGCGGCGCGGATGGGCAATGCCGTGACCGTCCACCAGCAGCAGGTCAGGATGGTGCTCCAGCAGCTGCCAGGCGGCCTGTAGTGCGGGCATTTCACGGAAGGAGAGGAAGCCGGGAATATAGGGCATGGTAGTGGCAATACGCGCCACCCGATGCTCAATGACCTGCATTGAGGGATATTCGAGGATCGTCAGCGCGGCACGCGTCACTTCACCGCCCTGTTCAAATCCGACATCTGCCCCGCCAATCAGGCGCGGCGGCATCACGTCAAAATCATCCCGGACAATCACCTCAGCGGCGCATTGCTGCTGCTGGTCACGTAGTGCTGCGATATCCATAGTTCCTCCCCCTGGCTGATTTACCCGAGGTGGTAAGGGCGCGAAAGCTTATGCACCGCTTCAACAAACACACCTGCGTTTTCGGGTGGAACATCCTGATGAATGCCGTGGCCCAGATTGAAGACATGGCCGGTACCCTCGCCAAAGCCTTCAAGAATACCCGCCACTTCCTGTTCGATACGTGCTGGCGATGCGTAAAGCATGGAGGGGTCCATATTGCCCTGCAGCGCCACTTTATGGCCTACGCGGCGACGTGCATCGGCAATGTCGGTGGTCCAGTCAAGACCCAGCGCATCACACCCTGTCGCTGCCATGGCTTCCAGCCACTGTCCCCCCCCTTTGGTGAACAGCGTTACCGGCACGCGCCGGCCTTCGTTCTCGTGCAGCAGACCATCGACGATTTTGTGCATGTAGTGAAGTGAGAACTCCAGATAATCGCGCCCGGTCAGCACGCCGCCCCAGGTGTCAAAAATCATCACCGACTGTGCACCGGCACGGATCTGCGCATTGAGATACTGGGTGACGCTGTCCGCCAGCTTATCCAGCATCAGATGCAGGGTTTCGGGTTCGGCGTACATCATCTTTTTCAGCTTGGTGAAAGCCTTACTACTGCCGCCTTCAACCATATAGGTCGCCAGCGTCCACGGGCTACCGGAGAAACCGATCAGCGGCACTTCGCCGTTGAGGTTTTTACGAATGGTGCGCACCGCGTTCATTACGTAACCCAGCTCCTGCTCAGGATCGGGAATGGGCAGCTTTTCTACGTCGGCACGGCAGGTAATCGGGTTAGAGAAGCGTGGACCTTCGCCCGCTTCGAAATACAGCCCCAGGCCCATCGCATCGGGGATCGTCAGGATATCGGAGAACAGGATCGCCGCATCCAGCGCGTAGCGGCGCAGGGGCTGCAGCGTGACTTCGCAGGCCAGTTCGGCATTTTTGCACAGCGACATAAAGTCACCGGCCACGGCACGCGTGGCTTTATATTCCGGCAAATAACGGCCGGCCTGGCGCATCATCCACACCGGGGTCACATCAACCGGCTGGCGCAGCAGGGCGCGCAGGTAACGATCGTTCTTCAATTCGCTCATCTTAAGGCTCTCTCTCCAGTCATGCCTGTAGTGTAACATTTACTGGAATTGACCGTGAGGCTGCGCAGTAAAATGCACCGCAAAGAGAGCCTCCCCCCTACTGTAGTCGTGCAATCCTGGTGCAGCCAAAGGGTCGAGCTTACTTTGTGAGGGTTAACGCCTGGGAGCTCAGAGGATTATCTTCAACGGCAGCCAGCGCAGCAGGGGCTTTATGGCTGGCCTCAGTCGGCCTTTTCTCTCTCTTATTGGCTAGTGCCATCTCATCTTCAACCTGATGAGACATACCAATAAAGGCCCCCCCTTTTTCAATAGCCAGCTCGTTCGTGTAGATCTCCCCCTCTACCCGGCCACGGGACATAATAGTGACGCTTCCCGCGTGGCAGCTCCCCTTAAGTAAACCGTTAATGACGAGCTTTGCGGATTTCACCGTGCCGACAACGCTTCCCTCTTTACCAATCTGCGTGATTTTCTGGCTGGTAATGTTTCCTTCGACCGTACCATTAACCGTAATATTATTTTCATTGGTTATTTCCCCCCGCAATACCGAGCCGAGTGAAATAGTCGTTTCTTTAATCATCAGGTCGTCATGACGTTCACTAGTAGCGGCTTTGGCGGGTTCAGTATTCAGGGCAGGAGCATTTTTACCTACGCCTGCATCGCGGTCTTTTTTGGAGAAATTAAGCACGTGAGCAACCATCCTTTTTTTGTGCAAAGATAAGATAAATAAAAATAAAATACAGAGTCCTGCGGCGATAGCCAGGAGGTACATGATTCTTTTCTGAGACAGCGCAAAGGCGACGATCGCACATCCCCAGAAGATCCAAATCCCCCACAGCGGCCAATTTTTTTTCATGTCTGACCTGATAATACAGTCTGTTTTCCCACACATCATCCTTATGCTCCCGGCACGTGTTAATCTTCAGCGGAATAATCGCCGCGTCACAATTCACGTCCTTTCTGGAAAAAATAAACCAACAAAAATAAAAAACTCCAATAACGTGAGGCGGTATTGTTTAACCGCTTTTAATTATAGATTTTTCTTATTTATTTGCAGGCTCATCCTTGAGCCCGATAATATTTGAATTTATTGCAGAAATAAAGCAACGGGGCGATCAGGATTCTGCTTCTGCCCGGCACAGGGCGACGGTATCTTCGATCAGGCGGCGTGCCACGGTACCTGCCGGCGGCAGCTGTGGCAGCGCATCAAAGCGATACCAGCCCGCGTCGAGCAGC